>JBGQLP010000001.1:0-166164 GCA_041500125.1 Gemmatimonadota bacterium
CCCCCGCTGGCGGCGTGGGAGCCGGCCCCGGCATACCCACCCGATTCCTTCGAGGCTCGGCTGATCGACATGCTCGAGCCGCGGGACTGGGCGGCAGGCTGAGGGGATCTCTCATGGGCACTTTGACGGCGCGACTTTCTGGAATTGGGCTCTACGCCGGTCTGGTGCTTGCCCTGGGCTCCTGCGGCGGCAGCGCGGACATCGGTCCTGCTGCCGGCCCGGTCGTCGAGTTCACTCCGACCTGCACCGGACTGAGCTGCACCTTCGCCGATCAGAGCACCGATACTCGCCCCATTATGAGTCGCGCCTGGGACTTTGGTGACGGCTCCGGCTCCACGGACGTCAATCCGGCGCACACTTACGCGCAGGCGGGAAGCTTCACCGTGCGGCTTACCGTCGCGGACGATGCCGGGGCGACCGGCTCGAGCTCGAAGGCGGTGACCCTCGGCGAGGAGGCCGTGGTATTCGTGGGCGCGGGTGATATCTCCGGTTGTAACGCGGCCAATCAGGACGGGGCCACCGCGGAGCTCGTCCAAGCGCTGCCCAGCGCCCAGGTGTTCACGCTGGGCGACAATGCGTACCCCGATGGAGCGGCGGCGGACTATGCCTGCTATCAGGCGACCTGGGGCGGGTTCAAGGATCGGACCCACCCGGTGCCGGGCAATCATGAGTATCACCAGGCCGGCGCCGCGCCGTATTTCGCGTATTTCGGAGCCGCGGCGGGGACTGCCGGACTGGGCTACTACAGTTATGACCTGGGCTCCTGGCACATCATCGCTCTGAACAGCGAGAGCAGTGTGAACGAGCAGGTTACCTGGCTCAAGGCTGATCTCGCGGCTCATCCTGCAACCTGCGTTCTCGCCTACTGGCATAAGCCGTTCTTTACCTCCGGGGCGGTGCATGCTCCCGAGTCGAGCATGCGACCATTCTGGGATGCGCTTGAAGCCGCGGGCGCCGAGATCGTCCTCAGTGGGCACAACCATCAGTACGAGCGGTTCGCGCCGCAGCTGCCCGATGGGACCGCGAGCCCAGAGGGAATTCGCCAATTCGTCGTGGGGACTGGTGGCTCCCACAGTCTGTACGACTTCATCACCCCGCCGAAACCCAACAGTGAGGTCCGCTACCAGGGATTCGGGGTCTTGAAACTGACCTTGGGAGCGACCGGATATTCCTGGGAGTTCCTGCCGGTGCAGGGTTCCACCTTCACCGACACCGGCACGGCGGCCTGTCACTGAGGGATGGTCGCGACTCGCGAGTCTTTGTGGCCCGGGCATGGACCATTAGTTTTTAACCGCTTAACACTTTGGGGCGGTAGCTCAGCTGGGAGAGCACCTGGTTTGCAACCAGGGGGTCGCCGGTTCGATCCCGGTCCGCTCCACTCGCTTTAAGTGGACACCCACCGACCTGCACTTATCCCTAGCACGCGCTGCATGCAAGACGAATTGGGCCGGCATAAGGGGCCTGTTCTCTCCTCTGTGTGCCTTTCTACTTTCTTGGAACAAAGCGTTACAGGTGGAATACATCGTTACACCATTACACTCACCTCTCTTTTTTCACACCGACCGCGCAGCCGGCTCGTCACACCTAAGTCATTGTGTACGATGTTCTTTATCGTAGGGGGGTCCCGGCCCGTCTCTTGCTTCGGCTTGTGGAAGACCGCGATCAATTTTTCGGGTTCTTTCACTCTTTTCCGGGGGTTCTCATGCGCGCCACTGCTCTCCTATCCCTTCGGGGTGCTGCCCTCGCCGCGCTGGCCTTGGTGGCCGCATGCGGCGACGGTCCGACAGCCCCCGGAATTCAGCCCCAGATCACGAATCTCACCGACGCCTTCTCCTATCAGGTGAGCGCCATCCAGAATGCCACCGCGGCGTACACCTACACCTGGCAGAATACCGGCACGACCGCGAAGATCACCCATGCCTCCGATGCCGGGGCAACCGGCACGGCCACCCTCACTGTGAGGGACGCGGCCGGCACCCAGGTTTACTCCGGTGACCTCTTGTCCAGCGGTCAGCCTGTGACAGCCCCGGCGGGGATTGCTGGCGCCTGGACCATCAAGATCGTGTACTCGAACTACAGTAATACGCAGGTGAATTTCGCTGTGTTGAAGCAGTAGGGCTTGAGGCGGCCCTTGCCTCCTCGTGGGGTAAGGGCCGGTCTCCCTTCAAGCTTGATGATCCGCACTTTCCTCATCCCACCCGGATTCTTCGGTATCGCTCGTTTACCAGTTCGTACAGCCCATAGCCAGCGGGGCGTGGCCGCACCCAGACTCTGAACTCCTGGGGTCGGTGGATGCTGCGGGCCCAGATGAGGTGTTGGGTCCCAGCTGCTCGAGTTGGTTTAAGGCAAGGAGCACTTGTGCATCTTAGTGACACAGCCCGCTACCCGAGTCAGCAAAACTCACCCCGGGGACGGGAATGAACTGCCACTTATAGCTGGTTGGCAGCAGGGTGAACTTGAGGACTCCGGGTCCGTTCCCGCGCACCTCGCTGTTCGGCTGCGGCGGTCCGAAACCGTACTCACCGGCTCCGCCGGTGCCGGCGACAAAGGCCCTGATGCCGTTGGGATCAGGATGACGGTTCGGATCCTGGGGGGCGAAACGCTCGTATTGGTGGTTGTGACCGCTTAGCACCACGTCCACTCCACCGGCGAAAAGGGTTTGGATCAGGGGAGTGAGGGCTACATCCGGGGCGTGCGGGCCCGAGCTGAAGAAGGGCCGGTGCCAGTAGGCTAAACTGCACGCCGTGGGGTGGGCCGCGAGATCGGCCTTGAGCCAGGACACCTCGCCCGAAACGCTGACCTTGGACAGCTCGCTGTTCAGCACCACGATGTGCCACCCACCAGTATCATAGCTGTAGTACCCTTGTCCCCGCTTTCCGGCCACACCCGAGTCTTTCCCGACACCATTGAAGTAATCGAAATAGGGGTTGGCCGAAATGTTGTACTCGTGGTTGCCCGGGGCAGGGCGGGTGCGCACCTTCTGCCTTCCCCAGGTGGGTCCGTAGCAGTTGGCGTATTCGGGGGCTGCGCCGTTGGGATAGGCGTTATCCCCCAGGGTGAAAACCGTGCCCGGGATCGCATCGAGCAGCGTGGCGGTCGCCAGCGAAGTGCGGAAGGGCTTCCCGGTATCGTAGCATCCCGCGATGTCGCCTGCCCCCACGAGCACGGCATCGGCCCTGGGCGCGTCCGCCATGACCGAGACCGCGATCGAGTCGCCCTTTCCTCCCATGAAGGACCAGATCGTGGCGGTCCCGGTCGAGCCAGTCCACATCACTCCTGTGCTGCTGACCTGAGCTACTGCTGGATTGCTGGTGCCCCAGGTAGCTGACATACCGGATACAACTGCGCCAGCTGCGTCGAGGGCTTCCGCTTGGAGGGGGAGCGTGTCTGACGGGGGAACGGTGAGAGGGCCGGAGGGGATGATCTCCACGCTTGCCACCGACTCTGAGGAAGGACCCGTCGGTGTGTGCTGCCCACACGCCACTGCCAGCCCACCTGCTACGATCGCCGTCACCTGCCATCTGTTCGCGACGTGCCATCTATCTATTGAGTCCGGGCCACGCCCGGTTGTCCTGGCCACTTTGTCCGTCCGCTGCATTTCCGTCCCGCGAGTGAGCCCCTAAGGCGCTCTGCCTCGCGTCTGGGTTACAAGGAGCGTCTCACAGCGGAAATTGTGCCCAAGAAACCAAACACCGGCACCCTCGCCCGTAGGCGGGAATGTCGGTGCGTGGAACGGGTATTCCCCAGACGCTTTCGCGCCCAGGAAAAGCTCAAGTGGTCAGCACGTTACCGTAACGGGTGTAGTCGTCCAGAATCCGGCCGGTGCCGCGCACGACCGAGGTCAACGGATCTTCGTCCATCCGAACCGGCAGACCGGTCTCGTCCATCAACCGCTGGTCGAGCCCGCGAATGAGCGAGCTGCCGCCGGTAAGCATGATGCCGTGCTCGAGCACGTCGCTGGCGAGCTCCGGTGGGGTCATCTCCAGCGCCCGGCGGACCGCATTGATGATGCGGGAGATCGGCTCCTGGATGGCCTCGCGGACCCCGCGGGAGTCGATCCGGATGGTCTTGGGAAGGCCGGAGACCAGGTCCCGGCCTTTCACGTCCATCTCGCCTTCGCGTTCCAGCGGAACGGCCGATCCCAGGTCGATCTTGATGCGCTCGGCGGTGGGCTCTCCGATCAAGAGGCTGTAGGTCTTCCGCATGAACTGAACGATGGCCTGGTCCAGCTCGTCTCCACCGGTGCGGATCGAGGCGTCACACACGATGCCGGAAAGTGCGATGACCGCGATGTTGGTGGTCCCTCCGCCGATGTCGATGACCATGCTGCCCACGGGAGTCTCGACCGGCAGTCCGACACCGATGGCTGCCGCCATCGGCTCGGCCACCATGTAGAGCTTCTTGACCCCGGCCGACTGGGCCGAGTCGCGCACGGCGCGTCGCTCCACCTCGGTGATGCCAGAGGGGACGCAGACGATGACCGTCGGCTTGACCCGGAAGATAGCCCGATCGATGACCAGCCGGAGGAAGTGACGCAGCATCTTCTCGGCGATGTGAAAGTCGGCTATGACGCCGTCTTTCATCGGTCGGACGGCCAAGACTCCTTCCGGCGTGCGGCCCAGCATCCGCTTGGCCTCGAGTCCGATGCCGAGGACATTGCCGGTGGCCTGATCGATGGCCGCCACCGACGGCTCGTTCAGCACCACCCCCTCGCCCTTCACGAACACCAGCGTGTTGGCGGTTCCGAGGTCCACCGCCAGCTCGCTGGCCGGCCGCCAGGACTTCCGCTTCACCAGCCGTCCATTCCGAGCCCGGGCATCGCTCAGGAACGCCTTGGCCGAGGCTACCGCCGGGTTGATATCGATTGCTGCGGTCACTGTGCGGGATCCCTTCTGCTGGGGTGCCTGGAGCCGTCACGTCCTCGGGGGCCTTGCAGATGTCCGCGACGGTTGCGTTTCACCCGACGGCCCGACCTCGGCAGTCCGGCGTTTCCTCTATCAGAAGATTCGATTTTTCAGAGTGAGAGACAGCACGCCCGGCGTGAAGCCGCTTCGCTCGGGACCCTCCGGCGTGCAAATTATGATCCACAATCAAGCCATGATCGCCAAGGCGCCGAGCAGCGGCTGGCCCAGGCGCAGGTCGCCATCCATGCGGATGTTCCGTTGCGCCTGCTCGGGTGACAGTCCCTTGGAGAACAGCTTCCAGGCGGTGTCCGGGGAGAGGCTCACCCTCGTGCCCGCGGAACCGTCCGATCCGGCGAACAGGCGCCAGCCATCCCCGGTCCGTTTCAAGGTCCAGACCCCGCCCGCCTCTCCTCCGATCTCTATCCGGATACTCCGGCCCACCTCGGACTCGACCTCGCGATAGGTGAAGGGCAGGGCCCGGATGAAGATGTCCAGGGTGGGATGAAGCCATTTCTTGGCGGTGAGCGGGGTCGCTCCGATCGCTTCCCGGATCTGCTGCTGGTGCAGCCATCGCTCGGTGTACTCCCGGCCGATGTCGAACCAGTTGGGCGAGGCCTCCTCGCCGGCCCAGGCCACCCCGAACCGCGCCGGGGCATGGGGGTCGAGCGCCCGGAAATGGTCGGAGAGCTCGGGTCCGGTGAGATTCAGCATATCCATCAGCACTCGGGGACTCAGGCGCCGGGCCGCCAGAACCCAGTCGGCGTTAAGCCGATTGAGGTAAGCAACCAGCTCGGCGTAGCTCGTGATCGGTCGGTCGGGTGCCGGCTCCATCCGATCTCGCCCGTACGAGAGGCGCCGCAAGGCACCGTCGAGCAGGTGAGCTACAATGTCCTTGACCGACCAGAGCGCGCAGGCGGTCGGCTTACCCCAATCGTCCGGCCGCATGGCCCGGAGCAGACTCATGAGCTCGGCATGAAGCTCGGGGAAGAGATCCACCAGAAACACAGGGGTTACCGGCGTCAGGGCGGAGCCGGGTGCGGGCATCGTCGTTGACCCCTCTCTCGCACGGAATGATATTTCGCCAACTTGGCCAGCAACGGTTTGCAATGGAGATGTCTTCAGCGCGAAGGAGTCGGTTATGGCGTTCACCCTTCCCCCTCTACCCTACGATTATAAGGCGTTGGAGCCGCATATCGACGAGCAGACGATGCGGCTTCACCATGACAAGCACCACGCCGCCTATGTGAACAACGTCAACGCGGCGCTCGAGCCCTATCCCGATCTGCAAAAGCTGTCAATCGAAGAGCTGCTCGCCAATCTCAATAAGGTCCCCGAGGCCGTCAGGACCAAGGTCCGCAATAATGGTGGCGGGCATGCCAACCACACCATCTTCTGGGAGATGATGGCACCCGGAGGCGCCAAGGAGCCGGGTGGTGCGCTGGCGGAGGCCCTCAACAAGGCGTTCGGCAGTCTGGCGACGTTCAAGGAGCAGTTCGCCAAGGCCTGCATCGAGCGGTTCGGCAGCGGCTGGGGTTGGCTCACCGCCGACCGCGGCGGGAAGCTCACCATTGAGAGCACGCCCAACCAGGACACCCCCGTCATGGAGGGCAAGACCCCGGTGCTCGGCTGCGACGTGTGGGAGCACGCCTATTATCTCAAGTATCAGAACCGCCGGCCCGACTACGTCAGTGCGTGGTGGAACGTGGTCAACTGGAGCGTGATTGCCAAGCGCTTTGAGAAGGCCAAAGGTCTCGAGAAGGCCATGCGGTGAGTGGTCCAATCATGGGCTCGCTTCCCACCATCGGGACTCCCGCACCAGACTTCACCCTTCCGTCCACCGCCGGAGTCGACGTGACGCTGTCGAAGCTCCGGGGAAAGAACGTGCTGCTCGCCTTTTTTCCCCTGGCGTTCACCAAAACCTGCACCCAGGAGATGTGCTCGTTCACCGAGGACTACAGTCGCTTCCGCGATGCCAACACCGTGGTCCTGCCCATCAGCGTGGACTCCATTCCCACCCTGCGGGAGTTCAAGGCCAAGGAACGGATATCAGTCGACTTGTTGAGCGACTTCAAGCGGGATGTGAGCCGGCGTTACGGCACCCTGATCGAAGACAAGTTTTTCTCCAACCGGGCCTATGTGCTCATTGACCCCAGCGGCATCGTCCGCTGGGCTTTCTCGGAGGACACGCCGAGCACGCGGCGGGAGAACGAAGAGCTCCTGGCGCAGCTGGAGGCGCACCGCCAATCCGCATGAGCGGCCTGCGGCTCGCGGCCCTGGCAATCAGTTTCCTGGCGGTGACGGGATGTCAGATCGAAGACCGCACCCCGGCGGGCACCCGCCGCGACGAGGACACGATCCAGCATCTGCTCAGCCGCTACGCCCGAGCTCTTTCCCAGCGGGACTGGACCGGGGTGCGATCTCTCTTCTGGCAAGACGGGACTTACTCCGGGCCGATCGGACCGGGGGCGCCGTCGGACTATCACCAGGCGGTCTCGATCGATGCGGCGCTCCGAGTTCTCGATCGCTGGCTCCGGGGAGTGGAGCCACAGAACTTCGATGTGCGGGTGCTCCGCACTGATCTGCGCCAGGATGGTGACCTGGCCGCTGCCTGGGTCGTCACTCGGCGGCGGACACCATCGGGACCCACCGCGATCGAGCGTGACTGGATTGAGCATGTGGTACTCCGGCGGATCGACGGCGATTGGCGCATCCTGAGCGTGGCAGTAGCGGCAACGCCGAGAGGGAGCGTGCGCTGACCTCGTCGTCGGTGCTTGCCCTGGTCGGGTCGGTGGCCAAGCTGCTGAACGGGGGGCAGGAGGCGGATGAGACGCTCGGGGCAGTCGCCCAGGCCCTGCGGCAGGGATTGTCCGCCGAGCGAGTCGTCATCTGGTTTCGTGACACCCAGACCGGTCGTTTTCGGGGCGCGGAGGCGCCGCCGGGCAGTACTCCACTGCTGGCCGACTCGCTGGAAAAAATCCCGGCCGACGGGGCCGGTGCCCGGCTCTCCCTCAAGCACGATGAAGCCCTGGTGGGGTTGCTCGAAGCCCGCGTGCAGCCGGGACCGGCTGAGCGCGAGGTGCTGGCGGTCGCGGCCGACCTGCTGGCGCCCTTCCTCGCATCGGTCGAGCTCTCCGCCGACCTCGCCGTTGAAGTCGCGTCCCAATCTCGGGAGATCGACGAGCAGCGCCGCTTCATCAGCCTCATCATCGACAGCCTGCCGATAGGACTCTACGTCGTGGACCGGGACTACCGGATCCAGATCTGGAACCGGCAGCGCGAAATCGGCGCCCCCGGTCTCCGGCGCGAGGAGGTGGTGGGTCGCCAGGTGTTCGAGGTCCTGACCCGCCAGCCTGCCGAAGAGCTGCGGGCGGACTTCGACCGGGTCCTGCAGACCGGCGAGATCCTTCAGGAGGAGCTCGACGTCGCTCTGGGCGGTGAAGTGCGCTCCTTCCGGCTGAGCAAGATTCCCATGCGGCTGGAAGGCGATGAGATCAGTCATGTCATCACCATCGGTGAGGACGTGACCGAGTCGCGCCGGATCCAGGGGCAGATCATGCAGAGTGAAAAGCTGGCCGCGATCGGGCAGCTGGCGGCCGGGGTCATGCACGAGATCAACAACCCGCTCGCGACCATCAGCGCCTGCGTTGCCGCCATCGACGGAAGGCTCGGTCAGCTGACCGGCAAGGAGAAAGCGGCAGTGGAGGAGTACCTGGAGATCATCGACAAGGAAGTGGACCGTTGCACCCGCATCGTGGATGGACTGCTGGACTTCAGCCGGCCCAAGGGCAAGGCCAAAGGCCGTGTAGTTCTCAACGCCCTGGTGGATGAGACCCTGTTTCTGCTGAAGCATCATCAGCGATTCAAACGCCTCAGCCTGGCCCGCGAGCTCGACATGTCCTTACCGGCCACCAGCGGCAACGCCGAGCAGCTGACGCAGGTCTTGATGGCGTTGATGTTGAACGCGGTCGATGCCATGGACGACCGGCGAGGGAAGCTTACGGTGCGAACCGGCAGGAACCCCAATCTTACCGACGAAGTCTTCGTGGAGATCGAGGACAACGGCGTCGGAATTCCTCGCTCGGAACAGTCCAAGATCTTCGACCCCTTCTATACCACCAAACCGCCGGGTCGCGGCACCGGTCTCGGTCTGTCGATCTGCTATGGCATCGTCGAGGACCATCGCGGCCGGATCGAGGTGGACAGCCAGCCGGGACGAGGCTCCATCTTCCGCGTGTTCCTTCCGGTGCTTGCATGAAGATCCTCGTGGTGGAGGACGACCGGACCGTCGGGCAGTATGTAAAGCGGGGGCTGGAGGAACAACGGTACCACGCCGACCTGGTGGATGACGGCATGGAGGGCCTTCGGCTGGCCTCGGGTGGACGATACGATCTGATCGTCCTGGACCTCCGACTTCCCGAGATGAACGGCCTCGAAGTTCTCCGGACCCTGCGAGACCGGGGAAACACCACCCCGGTGCTCGTGCTCACGGCTCAGGACGCGGTGGACTTCAAAGTGCAGGCGCTCCGTTCCGGAGCCGATGACTACGTGACCAAGCCGTTTGCCTTCGAGGAATTGTTAGCCCGGGTGGAGGCGCTCGGCCGCCGCCCCAAGGAGATTCGCTCACCGGTGCTGCGGGTAGGAGACCTGGAGCTCGACACCGAATTCCGAGAGGTCAAGCGTTCTGGCGAGCGCATCGAGCTCACTCCCAAGGAGTACACCGTTCTCGAGTACCTCATGCGCCACACCGGCCGGGTCATGTCGCGCACCCTGATTACCGAATACGCCTGGGATTACCACTTCGACCCCGGGACCAACATCGTAGACGTGGTCATCAATCGGCTACGCAAGAAGGTAGACTCCGCTCACCCGCAGAAGCTGGTGCATACGGTGCGAGGCGTCGGGTACGTCGTGAAGGCGTAGATGACCACCATCCGCCGTCGGCTCACCCTGTGGTACACGGTGGCCCTCGCGGTGACGGTACTGGCCTTCGGGACCGCCCTGTACATCGAGCGCCGCCAGGCGAGTATCCGGGAGCTGGACCAACGGCTCAGCCTGGAAGCCGATCTCGCTCATCGGTGGCTTACCCAGTCGTACAGAGTCCTCGGCCGGATCGTGACCACGGCCAACCTGAATCCCGCGCTCGATCCCGGCATCAGCGCCTATCTCGACGCGGTCCGCGACTACCTGGTTGTGGCCGACACCGCGGGACAGGTGCTCGGCCTTTCCGACGTGACCCGCGCGCTCAACGCGCCCGCACTGGAGCGACTGACCGCCCCGCTCGATACCCTCGCGCTCACTCGGGAGTCGGGGGTGCTGGCTCTGGGATCTGGGGCGGGCACTGTTCGCTATCTGGCGGTCCCAGTCAGAGACGCCGGCCCCGGCATCGGCGGGCTGTTGGTGGCGACTCCCATCAAACAGGCGTCCTTCGGCCCCTCCGATCTGCTGCGGTCAATGCTCCTCATTGCGCCGGTGATCCTCCTCGGCGCGAGTCTGGTGGGGTACTGGCTCGCGGGCACGAGCCTGCGCCCGGTGCAGGGAATCATGGACGAGGTGGACGCGATCTCCGACGGCACCAGCCTGCATCGCCGCGTCGCGGTGCCGCTCTCCGGTGACGAGATGGCCCGGCTGGCGCTCACGGTCAACGGCATGCTGGCGCGGCTGGAACAGAGCTTTGCCGGTCTTCATCGGTTCACCGCCGATGCCAGTCACGAGCTGAAGACTCCACTCATGGTCCTGCGCGCGGGGGTGGAGCGGGCGCTGGTCCATCCGGGCGTGCCTGGCGAGATCCTCCAGTCGCTGGATGAGACCCTGGCTCAGATCAATCAGATGACGGAGATGGTCGAGAACCTGCTCACGCTGGCACGAGCCGATGCGGGACGGGCGCCGCTGGCGGTGCAGGAGAGCGATCTGCGCGACGTGGTGGCCGACGTTGCGGAGACGGCCGGAATGCTGGGGGAGGATGCCGGAGTTGCATCGGTGCACACCATGCCCGAGACCCCGGTACGACTCGCGGTCGATACCCACCGAATCCGCGAAATGCTCCTCAACATGGTTACCAACGCCATCAAGTATACCCCGCAGGGAGGGACGATCGCGCTCAGCCTGGAAGAGGATGAGGAGTGGATCAGCTTCGCCGTCCGCGACACCGGCATCGGAATCGCCGCCGGCGATCTGCCACACATCTTCGAGCGATTCTGGCGAGCGGATCCAGCTCGTTCCCGCACCGGTGCCCGGCCGGGTACTGGGCTAGGGCTGGCCATTACCCAATGGATCGCCGAGGCGCACGGAGGATCCATCACGGTGCAGAGCCGTCCCGGGAGAGGGTCGATTTTTACAGTCCGGCTTCCCAAGCGGCAGGCTCCAGCCGGATAGACAGTCTCACCCTCGATTCACCGTCTTGTTTTCAGCAGCCACCCGGCCTTCTCCGAGGCCGCGGGAGAGGCGTTGCGCAACGCGCATTTCAGCTCGGCGCGCCGAGCGGGGCGGCCCGTCGCGGTACGGGTGCGTCAAACGATTCGATTTGTGACTCGGTAACCCGACCCGGCGCTCCGCTTGCCGAAACCCAATCCGCGGGTAACATAGGGCTTATCCTGTGAGTCAGATCACAGGTAAGTCCCCTGCGCATGTGTAGGCTTGTGTGTTGCGGGGCACCAGAGTTCAGACCGCTAATGCGGTTGTAATCGAAATGACATCTGCGGGCAAAGTAGGTGTTTTCAGCCGGCCTTACTTTCCGGGCACGATCACCCTCCCCCTGGAGGTAGTTGCGTGTTCGAGAACCTGATCGAATCCAAGCACAAACACCAGCGCACCCTAGGGCAGACGGTTCTGTCTCTGCTTCTCCACGGCCTCATCATCGTCGCCGCGGTCCAGGCGACTCGGGGCGTGGCCGAGACGATCAAGAACCGGCCGGTGGACACCACGATGGTCTTTCTCAAGCCACCCGAGCCGCCGAAGCCGCCGCCGGACCAGCCCCCCCCCGACGTCATCGTGGCCGCCAACCCCCCTCCCAAGGGGTTCCAGACGGTCGTCGCGCCCACCGACATCCCCAAGGACATTCCGCCGGTCGATCTGAACCAGAAGCCGTTCGACCCCCGGGACTTTACGGGCAAGGGGGTCGAGGGCGGCATCGGGACCGGGGTGGTGGGTGGCACCGGTCCGGTTACCGGCGAGGTGTTCCTGGAAGCGCAACTGGACGATCCGGTCCAGGTGATCTCACAGCCGCAGCCGCGCTATCCGCCCGTGCTGGCCAGCGCCGGCATCACCGGTCGGGTCGAGATGCAGTTTATCGTGGACACAACCGGCCACGTCGAACCATCGTCGTTTAAGGTCATGAAGACCACGCACCCGGCGTTCGCCGAGCCGGCGCACGAGGCCATCCTGAAGAGTGTGTTCAAGCCCGCCCGGTTCAAGGGCAGGCCGGTCCGCCAGCTGGTCCAGCAAGCCGTCTCCTTCAAGCAGCAATAGCTCCGTTCCCTCCGGGAGGCATTACTCATGAGCGTAGATCTTCTTCAGCTTTGGGGTCAGATGGGGTATTTCGCCAAGGGCGTTGTGGTCGTCTTGTTCCTCATGTCCATCTGGTCGCTCACCATCATGATCCAGAAGTTCATTCAGTTTCAACGGGCCCAGCGCGAGACCCGCAAGTTCGCCCCCCAGTTCTCTCGGGCCATTCAGGAGGAGAACCTGGAAGCAGCCATCGCGCTGGCGGAGAAGAGCAAGAAGAGTCACGTCGCCCACGTGGTGGGCGAGGCGCTCACCGAGGTGAAGCCCCTGCTCCGCGACCGCGCTACCATCACAGCCGCTGACATCAACTCGGCCGAGCGCGCGGTCGAGCGGCAGATGCTGATCAGCCTGGCCGACTTCAAGCGGGGCATCGGCATTCTGGCGACGGTGGGTTCCACCGCGCCGTTCGTCGGCCTCCTCGGCACCACGATGGGCATCATCAATGCGTTCACCGGCATGGCCGCGCAGGGCGCGTCCGGCGGTCTCGCTGGCATCTCGGCCGGTATCGCCGAAGCCCTGATCACCACGGCTTTCGGCCTCATGGTCGCGATTCCGGCGGTGTGGGGGTACAACTACTTCACCACCAAGATCGAGAATCTCACGGTCGAGATGACCTACACCTCGAAGGAGTTGATCGACTACCTGATCAAGAGCGTCGGCAGCGAGTTCGGACGCTCGATCTTTACCAAGGAGTTCCAGACCCAGAAGGCAGTCACCGGCTCTGGGCACGTCCATGGTTGAGCGCGCTGCAGCGGTCAGCCCGGCTGGTAGGAGGTAAGCGCGATGGCAATGGCGACAGGCGGGGCAGGGCAGACCTCGGTCAAGTCCCAGCCGAATGTGGTACCGATGATCGACATCATGCTGGTGCTGTTGATCATCTTCATGATCGTCACGCCACTCATTGCGGCGGGATTCAAGGCCACTCTTCCCAAAGGGAAGAACCTGGATCCCCGTCCGGAAGGCGAAAACGAGGTGGTGCTTGGCATCGATCAGGCGGGCCGCTACTTCCTCAATCAGCGTCCCATTGCGGAGGGAGCCTTGGAGGACCAGCTTCGGGCCATCTTCGCCGCCCGAACGGAAGACAAGATCCTGTACTTCAAAGCTGACAATCAGCTCAAGTACTCGAAGGTGCAGGAAGCCGTCGAGACCGCCCGGAAGGCAGGTGTACGGGTGATGGCCGCCATCACCGAGCCGAAGAGCACCGGCCTGTTCGTCCCCGAGAAGAAGAAGAAGGAGAACTGATATGGCCGGTGGAGGCGGAGACGCCCGCGGGGCGCTGACGGCAGAGCCCAACGTCGTTCCCATGATCGACATTCTGCTGGTGCTCCTGATCATCTTCATGATCACCCAGCCGCTGTCGCGGATGGCCCTCGACGTGCAGGTGCCGCCGCCGGATACGCCCGTCACCAACAAGACCCCGCCCAGCCAGATCGTGCTCGAGCTGGCCGACGACGGCGGGTATGCGATCAACGGTCAACCGGTCCCTCATGATCAGCTAGACACGCAAATCCACGCGATCTATGACGCCCGTCCCGCCAAGCTACTCTTCATCAAGGCGGGCCCTAACCGGATCTACCAGGACGTCATCGAGGCGATGGACGTTGCCCGGGGTGCGGGAGTGCAGATCATCGGGTTCACCCCCCGGGAGGCCGACAAGAAACAGCAATAGGACGAGCGCACCGGAGTGGTGCGCTCCTCCAGTCTCACCGCGGGGACCCCAGTGGTCCCCGCGTGCGTTTCGCCCGGAGAAGCTCGTCTCATCCGTTATGTTTGGGCAGCATCAAAAGCAGATCTTCCTGCCACGACGAGGGACCCACGCGCTCGCCTGTACCCCTCAACTTGAAGCTTCCCCAGACCCCGCGCCGCTGGAACGGGCTCGCGGCCTCGCTAGTGCTGCATGGTGTGGTGCTGGGCTTGTTGGTGACGCATGGAGAACGGCTTTGGAGTCGCACGCTGGCTCCCGGCGATGCGCTCCGACTCGGAGGCAGCCCCTCGGCCTCCGGTGGCGGGGGCAACCGGGTCGCGTATATTACCCTGCCTTCGCTTCCGGAACCCGCGGCGACCCCCATACCCAAAGTCGCTCCACCGGTTCCTCATCCCAAGCTCGTTGTGCCGCCGGCTCCCCAGCCGGAACAACCCAAGGCTGTCGGTCCCCCGCCGGTGACTACTGCTGCGGCTCCGCAGGCCGCAGCCGAGGCGCCGGCCGGAGATTCGGGAACGGGAAAAGGCGCGGGTCCGGCGACTGCGCAGGACGGGCAAGGGCAGGGTAGCGGAACCGGGACGTCGGCCGGCGCGGGCCCCGGAGGGCAGGGCGGGAAAGTGCGGCCGCCCGAGCCGCGGGACATGGCTTTTCCGTTTGACACGCCACCCAAAGAGCTGCGGGGTGTGTCCCTCAACGTGACGTTTTGGGTCCAGGTTGATGGCAAGGTCGAGCGCTACACGGTGGAGCCCGAGATCAAGGACCGGGAATACGCCAAGAAGTTCGATGAGGTCATGCGCGCCTTTCGCTTTACCCCGGCCCGTGCCCCGGACGGCACCCGGGTTCCAGGCACAACCAGAATCTCCTTTACCCTCCCCGGGAAGAGCAGCTCCTGAAGGGCTGGCTCTCTCCACTCCATCTGCCTCGGGACCGCGTCATTGCGGCGGAGGCATAGGTGATTCCCCGCGTACGAGGCACCGATGAGCCGGCTCTTTATCCGGAAATCGATTCAAGACTGCGAAAATGATATCCGGGAGCGCGGCGGTCTCCGGCGATCGCTCAACAAGTGGCATCTCACCGCCCTGGGCGTGGGGGCCACCATCGGAGCCGGCATCTTCGCCACGACGGGAACGGCGATCGTAGGAGACCAGTTCCGGCCCGGTGCCGGCCCCGCCATCGTCATCTCGTTTCTTCTCACCGCCCTGACCTGCGGCTTTGCGGCCCTCTGCTACGCCGAGTTTGCCGCCATGGTGCCGATCTCCGGCTCGGCGTATACCTACGCCTACGCCTCGCTGGGAGAGTTGGTCGCCTGGATTATTGGCTGGGATCTGATCATCGAGTACGCCGTGGGGAACATCGGGGTAGCCATCGGCTGGGCCGGCTATTTTCGGGAACTACTGTCACATTTCGGGCTTTCACTTCCTGCCTGGCTCGCCACCGATTTCCGCTCGGCCCATCTGGCGGCCGAAGCAGTCGCGGCCGGAGCCACCGATGCGCCCACTCGCTACCTTGCCTCCGCCTTGGCTACCGCTCCTCACTTGTCCGGCTTTCCCGTCATCGCCAATCTGCCGGCATTCCTGATCGTGGCGCTGATCACGGTGATCCTGGTGATCGGCATTCGGGAATCGGCCAACTCGAATAATGCGATGGTGCTGCTCAAGATCGGCGTGATCCTCTTCTTCTGCGCCGTGGGCATCACCCTGATCAAGCCGCACTACTGGAGCGACCCGGCGCTCGGGGGCTTTGCCCCGAACGGCTGGAAGGGTATCAGCGCTGGAGCGGCGATCATTTTCTTCAGCTACATCGGATTCGATGCCACATCCACCGCGGCGGAAGAGGCCAAGGATCCGGGCAAGGACATGCCCTTCGGTATCATTATGAGCCTGGTGGTCTGTACCGTTTTGTACATCATCCTGTCGCTGGTCATGACTGGCATGGCCCCGTGGAACAAGCTGGGCACGCCGGAGCCCATGATCACCGCGCTGGCGCTGGCGGATGGCTCGCCCCGGCTGTTGTCCATCTCGCGCTTGATCGTGTCGCTGGGGGCCGTGATCGCCATGAGCAGCGTGCTGCTGGTGTTTCAGCTGGGTCAGCCGCGCATCTTCATGTCGATGGCTCGCGACGGGCTGCTTCCCCCGTTTCTGGCACGGGTTCATCCCCGGTTCAAGACCCCCTACATCGGTACCATCATCACGGGGCTGTTCGTCGCCACCTTCGCGGCGTTCGCCAACATCGCGGAGGTGGTGGATCTCACGAACATCGGAACCCTGTTTGCCTTCGTGCTGGTCTCGGCAGGGGTGATTGTTCTGCGGAAGCTGGAACCGGATCGGGTCCGCCCGTTCCGGGCGCCACTGGTGCCGCTCACGCCGCTTATCTCGATCGTGACCTGTCTCTACCTGATGCTTCAGCTCCCGAAGCTCACCTGGATTCGCTTCGGCGTGTGGCTGGCTCTGGGACTGGTGATCTACATCTTCTACGGGATTCGGCACAGCCGGCTCGGCCGAGCGGCGGCGCGAGGAGAGCGCTGATTCAGCTGGGGGTGGACGCGGCGAGCCGGAGGGCGCCGGCGACCGAATCGACCGGGGTATCGGTGGGCTCGAACGCAGGTTCCTCCGACAGCTTAGCCAGGAGAGTTTTCCGGAGTGGCTGGTCGGCTCCCAGGAGCCCGCCGGTAATCGCCACCCGCACCGGAGGGGCCAGGTCCATCTTGGGGAGCAGGCAGATGGCGAGTTGGGACAGCTCTCGCGCGGCGTAATCGGCAATGCCTTGGGCGAGTGGATCGCCGCCGGCCGCCACCGCCAGAACATGGGGCGCCAGCGCGGCTACTTCGGCGGGTGAGGCCCCGGCGGCCCAGCGAACCAGCGAATCGAAGTCGGCACTCCGAGTTGCCCGCAGAAGTCGATCGCTCAACGCGGTATTGGGGCTGCGCCCGTCGACCGCGCGACTGACCGCTCCCAGCGATGCCCGCCCGATGGCATAGCCACTCCCTTCGTCTCCCATCTGCCACCCGTAGCCGCCGATCCGGTGCTGCTTCCCAGTCCGGTCACGTCCTACGGCCACACTCCCCGTCCCAGCGCTCACCACGATCCCCGGCCCATCCGCAAAGGCGGCGGCCAGCGCGATCTCGATGTCGGTCGTCACGGCCACGTGGGATGCCAGGTTCTCGTTGCGCAGCGCCGTGCGCAGCTCTTCGCGCTCGGGTGGCCGGCCGGCACCGGCGGCGCCTACCAGGAGCACGTCCCCCGTCAAACGCCCCGCCGCCGACAGGGCGCTGCGGACGACCTCAATAATAGTGCTGGCGGACGCCAGCGCCCGTCCGGGCCGCAGCGCCGCGCCAGGTCCCTCGGCTCGGCCCACGATCTTCCCATCTTCAGAAACGGCCACGGCGGTTTTGGTGCCGCCTACATCGGCGCCGATCAGAACCCTCGGCATTCGGATTCCTTGTTCATTTGCGTCTGATGTCCGCCTTAACAGTCGCGCGCGGAAGATAGCTGAGTGCGATTCCACTGCCGACCGCGAGCAGGGTGCCGAGCGGAACGTACCACGGCCAGGCGAGCTTGCCCAATGGCGTCAACCACTCGAGCCCGGAGTGGCCGGCGAGACGCCTGGCAAAGACCACGATCAGCATCACCAGGACGGTAAAGGTCACGGCTCCTACCACATCGCGACCTTGCGCGCGGGGCCAGCGGCCGGCCAGCAGATACGTGCCAAGGAGCGGTCCGTAGGTCACCGATGCTATGGAAAGGGCGAGCACCACCACGGGAGTGTCGTTGCCGCTCGCCGCGTAATGAAAGAACAACGCCCCGGCGATTAGCCCGGACGCCCACACCGCCGAGAAGATCCGTCCCACCCGCAGCAAATGCACCGGATCGCGCCGCCCGGTCCACGAGGCATAGAGATCGTGGGTAGCTGAAGAGGCGAGCGAGTTGATCGCCGAGCTGTGAGTGCCCATGGCGGCGGCAAGGATGCCTGCCACCACCAGACCGGCCAGCCCCACAGGGAGGTGATGCACGACGAAGGCAGGAAACAGCTGATCTCCGGGAACGGTCTCCGGCGCCAAACCGGCCGCCCAGATGGCAGACCCTACCAGGAGGAAGAGGGTGAACTGGAGGATGACCATCACTCCGGACCCCACCAGAGCTACCCGAGCATCGCGCAATGAGCGCGTGGCCAGAAGGCGTTGGACAATGAGATGGTCGGTGCCGTGGGAGGCGGCGGAGAGCAAGGCTCCGCCCACCAGGCCGCCGAGCAAGGTGTAAGTGCGGGTGAAGTCGATTGCGGGATCGATCACCCGGAGCTTGCCGGCCTGGCGCGCCAGCTCCAGTGCCGTGTCGGGCCCGCCGGCGATGTGCCAGGCGACCAGCAAGGCCCCGATGCCGCCCGCGAGGTACACCGACAGTTGGAGGACGTCGGTCCACACTACTGCCTTGAAGCCTCCAAACCAGGTGTAGATCATCGTGATGACGCCCATCACCACGATCGAAGTGGGAATGCTCCATCCGGCCACGAGAGCGAGGGGAATAGCGCTGGCAAAGACTCGCACCGCGTCGCCGAGAAATCGGGTCACCAGAAACACAGTCGAGGTCAGCCGGCGGGTCCCCACCCCGAAGCGCGATTCCAGCCGGGCGTAGGCGGTCTCCTGATCGCCGCGGAAGTATCCCGGCAGCAACCATACGGCCACTCCGATCCGCCCCACCAGGTATCCGAAGGTGAGCTGGAGAAAGGTGAGATCGCCCCGGGCCCCGATGCCGGGAACGGAGATCACGGTGAGCGCGGAGGTCTCGGTGGCGACGATGGAGAGGAGGATGGCCCAGGCAGGCAGGTCGCGCGCCCCGAGGAAGTAGTCGCTGGCGCTCTGCTGGCGACGAGCCACCCAGAGGCCGACGCTCAGGGTGAAGACGAAGTAGATGCCAACGACGATGAGATCGATCGAGTGCAGGGATCGGTACTCCCGTGATAGGCAACAAAAAAGGGCCCACGCGCCTGCCGGCGGTGGGCCCCAGAGTGACTAGATGATGATCAGGCGGTGAAGCTGCTGCCGCACCCGCACCCGCCGGTTGCGTTGGGGTTGGTAAAGGTGAAGCCGGAGCCTTGCATCGAGGTCACATAGTCGATGGTGACGCCGGTGAGATACTGGGCGCTGAAGCCGTCGACGAATACACGGACACCGTTGATTTCGGAGACCATATCGTCTTCCAGGGCCCGCTCCTCGATGTTCAAGCTGTACTTGAACCCCGAACAGCCACCGGGCAGGACGCTGACCCGAAGACCCGCGGTCTCTGCCGGCACCTGCTCCTGGGCAATGAACTTCTGCACCTCTTCAACCGCCCGGCCAGTGAGGACCAGAGAGAACCCGGTGGCAGGTGCCTGCTGCTCCAGACCGCTCATTCTAACTCCTTCCATCAACCCCAGTTACGGGGTAAAACCCGCCGGAGAACCTCAGCTTGATTGAGAGAAACCTAAGCCAGCGGCTTGGGTCCTGTCAACGCTGGCTGCGAGCTGATCATCGGCCCGCAAATTACGCATTATCAACGTGAAAGATGCGATTGAGACCAGACTGTATAGCACCCCGTCCAGGGTCGTTCCGGTGAGAAATGCGCCCACTCCAAACAGGGCGGTGAACACGGCCGTAACCCCGGCAACCCAGTTCACCCAGGACAAAGCCCCCCCTGGTATGCGGTCGGCGCCGAAGCCGAGCCGCTGGGATACCGGGCGCCAACCGATGCCTCCCGGCCGGACCTTGCGGTAGAACCGATCCAGCACCGCATCGGGCTCGGGCGCGGTCAGGAAGGTCACCGTCAACCACACCGCGGTGGTTATGCCGACCGTGATTGACATGGCAACCGCATAGTCTTTACTGGACGTGTCCCCGGCATTCACCCCTATCAGATGAAGGACCACGGACGTCACGAACGAAGCGGCCATCGCGCTGATCTCGGACCAGGCGTTCACCCGCCACCAGTACCAGCGCAGGATGAAGACCAGACCGGTGCCGGCACCGAGACCGATCAACAGCTTCCAGCCCTGCTCGACGTTCTGAAGGTAGGCCATGACGACCAACGACAGGAGCATCAGGGTCACGGTGGCGAGCCGGGACGCGATCACCTGCGCTCGCCGGCTGGCCTGCGGTCTGATGAACCTGAGGTAAACATCGTTGACCAGGTACGAGGCTCCCCAGTTGAGGTGGGTGCCGATGGTGCTCATGTAGGCTGCCGCAAAGGTGGCGAGCAAGAGTCCCTTCATCGGAGAGGGAAGCACGTCCACCATCACTCGGACGTAGCCCTCCTCAGGGTTCGGCAGGCCGGGGTAACGGAGCACCGCCACGAAGCCGACGAGTATCCAGGGCCAGGGCCGCAACGCGTAGTGCGCGATCTGAAACCAGAGTGTCGCCAGCAATCCGTGCCGCTCGTCCTTGGCGGCAAGGATCCGCTGGGCAACGTACCCGCCGCCACCCGGCTCCGCCCCAGGGTACCAGGCCGCCCACCACTGGACGCTGAGAAAGACAATCAGGGTCGAGAGCGGCAGCCACGCCTTGTCCACCGGCGGCAGGACTCCGAAGGCGGCCTCGTACGACCCGAAGTGGGCGGAAACCTTCTGCACCATTGGGTCCAGACCGCCCACGGAATTCACCGCAAAGATCGCGAGGACGATGACACCACCCATCTTGACCACGAACTGGAAGGTGTCCGTCACCACGACGCCCCAGAGCCCGGAGAAGATGGAGTAGGCACCGGTCACCGCGAACAAGAGGATCGCCGCAGTCCAGGGATCGATGTTGAGGGAGATGTGCAGAATGGTCACCATCGCCCGGGTGACCCAGCCCATGATGATGAGATTGACCGGTAAGGCGAGATACAGCGCGCGAAACCCCCGGAGCACCGCGGCCGGCTTTCCGCCATAGCGGAGCTCCGCAAACTCCAGGTCGGTGAGCACCCCGGCTCGGCGCCAGAGGCGGGCAAAGAAGAAGACGGTGAGAATTCCCGAGAGCGCACCGTTCCACCATAGCCAATTGCCGGCCACGCCGTATTTCGCCACCAAGCCGGCAACGACGAGCGGAGTGTCCGCCGCGAAGGTCGTGGCCACCATCGAAGTCCCCGCAAGCCACCAGGGCAGTGCCCGGCCCGAAACGAAATATTCGTCGAGCGACTGGCTTGCCCTGCGGGTGTAGATCAGGGCGATCCCCGCGGAAGCGATGAAGTACAGCCCGACGATGAGCCAGTCACTGAATTCGAGCGTCATTGCGGTCCTCGAAGAGTGTGGTCATCACCAGATCCGCGATTTTTGCGCGGACCGGCGCCCAGCGGGGGTTGTCTCGGGTGGGGTTCACCCGGTTGCTCAGCAAAACGATTGCCACGTGGTGCTCGGGGTCGATCCAGAGCGACGTGCCGGTGAAGCCGGTGTGGCCGAAGCTGGCGGGCGAGAGAAGGGTGCCGGCGCTGCCCCCCTCCGAGGGAGTATCCCAGCCCAGGGCTCGGCTGGAGCCGGGCACGATGTTCTGCCCGCGGGTGAATTCCCGGAGGACGGACGGTCGGACGGTCGGACGGTCGGACGGTCCAGCGGAATCTCCCATCCGTCCGGCCGCCCGCCCGTCCGCCTGATCTATCATCCATTCTGCGAAGGTGAGAAGATCTTCCGCGGAGCCGAACAGGCCCGCATGTCCCGAGACGCCGTCCATCAGCGCCGCGTTTTCGTCGTGCACCTCGCCGCGGAGCACCCTCCCTCTCCACGAATCCAGCTCCGTCGGCGCAATGCGGTCGCGCCACGACGTCGGAGGCAAATAGCGGGTCGACGTCATGGCCAGCGGCTGGAAGAGCCGCCGGTCCAGCAGCGAATCCAGCCGCTCGTGATAGACCGTCTCCAGAGCCTGGGTGAGGACGATCGCGCCCAGATCGGAGTAGGCCTCCGCCGTCCCCGGCACCGAATCCAACGGGGTGCTGTCGGCCAGGGCGAACGCCTCAGTTCGGGTCGCGACTTCCCGAAAGAGCGGACGCCATGCGGGCAGCCCGCTCGCATGGGCCAGCAGCAACCGGATGGTGACGCGCTCCTTGTCCCCGCCCGCAAAGCTGGGAACGTACCGCTGAACCGGAGCGTCGAGATCCAGCTTGCCCTCGGCCACCGCGAACATCGCGGCCGTCGTGAGCCCCACCACCTTGGTGAGCGATGCGAGGTCGTAGATGGTAGTGGCTCCGGGGCGGGTCGCATCGTCCTGGCCCAGCCTGCCGGTGCCGTACACGAAGCGATCGCCGTTGTGCGTCACGGCCAGCACCGCTCCCGGCGCCGCGCCGGCGGCCACCGCCGAATCGAGAAACTGCATTTCTGGCTGCCAGGTGGTCTTCAGGACCGGCACTGGCGTGGGTGGAGTGGGAGGGTTCCCCGGAGCGCAAGCGGCCGCGACAATCGCCACAGAGACCCAGCCACGGCTCACGGCACCCGCCGCTGGACGCCCCAGCCGCGAGGGTAATCCGGAGGGATGGAGATCGGCAGGCGCCCGGTGATCGACGTGACGCCCGCGAGGGCTCGGGCCACGGCCTGTTCGGTGATCGGATTGGATCTCCACCCGACAAGGTACGAACCGACCTCGGGAAGGTCTTCGATGACGTAGGGTGACCCCATCGAGACTAGGATCGCGGGTTGGGCTCCCGCGGTGGTGGCCATCAGCGTTTTCATCAGATCGGGGATCTGACCGATGGTTCCCCGTGATGCCACCGGGCGATCCGCGGTCACGAACAAGGTCAGCTGACCTCGTTGAATGGTGACCGCCGCCGAGTCGTAGCTCGCCGGCCCACTGGCCGGCCAAAGCTTGAAGACCGTGACCGGATATCCCCGACCACGAAGCTCCAGCGCCAGCGCGTTGCCCACCGATCGAAAATCTTCCTCGCCATAGGTGACCAGGGTGATCGATGGGCGGGTGCGCTTGAGGCTGTGCACCGTACCTCCCGAGTCCTTTACCAGCACGATCGAGCGGGCGGCCATCTCTCTGGCTTCATCCTGGAATTCGGTGCGGCCCACTATGTCCGGAATGCTGTCGAGGGAGACAGTTCGACGGTTGAACAGGCCTAGCTGCCGCTTCAGCTCCAAGACCCGCCGCACCGAGCGGTCCAGGCGCTCGGGCGAGATCTCGCGGCGGCCAACCGCGGCAACCATGGCATTGATGGCGGCCTTCGGGTCCGCCGGTTGCAGCAATAGATCCGCCCCGGCCACGAAAGCACGCACCGCCGCGTCGGCCCCGTACTCGTTGGCCACCCCGGCCATGTTGAGCGCGTCGGTGATCACCAGACCCTTGAAGTGGAGCGAGTCCCGGAGAATTCCGGTCAGAATGTTGGGAGCGACGGTGCCGGGCCGCAGCTGGCCCGCGTCAATGCCGGGCATGGCAATATGGGCCGACATGATCGCCGTGACTCCGGCCGCGATCGCGCTCCGAAAGGGCACCAGCTCGACGGTATCCAGGCGAGCCCAATCGGAGGTGATCACCGGCAGGGCGATGTGGGAATCGGTGCCGGTGTCGCCGTGACCGGGAAAGTGTTTGGCGGTGGCGAGCATGCCGTGCTCCTGCATGCCACGGATCTCGGCCGCCACCAGCCGCCCGACCGCGGCAGGGTCTTCTCCGAAGGACCGGGTGTTGATGATAGGATTGGAGGGGTTGTTGTTCACGTCAGCCACCGGCGCAAACGCGAGGTGGATTCCAACGGCGCGTCCCTCCAGGGCGGTGACCCGTCCGAGCTGGTAGGCGTCCGAGTCGCTCCCGGTGGCGCCCACGCCCATATTGGGAGGGAAGGGAGTTCCGCCGTTCAGCCGGATGGCGGTTCCCGCCTCGAGATCGGAGCCGATGAGGAGTGGGACCCGGGAGCGCTCCTGCAAGCGGTTCAGCTTGGCAGCGATGTCGTAAGGCGACCCGACCGAGACGATCAGTCCGCCCACATGGAGCGAATCCACCCAGCCCTGCATTCGGACGAAGGTCTCGTCGTCCAAGGCGCTGTAGGCGCCGGGAATCCATGGCACCACCAGCTGGGCAATCTTGTCCCGCAGCGGGAGCGAGCCCAGCAAGGCGTCGATCTCCACCTCGGCGGGGCTCGGCTGTCCGGGAAACAGGGTGGGCTGTGGCTGGGGGACGGTGCTTGCCCTGCCGCAGGCCCAGAGAGAAACCATCACCAGCGCGAGGTACCTGGATTGCACAAATCTCTCGCCCTATTGGGGATCTTGGGGTGGTCCGTGGGTTGCGCGACCGGTTCCGGCGTTGCACCCGCGGCTGGCGCTGCACCGGGCCGGGTGCGGCCCGGCATCGAAGTCCTGCTCGGCGACAGCCTGAGCCTGGTGCGAAACCGCAGGATCGGCCTGGTGACCAATCAGTCCGGAGTGGACGGCAACGGCGTACGTGACATCGATCGCCTGGTCGCCTCGGGGCTCAGGGTGACCGCGCTTTTCGCGCCGGAACATGGCCTCCGCGGCAGCATCGACGTGGACGTCGCTCCTGAGCGACGGCAAGAGACCGACTCCGCGACCGGCACCCCGGTCTACCTGTTGCACGACGGCGTGCGCCTCCACCCGCCCACAGCGGAAATGCTGGCGGAGGTGGATGTCCTTGTCGTGGATCTGCAGGATGCGGGAGCACGCTACTACACCTATCCCGCCACGGTCGCACTCATCATGGAGGCCGCGGCGGCGGCCCGTCTGCCGGTGGTCGTTCTCGATCGGCCAAATCCTATCGGAGGTGCAGTGCAGGGGGAGGTTCAGGACAGCGCCACGAGCTCGGCGGTTGCGCGGTTCCCCATCGCCATGAGGCACGGAATGACGATCGGCGAGCTGGCTCGCCTGGCGAATGCGGTGCTCCGTCTCGGCGCCGACCTCCACGTGGTGCCCATGGAAGGCTGGCGTCGGTCGCTGGCCTTTGATGCGACAGGCCTTCCCTTCGTGCCGCCGAGCCTGAATCTACGCACTCTCGAAAGTCTCTACCATTACCCGGGCCTCTGTCTCTTCGAGGGCACCAACCTGTCGGTGGGCCGGGGCAGCGATGCGCCCTTCGAGCAGGTAGGTGCCCCATGGGTGGACACCACGGCTCTCGTCGCCGCGCTGCGCCACGCCCCGCCAAAGGGAGTGACCTTCTCGGCGACCGCTTTCACGCCGCGGGCACCGGGAGATGGAAAGTACTCCGATACACTAGTCTCCGGGGTCCGTCTCAGCATTACCGATCGCGCCGCGTATGACCCCACCGTGACCGCGGTGTACCTGTTATCGGTCATCCGGGCGACCCACTCCACCGCGTTCGCCTTCCGTCCGGTGCAGTTTGACCGCCTTGCAGGCGGACCTGAGCTGCGAAGCGCTCTGGAGCGGGGGGAGCCCGTAGCCGCGATCGCGGCCGGGTGGCGGGATGAACTGACCCGTTTTAAGAAGCGGCGCCGCCCCTTTCTGCTGTACGGTGAGTAGGGCGTGGCAGGCCGACGGGTGCGGCACGTCCGATTGCTCTAAAGGGTTCTGGCAGTTATCCTTTCGCGGCAATTTAACTGGGCCAACGGTGGTGGCCGGCCCTGGTCTTCCAGCTGAGGATCGATACTGGTGAAGCTGCTAGGTGCAGTGGAAAAGCCGTTCTACGCCGCGGTGGATCCGCTGGTGCAGCGGCTGATCCGGTCCGGCGTGCGGCCCAATACCATCACCACCGTTGGTACCGGCCTGGTGCTGGTCTCCGCCGTCGCGTACGCCACCGGCCACATTCGGATCGGTGGCACCTTGTTGCTGTTGAGTGGGGTAGCAGACACGCTCGACGGTCAGGTGGCGCGAGGCGGCGCCATGGCCACCCGGTTCGGCGCCTTCTACGACTCGACGCTGGATCGAGTCGGCGACGGCGCCACGTTTATCGGCATCGGCGCTTTCTTCCTCACGGCGCCGGACGTCGCCTACCGGGTTCCGGCCGTCATCATGTGCATGATCGCGATCCTGGGCTCGCTCCTGGTCTCTTACGCCAGGGCCCGCGCCGAGGGGCTGGGCCTCGACTGCAAGGTAGGCATCGCGCAGCGGGCCGAGCGGGTACTGGGGCTGGGAGTCGCTTCGTTGCTCGCTGGGGCGGGACGGCATGCTTTCCTGCTGGAAGCCATGGTCACCCTGCTGGCGCTCGCGTCGATCATCACCGTGGTCCAACGGTTCGTGTATGTGTACCGCCACGCCGGCCGGGTGGACGAGGCGCTGCGGGCGGAGGAGAGGATGCATGCCGCTGCGGTCGAGCAGGCTGAGGAGGTGAGGCTGGTCCAGCACGCCGCGCTGGACCCTTTCGCGAAAGGACGTAGCAGTGGCTGAACGGACGGCCAGGAAAATCGCGCCGGCTCAGGGCAAGCTCGGGGTACTGTGTGTGGGATTGGGTGCGGTGGCGACGACCTTCATGGCTGGGGTCGAGAACGTCCGTCGCGGAAAGGCCCGCCCCATCGGATCGGTTACCCAGATGGGGACGATCCGCTTAGGTAAGCGCACCGAAAAGCGAGTCCCCCTGATCCGGGAATTCGTTCCCCTCGCCCAGCTCGACGATCTCGTGTTCGGCGCCTGGGATCCGCTACCGGACGATGCCTACGCAGCGGCCATCCATGCCGGAGTGCTGGATCGCCACGAGCACGTGGAGCCGATCGCCGCCTTTCTCAAGGGCATCAAGCCCATGCCGGCGGTGTTCGACCAGAACTATGTGAAGCGGCTCGAGGGGAAGAACGTCAAGCCGGGCACCAGCAAGCGCGAGTTCACCGAGGCGCTCCGCAAAGACATCCGCGACTTCAAGACCAAGCACAAGTGCAACCGCATGGTGATGATCTGGTGCGCGTCCACCGAGATCTTCATCAGCCCGGGGCCGGCTCACTGGACCCTGGAGGCCTTCGAGAAGGCGATCGATGCCAACGATCCCACGATCGCGCCCTCGATGCTCTATGCCTACGCGGCCATCATGGAGAAGATCCCGTTCGCCAACGGCGCGCCCAACCTGACCTGCGACTTTCCCGCGATGGAGCAACTGGCCAAGAGCCAGGGCGTGCCGATCGGCGGCAAGGACTTCAAGACCGGGCAGACGATGGTGAAGACCGTGCTGGCCCCGATGTTCAAGGCCCGCATGCTGGGCGTGGCCGGGTGGTACTCGACCAACATCCTGGGTAACCGGGACGGCGAGGTGCTGGACGATCCCGAGAGCTTCAAGACGAAGGAGGAGTCGAAACTGGGGGTGTTGGAGTACATCCTCCAGCCTCAGATGTATCCCGAGCTGTACGGCAAGATGTATCACAAGGTGCGGATCAATTACTATCCGCCGCGGGGGGACAACAAGGAAGGCTGGGACAACATCGACATCTTCGGGTGGCTCGGCTACCCGATGCAAATCAAGGTCGATTTTCTCTGCCGGGACTCCATTCTCGCCGCGCCGCTGGTGCTCGACCTCGCCTTGTTCTTCGACCTGGCCCAACGCGCCGGGCTCACCGGCATCCAGGAGTGGCTCTCGTTCTACTTCAAGAGTCCCCAGGTGGCGCCCGGCCTGTATCCCGAGCACGATCTGTTCATTCAGCAGATCAAGCTGAAGAACACCCTGCGATACCTGATGGGGGAGCAGCAGATCACCCACCTGGGCATTGAGTATTACCTGGAAGATTAGCGGGAAGCAGCGTGAGCCGTGAAATACTTTCACCGCACCAGCGTCAAACCCGACGAGGTTCTGGAAGGAGCAACCCGGTTCTTCGGTGCGACTCTCGCCCCGGCCGGCGAGGAGCACCGGCGCCGGCAATTCACCGGCACCGTAGGACGAATCGGCGTCACCGTGCAGGCTGAGGGGGGGCATTACACCCTGGTGACGGTCGAGACCAATCAGGTGGGAGAGAGCGAAGCCGATAAGCTGGCCAAGCGTTTCCTGACCCTGGTGCACACCAGGGCGGAGCCGAGCCACCGTCCTATCGGCGCCTACTGACCACATTCTGCCCGGCACACCACCGGCAGAGATGCTTAGGAGAATGTTGACGATGATTTTCACCCGTACGGTGTTCCAACCCACCGCCAGGCTGCTGCTGGTTCTGCTCTTCGGGGCGGTGCTCGCCCCGGCGTCACTCCCGGGGCTGGTAGCCCAGGAAGTGGCTCAGGGAACCGCGGCTCCCGCACACCGACCGGGTGGCGAGGTGAACTTGCGGCTCCCCGACCTCAACCAGGGGGACTTCCTCGGTTTCACCGGGCACCAGATCCTGCTGTCGGGGCTGGTGGTCTGCGTCCTGGGACTGCTCTTCGGGCTGCTCAGCTACTCCCACGTAAAGAACCTGCCGGTGCACCGGTCGATGGCCGAGATCTCGGAGCTGATCTACGAGACCTGTAAGGCCTACATGGTCCAGCAGGGCAAGCTCCTGCTGGTCCTGCTCGGCTTCATCGGCACGGTCATTGTCGTCTACTTCCTGCTGACCGGCCTGGAGCTGCCCAAGATTCTGGTGATTCTGCTCTTCAGCCTGATCGGCATGGCCGGCAGTTACAGCGTGGCCTGGTTCGGCATCCGGATCAATACGCTGGCCAACTCCCGCACCGCATTCGCCGCACTCCGGGGCAAAGCGTGGCCGGTGAGCGAGATTCCGCTCCGGTCCGGCATGAGCGTGGGCATGATGCTCATCTCGGTCGAGCTGCTGTTCATGCTCGCCATTCTGCTCTTCATCCCGAGAGAGGTCGCGGGAGCCTGTTTCCTCGGCTTTGCCATCGGCGAGTCGCTCGGCGCGGCCGCGCTTCGAATCGCGGGTGGCATCTTCACCAAGATCGCCGACATCGGCTCGGACTTGATGAAGGTGGTGTTCAAGATCAAGGAAGACGATGCCCGCAACCCGGGCGTCATCGCCGACTGCACCGGGGATAACGCCGGCGACTCGGTGGGTCCCACGGCGGATGGCTTCGAGACCTACGGCGTGACCGGCGTGGCGCTCATCTCATTCATCGTGCTGGCCGTGGCCGACACGTCCATTCAGGCCCAGCTGCTGGTCTGGATCTTCTTGATGCGGATCATGATGGTCATCGCGTCGGGCCTCTCGTACCTGGTGAGCAATAGCCTCTCGCGAGCTCGCTATGCAGGCGGGGCCAAGTTCAACTTCGAGACGCCGCTTACGCAGCTGGTATGGCTCACCTCGCTGGTGTCGGTGGCGCTGACCTACCTCCTCTCTTATGTGTTCGTTCCCAATCTGGGCGGCAACCCCGACCTCTGGTGGCAGCTCTCGACCGTGATCACCTGCGGCACCCTGGCCGGGGCGATCATCCCCGAGCTGGTGAAGGTGTTCACCTCCACCGAGTCCCGCCACGTGCGCGAGGTGGTGACGTCCTCTCGTGAGGGCGGGGCCTCGCTCAACATCCTGTCGGGGTTCGTGGCCGGCAACTTCTCGGCCTACTGGCTCGGCATCACCATCATGGGTCTCATGGCGATCGCGTACGGGGTGAGCACCCTCGGGCTGGGCGAGCTGATGAAGGCGCCGGCGATCTTCGCCTTCGGTCTCGTCGCCTTCGGCTTCCTCGGTATGGGACCGGTCACCATCGCGGTGGACAGCTACGGGCCGGTGACGGACAATGCTCAGTCGATCTACGAGCTCTCGCTGATCGAGCAGGTGCCTGGGGTGAAGCAGGAGATCAAGCGGGACTATGGCTTTGACCTGAATTTCGAGACGGCCAAGGAGCTGCTGGAGGAGAACGACGGGGCGGGGAACACCTTCAAGGCCACGGCCAAACCGGTGCTGATCGGAACGGCGGTCGTGGGCGCCACCACGATGATCTTCTCCATCATCATGGCTCTGACCCATGGGCTTTCCGCCGGCATGGAGAATCTTTCCATTCTGCATCCGCCCTTCCTGCTCGGCCTGATCACGGGTGGCGCGGTGATCTACTGGTTCACCGGGGCTTCGACCCAGGCCGTCACCACCGGGGCTTACCGGGCGGTGGAGTTCATCAAGGCGAACATTCGGCTGGAAGGCGTCACCAAGGCGTCGGTCGAGGACAGCCGCCGGGTGGTCGAGATCTGCACCCAGTACGCCCAGAAGGGAATGTTCAACATCTTCCTGGGCGTGTTCTTCTCGACGCTCGCCTTCGCGTTCATCGAGCCCTTCTTCTTCATCGGCTACCTGATCTCGATTGCGATGTTCGGGCTGTTCCAGGCGATCTTCATGGCCAACGCCGGCGGCGCCTGGGACAACGCGAAGAAGATTGTGGAGACCGAGCTCAAGATGAAGGGGACCGAGCTCCACGCCGCATCGGTGGTGGGCGACACGGTGGGCGACCCCTTCAAGGACACCTCGTCCGTCGCCATGAATCCGGTGATCAAGTTTACCACGCTCTTCGGACTGCTGGCGGTGGAGTTGGGCGTCTATCTCACCGTCAGTGGATCCGGCACCCTGAGCAAGGTGCTGGCAGTGGCGTTCTTCCTCATGGCGCTCTTGTTCGTGTACCGCTCGTTCTACGGCATGCGGATCGAGGCCGAGCCTCAGGCAGCGGGGGCGGGACGTCCGGTAGCGGTCAAGGCGTAGGGCGACGTGCATGGCCGCTAGTGGCGCTCTAGCAGAGTCGCCTGCGGCGCTTCCGGGCCTGACACGGGAGCAGCTGCTCGAGCTGTACTACTACATGCGGCTCACCCGCTCGCTGGAAGAGCGGCTGGTGAACCTCTACCGTCAAACCAAGGTGGTCGGCGGCCTCTTTCGATCGTTGGGGCAGGAGGCGGATGCGGTGGGATCCGCCTATGCCCTCGATCGATCCAAGGGCGACATCCTCTCTCCCCTCATCCGCAATCTCGGCTCCATGCTGGTGCAGGGCGCCACCCCACTGGAGATCCTCCGACAGTACATGGCCAAGGGAGACTCACCCACCCGGGGACGCGAGCTCAACATCCATTTCGGCGACACCGTGCGAGGCTTCATCGGCCAGATCTCCCATCTGGGAGACATGGTTCCGGTAATGGCGGGCGTGACCCTCTCGTTCAAGCTGCGGGGCCAGGATCGGGTGGGACTGGTCTACGTAGGCGATGGCGCTACCTCGACCGGCGCGTTCCATGAGGGGATCAACTTTGCCGCGGTGCAGCGCTGTCCCCTCGTAGTGATCGTCGAAAACAATGGCTATGCCTACTCCACGCCCACGGCGAAGCAGACCGCCTGCGCGAGCTTCACGGACAAGGCCATCGGCTACGGGATTCCGGGCGTGCGGGCGGACGGCAATGACGTGGTGGCTACCTACCAGGTGACCAAGGCAGCGGTGGACCGGGCTCGCGCCGGTGAGGGCGTCACCCTGATCGAGCTCATGACCTACCGGCGGAAGGGGCATGCGGAGCACGACAATCAATCCTACGTTCCCTCCGGCGAGATCGAACGCTGGGCTCGGGAGAACGACCCACTCGACCGATACACCCGGGAGCTGAACGGGAAGCATGGCGTTACGGCCGAGGAGGTGGCGCGGATCGATGCCCGGGTCACCGGCGAGATCGACCGTGCCACCGATGAGGCCGAAGCCTCGCCTCCACCCGAGCCGTCCGACTCGCTCCGCGGCGTCTATGCCGATCCGTCCCAGATGCCGGCGCTCTGGTATCGGCAGGGTGTCCGGTCTGCGGTCGACTCCCACGAGCGCCCGTCGAGCTGGGGGACGCACGATGGCTGAAACCACTTACCTGGAGGCCATCCGCCAGGGACTGTTCGAGGAGATGGAGCGAGACCCGGAGGTCATCTGCCTGGGGGAGGACATCGGTGCCTACGGGGGCGCGTTCAAGGTGACCGAGGGTCTTCAGGCTCGCTTCGGGGAACAGCGGGTGATCGATACGCCGCTCTCCGAGGCGGCGATCGTGGGTGCGGCCGCCGGCGCGGCCCACATGGGCATGCGCCCGGTCTGCGAGATGCAGTTTATCGACTTCATATCCTGCGCCTATGACATGCTCACCAACTACGTGGCCACGGCGCGCTACCGGGCCTTCTTGCCCTGTCCGATGGTGGTCCGGGGCCCCAGCGGTGGGTACGTCCGGGGCGGGCCGTTCCATTCTCAGAATCCCGAGGCGGCCTTCCTGCACACGCCGGGACTCAAGATCGTGTACCCGGCCACGGCGAGTGACGCCAAGGGACTGATCAAGGCGGCCATCCGGGACGACGACTGCGTGCTCTTCTTCGAGCACAAGTATCTCTATCGCCGGATCAAAGAGGAACTGCCCCCGGGTGACCACGTCGTCCCCATCGGCAAGGCGCGGCTGGCCCGGGAGGGACGAGACCTTTCCATCATCACGTATGCGGCGACGGTCTGGAAGGCGCTGGAGGCGGCGGAGCAGCTCCAGCGGGAGGACGGATTGTCGGTGGAGGTGCTCGACCTTCGGTCGCTGCTGCCGATGGACGACGAGGCGATCGCGGAAACCGTGCGGAAGACCAACCGGGTTTTGATCGTGCACGAGGACACCGTAACCGGTGGCGTAGCCGGGGAGATTGCCGCCCGGATCAACGACCTGGCATTCGAATGGCTGGATGCCCCGATCAAGCGGGTGGCGGCGCACGACGTGCCGCTCCCCTACGCGCCTCAGCTGGAGGATTTCGTGCTGCCCCAGACGGGAGATATAGTTCGGGCGGCCAGATGGATTGCGAAGTACTAGCCTAGGGTCTAGGTCTAAGGTCTAGAGTCGACTCTGGACCGGCGAAGCCGAGGAGTTTCGATGGCCAAAATAGACGTGATCATGCCCCAGATGGGTGAGTCCATCGCCGAGGGCACCCTGTCTCGCTGGATCAAGAAGGTGGGCGACCCGATCAAACGGGACGAGCCCATCTTCGAGATCTCGACCGATAAGGTCGACGCCGAGATCCCGGCACCGAGTGCCGGCGTCCTGGCGGAGATTCTGGTGCAGGAAGGCCAGACCGTGGCGGTGCAGACGGTGGTGGCTCGGATTGAGACTGATGCGAGCGTGGGTGCCGCTCCCGCTCCTCCGAAGGCTGCAACGCCGGCGAGTGCTCCTCCCGTCCCGCCGGCTCCCGCACCGTCCAAGCCGCCTCGGAGCACCGCTCCAAGCGAGCCACCCGTCCCCGCCAGCACCACTCCGAAGGCAGCTCCAGCGGCGGCTTCGGCCCCTGCCGCTGCGGAGTCGCGGGCAGTGAGCGATGCCACCGGAGGGAACGGAGCCGCCGAGACCACCGAGGACCGCCTGCGGCGCAAGTCGACCCCTCTGGTCCGCAAGATGGCCGCCGAGCATAACGTCGACATCAGCGCTGTTTCCGGGACGGGCCTGGCCGGGCGGGTCACGAAGAACGACATACTGGGGTACATCGGCGAGGAAGCGGGTAAGCGGGTAAGCGGGGAAGGAGCTACTGAGCGCGCGGCGATCCCCACGACTGCTGCCTCCCCGCCTCCCCGCCTCCCCGCTTCCCCGCCTCCGGCAGCGACTGTCGACCCGTGGCCAGGCGATCGGGTGGAGCCGTGGTCGCGGATCCGGAAGCTCACCGCCGACCACATGGTGATGTCGCGCCGGGTCTCCCCCCACGTCAACACGGTCTTCGAGATCGACTACACCCGTATCGTGCAGCTGCGCGCCAAGAAGAAGCAGGAGTATGCCGAGCGGGGCGTGAACCTCACTTACCTGGCCTTCATCACCAAAGTGGTCGCCGACAACTTGCGGAAGCATCCGGCGCTGAACTCGGCGGTCTCGGGCGAGCGCACCCTGTTCCGGCGCGACGTGAACATCGGGATCGCCGTTGCACTCGACTGGGGATTGATCGTGCCCGTAATCAAGCATGCCGACGAGCTGTCGTTGCTCGGAGTCGCTCGCGCCATCAATGACCTGGGCGACCGGGCCAGAACCAAGAAGTTGATCCCCGACGAGGTCCAGAAGGGGACCTTCACGATCACCAACCCCGGGGTATTTGGGTCGGCCATCGGGACCCCCATCATCAATCAGCCGCAGGCTGCCATTCTCTGCGTGGGGGCCATCGAGAAGCAGCCCGCGGTTGTCACGGTGGATGGGGCCGACATGATCGCGATCCGGACCAAAGGGATGCTCTCCCTGGCCTTCGATCATCGAATCGTCGATGGGGCCGACGCCGACCGTTTCATGGCCGACGTCAAGACGGGGCTGCAGGAGTTTCCCGAGAGCGGGGCCTGAGATGCCACGTCGGATCATCGAGGTCGATGGCGAGCAGTGGGAGGTGGCCGTCAGTGGGCGGGTGACCCAGTACGTGAAGGACGAGTTCGGATTGATCTTTACTCGCGGGGTGGGTCCGGGGCGCGAGCAACGGGTGGTGCGCTACTCTCCCCTGGGCGCTAAGAGCCGCGAAGTGTCCTTAAGCCAATTGAGCGATCAGGAGCTCCGGGACCTCCTCAGCCATTCCCAACCTTCGTGGACCGCGCCCGAGATGGGATACCGGCGCTGACCTCCAACCCTGGATCTCCGCGACTCGCGGACACGATCGATCTTCACGTCCACTCGACCGCGTCGGACGGCAGCTTTTCCCCTGAGGTAGTCGTGAAGCGGGCTGTGGCAGCCGGACTCCGCGCCATCGCTCTGACCGACCACGACACGCTGGCGGGACTCCCGGAGGCGCTCGCTGCCGGGGAGCGGCTGGGCATTCGCGTGGTGGGTGGCTGCGAGTTCTCGGCGGCCGCCCCCTGGGGCGAGATGCATGTGCTGGGATATTTCCTCCCCTTCCCCTCGCCGGCTCTGGAAGGATTTCTCGAGCGCTGCCGGGCTGACCGGGTGCGCCGGGCTCAGGAGATGGTGCAGCATCTGCAGCGCCTGGGTATGGAGATCTCGTTCGACAACGTGCTCCAGGAGTCCGCCGGCGGCGCGGTGGGCCGGCCCCACGTGGCCCGGGCTATTGTCCGGCATGGCGGCGCCATCGACCCGAGTGACGCCTTCGACCGATTCATCGGCCGGGGCCGCCCCGCGTTCGTGGAAAAGACCCTGCCGGAATTCCGCACCGTCGCGGAGCTGGTCCATGCCGCGGGAGGGCTGGTATCAGTGGCCCACTTGAAGGAGCGGGGGACTCGCGCTTTCATCGAGCGGCTTAAGGGCGAAGGCCTCAATGCGGTAGAAACCCGGCACCCGAGTCACGATCCCGACCTCCGAGCGCGGCTCACCGACATCGCCCTTCGGCTCGGCCTGCTGCGCACTGGCGGAAGCGACTGGCACGGCGATCCGGAGCCGGGCGTGACTCACGGGACCATCGGCTCCCAGCAGGTCCCCCTGGAATGGCTGGACCGGCTCGACGATCTGCGGGCCGGATCTCTCACCTCCGCGGCGTCATGACCCTCCTCCAGCCCGGGAGCGTCGCTCCCGAGTTCTCGGCGCCATCCTCGGATGGTCGCAGCTACAGTCTTCACGGACTTCTGCAACAGTCCCGGGTCTTGCTGGTGTTTTACCCCGGCAACAACACCCCCGGCTGAAACCGTCAGCTCTCCGCCGTGCGCGACGAGATCGAGACCTACACTGCCAATGACATTCGCCCTTTCGGGGTAAACCAGGCATCGGTGAAGAGCCACGCCGCTTACGCCGAACGTCTCGGGTTGCCGTTTCCTCTTTTGTCCGATCCCGGGCTCACGATCAGTGGGGCGTACGGGACCCTCAAACCCGACGGCAGCGGAATCTCGCGGTCCGTCTGTCTTATCGATCGCGACGGCCGGATACTCTACAGCCAGGCCGGAGCGCCCGGCGCGAACCTCGTCCTCGAGAATCTGGAGTCCTCATGAGTGCCCGGAACTTCGATTTTCGGGGCAAGGTGGTGCTGGTCACGGGTGTGGGTCGGGCCGGCCAGATCGGCAATGCCGTCGCTCTGGCGTTCGGTAAGGCGGGAGCCAAGATCGTCGCCTGCGATCAAAACGCCGTGGGAGTGGCCGAGCGGGTTCGAGAATTCGCGGCGCAGGGGGTCGACGCGCGGCCCTGCGCCGGCGACCTCACCCAGCCCGACATTGCGGCCCTCGCCGTCGAGGTGGCGCTCAAGCACTTCGGCCGGCTCGATGTGGTGGTCAACGTGGCGGGTGGGCTCACCACGTTCGGGCCGATCGATCAGGTGACGGTCCAGGCGCTCGATCGCGAGATTGCCATCAATCTCAAGACCGCGGTCCTGGTTTCCCAGGCGGCCATCGCGGCGTTGAGCCGGACCCAGGGGTGCATCATCAATTTTTCGTCGATCGCCTATTTCAATCCTCAGACTCCGATGGCAGTCTACAGCGCTGCGAAAGCAGCCGTGGCGGGACTCACCCGAAGCCTGGCCCTCGAGCTCCAGGATCGGAAGGTGCGGGTCAATGCGGTGGCTCCTGCCATGGTCCGCACGGGGGACAATGTGGCCGCCGCCGGCGATGGCGACGCGCACTACGTGGAAATGCAGGAGATCACCGACGGGGTGATGTCGCTCGCGAGCACGAACAACTCCACCACCGGCCAGATTCTTCCCATAGCCCCCGCAGGCGCCGGCGGCTCCTGATGGAGTTGCGCGGTAGGGTCGCCCTCGTCACCGGAGCGGGGCGGCGCCTTGGCCGGGCGATGGCCCAGGCCTTAGCGCAGCGGGGAATGGTCGTGGCGATTCACCACCACGCGTCGGCCGAAGGGGCCGAGGCGCTGCGGCAGGAGATCGTTGGGGCCGGTGGTGAGGCTGCCTGTTTCAGCGCCGATCTGGCCGATGCCACGGCCGCTCGGGCCCTCCCCGAACGGGTGGTCGCCCAATGGGGGCGCCTCGACGTTCTGGTCAACTCGGCGGCGATCATGCGTCGACTGGGTCTGGAGGAGACTACTCCCGCCGACTGGGACGCCATTCACCACCTGAATCTGCGGGCCGTCTTCTTCTGTACTCAGGGAGCGGCTCCTGCCCTCAAAGCAGCTCGGGGCAAAGTGATAAATCTCGCCGACCTGGCCGGTCTCGAGCCCTGGCCAGGGTTCGCCGCGCATTCCATCAGCAAGGCCGGCGTGGTCATGCTGACCAGGGTGCTTGCCCTGAGTCTGGCACCGGACGTCACCGTCAATGCGATAGCACCCGGCGCCGTGCTCGTGCCGGAGGACTACTCACCCGAGGAACGCGATCGTCTCGCCCGCTCCACTCCCCTCGGCCGCCTCGGCGCCCCTTCAGACGTGGTCAACGCCCTGTTGTATCTGCTGGAGGGGGGAGACTTCGTGACCGGAGAGACCCTGGTGGTGGACGGTGGACGACACGCCCGCTAGCGTCGCCTTCCGCGATGTGGTGATCGTTGGCGGTGGTTGTTACGGCACGTTCTACGCCGGGCAACTCCTGCGGGCCCGGAAGCGGGAACGAGCCACTTACCGCCGGCTTCTGGTCGTGGATCGGGATCCCCAGTGCCGGTTTGCTCGCGAAATGGGTGGCAGCGACAGCGCACAGCTCCTGGTCCAGGAGTGGGGCGAGTTCTTTGATCGCTATCTGGTCGAGACTTCACCCGGCGTCCCCGGAGAGCCGGGCGACACGATCGTGCCGTCGCCACTCATGCCCCACCTCATGTACGAATGGCTCGTCCGGCAGGCCCGGACCCGTTGGCCCCATCGCCCGATCGAGACCAAACCGGTGCCGGCAGGTCCCGGCACGCCGTACGACGTGAGCGTTCCCGACGGGACTCGCTACGTATCCTTTGCCGACTGGACCTGCCCCACCCACTGCATTGAGCCGGCCATCTGCCCCATCATCAAGGCGCCGCGGACGTGGGAGATGGCTGACGCCTTGGGCTCACTCGCCCGCCGATTGGATCTCTCTCACCCAACCGGCGGCCCGGTGCTCTTCGTCTGCGAGCATCGCGTGTTCGGCGTCGGAATGTTCGATGTGGCCGCAGTTCTCGCGGGCGACGCTACCGTGGCCTCGGCCGGCTCGTCAGGGGCGCCGGTGGATGTGTTGGTCGGCACGATCTCCAGCTGCCATGGCGCGGTGAACCTGCTGCATTTGGGGTGAGCGGGTGCCGTTCGGACATCGCCGCCACCCATCGGCGGGCAGCAGTCCACCCTTTCAGTGCCTGGAAGGGGCCAGTGCTCCCGACCGCGAGGGGTCGGGGAACTGGAACGTGCGGGAACACCCGGACGTTCTATATTTTGGGACGACAACAGGTTCACGAGTGCTCATCGGAGATGGTATGCCCCGGAGCGAGGAGCTGGATGTAGTAATTGTTGGCGCGGGACCAGCCGGTCTCTGCGCGGCGATGTATGCTGGCAGGGGAATGCTGCGCTCGGCGCTCATCGAGCGGGGGATCCCCGGCGGCGAGCTTCTCAACACCGAGTGGATCGACGACTATATCGGCTTCGAGCACATCCTTGGCCGCCAGCTGGCTGATCTGATGACTGCCCACGCGGTCAAGTTCGGAGCCGATATCCGCCAGGATACGGTGGAGGCCATCGTCAAGCGCGACGACGGAATCTTCGAGGTCGCCACGGCGATGGGCCGAGTCTATGAGGCTCCCAGCGTCATCCTGACCGCAGGCGGAACTCCCACCAAGCTGGAGGTGCCGGGCGAGCTCGAATATGCCGGCCGCGGCGTCTCTTACTGCGCGGTGTGTGACGGTCCCTTCTTCAAGGGCGAGACCCTCGCCGTGATCGGCGGTGGCGACGCCGCGGTCGAGGAGGCCGAGTATCTCACCCGGTTCGGTCAGAAGGTCTACGTCATCCACCGGCGAGATCAATTCCGGGCCTCGAAGATCTTGCAGGAGCGGCTGTTCCAGAATCCCAAGATCGAGGTGCTCTGGAACAAGCGGGTGCGCGAGTTCAAGGGCGTGCCGGCAGGGTTACAGTCGATCGAGCTGGAAGACACGCTCACGGGAAAAGAATCGTCGCTGGCGGCGGCGGGTGCCTTCGTGTTCATCGGGTTTCGTCCCAATACCCAGTTGATCAAGCAGCATGTCGCCCATGATCCGAATGGCTATCTCATCACCGATGACCGCATGATGACCTCGATTCCGGGTCTGTTCGCCGCGGGAGATGTGCGGTCGCAGCTGACCCGGCAGATCACCACCGCGGTGGGCGACGCCACCACGGCCGCTGTGGCCGTGGAGAAATACCTGACCGACCGCAAGAGCCGGTCCGAATCGAAGGCGCAGGTCAGTGTCTAACCTGGACGTGGTGGCGCTGCCCAACGGCCAGTTCGCGGAGAACTGCTACCTGGTTGCCGACACGGGGAGCCGGGAAGCCGTGATCATCGATCCCGGTGAGGAGTCGGCAGGATTCCTCGCCGAGCTCAAGAAGAAGGGCTGGAGCCTCCAGGCCATTTGGCTCACCCACGCGCATATCGATCACATCATGGGTGTCGGACCGGTGCACCGCGCGACTGGGGCGCCCATCCATCTGCATCCGCTCGATCGCCCTCTATATGATGCCCTGCCCCAGTTCGGCTCTTGGGTCGGCATGCGGGTGGAGCCGGCTCCGTCCCCCCAATTCGAGCTGGTCGCCGGACAGGTGCTCCAAGTGGGGAAGTTCGCCTTCGTCGTCAAGTTCACCCCGGGGCACTCCCCCGGGAGCGTCAGCTTTCTCGGTCAGGGGATGATCTTCGGAGGCGATGTCCTGTTCAATGGCTCCGTGGGCCGGACCGACCTACCGGGCGGGGATTCGGCGACTCTGATGGCCAGCATTCAGTCCGAGTTCCTCGCGCTCCCGGATTCCACCGTTGTGCACAGCGGCCATGGCCCCGATACCACGATCGGCGTCGAGCGGGTCACCAACCCGTTCCTCACGGGAGCGTATCCGCTTGGATGAGGCGGGTAGGGCCTCTCTATCTGAGCTCCGCCCGGGCAGCGAAGGTGGAGTGGTGGCTTCTGCTTACCCGCCTCCCCGCGTACCCGCCTCCCCGCCTACATGCGATCGCTGTGGCTTCCCGGTCCCCAGCAGGACCTGGGGATGTAAGAATCCCTGTTCCCACTGCGGCACCATCTATCCGCTCGGGGACTGTTCTGACTGATCCTGCGGTCTGCGCGCCGGCCGATCTCGACCTGCTCGCCGGCATCGGCTCGCAGCCTTCGCTCGACATTTCCCGGAGTGTTCTGCCTCCGCGGCTTCGCCCCGATTCGCTCGGCGTGTTGGATATTTCGGAGTTCTTCGGCGAAACCACGGGGGGCGTGCGCACCTACCTTCTTCAGAAGGCGCGCTACGTGGAGGGCCGCCCGGATCTGCGACAGGTCTTGGTACTGCCCGGCGCATGCGACTCGATTCACGAGACGAGTGGCGTCCGATGTTATCGGCTCCACGGCCCTTCAGTGCCTACCCAGAAGCCCTACCGCTTCATGCTGGCGACTCGATCCACCAGTCGGATCGTAGCCCACGAGCGGCCCGACCTGATCGAGGTCGGCAGCGCCTGGTGCGCACCCTGGCTGGTGCACCTCGCGAAGCGCCGTCTCGAGGTGCCCGCAGTCTGGTTCTACCACAGCAATTTTCCCCGGGTGATCGCGCCGTGGCCTGCCAAGGCCGGGCCGCTGCGCCGCCAGGCCAGCCGGTTTGCCTGGGCCTACGTCCGGCGTCTGAGCCGGATGGTGCATGCCACGCTCGCGCCGTCCGACTTCGTGGCCAAGGAGCTCGAACGGGAAGGAATCGAGCGAATTCAGCGGGTCACACTCGGCGTCGATCTCGAGCGCTTTCATCCTCGGCGCCGGGCCTATGCCGGCGAGACCCGGCGCGGACTCGGCCTGCCTGACGGACCACTCGCCCTTTACGTGGGGCGCTTAGCCCGGGAGAAGGAGCTCGATCTCCTGCTCGGGGCCTGGCCCGACCTGACCCGTCGCAGTGGCACTAGGCTGGTGCTCCTCGGCGATGGTCCTGCCCGGCGGCGGCTCCAGCGGCAGAAGGGGAGCGAGCGATTCTTCTGGCTCCCGTTCCAGGGCGACCGGGAGCGGGTGGCGGATCTCCTGGCGGCGGTCGACCTCTACGTCGCTCCCTGCTCCCTGGAAACGTTCGGCCTCTCAGCCCTCGAAGCGCTCGCCAGCGGCACGCCCATCCTCTCAGCTGACCGAGGCGGTGTCGCGGAAACCGTGAGGCAGTCGGGTGCGGGCGCTCTGTTCCGGTCGGGGGATGCCGGGGCACTGGTAGACGCTGCCTGCCAGCTCATGACCGCGAACCTGGGCGAGCTGGGGCGGCTGGGCCGGGCCCACGTTGAGGCGCACCACGGCTGGGACATGGTGTTCGACCGACTGTTCGAGGTTTATCGCGGGATCCTGAACCGGTGATATTGCTGGTGTCGATCCATGACGTCAGCCCGGCCCAGGAGCCGAATGTGCTGCGCCTCTGGGACCTCTGTGCCAGGCGCGGAGTGACGCCCGCACTACTCGTCGTGCCGAACTGGCACGGGGAGTGGCCGCTACACGACCATCCACGCTTCATCAATTGGGTCCGAGCCCGGGCGGAAGAAGGTGCCGAGATCGTGCTGCATGGCGAGCGCCACGACGAGAGCGGCTTGCCCCGACGGCTGGCGGATCACTGGCGGGCCTGGGGCCGGACCGACAAGGAAGGCGAGTTCTTGACCTTGGATGGTCCGGGGGCTCGTGAACGTCTCGCTCGCGCGCTCGCGCAGTTACGCGAGCTTGGCCTGGAGCCGACGGGGTTCGTGCCTCCCGGCTGGCTGGCGCGTGAGGCTGCCTACGAGGCCGCCGCTGCTGTCGGGCTGGCCTTCAGCGAGGACGACCGTTGTGTTCGGCTTCTGCCCTCAGGACGGCGGGTCGATTCACCGGTGATTCGGTGGAGCACCCGTACTCGCGCCCGCGCCTGGGGATCAGTGGCCGTGGCGGCAGCTCGCTGGCTGCTTCAGCGCGGAGCTGCGTATCCCCGTATCGCCCTTCATCCGCGCGACGTGGATCACCAGGCGACTGCGCGATCCGTTGAACGCACCCTTGATCGCTGGCTCGGGCAGCACTCCGCGGGCCGGTATTCCGATCTTCCCGCTCTGACGTGGACGACATGAGCCCGATTCAGGCCCATCTGATTTGCGTTGGACTGGTCGCGGCCGACCTGCTGGCCCGGGCGTGGCGCATTCAGTGGATCATCCAGGGGCTGGGTCACCCGATGACCGTCAAGGACGCCTTCGTGCTGAATGCGTTCGGAGACGCTGCGTGCGCACTCACCCCGCTGCGCATCGGCGGAGAGCCGGCTCGTCTTGCCGGGATGCTGCGCAGTGGGGTACCCGCCACCGCCGCCTTCGTGGGCATCAGTCTCGAGGTCCTGGCTGCGTGGCCGGTGATTATCGTTGCGGCGGCCTGGCTGGTGTGGGAGTACGCGCCAGCGTGGTGGCTCAGTGTCGGACCCCGTCTGGAGACAGCGGCGGAGGGCGCCTGGCCATGGATCGCTATTGTGGCGCTGCTGAGTGTGATAGCGTGGCGGTACGCCCGCCGGATCACCTCGCCAGTGAGCCGCCAGCTGCGTCGCCCGGTCCGGCGCGCCCGGGTGTACTGGCGAAGGATGCCCCGCTGGCCTCTGGTGGCCAGCATCCCGCTCAGTCTGGTGAATCTGGTCACCCGGACCGCTATCCTGCCGGTGCTGGCGCTGACCCTGCCCGACCCGCCGGCGCTCGGCCCCATGATGCTGGGGTCGTTTGCGTTGTTGTATAGCCAATTGGTGCTTCCGACTCCGTCGGGAGCCGGAGCGGTGGAGTTGGGCTTCTTAGGTGGGGCGGCCGGCGATCTCGGCGAGAGCCAGGGATGGCTCCTGCTTGCGTGGCGCTTCTACACCAACGGGATCGGCGTGGTGCTTGGCGTGTGGCTGGCTGCGAAGGTGTACGGCTGGCCGGCCTTGCGGAGGCTGGTGCGACCCAATGTCGAGGCTACGGAGCAGAGCGGTTGAGGCTGGCCGGTGGCGGCGCGATGGCTACCAACATCACTGTGCGTTCCAGGGCCTGGACTACACCGTGAGGCAAATCGGCCGGGGCCCACACGACAGTCCCTTTGCCCACATCGCGGGTCTCGTCTCCCACGATCATCCTCGCCTTTCCCGAGACGACCAGATAAAATTTGTCCGACCCGGCATGCACATGAACCTTCTGCGACTGGCCAGGCTCGAAGCAGTTGAGCCCGACGAACAGATGCCGGCCGGCGAAGAGATCGACCTTGGCCGCCTTGGCTTTGGCGAACGTGGCGGCATTATCGATCGAGCTGAAGTAGTCGGTCATCTGCCATCCTGGATCGAGAGCCCATGACATCCCGCACCCGGATCGAGCGTGACCCGCTGGGCGAGAAGGCCGTTCCTTCCAGCGCGCTCTACGGGATCCAGACTCTCCGAGCGGCGGAGAACTTTCCCATTTCCGGGCTTCGCCCGCTGCCCGCCTTCGTGGATGCCGTCGTGTGGATCAAACGATCGGCCGCGCTGGTGCACAAGCAGACGGGGCGACTGGAAGCCCGCCTGGCCGATGCAATCGTCAAGGCCGCCGAGGAGGTGCTCGGGGGCCAGCACCGCGACCAGTTCATTGTCGACGTGTATCAGGCAGGTGCCGGTACCAGTCACAACATGAACTGTAACGAGGTGTTGGCTAACCGGGCGAACGAGATCCTCGGTGGCGAGCGCGGCACCTATCAACCGGTGCACCCGAACGATCACGTCAACATGGCCCAGAGCACCAACGACGTGATCCCCACCGCAATGCGGCTCGCGACCCTGGCAACCCTCACCCACACCCTCGCTGGGCTCGATCGCCTGGCTGCGTCCCTGCTCGCCAAGGGGGAACAATTCGATCACATCGTAAAATCGGGACGCACCCACCTGCAAGACGCAACCCCTATCCGTCTGGGGCAGGAGTTCGCCGCCTATGGTCATACGGTGCGCCGGCATCGACACAAGCTGGATCAAGCTGCCGAATGGCTTCGGGAGCTGAATATCGGAGGCACGGCGGTTGGCACGGGTATCAATGCCGAGCCGGAGTATGCCGGTCTGATGGTCAAGCAGTTGGAGCAGGTCAGTGGCCTCGAGCTCCGCCTGGGTCAGGATCTCGTTCAGCTCATGCAGTCCATGGGCGACATCGCCACTCTCAGCGGGGCGCTACGGGCGTACGTGCTGGATCTCAACAAGATCGCCAACGATATCCGGCTGCTCGCCTCGGGGCCACGGACCGGACTCGCGGAAATTCAGCTCCCGCCGGTCCAGCCGGGATCCAGTATCATGCCCGGCAAGGTCAATCCCTCAATCGCGGAGATGGTCAACCAGGTCTGCTACCAGGCCTTGGGTCTGGACACCACGGTGGCCATGGCGGCCGAGGCAGGTCAGCTCGAGCTCAACGTGATGATGCCGGTGATGGCTCACAATATCGTGTTCTCGCTGATCATCGTCGGGAATGCCAGCTCCGTGTTGGCCGAGCGCTGCGTGGATGGAATTGAGGCTGATGAGGCCCGGTGCGCGTACTGGCTGGAGCGGAGTCCCGCTCTGGTCACCGCGTTGGCTCCCAAGATAGGCTACGCTGAGGCAGCGAAGTTGGCCAAGGAAGCGATCGCCAGCGGACTGACGGTGAAAGAGCTGGTCATGAAGAAGCGGATCCTCGAGGGGCAGGAGCTGGAGGAAGTGCTCGATCTTCGCGCTATGACCGAGCCCGGGGTTCCGGGTGAAACCGAGGCCCCGCCGGTTAGGCGCTCGGGCGGTCGGTGACCCGCCGCAGCGGGGTCACTCCCGGAATGGCGGTTTCCAGTACGGGCGCGGGCCGGCCCACCAGCAGCTCGACCACCCGGAAGGGTGGCCGTTCGGGGTAGGTCCGCTGCAGCAGCATCATCGACACATTGTAGACCGGCACATCCCCCATGGTTCGGCCCTCTGGTGCACCGTGGTGGGCGTGACCATGAAAGACGACGTCGACGGGGTAGCGGGATAGCGGCTCTTCCAGCCGGCTCGAGCCGAGATAGGGATAGATCTCCAGCGGCTCTCCCTCGACGGTGGCGGCCACCGGAGAGTAGTGCAGCAGCGCCACCCGCCGCTCGGTTCGGAGCCGACTCAGGGCAGTCTCCAGCTTCAGCGCCTCGTTCAGCGCCTCCTTTACGAACTGCTTGATGATGGGCTCGCCCCAGGGGCCGAGCGCCCGTCGCCCGAATCCTCCCGCAAAGCCTTTGACCCCCGCGAATCCGACGCCCAGTACCTCGTGGGCATCGCCATCGAGCACCCGTACACCCGCGTCTCGGAGGATGTCGGCGACCTCAGATTCCTTGCCGCACTCGTAGTCGTGGTTGCCCAGGACCGCGACGATCGGGACGGTAACCGTGGCCAGAGCCTTGGCCATGAGTCGGGCTTCGTCGGGGTGGCCTCGATCGGTCAGGTCGCCACACAGGGCGAGCACATCGGCGTGCTCGGCAACCTGGCCAAAGAGGATCTGGAGCGGGGGGTCGAGCCCTTTGCCGCCCAGATGGATATCGCCGATTGCGGCGACGCGAACGGTTCCGCTGGTTCTCGTCATGGCGTCTCAATTCCGCTGTGCCGGGAAACCGGTCGCGGTGATCCGCGCCACACCCGGGCCGCTCGTCCTACGGTATGATAAGCGTCCCCTCAGCGGAGTTCGGCATGAGCCTCGCCCCGACGCAGTCGCTGGTCGAGACCCCCTCCCGACTGTTTTATCGCGACGCCATGGAGGTTCTCAACCGGGGCAACGTTCCCTTTCTGGTCGGTGGGGCCTTCGCCTTCATCCATCAGGCAGGCATCGACAAGTCCACCAAGGACCTCGACATCTTTGCCCGGCCCGGGGACGTGCAGCGCCTGCTCGAGGCCTGCGCGACCGCGGGCTACGAGACCGAGCTGGTCTTCTCGCACTGGCTGGCCAAGATCCGGTCACCCGAGGGCTTCATTGACGTCATCTTCAATTCGGGAAACGGCGTGGCCAGGGTGGACGACGGCTGGTTCGAGCATGCCAAGGAGCGGGAGGTTCTGACCGTCCCGGTCAAGATCGCGCCCGCGGAGGAGACGATCTGGTCCAAGGCGTTCGTGATGGAGCGGGAGCGGTACGATGGCGCCGACGTGACCCACCTCATCCTGGCACTGGGGGAACGGCTCGACTGGGAGCGACTGTTGCAGCGGTTCGGGCCCCATTGGCGGGTGCTCCTTGCCCACCTCATCCTCTTTGGCTTCGTCTTTCCATCTGAACGACCCCGGGTGCCGGATTGGGTCATGCAGAAGCTGCTCGAACGGCTTCAGACCGAGACCGGATCCAGCAACGGAACCGACCCGGTCTGCTATGGAACCCTGCTGTCCTGGTCGCAATATCTGGGAGACGTGCTCGGCGGCGCCTTCCGTGATGCCCGGATTCGACCCTACGGCAGCATGAGCGCGGAAGAGGTTGCCCGGTGGACCTCGGCGGATAAGCGCTAGGAGCTGGGAGCTAGGAGTCAGGAGCTCGGAGGCAGGATCTGTAAAGCTCCCAGCGCCTAGCTCCCAGCTCCTAGCTCCCATCCACATTGATTCCCACCCAACCCCGCCACATATTCCCACCATGCGGGTCACCACCTGGACCGAGTACAGTCTGATCATATCGATCCATCTCGCCAAGCGAGGCCGGAAGGGCAGTGGCCCCGTCGCGGCGCGTGAGCTCGCCGACACCGAGCGACTCCCTGCCGACTACGTGGAGCAGATTCTTCTCCGGCTGCGTCGGGCCGGCCTGGTCGAGAGCGTCCGAGGGGCCAAGGGTGGGTACTACCTGGCGAAGGATCCGGGCACCATCTCGGTGCGCGATGTCATGGCGGCCTCTGAGCATCAGACCTTCGAGATCAACTGCGAAAACCACCCGGTCGACGCCGATCGATGTAACCCGGGACATACCTGTAGCATCCGGCCGGTCTGGTATGCGCTCCAGCAGCGGGTTGACGAGCTGCTCGCAAGCATATTCCTCGCCGACCTGATGAAGCAGGAATCCGAGGTGCAGGAGCTGGTCGGGATCTCATCGGCGAGTTAGGGCAAGCCTTTTTCGAGCCGAACCCGACCTCCCGGTCGGGTTTTTTGTTTGGGAGGCTATTGATGTCTGTGGTGAGTACGCCATCGGCAATGCGTGAGCCGGATCTGTGGCAGGCGGTGGGGAACACCCCCCTCTTCGCTCTGCGATCGCCTGCTGGGCGGGGACAGATCCACTTGAAGGCCGAGTGGCTCAACCCCGGTGGAAGTGTGAAGGACCGCGCCGCCCGCGCCATTTTGCGGGACGCGCTCTGTCGCGGTGAGCTGCCCCGAAAGCGGCTGCTGGACGCCTCCAGCGGCAACACCGGAATCGCCTATGCCATGCTGGCCGCCGCCGCCAGCATCGGGGTGACGATCTGTCTCCCCGGCAATGCCAGCCCCGAGCGGCGCGCCCTGCTGGAGATCTACGGCGCCGAGGTAATACTCACTGACCGGCTCGAAGGCACTGACGGAGCGATGGAGCGGTGTAGAGAGATGGTGGCGGACTCGCCGGAGCTTTACTACTACGCCGACCAGTACAGTAATCCGGCCAATGCGAGGGCTCACCGCGAGACGACCGGGCCCGAGATCTGGAATCAAACCGGAGGGCGAGCGACCCATTTCGTCGCCGCGATGGGGACCACCGGAACCATGATGGGAACCGGCCGGTTCCTCAAGGAGAAGAACCCGGGCATTCGCCTCGTGGGTGTGCAGCCGGACTCGCCGTTTCACGGCCTGGAGGGGTTAAAGCATCTGTCGACTGCGCCACACCCTCCCGCGCTCTACGATCCCTCGGTGCCCGACGTCGTGGCGGAGATCGCCACCGAGACCGCGGATCGCACGGCCCGCTGGTTAGCGAGAGAAGCGGGCTACCTGGTTGGCTGGTCGGCGGGTGCCGCGGTTGCGGCCGCGCTGGACATCACTCGGGAAGAGCCGGACGCCTTCGTCGTGGTAATTGGTTGCGATACCGGGGCTCGCTACCTCAGCGATCCGCACCGGTGGTCGGGGCCATGACGATTCGACTCAGCGGGGTGTTGGTCGAGGAAATCCGGCGGGAAGGAGAGCTGGCCTACCCGGCGGAGTGTTGTGGCGTGCTCGGTGGCCGGATTGCAGGGGAGAACAAAGAGGTGTCACGCCTGGTGCCGATGGTGAACCACCGCACCGATGACCCCCGCCGGTATCTGATTTCTCCGGAGGATTTGTTACGGACCACGGCGGATCTCCGACAGTCGTCGCTGGAGGTGCTGGGTTACTATCACTCGCACCCGGATCACCCCGCCGCCCCGTCCGAGTTCGACAGCGCCCACGCCTGGCCCTGGTACAGTTACATTATCGTGCGAGTGGATCACGGCCGCGCCGCCGAGCTCACCAGCTGGGTTCTGGAAGAAGATTGCTCGGCCATGCGGCAAGAGTCACTCGAGGTTCTGAGCGAGGTATGATCCAATGACCGTTACCGTTTCGATTCCCACCCCACTCCGAAGCTTCACCGCTGGCCAGGACAGCGTCCAGCTCGCGGGCGATACCGTGGGTCAGGTGCTGGACGGCCTGCTGGCCACTCACAACGGCCTCAAGCGGCATCTGCTCCAGGAGGACGGCCGCCTGCGGAATTTCGTCAGTCTCTATCTCAACGAGACCGATATCCGCCATCTGGCGTCGACCTCCACCCCGGTGCGGTCGGGCGACGTGCTCACCATCGTGCCCAGCATTGCAGGAGGGTCACCGGCCGTGGAAGCCCAGCCGACCCTCTCCCATGCGGAGGTGCTGCGCTATTCGAGGCACCTTCTGCTCCCCGAAGTCGGGGTGAACGGCCAGCGCAAGCTCAAGGCCGCCCGGGTTCTCACCATTGGCGCCGGTGGATTGGGCTCTCCTTTGACGCTCTATCTTGCGGCAGCCGGGGTCGGCACCATCGGCATCGTCGATTTCGACGTGGTCGATCTCACCAACCTTCAACGTCAGATCGTGCACGGCACCAGCACACTGGGAAGGCCGAAGCTGGAATCTGCGGAATCCCGGCTGACGGACGTGAATCCCAACGTGCGGATCGAGAAACACGCGACCCGGCTCACGTCGGAGAATGCGCTGGAGATCATCGAGGCCTACGACATCGTCGTCGACGGGACCGACAACTTCCCCACCCGCTATCTGGTGAACGACGCCTGCGTGCTCCTCGGCAAGCCCAATGTCTACGGCAGCATCTTCCGCTTCGAGGGCCAGGCCTCGGTGTTCTATGCCAAGGAAGGCCCCTGCTACCGCTGCATCTATTCCGAGCCGCCGCCTCCGGGGTTGGTACCCAGCTGCGCGGAGGGAGGCGTTCTCGGTGTCTTGCCCGGGATCATCGGCAGCATTCAGGCGTTGGAGACGATCAAATGGATCATCGGAGCCGGCGATTCGCTGGTCGGCCGCTTGGTCCTCTTCGATGCGCTCAAGCTCCGGTTCCGCGAGCTGCAGCTGCGCAAGGACCCGGCGTGCCCGATTTGCGGCGACAATCCTACGATCCACGAGCTGATCGACTACGAGGCCTTCTGCGGAATCGGCGCGGAGCCGTCGTACGCCGGCCCGGAGATCACAGCGGAAGAGCTCCGCAGAGAGATGGATGAGAAGGGCTCGAACCTGGTCTTGATCGACGTGCGGGAGCCGCATGAGTGGGACATCGCCCACATCGAGGGCGCCCGGCTGATTCCCCTGGGTCAACTGCCCGAGCGGCTGGGCGAGCTGGACGGCCACGCGGAGATCGTGACTCAGTGCCATCACGGTGCCCGGTCGATGAAGGCACTCCAGGTGCTCAAGGGCGCGGGCTTCGGGCGGGTTCGAAGTCTGGCCGGTGGGATCGATGCGTGGGCAGATCGGGTGGAGATCGGGATGCCGCGGTATTGAAGAGAACGGAGAAGGCGGCTACTTTGCGCCCCTTGCCGAAGTGGTGGAACTGGTAGACGCGCTGCGTTCAGGGCGCAGTGGGCGCAAGCCCGTGCGGGTTCGAGTCCCGCCTTCGGCACTGTCTTCTTCGTCCTTTCCGTCCTCGCCGTCCTTTCCCCTCCCCTCACAACCCGGGCCGTTGACCCTCCGGAAGTGGTGGCCTATCCTTTGCTTAGGATATCCTGAGTGAACCGCGAGACCACCCCTTCCGCCGAGCGGAAGCAATCGGTCGCCCGCAATCCCAGGGCGACATACGACTACCACGTCCTCGAGACCTGGGAAACCGGCATCGTCCTGACGGGGACGGAGGTCAAGTCACTCCGCAGTGGCAAGGCCTCGATCAAGGAGGCATACGCCCGAGTCCGGAATGGGGAAGTCTTCCTCGAAGGAATGAATATCACGCCATACGAGCAGGGTAACCGCTATAACCATGACCCGGTCCGCGCCCGCAAGCTCCTCCTGCACAGAAAAGAGATTCAGAAGTTGATCGGCGCGGTTGAACAGCGGGGACTCACCCTCGTCCCACTGGAGCTGTACTTCAAGAACGGACGAGCCAAGATCGCGCTAGCGCTGGGCAAGGGAAAGAAACAGCACGACAAGCGGGAGGCGATCAAGCGGAAGATCCAGGAGCGTGAAGTGGCCAGGGCCGTCTCCATCCGAGGTCGCAGGTGATCGGTTTCCTCGCCTTCCTGACGGTACTCGCCGGCATGGGGCTCGATTCTGCTCCTGCAGTTCTGACGGTAGCGAATGCCAAAGGCGAGTCTCGCATTCCGGTACGCACCGATGAAACCGGGGCTCCGGTCGTCTCCGCTCCCGTGCTCATGACCGCGCTCGACGGGTCGGCCAGGCTGGCCGACGGCTGGGCCGAGGTCACCATCGGACGCCAGGCCTTCAAGTTCCTGGTAGGCGCCCCGCTCTACCTGTTCGGCGACCGACTCCAGCCGTTGGCCTCGGCGGCTTCGGTCACGGACGACACCCTCTATCTCCCCTTCCAGTTCGTCGCGGAGATTCTTCCTGCCTATCTGGGTGACCGCTACCGATACGATGTGCGCCGGGCTCGGCTGATCGTCACGGGAGCACCGGGCCGCACTCCCATCGCCAGCGCAACCCAGCCGGCGCGGGATGTCGTCCGGCTTCCCAACGGTCTCAGGCCGGGTCATATCGTCACCATTGACCCCGGACATGGCGGGGTTGATCCTGGCAATCCGGGGGTCTTCTTCCCCCGCGGTACCCGGGAAAAAGACGTCACCCTTGAGGTGGGTCTCCTCCTCCGGAACGAGCTCAAGCGCCGGGGTGTAGGGGTGCAGATGACTCGCACGTCTGATACACTGATCGCGCTGGGCGACCGCGGCGGATTCTGCACTGAAGCGTGTGACCTGTTCGTGAGCCTGCACGTGAATTCGCTCGCCCGCCGGCGGGGCTATACCGACATCCGCGGGTTCGAGACCTTCTTCCTGGCCGAAGCCAAGACCGAAGACGCCGCCCGGGTGGCCCAGATGGAAAACGAAGCGGTGCGTTTCGAGGCCGGCCGGGCGGACACCGGCACCAGTATGGGTCTGGACTTCATCCTGAAGGATCTCCAGCTGAACGAACACTTGCGGGAGTCGGCGCGGGCGGCCGAGCTGGTGCAGCGACGGCTCAAGTCGGTGCCCACGAGCGAGAGCCGGGGTGTGAAGCAGGCTGGGTTCATGGTGCTGACCACCGCGCGGCGGCCCGCCATCCTGGTGGAGATGGGCTACAGTACCAATCCGGAGGACGGCCGGTTGCTCACCTCGTTCGCCATCCAGAAGGCCATGGCCGCGGCCCTGGCAGACGCGGTCGTCGATTATCTGCTGGAGTACGAGCGGAAGACCAGTCCCGGGTTGGAGACGGGGAGCTGAGATGAGGTACCGAATACTGCTCACCGTGCTGCTCGGCGGCTGCGTCTACTACAACGGTATGTACAACGCCAATCGGCTTGCCCGCTCCGCCAAGAAAGCCGAACGGGAAGGCCGAACCTTCGATGCCACGAGTCTCTGGGGCCAGGTGGCCACCAAGGCTGAATCGGTGCTCGTCCGGCATCCCACCAGCAAGTATGCGGAAGAGGCCAGCGTACTACGGGGCGTGGCCCTGGCGCGCATGGGGCAATGTGACGAGGCCCTCGGGCCTCTGAGCCGGATCGGCCTCACCGGGCATCGGGCGGACCTCACCGAGGAGGCGTGGCTTGCATCCGGGCGCTGTCAGGTGGCGCTGGGCAACCTCACCGCGGGTGACGCGGCCTTCAGCCAACTGATCCAGAGCAAGGACCCTGAGCGCCGGCGCGAGGCCCATTACCAGCATGCCCGGCTACTTCGGCTCGCGGGGCGCTACGAGGAAGCGCTGAGCACGCTCGAGACTTACCGAGAGCCGCGGGTCCAGACCGAGCGGCTTCTGTCCCTGGCCGGCGCGGGGCGGGCCCCGGAAGCCTTTGCCCTTGCCGACTCCCTGGTGGCGCAGCGCGACACCAGCCGGCGGTGGGATTCGGTGGTGGTTGCCTTGGGACATCAGGATCCGGTGGCGGCCTCGACGCTGGTGGACCGCATTCGCCGTCTTCCCGGACAAACTCCCGAGAGCCAGGCCCGCCTGCTCCTCGAGGACGGCCTTCGTCTGGCCCGAGTCGACACCGCGCGGGCCGCTCGGCGCCTGCGCGAGGCTGGCGGGGCTGAGGGCTCCGGCGATGCACCTGGTCGGGCAAAGGTCGAGCTCTTGCGACTGGAACTCAGGCGCGTGAGCCGGCCGGAAGATCTCCCTCCCATCATGGATTCCCTGAAGGTCATCGCTCAGCGCTTCAGGATGACCTCCGATCAAACGACGCAGCTGGGATCCACGATCGCGTCCGTCCATGCCACTACCACTGGGGTGACCCCGCCGACGCCGCAGGGCGATCTTCGACTCTTCCTTGCCGCCGAGGCGGCGCGCGATTCGCTCGAAGCCCCCCTCCTGGCGGCGGGCATTTTTCGGCGGATCCTCGATTGGTGGCCGACCTCTCCCTACGCGCCGAAGGTGGTTCTGGCGACTCAGCAGCTCGACACCACCTGGGTCGATTCCGCGCGCGCGATCCTGGAAACCCGGTATCCGGACAGCCCCTATCTGGCGCTGATTCGAGGAGAGCCGACGCCCGCCTATCAGCAGCTCGAAGACTCTCTCGGCGCCTTTGCCGCGTCGTTTGCAGCGAGGCCAGCACCGGCCGGCGTTCGTCGGAGGCAGCCGGCGCCGGACGACGACATTCAGCCCGGGCGGCGCCCCTCACCGCGAGCCGGGGGCACCGGGGTCGTCGACCCCCAGTGAGCCGCTTCGAGCTCTCTCGTGAGTTGTTCGGGCGACGCTTTCAAAATCCGCTTCTTCTTGCCGCCGGCACCGCCGGTTTCGGACGCGAGCTGGACGGGGTTCTGGATCTGGATCGCCTGGGTGGCCTGGTCACCAAGGCCGTCTCAGTGGAGCCCCGAGCGGGTAACCCGGGTCCTCGCGTGGCGGAGTTCCCCGGTGGCATGCTCAACTCGGTCGGCCTCGCCAATCCCGGAGTCGAGCGGGTACGCACTGACTATCTTCCCTGGCTGACCGCGCGGCTCGCCCGGAGCCAGGTGTTGGTGAACGTGGTCGGGTTCCGGGTCGAGGAGTACGCGGAGGTCGTCGGCCGACTCGAGGGAGTGGCCGGCATCTCGGCCTTCGAGCTCAACCTCTCCTGCCCTAATACGTCTGCCGGAGGCATCGAATTCGGCGCGGACGCGGGCTGCGTCAGCCGGATAGTGGCCGGGTGCCGCGGGCGGACTCGACTTCCCCTCATCGCAAAGCTCTCACCGATTCTTCCCGACATCGCCGGGATGGCCCTGGTAGCGCGGGATGCCGGCGCCGATGGCATCAGCGCCGTCAACACGCTGCCAGGTCTCCTGTTTGCCGACAGCGGGGCGCCGCGGCTGGGCCAGGGAAACGGTGGAGTAAGCGGTCCCGCGCTGCTCCCGATCGGCGTTCTGGCGGTTGCGCGCATTGTCGAGCGTACTGGTGGCATGCCCGTGATTGGCGTCGGCGGAGTGCGGTCGGCAGCGGATGTCCGACAGTATCTACGGGTGGGAGCCTCACTGGTGGCCATCGGAACGGGAGCGCTGGCCGATCCACGCCTGCCGGAGCGAATCGTCAGGGACTTGGAGCTGGGCGATGGCTGAGCTGATCCTGGCCCTCGACTTGCCACGGGCAGCCGATGTACTGCCCCTGCTGGACCAACTGCCCGACCTGCGCTGGGTCAAGTTGGGCTCTATTCTCATGACGCGAGAGGGTCCCGGCCTTGTCCGTCAGCTGACCGGGCGTGGTCTCAAGGTCTTTCTCGACCTCAAGTGGCACGATATCCCGAACACGGTGGCCGGCGCGGTCACGGCGGCACGGGAGATCGGGGTATCGATGGCGACGGTCCACACGCTCGGCGGCGCGGCGATGCTGGAGGCAGCCGCGGTGGCTGCCGGAACCGAGCTGGACCTCGTTGGGGTGACCGTGCTGACTTCTCATGACCCCGCGGAGTACTCTCGGGCAGTCGGACGGAGCGAGGTCGATCTCTCTCGCGAAGTTGAGCGGCAGGCCATCGTGGCCGCGCGAGCGGGGCTTCGGGGGGTGGTCTGTTCGCCGCTCGAGGTATCGCTCTTGCGTCGGCGCTTGGGACCTGATCTCTACATCGTCGTTCCGGGGATCAGGCGCCGGTCCGATCCGCTGGCAGACCAGTCCCGGGTGGCCACTGCTGAGGACGCTTCCCGTAATGGGGCGACCCATCTGGTGGTCGGGCGACCGGTGCTCCAGGCCGCCGACCCGGCCGCGACGTTCGAGGAATTCATGAGGGAGGCCCGGTGCGGCAGATCCTGATAGCCCTGGTACTGAGTACCGCTCCTGCCCCGGCGCTGGCTCAACGGAGCGATCTGGACCAGGCAGCTGAACGGGCTCGGCAGGCCTGGGCCAGCCACAACCCCGCCGCGCTGGTGGCGGACAGCCCGCGCCTCCTGATCCAGCTTCCGGGCGCGGACCCCGCCGTTGCCCTGGGGCCGGCACAGGCCGCGGCGCTCCTCGCCGACTTTCTGGCGCCGGCACAGGAAGTGGAAACCCGGGTGCTGGCCGCGCGCGAGGTCGGGCCCGGCCGAGGCTACGTCGAGCTTCAGCGGCGGTACCGAGTGGTGGGCACCCAGGACATTCGGGCTCAGGTCCTGTTGCTGGGGTACCGCCTGGATTCGGCGGGCTGGAGCCTCGTCGAGTTCCGGGTGGTCGGGTAGGCCGCGCAGCGGGCTTTCCTGCTGCAAGGCTTACGCTTGCGTCAGGTTATCGGTGTTTCTATATTTGCAAGCTAGCCTTTAACCTGGCCCCGGAGAGACGAGTGAAGGTTCGTTCCAGCGTCAAGCCGATTTGCGAGCACTGCAAGGTCATCAAGCGACAAGGCGTGGTCCGCATCATCTGCAAGCGCAATCCCAAGCACAAACAGCGGCAAGGCTGATCATGGCGCGTATTGCTGGCGTGGATCTTCCCCGCGAGAAGCGCGTCGAGATCGCGCTTACCTATATCTTCGGCATCGGCCGGCCCACCAGCAGCCGCATCCTGGGGGAGACCGGGGTCAATCCTGACACCCGGGTGCGCGATCTCTCCGACAACGAGGTCGCGCGGCTACGGCAGATGATTGAGCGATCGGTCAAGGTCGAAGGCGCGCTTCGCACCGAAGTCGCCATGAACATCAAACGCCTGATGGATATCGGGAGCTACCGCGGCATTCGGCATCGGCGGGGTCTCCCGGTGCGAGGTCAGCGGACCCATACCAACGCCCGGACCAAGAAGGGTCCCCGGCGCGCTATCGCCGGCAAGAAGAAAGTGACCAAGAAGTAAATGACCGCTCCTGCTCCGGCCAAAGCGGCCAGCGTCAAACGCGTCAAGAAGGTGGTCGATACCGAAGGCATCGCCCACATTTCGGCCACGTTCAACAACCTGCTCGTCACCATCACCGACATGAAGGGCAACACCCTCGCGTGGGGATCGGCGGGCAAGGCAGGGTTCAAGGGATCCAAGAAGTCCACTCCGTTCGCCGCCACGGTGGCGGCCGAGAATTGCGGCCGTGAGGCCATGAACCTCGGGCTTCGGAGAGTTCATGTCCGGGTGCAGGGACCCGGCAGCGGGCGGGAGTCGGCCATTCAGGCGCTCGCCTCAGTCGGGCTCAGGGTCGTCTCCATCAGGGACGTCACCCCGATCCCTCACAACGGTTGCCGGCCCCCGAAGAAGCGCCGGGTCTGAGCTGAATGGCGTTCAGGTTCCCCAACAGTCTATCGGAGCGTTACTCGAAGTGACCATGACCATCGATCTCACTGGGCTGGTTCGTCCCCACCTCGTCGAAATGACGAAGCGGGACGACAACCCCAATGCCGCTGAATTCCGCTTGCAGCCTCTGGAGCGTGGCTTCGGCTACACTCTGGGCAACTCGCTGCGCCGTCTCCTGCTTTCGTCACTGCGGGGTAGCGCGGTCTGGGGCTTCCGGCTGGACGGCGTCGTGCACGAGCACCAGACGGTGCAGGGTGTGCTGGAGGACGTGCACCAGATCGTGCAGCGGCTCAAGGCACTGACCCTCGTCCTGGCCGACAACGTGGACGACGCGGTCCTCCACATCCGGCGGGAAGGTGCGGGGCCGGTCTACGCCCGCGATATCCAGGAGCACGGATCGGTGGTCATCAAGAACCCGGACCACCTGCTCTTTACCCTCCAGGACGATCGTGACGTCAGCATGGAGCTGTACGTCAACAAGGGACGCGGGTATGTCGAGGCCGAAATGCACCCGGCCGACCGGTCGCTGCCGATCGATCTGGTGCGCATTGACGCCATCTACAATCCGGTCCGCCGGGCCAACTTCACGGTGGCGGAAACCCGGGTCGGCCAGCGCACCGACTACGACCGCTTGACGGTCTCGGTCGAGACCAACGGCACCATCACGCCGGAAGACGCCATCGCCTACGCGGCCGCCCTGGCCCAGGTGCACTTCCAGTACTTCGTCGATTTCGGCAAAGTGCCGACCATGCGCGACGCAGGGGCCTCCACCGGAGGCCCAGGCGGCACCAACCTGCGTCAGCGGCTCAGCCGCCCGATCGACGATTTCGGCCTGTCGGTGCGCTCCCTCAACTCGCTCAAGAACTCGAACATTCGGACCCTCAAGGATCTGGTCGAATTCACCGAGGACGACCTGCTCAAAGTCAAGAACGTCGGTGAGAAGGCGTTGAGCGAGATCGCCGAGCTGCTACAGCGCGAGGGTCTCAACTTCGGGATGGGATTCGAAGAGACCGACGGTGAGCTTCGAGTCGTGCGGCCGGGTGTTGCGCCGGTGGTGCAGCCCTCCACCGGTGTCGGAGGGGACGGGCTCTAATGCGGCACCGTGCCAAGGGCCGCCAGCTCTCCCGGACCTCCACTCACAAGCGGGCCATGCTGAATAACATGGCCACCAGCCTGTTCGAGCACGGCCGGGTGATTACCACCGAGGCCAAGGCCAAGGAGCTCCGGCCCTTCGCCGAAAAGCTGATCACGCTGGCTCGCCGGGGAGATCTGCACGCCCGCCGGCTGGTGCAGCGTCGCATCAAGGATCGGGAAACCCTCAGCCGTCTGTTCAGCGACATCGGTCCCCGCTTCGCGGCTCGTCCGGGGGGATACACTCGGATTCTGAAGCTGGGCCATCGCGAGGGAGACGGGGCCGATGTTGCGCGGATCGAGCTCCTTGCCGAGTAGAGGCGAAGCGCGATGCGCTGCTACGGCGCAAACAACGAAGGGGACCTTTTCAGGTCCCCTTTTTTTCAGATCTTGTCCCCAGCGCAGCGCAGGAATTCAGCTGGCCTTCTTGATCCGATTACTCTTGAGGCATTGGGTGCAGACCCGGATCCGCTTGGGCGCGCCGTCTACCAGCACCCGCACCGTCTGTAGATTGGGGTACCAGCGCCGCTTGCTCCGATTGTTCGCGTGGCTGACGTTGTTGCCGGTGACCGGCCCTTTAGCGCACACGGCGCATACCCGTGCCATAAGCTCCACCTTGATATCATGTTTGACGCGACCAGCCACCAAACGTAACGAGGCCAGGCCGATGACACAACCTCGCACCGTGGCGCAGCTTGCCTAAAGCACTCATCACCGGCGTGACCGGCCAAGACGGGTCGTATCTGGCGGAGCTGCTGCTGGCCAAGGGCTACGAGGTGGTCGGCGTGGTTCGGCGGACGAGCCACCATAGCTATGAGCGGATCGAGCATCTGCTCGAGCGGATCGAAGTGGTGGCGGCCGATCTGCTGGACCAACACTCCCTCACGGTGGTACTGCAGGACACCCGGCCCGATGAGGTCTACAATCTCGCGGCCCAGTCGTACGTGCCTACCTCGTGGACCCAACCGGTCCTCACCGGCGAATTCACCGCACTCGGCGTCACTCGGATTCTGGAAGCCGTTCGCCTGGTGCATCCGTCCGCCAAGTTCTACCAGGCCAGCTCGTCGGAGATGTTCGGTCGGGTGACGGAGACTCCGCAGCACGAGACCACGTCGTTTTATCCCCGCTCGCCCTACGGGGTGGCCAAGGTCTACGGTCACTGGATCACGGTGAACTACCGCGAATCGTATGGCCTCTACGCCGTCAGCGGGATTCTGTTCAACCATGAATCTCCCCGCAGGGGCATCGAGTTCGTGACCCGCAAGGTCACTGACGGTGTGGCCCGGATTAAGCTGGGTCTTGCCCGCGAGCTTCGGCTGGGAAATCTGGATGCCCGGCGGGACTGGGGCTTTGCCGGCGACTACGTGGATGCCATGTGGCGCATGCTGCAACAGCCGGAGCCGCGTGACTACGTGATCGGAACCGGGCAGACCCACAGTGTGCGCGAGCTGGTTGAAGCCGCGTTCGGCCACGTTGGACTGGACTGGCGCAAGCACGTCACCACGGACCCCAAGTACATGCGCCCCGCCGAGGTCGACCTGCTCCAGGCCGACCCATCCAAGGCTCGAAAAGAGCTCGGCTGGAGCCCGAAGGTCGGCTTCAGTGAGTTGGTTGCTATGATGGTAGACGCCGACCTCGAGCGCCTGCGCGGCCGTTCGTGAAGGATGATCCAGCGTGAGGGTCCTGGTGACTGGCGCAGACGGTTTCGTCGGGCGTCACTTGGTTCCCCGCTTGGTCGAGACCGGCCACGAGGTGTCTGCCGCTTGCCGTCCTGGCGGCCCGGCATTGGAAAGCTGGCTCGGACCCCGCTGGCGCGATGCCGTTCGCCCGGTACCCTTCGAGCTCACCGATCCGGCGGGAATGCGTGCCGCCCTGACACCACCGTGTGACGCAATCATCCACCTGGCCGCGGTGGCCACGGTCAGTGAGGCCCGGCAGGATCCCGGCCGGGCCTGGGTCGTCAATGCGGCGGGTACCGCTCGCTTGCTCGAGGCTGTAATTGACGTGCGGGCGCACGACGGCGTGGATCCGCTGGTGTTGGTGGTGTCGAGCGCGGAGGTATACGGCAAGGGCTCAGCGGTGCCCCGAACCGAAAGCGATCCCGCCCAGCCCCAGTCGGCCTACGCGGCAAGCAAGACGGGGACCGAGATCGCGGCGCTGGAGGCCTGGCGCCGGGTCGGGCTGAGAGTCCTGGTGGCGCGGCCTTTCACGCACACCGGGCCGGGGCAGCCTCCGCCCTATGTGGTTCCGTCATTCATCCAGCGGCTCCGTGCCGCGAAGAACACCGGAGCCAGCCGGGTGCCGACCGGTAATCTGGAGCCGGTGCGGGACCTGCTCGACGTACGGGATGTGACGGAAGCCTATCTCGGGCTCTTAGCGAATGGAGTGGCCGGTGAGGTGTACAACATCAGCCGCGGCGAGGGGATGACGCTCCGCGACGTGTTCCACGAAGTCGCGGATCTCATAGGGGTCCGAGCCGAGCCGGTTCCGGACCCGTCGCTCATTCGTGCCGGCGATATCCCCTATCTCGTGGGCGACTCGACCAAACTCCGCCGCGCGACGGGCTGGGCCCCAACGCTCAAGCTGGAGCAGACGCTCCGGGAAATGGTGGATGCCCAAGCGCACTGACCTCACGACCATCCTCCTCATCGGCTCCGGTCCGATCGTGATCGGTCAGGGTGCCGAATTCGACTATTCCGGCACTCAGGCCGTCCGCGCGCTGAAGGAAGAGGGCTATCGGGTCGTCCTGGTCAACTCGAACCCCGCGACGATCATGACCGACCCCGAGCTGGCCGATCGTACCTACATCGAGCCGGTGACTCCCGAGTGGGTGGCCAAGGTGATCGAGCGCGAGCGCCCCGAAGCGCTGCTGCCAACCATGGGAGGCCAGACCGCGCTCAACGTCGCTATGGCTCTGCAGCGGGACGGCACCCTGCAGAAGTACGGGGTCGAGCTGATTGGCGCTAACGAGCGGGCCATCCGGCTGGCCGAGGACCGGGAGGAGTTCGCCCAGGCGATGCGGCGGATCGGACTGGCGACTCCGGAGGGGCGCACGGTCCGCAGCGTGGACGCGGCGCTCGAGGCGGTCGAAGTCACCGGGTATCCTGCCATCCTCCGGCCTTCGTTCACCCTGGGGGGATCCGGCGGCGGGATCGCGTACAACCGGGAGGAATTCGAGGTTCTGATTCGCCGGGGACTGGAGCTCTCCCCAGTGGGCTCCGTGCTGGTGGAGCGTAGCGTCATCGGCTGGAAGGAGTTCGAGCTGGAGGTGATGCGGGACGGCGCCGACAACGTGGTCATCGTCTGCTCCATCGAGAACCTCGACCCCATGGGGGTGCACACCGGCGATTCGATCACGGTGGCCCCCGCCATGACACTCACCGATCGCGAGTACCAGACGATGCGCGATTCGGCCATCCGCATCATCCGGGAGATCGGGGTGGCGGCGGGCGGCTGCAACATCCAGTTCGCGGTGAGCCCCACGACCGGGGAGCAGCTCGTCATCGAGATGAACCCGCGGGTGTCGCGGTCCTCCGCCCTGGCATCGAAGGCCACCGGGTTTCCCATCGCGCGAATCGGGACCAAGGTCGCAGTGGGCTATCGCCTGGATGAGCTCCCCAACGACATCACCAAGACCACGCCGGCTTCGTTCGAGCCGGTGCTCGATTATGTGGTGGTGAAGATTCCCCGATTCGCGTTCGAGAAGTTCCCCTCCGCCGACCCGACGCTGACGACCCAGATGAAGTCCGTTGGGGAGGTCATGGCCATCGGGCGCACCTTCAAGGAAGCGTTCCAGAAGGGACTGCGTGGACTCGAGGTGGATCGGACCGGATGGGTGGTCGCGGCCACGCCGGCCGACGACCGGCTTCAGGACACCAGCCGGGAGGGGATCCTCGCGGCGGTTCGGACCCCGACTCCGGAACGGATCTTCCAGCTCAAGTACGCGCTTCAGGCCGGTCTTTCAGTCGAGTCGCTTGCGGAAAGCACCGGCATTGATCCCTGGTTTCTCCATCAGCTCGCCGAGCTGCTGGAGGCCGAGCAGGAATGGAACAAGGCCCAATCGAAGCCGGATCGCGCCCTGCTCCTCAAGATGAAGCGGCTCGGCTTTTCCGATCGCCAGTTAGCCGACCTGCGCGGCACCACCGAGGGGTCCATCCGGACCGAGCGCCATCGGCTGGGAATCCGGCCCGCCTACAAGACGGTGGACACCTGCGCCGGCGAGTTCCCCTCGTCGACCCCCTACCTCTACTCGTCGTACGACGAGGAGAACGAGGCCCGCGCCGACGGCGCACGCACCGTAGTCATCCTGGGCAGCGGCCCCAATCGGATCGGGCAGGGCGTCGAATTCGACTATTGCTGCGTTCGAGCGGCGATGTCGTTTCGAGAGATGGGATATCGCACCGTCATGGTGAACTCCAATCCGGAGACGGTATCCACCGACTTTGACATCTCCGATGCCCTGTACTTCGAGCCGCTCACACTGGAAGACGTGCTGGAGATCGTTGCCCTCGAGCAGCCGATCGGCGTCGTCGTGCAGCTCGGTGGCCAAACCCCGCTGCGCCTGGCCCGCGCGCTCGAGCGGGAAGGCGTGCCCATCCTGGGCACGTCGCCCGAGGCGATCGATCTGGCGGAAGACCGCGGCCGTTTCGAAGCCCTCACCCGGGAGCTGGGCGTGGCCCAGCCCCCGAGCGGGGTGGCGCACTCGGTGGAGGAGGCGGTCGGCGTCGCCGCCCGCGTGGGCTATCCGGTGCTGGTTCGGCCTTCGTATGTGCTCGGCGGCCGGGCCATGGAGATCGTCTACGACGACACTTCTCTCCGGGCCTACTTCGCCCGAGCGGCCCGAGTTGCTCCGGAGCACCCCGTACTCATCGATAGCTTTCTGGAAGACGCCTTCGAGGCCGACGTGGACGCGATCGCCGATGGGACGCGGTGCGTGATCGGGGGCGTCATGCAGCACATCGAGGACGCCGGAATCCACTCTGGGGACTCGGCCTGCGTCCTTCCTCCTTATCTGATCACCGACGCGCAGGTCGAGGAGATGCGGCGGCACACCCGCGCCTTTGCCGAGCGGCTCGGAGTTGTCGGACTGCTCAACGTTCAGTTTGCCATAAAGAACGGCGTGGTCTACGTGCTGGAGGTGAATCCCCGGGGCTCTCGCACGGTGCCGTTCGTCTCCAAGACCACCGGGGTCCCGCTGGCCAGCCTTGCCGCGGCGGTGATGGTGGGGAAGACGCTCGAAGACCTCGGCCTCCACGACGATGTCCTGCAACCCTACGTCGCGGTGAAGGAAGCGGTCTTCCCCTTCAGCAAGCTCCAGGGTGTCGACCTCATTCTCGGGCCCGAGATGCGATCGACCGGGGAAGTCATGGGGATAGCGGATTCGTTCGGGATGGCCTTCGCCAAGGCCCAGATCTCGGCCGACGGGGCGCTGCCGTTGGAGGGCTCGGTGTTCGTCACCGTCAACGATCACGACAAGGCCAACGTGACGCCTATTGCCCGCCGCTTCCACGAGCTGGGCTTTCGGGTGCTCGCCACCGAGGGCACGGCAAAGTATCTTCGCGCGCGGGGCATCCCCACCGAGCGGGTGCTGAAGGTGTACGAGGGCCGCCCCAATGCCATCGACTTGCTGGTCTCGGGGCGCATCCAGCTGTTGATCAACACGCCGTTGGGCAAGCTCACCCAGCAGGACGACTACACCATCCGGCGCGCGGCCCTTCAGCATCGCGTGCCCTACACGACGACGCTCTCAGCGGCCTCGGCCGCGTGCGATGCGATTATCGCGCTGCGGAGTCGGACCGGAGAGGTCCGTGCGCTGCAGGAGTGGCACGCCATGGCCCGGGAGATGTCGCCGGAGTGGACTGGGTGACGGCAAGGGATCGGAAGTTCATCGCGGCACTGCGAGGGCGAATCCGGGGGACGGTACGCGAAGCTGAGCCGACTGGGCGGTACTCCACCTACCGGATCGGCGGCCCTGCCACGGTGCTCCTCCCGGCCCATCCAGAGGACGTAGGCGCGGCCCTGGCGCTGGCGGGCGAGACCGGCACTCCCTGGTTTGCCATCGGGCTCGGGTCCAATATCCTGCTCCCCGACGAAGGATTAGAGGCGCTGGTGATTCGGCTGGGAAAGGGGCTCGACCAGCTCCAGCGGAACCAGGACTCCTGGACGGTTGGGGCAGGCCTGCCCGCGCCGCTGGCTGCCCGGCGTACCGCGGAGGCGGGATTCGCCGGCCTGCACATTTTCATCGGCGTACCGGGCACGGTCGGCGGCGGAGTCTATATGAACGCCGGGTGTCACGGCGGCGACTGGTCCGAAGTGGTCGAGCGGGCCACCGTGGTCGACGCGTCAGGTCGAGACGCGGTGTTGCAGCGCCGGGAGATTCCCTTCACCTACCGGCGCAGCGGACTCGATGGAAGGATCGTGCTCGAGACCACGGTGCGGCTGCGTCAGGAGGAGCCGGCCCGGCTGGATGAGGCCGTGGCCGAAATGTTCGAGTGGAGGCAGCGAGGAACCCCGTTCAACCAGCCTTGTTGCGGCAGTGTGTTCAAGAACCCGGCCGGGCCCAGCTGGAAGAGGGAAGAGGGCTCTCGCACCGCGGGTCAGCTCATCGAGGCCGCCGGGCTCAAGGGATTCACGATCGGCGGTGTGCAGGTGTCGTCCATGCACGCCAACTACTTCGTGAATACCGGAAACGCGACGGCCGCGGACGTTCGAAGGCTGATCGAGCACGTCCAGAGGATCGTGCAGGATAAGTTCGGGGTCGGCCTGGAGCCGGAGGTAAAGTTGATCGGGAGCAGAGGAGAATACTTGACCCCATGACCGACTACTTCGCCCACGAATCCTCCTACATCGACGACGGCGCCACCATCGGCCGGGGCACCAAGATCTGGCACTTCAGCCATGTCATGCCCGGGGCGGTGATCGGCGAACGCTGCAATCTGGGCCAGAACGTGGTGGTTATGCCGGGCACCCGCCTGGGCAACAACGTGAAGGTGCAGAACAACGTCTCGATTTATGAAGGTGTGGTGCTGGAGGACGACGTCTTTTGTGGGCCGAGCTGCGTCTTCACCAACGTGGTGAACCCCCGGAGCCACGTGTCGCGGAAATCGGAGTACCAGCCGACCCTGGTCCGCCGGGGGGCCTCCATCGGGGCCAATGCGACTATCCTTTGCGGCGTAACCCTGGGGGAGTACAGCTTCATCGGCGCCGGGGCCGTGGTCCGGAGCGATGTGGCGCCCTACGCGCTCATGGTGGGGGTCCCCGCCCGGCGCGTGGGCTGGATGTGCCAGTGCGGAGTACGGCTCCAGCTTCGGGAGGGGGGCGCCGCGTGTAATGCCTGTGGGGCCACGTATCGGGAAACCGATGGACTTCTGCGCCAGATTGACCCCCCTAGACCACCCGGCTAAGTTCTCTAGCTGCCGAGGTTTCCGCATTGTCGAGCTCTCACAGGACCGCTCCCCCTACCGGCGGCGGGCGGTAAAGGTTTGATCCTCAGGTGAACGTACCCTTGCTGGACTTGGTGGCGCAGTATCGCACCATAGAGAAGGACGTGCTGGCCGCCATCATGAGCGTGGTCCAGCGCCAGGCCTTCATCATGGGGCCGGAGGTAGGGCAGCTCGAGTCCGAGATAGCCCGGCTCTCCCATGCCAAACATGGGATTGCCTGCGCCAGCGGAACCGACGCCCTGCTGCTCCCGCTCAAGGCACTCGACTTGCGTCCGGGTGACGAGGTGATCACGACCCCCTTCACCTTCTTTGCCACCGCCGGAACCATCCACAACTCGGGCGGGACGCCGGTCTTCGTGGACATAGACCCCGCCACGTTGAACATCTCGCCTGCCGCCATCGAGGCCGCCATCACGCCGCGGACCCGGGCCGTGATTGTGGTTCATCTCTTCGGCCAGATGGCTGCGATGGAGGAGATTGGGCCCATCGCTGCCCAGCACAACCTGCCCCTCATTGAGGATGGGGCTCAATCCATTGGCGCCCGGCGGAAGATCAAGGGACAATGGAAGATGTCGGGGGAGCTGGGTACGGTTGGGACCCTCTCCTTCTTTCCAACCAAGAATCTGGGCGCCTGGGGCGATGGTGGCCTGATGGTGACCCAGGATGACGCACTGGCGGAACGGCTCCGCCGGCTGCGGCTCCACGGAGGCTCGCGCCAGTATCTGCACGAGGAGGTTGGGACCAACAGCCGGTTGGACACGCTCCAGGCGGCCGTGCTGCTGGCGAAGCTGCCCTATCTCCAGGGGTGGAACGAGGCACGCAAGCGGAACGCGGCCCGCTACACTGCCGCCTTCGGTGCGCATCCAGCCATCTGTCCGCCGACTACCGACCCGGCTAACGACCACATCTACCACCAATACACGCTGCGGGTCCCCCAGCGCGACCAGCTGCAGGCCCATCTCAAGGCCAACGGGATCGGACACGCGGTATACTACCCGTTGGCGCTCCACCTCCAGCCCTGTTTTGCCCACCTGGGATATCGGCGCGGGAGCCTTCCGGTCAGCGAGGCTGCTATGGATTCGGTCATCTCACTCCCGATCTACCCCGAGATGACGGTGGAGCAGCAGGACCGGGTCATCGAGACCGTCCAATCATTCTACGCGTGAGCCGAAGGCCATGAGCATCGCGCAGGACTTGATCACCAAGGCCGAGCGGCGGCAGGTCCTCTTCGGCATCGTCGGCCTGGGGTATGTGGGTCTGCCGCTGGCCGTCGAGCTGGCCCAGGCCGGCTATCGCGTGTTGGGCTTCGATGTCAACAAGGACGTGGTTGACGGCCTGAACGCCGGCCGGTCCCACGTAAAGGATGTGACCGATGCCCAGCTCCAGGGGGCGATGGAGTGCGGGCGTTTCAGCGCCACCACAGACATGTTGCGTCTGTCCGAGCCCGATGCCATCTCGATCTGCGTGCCCACCCCCCTGTCCAAGTTCAAGGATCCGGACATCAGCTTCATCGTGGCCGCGACGGAATCGGTCAAAAAACGGATCCGGCGGGGCCAGGCGATCATACTGGAGAGCACGACCTACCCCGGCACCACTCGCGAGATCATGCTGCCCGCGCTGGAGAGCACCGGACTCAAGGTGGGTCGTGACTTCTTCCTCGCCTTCAGTCCGGAGCGGGTCGACCCAGGCAACCCGCGCTATGGGACCCGTAACACTCCGAAAGTGGTCGGCGGGATTACGGAGGACTGCCGCCGGGTGGCCGTGGCATTGTATCAGCCCGCCATCGATACCCTGGTGCCTGTCTCCACCACCGAGGCGGCCGAGCTGGTAAAGCTGCTGGAGAACACGTTTCGGAGCGTCAATATCGGGCTGGTCAACGAAATGGCCATCGTCTGTGACAAGCTGGGGGTGGACGTGTGGGAGGTCATGGAAGCCGCTGCAACCAAGCCGTTCGGCTTCATGAAATTCCTTCCCGGTCCGGGACTGGGAGGGCACTGCATTCCCATCGATCCCCACTATCTCGCCTGGAAGATGCGTGGTCTCAATTACAAGACCCGTTTCATTGACCTGGCCGGCGAGTTGAACACGGAAATGCCTATGTTCTGGGTGCGCAAGCTGGCCGAAGCGCTCAACGGCCAGGGCAAGGCAGTGCGAGGGGCCTCGGTGCTGGTGCTCGGTGTGGCCTATAAGCGCGATATCGATGACATCCGGGAAAGCCCCGCTCTGGATATCATCCGCCTGCTCGAGGGGCAGGGCGCGCGGGTCACTTATTTCGATCCTCATGTGCCGCGGTTTCGGGAGGACGGGCAGGAGTTCAGGTCGGTGGAGCTGACACCTGAGGCCGTCGCGGCAGCCGATTGTGTCATGATCGTCACCGATCACACCGCGGTGGACTATCGCATGATCAAGCGCAAGGCGAAGCTGGTCGTGGACACTCGCAACGCAATACCGAAAGAGGTTTGACATGCACGTGGCGGTGATCGGTAGCGGCTATGTCGGGCTGGTGGCGGGTGCGTGCTTGGCAGAGACGGGGAACGACGTGACCTGCGTCGATGTGGATGCGGAGAAGGTCGCCCGGCTGCAGCGCAACGAGATTCCGATTTACGAGCCCGGGCTCGAACCCATGGTGAAGCGCAACCAGGACGAAGGCCGGCTCATCTTCACGACCGACCTCGGCTCGGCGGTGCGGAGCTCCCGGGTCATCTTCATTGCCGTGGGCACGCCGCCTGGCGAGGACGGTTCGGCCGACCTGACCCATGTCCTCACCGTGGCCAAGGCCATCGGCCAAAACATGAACGAGCCCAAGATCGTGGTCACCAAGTCCACGGTGCCGGTGGGCACCGCGGAGAAGGTGCGGTCCGCGGTCGGCGCCGAGACCAGCCTCCCTTTCGCGGTCTGCTCCAATCCGGAATTTCTGAAGGAGGGAGCCGCCATTGAGGACTTCATGAAACCCGATCGGGTCATCATCGGGGTGGACAATGAGGAAGCCAAAGAGGTCATGGGTGAGCTGTACGCTCCATTCACCCGGCAGGGTGGCAACCGGATCCTCTTCATGGATATCGCCTCGGCCGAGGTGACGAAGTACGCTGCCAACGCCATGCTGGCCACCCGCATTTCCTTCATGAACCAGATAGCGCTGTTCTGCGAGCTGGTCGGAGCCGATGTGAGCGAAGTCCGCCTGGGAATCGGCTCCGATCAGCGCATTGGACGGGCCTTTCTGTATCCGGGGCCAGGGTACGGCGGCTCCTGTTTTCCCAAGGACGTCAAAGCCCTGATCCGGACCTCGGACGAGCTGGGCCTCTCCCTCGATGTGCTCAAAGCGGTTGAGCAGGTGAACGAGTGCCAGAAACAGGTTGTCTTGCAAAAGACGCTGCGCTTCCTGGGGCAGGATCTGAGGGGAAAGATTGTCGGCGTCTGGGGGCTCGCGTTCAAGGCGGAGACGGACGACATGCGGGAAAGTCCCGCCATACCGCTCATCGAAGGCCTTCTGGCTGCCGGGGCGAGGGTGCAGACTCACGATCCCAAGGCCACTGACTCTGCACGCATGATCTTCGGTGACCGGGTCATGTACGCGGCAGATCCGTACAGCGCGGCCCACGGGGTCGATGCGCTCACCGTCATGACGGAATGGCTGCTCTATCGGAACCCCGACTTCGAGCGGGTCCGGAAGCTGGTTCGCCGGCCATTGCTGCTCGACGGCCGCAATCTCTACGATCCTGACCGTATGGCTGCTCTCGGCTTTGAGTACCATGGCATCGGCCGCGGCCATAAATGACTCGGGTCCTGGTCACCGGGGCGGCGGGATTCATTGGCTCGCATCTGGTAGCGGCGCTTGCGGACCAGGGTGACGAAGTCGTGGGCGTGGACAATTTCGACCCGTTCTACCCTCGGCGCGCAAAGGAACACAACCTGGCGGAGATGGGCCAAACCGCCGGATTCAGCTTCCGGGAACAGGACATGTTGGACGTCGGCGCCATACGGGCGCTGCTCACCCCCGATACCGTTGTCGTGCACCTCGCCGCCAAGGCCGGCGTGCGTCCTTCGCTCGCCGATCCGGTGGGGTACGCCCGCGCCAACGTCACCGGTACCGCAGCGGTCCTGGAAGCAGCCCGGCAAGCGGGTGTGTCCCGGATCGTGTTCGGCTCGTCCTCCTCGGTTTACGGCGACAGCACTCCAGTGCCGTTCCGGGAAGATGCTGTGGCGGTCGAGCCGGTGTCTCCGTATGCTGCCACCAAACGTGCCGGGGAGCTCTTCCTCCAGGCGGTGGCCCCGATTTACGGCTTTCGGGCTGCCACACTCCGGTTCTTTACCGTATATGGGCCTCGCCAACGCCCCGACCTGGCAATCCATGCATTCACCCGAATGATGGTGGAAGGCCGGACCGTGACGCTCTTCGGCGATGGCAGCCAGTCGCGGGACTACACCTATTGCGACGACATCGTGGCCGGGGTGGTCTCTGCCATAGCATGGACCAGAACCGCACCGATCGGAATGGATACCTTCAACCTCGGCGGAAACCGGTCGGTTGCCACTGAGGCTATGGTTGACGAGATCGCCGGCGCTCTGGGAGTGAGACCCAGGATCGAGTGGGGGCCAATGCAGCCCGGAGACGTGCAGCGCACCGCCGCCGATCTCACCAAGTCCAAGTCCGTGCTCGGGTACGAGCCCAAGACTCCGTTTCCGGAGGGTATTCGTCGCTTCGTTCGATGGTTTCGGGAGGTATATGGCCGGGCAGACTGAGCTCCTGCTGGCACGCGCCCGGGAGCGCTTCGTGGTGCAGGACTACTATGGCACCGTTCACCTGCTCGAATCGGTGGTCGATTCGGGGCGGGCCTTCGCCGACGTTCACCACCTTCTCGGGGTTTCCCTCTCACTGCTGGGTCAGGCGCAACGCGCCCTGGCGGAGCTCGGGCGGGCGCTGGAGCTCAATCCCCGCTATGTCGAGGCGTTGATCCACCGCGGGCTGGTGCTCAACGAACTGGGTCGCATCGACGAGGCGGAGGAGGCGTTTAACCAGGCCGCCGCCAATATCGCTAAACCGAATGGCGGTCTTCCCGCCCCGGTCGCGGCGCAGCTGGCTAACCGGCATGCGGATCTGGCCGAGACCTATGCCGGTGCCGGCGCGCTGGACCGCGCCATAGAGGAATACCAGCGCGCCCTCCAGTTAGGACCCGGGTTCCACGACCTTCGTTATCGCATGGCGCGCGTCTTACTCGAGGCGGGGCGGCCGCTGGAAGCACGAGAAGCATTGGAGGAAGTGCTAACGGCTCGTCCGGCCTTTGTGGATGCGCAGGCAGCTCTTGGGCTGGCCCACTATCTATCGGGTGATGCGGCAGGCGCGCGGGAGGTGTGGCAAGCCTGTCTCTCGCGCCGGCCCGAAAACGCCCGAGTGGAGGCCTATTTGGCCATGCTGAACCGAGCAGAGCAGTGAGGCGTAGCCACCAGGCGCTACTCGGGCTGGTACTCGGCCTCGCGGTGATGGCCGGATGCGGAGGGGTCGGCGACCATGAGCGCCGAGGCGACCAGTTGTACGGAGAAGGCCAGTATAGCCAGGCACTCGCCGAGTATCGAACGGCCGTGACCAGCGACCCCGATGCCAGGGTATGGGCCAAGACCGGCGCCGCTGCTCTCCGTGCCGGTAACCTCGAAGTGGCCTCCGATTCCTACCTTCGCCTGGCGGCAGAAGACCCGACTCGCACCGAAGAAGCAGCCGAAGGACTCGATGCCGTGGCCCGCGCCGCGGACCGCGCCGGCGACGTCAAGCGCCTGGAATCCGCCGTGATAGGCCTGGGAATGATTGCTCCCAGCCGTTCCATCGGCCGGTACGCCCTCGAGCTGATCCGCAGGCCGGGAGCCGAAGCCACCGACCTCGTCGCGGTTTTTCCGGGAGCCATCGCCGCCGCGCCCGACCCCGAGACCGTCGATTCCTTGCTGGCGGTATATGGTGCCGCTCTCCGGGAGACCTCGGGCTGCGACCAGGCCCTTCCCGTCTTCCAGGCCACGTTGCGCCGTACCCGGCTTGACGTGCTCCGCGGCCGGGCCGAGGACGGCGTGGCCGGCTGCTCCCTAACGCTGGGCCTCCGGGCCGAGGCTGCGGGAAAGCCGGACGACGCGGTGTTGTGGTTCGCGGCCGCCATTCGAGTCGATTCCGGGACCCCGGTCGGGCGCCGTGCTCTAGTGGGGTACGGTGACGCAAAGCTTCGGCTGGGCGACACCGCGGCGGGCGCGCAGGCTTTTCAAGCCGTGGCGTCCGATCCGGTGCAGAGCGACTCCACCAGCCAGATGGCGCGAGATCGCCTGGAAGAACTCCGCGCACGATCCGGTAGTGACTTGCCTCGAACGATTCTCCGATGATCCGTTGGCTGTCCATTTGCGCACTCGCCTCGCTCATGGCATGCGGCGGCGGGGCTCGTAAACCGCCTGCCGCCTCACCCGCTCCCGTAGCGGCCGGTGATGCCAGTCCCGCGGCCATCGACTCCTTGTGGCACCAGGCCGAGCAGGCGGTCCGGCACGGCAAGTGGAGCGAGGCGGAGAAGCACCTCAATCGCGCGGTGTTGGAGTTTGCTCCCGGCGACCCCCGTATCGCCCAGGCCCATTTCTTCCTGGGCGAGGCCTTGTACGCCCAGGGAAGGCACCTCGAGGCGGCGCGCGAATTCCGAAAGGCCTCGGATGAGACCCCGAACGATCCCATCGCGCCCGAGGCGCTCCTGCGTCTGGGAGACGTCTACTCCGATCTGTGGCGCCGGCCGGAGCTGGACCCGACCTATGGACAGACCGCCCTATCCACCTACCAGGAGCTGCTGAACCGGTATCCCGCAAGCAATGCCGCCAAGCGGGCCCAGTTGCGCATCGCCGAGCTCGACGAGCGCTTTGCCTACAAGGCCTACAAGGCTGCGATTTTCTACTTCCGCCTCAAGGCCTACGATTCCGCCATTCTCTACCTCAAGGATCTGGTCGCTACCTACCCCAAGGCCGCCGTCGTGCCCGACGCCCTGGTCAAGCTGGTGCAGGCTTACAAGACCTTGGGCTACCGCGAGGACGTCCAGGAAACCTGCGGCTACATCCGGCGATTCCATCCCAAGGCGCCCGGAGCAGGCGACGTCTGCCCCAGGACCACCACGGGAGCGTGAAGCTGGATGATCGGTCTCTTTGGTGGATCGTTCGACCCGGTTCACCATGGACATCTGATTGTCGCGCAGGTCGCAGCGGAGCGGCTCGGCCTCGAGTCGCTCCGCTTCCTACCGGCCCGGGAGCAGCCGTTCAAGCGGGGCCGCCACCGCACTTCTCCCGAACATAGAGCGACGATGCTGTCGCTGGCTGTTTCGAACGCCCCTGGTTTTGCGGTGGAAAGGATCGAGCTGGATCGGGCGGGCCCATCGTACACCGTCCATACCCTGGAAGAGCTACACCGCCGGGAGCCTCAATCGGAATTCGTGCTGCTGCTGGGAGCCGACGCGGCAACCGAGCTGTCGGCATGGCATGAGGCGGCGCGCATCCCTGAGTTGGCCAGAGTGACGGTCTTTGCCCGCCCTGGGTCCAGGGTGCCGACTTCGCCCTTCATCTCCGATTTCATCGAAGTACCGGCCATCGATATCTCAGCTACCGAAGTGCGCCGCCGACTCCTCCAAGGGCAGTCGATCCGGTACTGGGTTCCCGATGCGGTCGCGGAGTATATCGCTCGACACCGTTTATATTTGGACCCAGAATGATCAAGACCCTCATGACCTCCGTTTTCGGGACGAGGTTCGACCGAGAACGCCGGAAGATTCAGCCCATCGTGGACCAGATTCACGTCCACGAGGAGCGGCTCAAGGACCTCCCCGAGTCCGACCTGAAGGCCCAGACCGCCCGGTTCCGGGAGCGCCTGGCGGAGCGCACCGGCGCGCTCAAGGCTGAGCTGGAAGCGGTACGGGACGCCAAGCACGGGTGTGCCGACCCGGTAGAACGCGACCAGCTGGAAGGCCGCTTCCACGAGCTGGAGAGACGCTATAAGAAGGCGCTGGCTGAAGGACTGGACGAGCTCCTCCCGGAAGCGTTCGCCACCGTCCGGGAGGCTTGCCGCCGGCTGTTAGACACCACCGTCCAGGTCACCGGCCACGACCTGGTTTGGGACATGGTGCCCTACGACGTTCAGCTCATTGGCGGAGTCGTGTTGCACCAGGGCAAGATCGCCGAGATGGCCACCGGTGAGGGTAAGACCCTGGTCGCCACTCTCCCGCTCTATCTCAACGCGCTGGCCGGCCGTGGCGCCCACCTGGTCACCGTCAACAACTACCTGGCCCGTCGTGACTCCCAGTGGATGGGCCAGGTGTTCCGGTATCTCGGTCTCACCGTTGGCTGCCTGGACGACACCGAGCCTTCCTCCCAGGAACGCCGGGCCGCCTATCTCGCCGACATCACCTACGGTACCAACAACGAATTCGGCTTCGACTACCTGCGCGACAACATGGTGTTCTCCCTCGATCAACGGGTTCAGCGGGAGCACACCTACGCCATCATCGACGAGGTCGATTCGATCCTGATCGACGAGGCCCGGACCCCGCTGATCATCTCCGGGCCGGTGGGGAATGAGACCGACGACAAGTACGCCCAATTCGATCGGCAGGTGGCCGAGCTGGTGCGGAACCAGACCGGGGTGGTAAACACCCTGCTGGCGGAGGCCGAGCGGCTGCTCCAGAACGAGAAAACCCGGGACGATGCGGCTCTGAAGCTGTACCAGTCTCAGCTGGGCATGCCCAAGAACAAACGCCTCCTGAAGATGCTGAACGAGACGGGGATCAAGCAGATGGTTCAGCGGATGGAGCTCGACGCCATCGCCGACCGCAAGCTCCCCATGAAGCAGCAGAAGATGCGGGACATGGAGGAGACCCTCTACTTCGTGCTGGACGAGAAGGGCCACTCGGTGCATCTCACCGATCGCGGCGCCGAGGCCATGTCGCCCAACGAGCCCGAGCTCTTCCTGGTGCCGGACATCTCCCAGGAAATCCACCAGATCGACAAGGATCCGGAGCTCTCTCCCCACGACCGGATCGAGCGCCGCCGACAAGTCGAATCCGACTACGCCATTAAGAGCGAGAAGCTCCACATCATTCATAAGCTCCTGCAAGCTCACGTCCTGTACGAAAAGGATGTGGACTATCTGGTGCAGGACGGCCAGGTGGTGATCGTGGATGAGTTCACCGGCCGGGTTATGACCGGCCGGCGTTGGGCGGATGGGCTCCACCAGGCGGTGGAGGCCAAGGAGGGAGTGCAGGTCAAAGGCGAGACCCAGACCTTCGCCACCATCACCATTCAGAACTACTTCCGGATGTACGACAAGCTGGCGGGAATGACCGGCACCGCCGAGACCGAGGAGACCGAGTTCTATTCGATCTACGGACTCGAGGTCAGCGTGATCCCGACCCACCGGCCGATCACGCGGCTGGACCAGCCGGATCGCATTTACAAGACCCGGAAGGAGAAGCACGACGCGATCATGGACGAGGTCGAGCGGCTGCACCGGCTCGGCTGGCCCATCCTGATCGGCACCGTGAACGTGGATGTCTCGGAGACGCTGTCGCGCCAGCTCAAGCGGCGCGGCCTCAAGCACGAGGTGCTGAACGCCAAGTATCACCAGCGCGAGGCCGAGATCGTGGCGGGGGCGGGTCAGAAGGCGGCGATCACGATCGCCACGAACATGGCCGGCCGCGGTACCGACATCAAACTGGGGAAGGACCTCGATCTGACGCAGCCGGAGGCGGGGCTTCAGATCATCGGCACCGAGCGGCATGAGTCCCGCCGGATCGACCGCCAGCTGCGCGGCCGCTCCGGCCGTCAGGGCGATCCGGGGCAGTCGATCTTCTTTCTCTCGCTCGAAGACGACCTGATGCGCCTGTTCGGCTCCGACCGGATCGCGCGCTGGATGGACAAGAGCGGCGCCGAGGAGGGCGAGGTGATCACCGGTGGCCTGGTCACCCGGGCCATCGGCCAGGCGCAGAAGCGAGTCGAGCTGCAAAACTTCCAGCAGCGGAAGCGGTTGCTGGAGTACGACGACGTGATGAACCAGCAACGGGAGGTGATCTACTCGCTCCGGCTCTTCGCTCTCGAGCGGGGCGAGGAGATCAAGGCCGAAGCGCGGCGGATGATCGAGATGGCCCTGGAGCGCGCCGTCACCCAGTTCCTCTCCGGTGCTGCAAGGCCGGAAGAGTACGACCGGGGTGGTCTGCGTGAAGCCCTCGCCCTGCAATACCTCGTCACGGTGGACGCGCTCACCGATGCCGAAGCAGCGCCGGGACTCGATGAGATGGTGACCATGGTAAAGGGTGAAGGTGAAGCGGCCTTCAGCCGGAAGATCGCGTACCTCTCCGAGTTCGGGAAGACGATCGGCATTCCGGAGGTGGATGCCCAGGTGCTCTCTCAGGTGATGCTGTCGGTGCTGGATGAGCGCTGGAAGGATCACCTGTACGACCTCGATCAGCTGCGGAACGCCATCCAGTATCGCGCGTGGGGCCAGAAGGATCCTCTGGTGGAGTACAAGCGCGAGGCGTTCGAGATGTTCGAGGACTTGATGCACGACATCCAGTCCACCTTCACCGAGCGGTTCCTCAAGATCCAGGTCAGCGCGGAGCCTCCCCGGGAGGCGCCCCGGCGCCCGCCGCCCGCGCCCACTCCGGCGGACGGCCCGGACGACCTCTTCACCGGGCCTCCCACCCGGGTACCTACCTCTCCTGTCGCCGCCGGCTCGCTCGGTACCTCGCTCGGCCCAGTGGGCCGGGCGACTGCCGCGGTTCCGGAGGTGGGGCGCAACGATCCCTGCCCCTGCGGCTCCGGACGGAAGTACAAAAAGTGCCACGGGGCCGGCCGGTAGTCAGCGTAAGTTCTGTCGTATCCGCACGATAATGACGCGGAGGGTCAGCTGGAGCGGGCTAGCTTGAGGCATGGGTCTGCCGGTTTCTATCCTCCCCGACATCGATCGGCCCCGCGAGCGGCTTTGGTCGCTGGGCCCCACCGCGTTGACGACCGCCGAACTTCTTGCCATCGTGTTAGGTACAGGCGGAGTTGGGCAGGACGTGCTGGAGCTGGCTGCCCGGCTCCTCCAGGTCTGCGAGGGGTCGCTGCGGCGTCTGGCTCAGCGTCCCAGCGCTGAGCTGCTTCGGGCGCGGGGCATCGGCCCCACCAAGGCGGCGCGGTTGATCGCGGCCTTCGAGCTGGGTACCCGAATCGCCCGGGAGGAGCGGCCAGCGGTGCCGCGCATTCGGGAACCCGAAGATGTCATGCGCCGGTTTGGGACTCGGCTGCGTGATCTCCAAGTGGAGGAGTTCCATCTCCTCGCGCTGGACAGCCAGAGCCAGGTCCTCCGCGAGGTGCTGATCACTCGAGGGTTGCTCAACAGCTCTCTGGTGCATCCTCGTGAAGTGTTCCGGTCCGCCATTGCCGAGGCGGCGGCTGGAATCATCGTAGTTCACAATCATCCCAGTGGCGATCCGACGCCCTCAGCGGAAGACCGGGCGGCCACGAAACAGCTGGTCTCGGCGGGCCGGCTGCTCGATCTACCCGTGTACGACCACGTGATCATTGCCGGGGACCGATACGTGAGCTTTGCAACGGCAGGACTCTTGTGACTGGAACGAAGACTCCGGTAACCGGGACCGCACCCGAGCTGGCACCCGAGCTGCGGGCGGTGCTCGAGCGCCATGCCGACCGGCTCGACTTGGAGCTGGTGGATCGGGCGCTCCGCTTCAGCGCGTCCGCTCACCGGGGGCAGAAGCGCATGTCGGGCGAGGACTTCGTGTCCCACACGATCGCCGTCGCGCTCATCCTGGCCGAGCAGCTGCTCGACAGCACCACCATCGCTGCCGCGCTGCTGCACGATGTGGTCGAAGATTCCGATGTCCGGACCGAGGACATCGCCCGCGAGTTCGGGCCCGAGGTTGCCGGCATCGTCGATGGCCTGACCAAAATCTCCAGCCTGACCTTCCACTCCTCCGCCGAAGAGCAGGTAGAGAATTACCGCAAACTGCTGTTGTCCATCGCCAAGGACGCCCGGGTCATCATCATCAAGCTGGGCGACCGGCTGCACAACATGCGGACCCTCGAGCATCTCCCGCCGGAGCGACGCACCCGGATCGCGCTGGAAACCCGGGAGATCTACGCCCCGCTGGCGCACCGCTTCGGCATGGCCGGCATCAAGGCGGAGCTGGAAGACCTGGCCTTCAAGTTTCTGGAGCCCGAGGAGTATCGTGATCTCGCCATGCAGGTGGCCGCCAAGCGCGCGGCCCGCGAGCAGACCATCCTCAAGCTCAAGACTCCGCTCGACTACGAGCTCCGCGAAGCGGGAATCGACTGGTTCGAGGTAACCGGACGGCCCAAGCATCTGTGGTCGATCTTCCAGAAAATGAAGAAGCGGGCCAAGGCCTTCGACGAGATCTACGACCTCATGGCAGTGCGGGTCATCGTGCGTACGGTGCCCGATTGCTATCACGTGCTCGGCATCATCCACCACAACTGGACCCCGATCCAGGAGCGGATCAAGGATTACATCGCCAGCCCGAAGTCGAACGCCTATCAGTCCCTCCACACCACCATCTTCGGACCGGGCGGGCAACTGTTCGAAGTCCAGATCCGCACTCAGGACATGCACCGCACCGCCGAGTACGGCATCGCGGCTCACTGGGTGTACAAGCGGGACGGCACCGCCGACGAGCTGGACCAGCACCTCGGATGGTTCCGCCAGCTGCTCGAACTGCAACAGGACACCCACAGTCCGGAGGAGTTCCTGGAGTTTTTGAAGATCGATCTCTATCAGGACGAGATCTTCATCTTCACCCCGCAGGGCGACGTGAAGCGGCTCCCCAAGGGCTCTACGCCCATCGATTTCGCGTTTCACGTGCACACCGAGGTCGGTCTCAAGTGCCAGGGGGCCAAGGTCAACGGCCGTATTGCGCCGTTGCACCGGGAGCTCAAGAGCGGCGATACAGTGGAAATTCTGACCAGCGCCACGGCCAAACCGAGCCGGGACTGGCTCAGCCATGTCCGCACCGCCCGAGCGCGGCACAAGATCAAGCAGTGGGTCAACCACGAGGAGGAGACCGTCAGCCTGGGCCTGGGCAAGGAAATTCTGGCCCGAGAGGTTCGCCGCCGCCGGCTCGATGCACTCGACGATGAGCGGCTCACCAAGGCCGCCCACACGCTCTCGCTAGCCGATGGACGAGGGCTGGAGATCGCGGTCGGCAGGGGCGACGTGCCCATCGGCCAGGTCATCCGGGCGCTTTATCCGGATGTACCCACTGAAGAGATCCAGGAGCCCAAGCCCACCGTGTTCGGCCGGGTCATCGACCGCATTCGTCTGGGCCGGGGCATCAAGATTCAGGGAGTCGATGGGCTGATGGTGCGCTACGCTCAGTGCTGCCAGCCGGTCCCGGGCGACTCGGTGGTTGGCTACGTCACCCAGGGGCGGGGCATCTCGATTCACCGTTCGGACTGCCCCAATCTGCTCACGCTCGCGGCAGACGAGCGGAGAGTCGATATCGATTGGCAGGAAACCGCCGGCGAGGCCTTTGCGGTCCGCCTTGCCGTGACCGGCGAGGATCGTCGCGGTCTGTACGCCGACATCATGGAAGCCATCAGCCAGACCGGCACCAACATTCGCGGCGCCGATCTGCACACCAAGGATGGCTCGGTCTTCGGTACCATTTTCGTGGAGGTCGACAACCTCCCCCACCTGGGCAAGGTGATGAAGGCGGTCCGCCGGGTGAAGGGTGTCACCGAGATCGAGCGTCGCGAGGCGCCGCCCGCTTGAACCGCTGGATCCTCAAGACCGATTCGGACGTCTACCCCTTCGACCAACTCGAGCGCGAGCGAAAGGCCGTGTGGGACGGGGTAAGCAATCCGGTTGCCCTGAAGCACATCCGCGCAATGGCGCCAGGCGACCCCCTCCTGATCTATCACTCGGGCGGCTCCAAGGAGATCGTTGGACTGGCCCGGGTCACGAGCGCTCCTTATACCGATCCGAAGCGTGGCGATCCTAAGCTGACCGTGGTGGATGTCGAGGTGGACCGCCGACTTCCTCGAACCGTCTCCCTTGCGGCCATCAAGGCCGATCCGGCCTTCGCGGACTTGGCGGTGGTACGACAGCCACGCCTGTCCGTGATTCCGGTACCGGAGCTGCAGTGGAAAAGGCTGCTGGCTATGGCTGGATTGTCTTGAGAGACCGAAAGCAAAACCATCACGAAAACACGAAAGCAGGAATAGCCGCTTCGTGGTATTTCAGCCTCCCCACCGCGAGCGTGGTACCCGAATAAACCCCGGCAGTGTATATTCCCCTCCATGAGTAGTCCGAGTTTCGAGGTCGTCGCCCCCTTCGAGCCCGCCGGCGACCAGCCCAAGGCCATCCGTGAGTTGACCGCCGGTCTGCGCCGGGGTGACAGGTATCAAACCCTGCTGGGTGTTACCGGCTCGGGCAAGACCATGACCCTGGCCCACACCATCGCCAACTACGGCAGGCCCACGCTGGTGCTCTCCCATAACAAGACCCTCGCCGCGCAGCTGTACGGTGAGCTCCGGCAATTCCTGCCCCGTAATGCGGTCGAGTACTTCGTCTCGTACTACGACTATTACCAGCCCGAGGCTTACGTCCCTTCGACCGACGTCTACATCGAGAAGGACGCCTCGATCAACCAGGACATCGAGAGCCTGCGGCTACGGGCCACTTCGAGTTTGATGGAGCGCGATGACGTGGTCATCGTGGCTACCGTGAGCGCGATCTACGGTCTCGGCGATCCGGTCGAGTACCGGAAGCTCATGGTGACGGTCAAGCGGGGGGAGAAGCGGGGGAGAGACGCGATTCTCTCGGAGCTGGTGCGGATCCATTACGGCCGGAACGATGCCTCCTTCGAGCAGGGCACTTTTCGGGTTCGAGGCGATTCGATTGAAGTCTTTCCCGCCTACGCCGAGCAGGCCATCCGGATCGAGCTCTGGGGTGATGAGGTGGAGCGGATCAGCAAGATCAATCCGCTGACCGGCGAAACCATCGTCCAGCTGGATCAGTGCGCCATTTACCCGGCCAAGCACTTCGTCACCCAGCGGCCCACCATCGAACGTGCGGTGAAGGCCATCCGCCAGGAGCTGGCCGTTCGTCTGACCGAGCTCAAGGCGGCGGGCAAGCTGCTCGAGGCGCAACGGCTCGAGTCCCGCACCTCCTTCGATATCGAGATGCTCCTGGAAGTCGGCACCTGCGCCGGCATTGAGAACTACTCCCGGCACCTGACCGGCCGGCAGGAGGGCGAGCGGCCTGCTTGTCTGATCGACTACTTCCCGGCTGACTTCCTGGTCGTGGTCGATGAGTCGCATGTAAGCCTGCCCCAGATCGGCGGCATGTATAACGGCGACCGCGCCCGCAAGCTGACCTTGGTGGAGTACGGCTTCCGTCTCCCATCAGCTCTCGATAACCGGCCTCTCCAATTCAACGAGTTCATGGCGCTGGCGCCGCAGATGGTCAACCTCTCGGCCACGCCGGGCGACCTCGAGCTCCAACTTTCTCAAGGCGTGGTCGTCGAGCAGATCATCCGGCCAACCGGGCTGATCGATCCGGAAGTGGATATCCGTCCGGTGCGGGGGCAGGTAGACGATCTCCTCAATGAGATTCGGTTGCGGGAGAGCCGGAACGAGCGGGTGCTGGTGACGACGCTGACCAAGAGGATGTCCGAAGATCTGACCGACTACCTCCAACAGGCGGGGGTTCGAGTTCGTTACCTCCACTCCGACATCGACGCCATCGAACGGATGGAAATTCTGCGTGGTCTCCGACTGGGGGATTTCGACGTGCTGGTGGGAATCAACCTGTTACGCGAGGGGCTCGACCTTCCCGAGGTCTCGCTGGTGGCAATTCTCGATGCCGACCAGGAGGGCTTCCTGCGGTCGGACCGCTCCCTGGTCCAGACCATTGGGCGGGCTGCGCGGCACATCAATGGACGAGCCGTGCTCTACGCCGATCGGATTACCGGGTCAATGCAGCGGGCGCTCGATGAAATGGACCGGCGGCGCTCGATCCAGCGCGCTCACAACGAGGAGCACGGCATCACCCCGGTCTCGATCGTCAAGTCCATGGAGCAGGTGAGATTGTCCACCCACGTGGCGGATGCCCGCACCGAGCGGCCGGAACCCAAGAAGCTGGCTGTGCACGACCGAATCGATCTGCGGGATCCGGCCAAGCGAGCTGCCGCCATCGTCAGCCTCGAGCAGCAGATGCGGGAAGCGGCCGCCAATCTGGAGTTCGAAGTGGCGGCGCTGCTGCGGGACCAGGTGAACGAGCTCAAGGCCCTCGGGGCGCCTGACGTGCGCCGCTCCTCCGGCCGGATCCGCCAACGAGCGTGACCCGTTCGCTCACCCGGTCCGAGCTCGAGGCCGAAGGGGAAGCGCTGGGCCGGCGGCTCAGCCCGGGCGAGGTGGTCACCTTCGAGGGCGATCTCGGGGCAGGGAAGACCACGTTCATCCAGGCGGTCACCCGGGGACTCGGAGTCAGGGGACCGGCCACCAGCCCGACGTACGCTTTGGTGCATCGCTACCAGGGGACCAGAGGCCCGGTCTTTCATCTCGATTGTTTTCGGCTTCGTTCTCCGGATGAGGCAGCCGACCTGGACTGGGAGGGCCTGCTATCGGAGGGCGATGCCATATTGGTCGAATGGCCCGAGCGGGCCGGCGCCTGGATTCCGCGGCCGGCCCGCAGATTCCGTCTCCATCATCTGCCCGACCCGGAGCGTCGTGGGCTGGAGTCGCTCTGATGTTCCTCGCGCTGGATACCGCCACCGACCGGGCCTCGCTGGCCCTGGGGCTCCCCGGGGGCGAAGCGCTGGAGGAGAGCATCGGCGGGGCGCGGCGCCATGCAGCAGGCCTGCTTCCCGCCGTTCAAAGGCTGCTGCAGCGCGCCGGGGCCTCGCTCGACGATCTGCGGGGCATTGCGTTGAGTGATGGACCGGGCAGCTTCACCGGACTGAGAGTGGGAGCTTCGGTAGCCAAGGCGCTGGTTCAAGCGCGCTCGCTTCCGCTCTGGACCGCGCCATCGCTCCTGGTCCGCGCGGCCGGTGTCGCCTGCGGCAACGAGCTGGTCTTGGCAGTCGCCAATGCGCTCCGGGGAGAGGTGTACGCGGCGGCATACCGGTTTCTTCCGGAGGGAATTCAGACCGAGCTGATCCCCTCGGTCCGGCGTCCGGAGGAGCTCGTAGGTAGTGGCCTCAAGCCGGCTGCCGTGGTGGGCGAGGCACCGGCCGAGATCGTCGCGATATTGGAGCACTGGGTGGGGAAGCAGATCATTGGTCCACCGGAGGGTTCTCCCCGGGCGGCTCGGCTGCTGGACCTCATGGGGCAAAGGGGTGGAGCCCGGCAAGTGGATGCGGTGCGGGAATGGGAGCCGGTTTACGGCCGGCCGGCGGAAGCTCAGGCGCGTTGGGAGAGTGCCCATGGACGCCCACTACCGGATTCGGTCGGCAGTCCCGGCTGATGCGGTGCCGCTCGTCGAGATCGAGCGTCGCTGTTTCAGCGATCCTTGGAGCGAGAACAGCTTTCGCGAGGCACTGGAATCGCCCTGGACCTTCGGCCTGGTGGCTCACAACGCGCGGGGCATTGGGGGGTATCTGATCGGGCGCGAGGTGGCTGGTACCGGCGAAGTCCTGAATCTCGCGGTGGCCCCTGATTGTCGCCGCCGTGGGGTGGCCCGCGCGCTCCTGCGCGCAGGACTGGCCATGCTGCGGAAGCGCCGAGTCCAAGAGGTTTATCTGGAAGTGCGGGAATCGAATCAATCGGCTCAGGCGCTCTACCTGAGCTCCGGCTTCCGGCCGGTGGGGCAGCGGACGGCGTACTACCGCAATCCTAAGGAGGACGCTTTGGTCCTCTGGCTGCCGCTCGAGCAACACGCGTGAAAAGGGAACAGTCGAGGTACATTCGGTTGAAGCAGTTTGGGCGTGCCCTATATTATGCGCGCATCCACGCTTCGTTGGACCCATGTGAACACTGGAGGTGCATGTGAGTCGGAGTATGAACAAGGCCATCCTGGTCGGAAATCTCGGCGCGGACCCAGAGGTCCGCAGCACCTCAAACGGGTCCCGGGTGGCAACGCTGTCAATCGCCACCAGCCGCCAATGGAAGAACCAGGCGGGGGAAAAGCAGGAGAAGACGGAATGGCACCGCGTGGTGTTCTGGAACACCAAGTTCTCCACTCTGGCGGACATCGCGGAGCGCTACTGCAAGAAGGGAGACAAGGTGTACGTCGAGGGGAGCATCGAGTACCGCTCGTGGCAGGATCGCGAAGGCCAGACCCGCTACACCACCGAGATCAACGGGCGGGAGCTCATCCTGTTGTCGGGCAAGGGTGACGGCGCGGAGTCCTTCGCGTCGCCGGGGAAGGTGGCGGCAGCTGCAGCCGCACCCAAGGGCAAGGAAGGCTTCGAGGACTTCCCCGAGGCGCTCGATGCCGAGGACGACGATCTGCCGTTCTGAGGCAAGCAGGGAGGCAGGGAGGCGTCTGGCGGGAGGCTTTCCCGCCTCCCCGCCTCCCCGCCTCTCCACCGGGAGATAAGCCAGTCCTTCCGCCGATCGCCAGAGTTCGGCGGCAGAGGAATAGCTCGACATGATGTCACCCAAATGACTACCAAACAGTTACTTACGCCACTCGGTTAAAGTGCTTCCAGAGTGGCGTTGAATTTGCGACTCCCCGGCGCGATACCCGTTCGGCCTTCGTTCCTCACCAGACAGCGACGCCGCTGGGAGATCCCGATGCTGCGCATGTTTTGCTGCAAGCCGAGCCACTCGCCTTTGCCGCCCCGAATCAAGGTACTGGGGTGGTGGGCTGTGCTGAGCGTGGCAATGCCCGCGGCGGGCGCACTGGCACAGGAGCCAGCAGCCACGGCGCCGGCACCGACGCCGGCGGTTGCCGCGCCGACGCAGGAGCCGCTGCCGCAGACCCACACGGTGAAAAAGGGCGATACGCTGTGGGATCTCGCGCAGTTCTACCTGCACGATCCCTTTCTCTGGCCTGGCATCTACCGGCTGAACACGGACGTGGTCGAGGATCCGCACTGGATTTATCCCGGTGAGGTTCTCCGCATCGCTCCAACTGAAAATGTGGCAGCTGTGCCCACGATGGACACGCCGTTGCCGTCGGCACCGCTCGAGGGGGCCAAGGTCACGGCAGCTTCCGACAGCAACGGGACCGTTGTGCCGGATTCCAGCGATGCACTCGCGCAGGGGCCGCAGCAGCCTTCCATCGCCGAGAGCGAGCAGAACGAGCTGGCGCCCCTCTTTCCTGAGCGGAAGGCGCGCTCAGTGGAGGAAATGCTCCAGTCCTACACCCACCAGCCCTATCGCGCCCTTCGGCGCAGCGAATTCTACTCCTCCGGCTTCTTGACGGAGAACCAGCGGCTGCCCTATGGGCGCGTGCTGGGGCCGGTCACTCCCCAGCAGATCCGGGCGGTGCATTCCCGGGCCAACGCCCTTCCGTACACATCCATCGCGGTCGACGCTCCGGACGGCGCCACCTACCAGGTGGGGGACAGTCTCCTGCTGCTTCAGCTGGGGAAGGAGCTCGATTCCTACGGCAACATTGTGGTTCCCACCGGCGTGCTCCAGGTCACCGAGAGCGTGGACGGCCACTACGTGGGGAACATCGTCGCCACCTACGGAGCCATTCGCAGCGGCCAGCTGGTGCTGCCGCTCGACGCCTTCAACCCTGGTACCGGCAGCCGCGCGGTCCCGGTGTCCGACGGCGTGCGCGGCACGTTCATTGGCGGACTGGGGCGGCAGGAGCTGAAAGAACCGCAGATGGTGGTGTTCATCAACAAGGGCCGTGAAGACGGCGTCGCCCCGGGTGATCTCTTCGAGGTGCGCCGCCGGCCGGAGCGGTTAACCGACGGCACCCTGCGGGTGAATGAGCTGATGGCCACTATGCAGATCGTGCACGTCCGGGACCGCACCGCCACCGGCATCCTGATCAACGTGATCTCACCCGATATCGCGGTGGGCACCGACGTCATGCAGGTCGCCAAGTTGCCGTCGTAGGAGGCGGGGAAGCGGGAACGGAGTAACAAGGCGAGCAATCATCCAGGGGTCGGAACCCCACAAGGGTTTCGATCCCTTCGCTTTTCTCGGTGAGGTTCCGTGCCTTCGGGCTGCTGCCCGCTTCCGAGCCTGCCCGCCTCCCCGCCGGTTCCCTCCTCCTCACCCTCTTCTATATTGCGGGGCGCTCCAGGCAGAGCCTGGCCTCAGGACATACCTCAGTGGGAGCCCGGATGTCGAGACGTTCGATATGAGTGGCAACGTGTTGGTAACTGGGGGCGCCGGATTCATCGGCTCTCACATCGCAGAGGCGTACCTGCGCGAGGGCTGGGAGGTCGTCGTGCTCGACGACCTGTCTCGCGGCCGTGAGGCCAACGTGCCAAAGGCCGCGCGATTCGTGCGGGCGGACATCCGATCGCCCGAGGCTCGCCAGACAGTGGCGACCGGGCGCTTCGACGTGGTGAATCACCAGGCGGCACAGATCGATGTGCGGGTGTCGGTAGACCGGCCGGCGTTTGATAGCCATATCAACGTGGTCGGCTTCGTGAACCTTCTGGAGGGCGCAGGCGACGGTGGGGTGAAGCGGGTCATCTTTGCCAGTAGTGGCGGCGTGGTGTATGGCGACCCGGAAACCATCCCCACGCCCGAGACCGCTCCCAAGATGCCGGTGTCGCCCTACGGCGTGAGCAAGCTCGCGGGGGAGTACTACATGCGGGCGCTGGCGGCGCTGCGTGGGTTCGACGGCATCGCTATGCGCTACGCCAACGTGTTCGGACCCCGGCAGGACCCGAAGTCCGAAGCCGGCGTGGTGTCGATCTTCGTCTCCCGTCTGCTTGCCAAGCAGCCGCTCACGGTCTACGGTGACGGCCGCCAGACCCGGGACTATGTGTTCGTGAAAGATGTGGCGCGGGCCAACGTGCTGGCAAGCACGTCGCCGGCAGTGAAAAACGGTGACGTCGATGCGCCCGCCTTCAACATCGCCACTTCGGTTCAGCGGAGCGTGCTCGACCTTGCAAACTCGGTCGGGGAGGTCATGGGGCAGAAGCCGAAGCTGGAGTTTGCTCCGGCGCGCGCCGGCGAGCTCAACCGCAGCGCGCTCGACGTCGGCAAGGCCAAGAGGGTGCTGGGGTGGAGTCCGCAGTATCAGTTCGTGGACGGGCTCCGGGAGCTGGTCGATTGGTTCAAAAAGGAGGGGCGGTGATCCAGCAGCCGGGGGGTGCCATTCCGCAGTCGCCGCTCGAATTGGTGCTCTCTTCCAGCCCCGAGACCAAGATCGTCTTGCTGGTGACGGCCATCTTCTCGCTCGTGTCCTGGTTCATCATCGTCCTCAAGTGGTGGCAATTCCGGAAGCTCAACCGCCAGGCCAACCGGTTCTTTACCGAGATGGAGCGCACCACCCGGCTCAAAGAGGCGTATCACGCGGTCATGAAGCTGCCGCCTTCGCCCTACAACCGGCTCTTCCGCGAGGCGGTCACCTTTTACTCCGAGCTGCGTCCCGGTGCGCTGCGGGAGGAGCGGGGCGCCGACCGCAGCTCGCTGTCCATGACCCAGTTGGAGGCGCTGAAAATGGTGCTGGGGAAAGAGGTGGCGGCCGAGCGCGACCTGCTGGGACATTATATCCCGTGGCTCGCTACCATCGGATCGGTGAGTCCTCTGCTGGGTCTCACCGGGACGGTGTTCGGCATCATGAGTGCCTTCATCGGCATCGCCTCGAAGGGCTCCGGTAATCTGGCCGCCGTTGCCCCTGGTGTCGCGGAGGCGCTGGTGGCTACCGCCGGTGGCTTGATAGCGGCCATTCCGGCGGTCATCTCCTACAACCTCTACGTCAATCGGGTGCGTCTGTTCGCGGGCGAGCTCGAGGGTTTTGCGAACGAGCTCATCGGTACGATGGCCCGGGAAGGACTGGTCTAGATGGCCTCTGGTTTGGGGGGAGGACTCGGCAGCCAGCGGGGGGAGCTCCCGCTGATGGCGGACGTCAATGTGACTTCCCTGGTCGACGTCATGCTCGTACTCCTGATTATCTTCATGATCACGGCACCGATCATGCAAGGCGGGGTCGACGTGGAACTACCCCGTGCCGAAGCTAGACCCCTCTCCCCCAAGGAGGGGATGGTGGTGACGGTCAATCGCAATGGCCGAATCTTCGTGGATCAGACTCCGGTGTCGTACAGCGACTTTCGGGTCACCTTCCGTTCGCTGGTTGCGACCCGGAAGCCGACCGGGGTGTACCTGCAGGCGGACACCGGGGTGCCCTATGGACAGGTTGTCCGAGTGCTCGCGGTGATTCGGTTGGCGGGAGTGCAGAACGTGGGACTGGTAGCCGCCGAGGAAGAATCGCCGTGAAGATCAGGAGTTCCGACCGGGAGCCGCCGGGTCGGGCGGCGGGACTGGTCGGGACGATCGTCGTGCACGCGGCGGCGATCAGCTTTCTTTTCACCACGGTCAAGCCGACCAGGGCATCGCCCCCCTCGTATGCCGTCGACTTGGTAGCGGCACCGGCCCCCTCGCAGAAGCGGTTGGCCCGCGAGGCACTGCCGACGCCTCCGCCGGAGGAAAAGCCGGCACCAGTCACCCCCAAGCCTCCGAAGCCGACCAAGGCCCCGGCGCCACCCCAGCCGAAGCCGCCCCCGAAGCCGACGGAGGTCAAACACGAGCCCCCGCCCAAGACGGCTGCACCGGCCACTCCGGCACCGGGAGAGACGCCCAGCACTGGAAGCGACGTCGCTACTATCAAGACTCCGGGGCTCGCGTTCCCTTATCCGGAGTATTTGCGGAACATCGTCACCCAGGTGTATCAGCGCTGGGATCGAGGCGCGGCCAAACAGAGGGACTTTGCCGAGATCAGCTTTTTCATTCTGCGGGATGGATCGGTGCGGGATATTCGTTTCGTGACGCGGTCGGGAAGCTTTGCCTTCGATCTCGAGGCGCAGGGCGCCATCGAGGCGGCGGGGAACACCCGGGCCTTCGGACCGCTGCCGGACGGCTGGAATGCGGATGTGCTGCCGGTCAGCTTCTACTTTAAACCAACGCAATGACGAAACTTTCATTTTTTGCTGTGGCCGCGCTGCTGGCGGCCAACCGTCTCCTGGCTCAGGATACCAGCAAGGTAGACCAAGGCGTCCGGATCGGGGTGGATTACACCCCGGGCGTTCGCCCCGGTCTGGTGGTGTTGCCCGGTGCGGGAGTCGATTCGGTGCGCGCCATGGTCCGCCGGGATCTCGACTATACCGATCGGTTCGAGATGATCACGGTGGCCGATGCCCCTCCGGCCTCGACCAGCGGGCGCGGTTCCGCCGAAGACGGCGGTCTGGTCAACTATGGGCTCTACCGAGCGCTCGGCGCCCAGTTCGCGGTGGAGGTGGCTGACAATCCGGGAGGGGTGACCGTTCGGCTGCACGACATCAATGTCGGGAAGCTGAACAACCAGAAGAGCGTGGTGCTGCCGCCGGCCGCCAGTGCCGATTTTCGGCTGGAGGTGCACCGGCTCGCGGACGAAGTGGCTCGCTGGGCCACCGGCGTTCCCGGTGCGGCGGCGAGTCGGCTGCTGTTCGTCTCCGCCGGACGGGTGTACCGAGTGGACAGCGATGGTGAGGATACGACTCCGCTCACGCCGGCCGGTCAGACGGCGCTGTCCCCGACCTGGTCGCCGGATGGCCAGCGGCTGGCGTTTACCCAGCTGGGTGAGGGCCGCGGCGGCGTGGTCGTGCAGACGCTCGCGGGCGGCGGCTCCTTCGTGGTGCCTGGTTCGCAGACCGCGCTCAACATCACGCCGGTGTTTTCCCCTGACGGCCGGACTCTGGCGTTTGCCCATTCGGACGAGCGCGGCACCGACGTCTACATTGCCAACGTGGTGGAACGTTGTTGCGCGCAACGCTTGACCGTGGGACGCTACGCGGACAACTTAAGCCCAACGTTTTCGCCAGATGGGCGGCGTATCGCGTTCATCTCGACGCGCGCCGGACCGCCCCAGTTGTACGTGATGGCAGCGGACGGAACGGACCAGGAGCTGCTGGCGCCCTTCGATTTTGGCGCCACCGGTAGTTCGAACGCTCCCGAGTGGTCTCCGGACGGCGCCCGCGTGGTATTCCATCGTGAAGTGTCCGGCAGCCCCCAGATTTTTCTGGTCGATGTCGCGGGCCGCAAGGTGCGGCAGCTGACCTCGTCCGGCCGGAACGAAGACCCAACCTGGGCACCCGACGGGCGGCATGTAGCCTTTATTTCCGACCGCAGCGGCCGTCGTCAGATCTGGATCGTCGATGTCGAAACCGGCCGAGTGCGCCAGCTGGCAACGCCAGGCGCCGCTCGGCTTCCGTCGTGGTCCCGCCGCCTCGGGCGGACCACCGCCGTCCCCAACCCATGATTTCGGAGTGATGATGCGTGCACCCTCTCTGCTGATGCTCTTGACCGCCGCGGCCTTTGCCGTCGCCTGCGGCGGGAAGTCCGCTCCGGAGCAACCTGCGCCCGAGCCTACCCCAGCTCCCGCCCCGGAGCAGCCGGCTCCTCAGCCGGTGGACGATAGCGCCGAGCGGGATCGACTGGAGAAAGAGCGGATGGCCAGAGAAGCGGCCGAGAAGAACCGGACCGTCGCAGCCGACCTCGCCTCCATGATCAACTTCGATTACGACCAGGCGGTGGTACGGCCAGCCGATCAGGCGACGCTGGATCGTAAGGCGGTGATTCTGATCGCCAATCCCGGGGTCAAGATCCGGATCGCCGGCCACGCCGACGAGCGCGGCTCCGACGAGTACAATCTCGCGTTGGGCAACCGTCGGGCGGCTGCCGCCAAGCGGTATCTGGAGAACAAGGGCGTGGACGCCTCCCGGATCGACGTCATCTCCTACGGCGAAGAGCGCCCGCTCAATCCGGGGAACGACGAGACTGCGTACGCCCAGAACCGCCGCGATGAGTTTGAGGTGACGGCGGGGGCCAACAACCTCACCGCGCCGCAGTGACAGGCTCACTGCGGCTCGGCGCTCTGCTCGGACTGGGGCTGGCCACCAGCTTGAGCGGCTGTGTGACCAAGGGAGACGTGCAGCGGGTGCAGGACGATGTGGCGTTGTTCAAGGCCGAGTCCGCACGCCGCGATTCGGCCCGCGCCGCGCAGCTCGGCGAGGTGATCCGGGTACAGCAACGCATCATGGATTCGCTTACGACGAGTCGGAAAGCGGTGGGCCAGCTGCGGGGTGATCTGGCCAGCGATCTGTACAACATCCAGCAGCAGCTGGTGCAGCTGCAGGAGCTGACCGGCCAGAGTCAGCAGCGGCTGAGCGAGCTGCGGACCCAGCTGGAAGCACGGGGCGAACAGATCGCGACCACGTCTTCCAGCGACACCGCACGGCCCGGAGCGGCTTCCGCCGCATCGGCCGATCAAATGTACGAGGCCTCGCTGGCCCAGCTGCGCCGGGGCAGCACCTCGACGGCACGGCTGGGTCTGCGCGAAATGCTGCGGCTCTACCCCAACAGCGAGCGGGCGGGAGACGCTCTCTATTTCATCGGGCAGAGCTTTGCGGCGGAGAGCCCGGATTCAGCCGCCGCCTATTACGAGCAAGTGGTGCAGAAGTATCCCGCTTCTTCCCGAGCGGGGTCGGCCCTGTATAACCTGGGCCTCCTGGCCGAGCGCCGGAAGGATACCAAGAAGGCCAAAGACGCATATCAGCGTGTGGTCCAGAAGTATCCCCAATCCGACGAAGCGGCCCTGGCCCGTGATCGACTGAAGGCGCTCGGGCGGTAAGCCCGGGCGTCTCCCGCTTCATGACCGGCCCTGCTGGGGAAATGCCCTTCCTCGATCATCTCGAGGAATTGCGCTTCCGGATTCTCCGGTCGCTGGCTGCCGTCGTCGTGGGTTGTGGCCTGGGCCTCTGGCTGGTCCAGCGCTTCCAGCTCGTGTCCCTCCTGAAACAGCCGATCGCTCCATATCTCACCGGAGGGAAGCTGGTGGTCACCAGCCCAACCGAGCCGGTGATGATCGTGTTCAAGCTCGGATTCATGGTCGGGCTGGTCCTGGCTTCGCCCATCATCCTGTGGCAGGTCTGGGCCTTCCTGGCGCCGGCGCTGTATGCCCGGGAGAAACGCGCGCTGGTTCCCTCACTATTTGTCGGGCTGGCACTTTTCCTCACCGGCATGGTCCTGGCCTATCTCTTCGTGGTGCCCCAGGCGCTGCGAGTGTTGTTCAGCTTTCAGACCGAAGCTATCGCCCCCTTCATTACCTACGACAACTACTTTGGGTTCGTGCTCCAGGTGACGCTGGCGCTCGGCATTTCGTTCGAGCTGCCGCTGGTCATCATCATCCTTTCCTGGCTGGGCGTGGTCGGCCCGCGGGAGCTCAACCGCTTCCGACGCTACGCTGTGGTCCTCTCGTTCATCGCGGGCGCAATCCTGTCGCCGGGGACCGATCTGCTGTCGATGGTGATGATGACGATACCGCTGCTGCTGCTGTACGAGGTGGGGTTCGCGGGCTCGGTAGTTCTCCAACGGCGGAAGCGGCGGGGGCACGCCGCCCCTGCGGGGACCACGGGAGTGATTCTGCTCTTGTGCCTGGTGGGGACTCGGGCCGAGGCCCAGGTGCCGGGCCAGCAGCGCAGGCCGGTGACTCGGGCCGACTCGCTGCGCGATTCGACCCGGCTCGCTCGGGATTCCACCCAGGTGCGGCCAGGCCAGACCCTCGACACCGCCACCGCCCGAAGAATGGGCCTTCCCACCGCTCCGTCGCGGAGCTTTGCCCCACCTGATTCGGTGATCACCGAGCTGCTGTCGCGGCCGGGCTATCAGAGCACCCGCTACCGGGCCGACTCGGCGACGGTGTTCGTCCAGGATGAGCGGGTGTACTTGAAAGGCAAAGCGCTGACCGAGCGGCGGGGGACCTCACTGGAAGCGGATACGATCACCTACCGCCGGTCGAGCTGCCTGCTGGACGCGACCGGCGAGCCCAAGCTGTTCGACCGGGGACAGGTGCTGATCGGTCAGGGAATTCGCTATGACACCTGCGTTCGACGCGGCGTCATCAGCGATGCGCTGACCAACTTCTCCGAGGGCTCCACCGTGTGGTTTCTTCGAGGCGATGTCTCGCAGGATTCCAGCTCGAGCCGGATCTACGCCGCCTCCAGCGAGATCACCAGCTGCGACCTTCCGGTGCCACACTATCACTTTGCCGGCCGACAGGTGAAATGGGTGTCGCGGAGCGTCCTGGTGGCGCGGCCGGTGGTGTTGTACGTCCGGGACGTGCCCATACTCTGGCTGCCGTTCATCTTCCAGGACATGCGGCCGGGGCGCCACTCCGGCATCCTGATCCCGCAGTTCGGCTTCAACGACCTGGTTCGTCCCAATCGCTCCTATAATCGGCAAATCAGCAATATCGGCTACTACTGGGCTCCCAATGATTACGTCGACCTGACGGCTCGGCTGGACTGGTACTCCAACCGGTACGTGCAATACGGAATCGGGGGACAGTACAACTGGATCAATCGGTTCGTGGACGGCTCAGTGGCCTTCAGCAAGCAGGATCAGAGCGGAGGATCCTCGTCCACCACGATTCGGTGGGACCACCGGCAGACCTTCGATCTGTCCACCAGCCTCAATCTGGACCTCAACTACGCCAGCAACACGTCGGTCATTCGCCGCAACGCCGTCGACCCGCTGCTCAACACCCAGCAGATCACCAGCTCGCTCAACTTTTCCAAGCGCTATGGCTGGGGAACCGTGACGCTGGGCGGCAACCGGCGGCAGAGTCTCTCCGATGGCAGCGTGCAGCAACTGCTTCCCGCGTTGACCATCTCCCCGGCTTCGATCGACCTGGGATCGAACATCACCTGGTCGCCCGGCCTGAGCCTCACCAACAACACCAGCTCCAAGACTCCGCTGGGCTCCTTGGTGCAGGTGCTGCCGGGAGGTGGAATCGACAGCGTCCCCCAGCTGGGGAGTACCCGGGCGACGACGCTCGATTTCGAGACCCCTCTCCGGATCGGGGCGTTCAACTGGCAGAACTCATTTCAGGTGGCGGACTCGAGGAACACCGGGCGGGACTCGGTGCAGTTCCGAGTCGGCGATCCCAGCACTCCCGACCCAACGGACTCCCTGCTGGTCACCCAGATTTTCCCGGGCGATTTCTCCAGCCAGATCGACTGGAACACCGGGATCAATCTGCCGGTCCTCTTCCGCGGATCGTGGAAGCTTCAGCCGGCGGTCGGGATAGCCAACACCACGTCGGGCCCCTTCTGGCTGCGGAACCGGAACACGGCGGGGAGCTTCGTTCACCAGGGAAAGCGGTTCCGTTTCTCCGCCAGCGCCTCACCCACCCTGTTTGCCTTTTATCCCGGCTTCGGGCTGGCCAGCCGAATTCGCCACAGCCTCTCCCCGACCTTCAACTGGAACTTCTCGCCCGCGGCGAGCGTGCCGTTGGAGTTTGCCCGTGCCTTGGCACAGCCAGGCCAGGCGCTCCAGCTGCGGAGCGACGCCACTCAGACCATCAGCGTCGGCTTATCCCAGACCTTTGAGGCAAAATCCAAGACTCGGCCAGGCGACACCACGAGCGTCGATGTCCGCAAGACCAGGGTACTGAGCATCAACACCAGCCCGATCAGCTACGACTTCGAGCAGGCCAAGAAGCCGGGCCGGACCGGATGGGTGACGGGGACGATCACCAACTCCTTTTTGAGCGATCTGCTGCCTCAGTTTACCCTGAGCCTATCCCACGATCTGTGGCGGGGAGAGGTGGGGACCGACACGGCCAAGTTTGCGCCCTTTCTCACCAGCGTCAGTGCCAGCTTTGCGATATCCGACAACACGTTGCGCTCGATCGGCTCGATCTTCGGGCTGGGCGGGAAAGGAGGCGCGCGGAGCTCGAGGAACGAGGGAGTGCCAACCTCTTATGTAGCCGACGCCGGGAGACGCTCCCGATCCTTTTACAACACCGGGCAGGTGGCGTTGGGGCGGGGCGGGCGAGGCTTCTCGGCCAACTTCAACTACACCCTCTCCCGCACGCGTCCCATTCCGGGAATCACCGCCCCGCGTAGCCAGCAGAACCTGGGATTCAGCACCAACTTCTCCCCCACTCCGTTCTGGTCGCTCTCCTGGTCCTCGCAGTTCAACATCACCGACAGCAAGTTCGAATCTCAGGTGGTCCGGCTGGAGCGGGAGCTGCACGAGTGGCGAGCGGGGTTCAACTTTGTGCGGAACGCGAACGGAAACTTCGCGTTTTATTTCTCGATCTATCTCACCGACCTGCCGGATCTCAAGTTCGACTACGACCAGACGACCTTCGAGCGCTAGGCTTGTCCCCGCCGGGTGACAGCCCTGCCCTTGCTGGGGAGCAGACCGCTATCGTTGCACTGAATCCGTTGGTCGATCGGTTTGGCACGCGATCTGCTTCGTGGACGGCATCCCTCTCTGGAGAATCGGTATGCGGGGCTGGCGGACATCCGTCTTGCTCTTCCTGGTTGCGGCCTGTTCCTCCAACCCATCCGACCCCTCCGGCTCCGGCACTGCCCCCGACGTTCCCAGCCAGTTGGTGAGCACGAGCCTGAACGGGGCAGTCGCCCTTACCTGGACCGACAACGCATACACCTCCGACCCGGCGAACTTCCGGAACTACCGGGTCTACAGCACGTCCTACAACATTGATGCGGCCCCGGCGGATCGCTGCGGCACGGCCTGGCGGGTGGAAGGCACCACGGTGGCCCCCGAGTTTCTGGTCGGCGCACTGACCAACGGCATTCCTCGGTGCTTCTCGGTGACGGCGGTCAGCATCGATGGAGTCGAAAGCGGCCGGTCCGGGACTCGAGGCGACACGCCGCGGCCGGATAGCCGGAATCAGCTGGTCTATGCCGTGCAGGTGCGGTCGGACAGCAGTGGCTTCCGCTTCTGGGATGATGATGGAGACGGGGTCGTTGAGGCCGGGGAGCTCGGTCGGGTTCGTGCGGGGACGGCAGGCGATATCGATTTTTCGGTGGAACGGGACGGCACCGGCGCTTTCTTCCTCAGTCCGGTCCGGACGGGGACCGGCGTCGAGTTCTATTCCCAAAGCCCGATAGCGGATCTCACCAGCATCGACTTCGCTCCCTGCCTGCCGGCCGCGAATCCGCAGACCTGCCTCTCGTATGATCCCACCCCGATCGAAGCCTCTCCCGGGCTGGGGTATGTCTTCGAGATGGATGGGGGTGATGGATTCCTCCGGTATGGCGCCGTTCGGGTGACGCACGTGGGGCAGACCTTCCTGATTTTCGATTGGGCGTTCCAGACCGATCCGGGGAATCCGGAGCTGCTGGTGGTGAAGCGGACGACGGGGAGCTGAGATAACCAGCCGGCGCCGAGCGAACAGGGGTTGAATCGGGGCGGAGACTGCGTCAACTTCGGGCGATGCCCCCACCAGCCTACGTCCTCGACGGCCAGTCGCTCACGATCGATGACGTCTTCCGCATCGCCCGCGGCCCCAGCGTGCGCGTCAGCTTGAAACCGGAGGCCCGGCGCGCGCTGGTGAAGAGTCGCGCCATAGTCGAGCGCGCCATCGGCTCAGGGCAAACGATTTACGGTATCAACACCGGTTTCGGAAAGCTCGCCAACGTCCGGGTTCCCCCCGATCAGCTCGACCAGCTACAGACCAATCTGATCCGAAGTCACGCCGCAGGCGTGGGTAATCCATTACCTCCGCCCGTCGTGCGCGCCGTGATGCTCCTACGGGCCAATGTGCTGCTGCGGCCGACCAGCGGGGTGCGCCCCGAGCTGGTCGAGGCGCTCGTCGCCATGCTCAACGCGGGGGTAATCCCCTGGGTGCCGGAGCAGGGTAGCGTCGGCGCCAGCGGTGACCTCGCTCCACTGAGCCACATAGGACTCGCTCTCATGGGCGAGGGACCGGTGCTCTCGGCGGGTGGAGCGCCAGCCCGAGCCAGCGAAGCGCTGACGTCAGCCGGGCTCAGGCCTTACCGGTTTGCTCCCAAGGAAGGCATTGCCTTCATCAACGGGACCCAGGCGCAAACCGCGCTGCTCGCCCTGATGGTGCACGACGCCAATGTGCTCTGGCGCAGCGCGGTGGCTGCGGCGGCGATGAGTCTCGAGGCTTTGCGGGGAACGCCGGTCCCCCTGGACCCCCGCATCCACAGCGCCCGTCCCCACCGGGGGCAGATTCGTACGGCCGGCCTCATGCGAGACCTGCTCCAGGACAGCGAGATCCGCGAATCTCATCGGGAGAACGACCCCCGGGTACAGGACGCGTACAGCTTGCGGTGCGCGCCCCAGGTCCTGGGCGCCGTAGCGGACGCCATCGAGTTCGCCGAGCGCACGGTGGTGGTCGAGCTCAACGCGTCAACCGACAACCCGCTGGTGTTCGAGAATGGGGATGTGATCTCCGGAGGGAACTTCCACGGCCAGCCGGTCGCCCAGGCGCTGGATGTATTGGCCATGACCTTGACGACGTTGCAGGCCATCGCGGAGCGCCGGGTGGAACGGCTGGTGAATCCGGATCTATCTCAGGGCTTGCCCGCTTTCCTGACTCGCGATGCGGGGCTGAGCTCCGGCTTCATGATGGTCCAGATCGCGGCGGCATCCCTGGTGGCCGAATCCCGAGCGCTGGCCATGCCTGCCAGTATCGGCTCGATTCCGACGGACGCCAACCAGGAAGATTTCGTCCCCATGGGCATGGCCGCGGCGTTCAAGGCCGGGCGGATCCTGGCCAACGCGCAGCGGGTTGTAGCAGCTGAACTGCTTTGTGCGGCGCAGGGTCTGGAGTTCCTCAAGCCACTGAAACCGGGCCGGGGTGTGGCGGCACTGTACCAGAGGCTCCGGAGCCTAACTCCCCCGGTCCTTCCCCTGGCCGAGGACCGTCCACCGGCCCCAGATCTGGAGCGGCTGGCCCGGGCAGTGGCGGACGGCGAGTTCGACCCGGAGGAGCACCACGGGAACGCAACAGGAGGGCAGTAGCGCGGTGGAGCGGAGGTCCGGGCATGCAGTTATTGGCACTGGGTGGCTGCTGCGCCGCTGCCAATGGCCCCGCTTGCTGCCCCTTTGGCCGCCCGGTATCTTTCGCTCACTCCGAGTCTTATCTCCAGTCATCCCCTTCTCAGCCCGAGCCGCATGAATCTGGAAAAGCTGAAGGACACGGCGCGGAAGCTTGAACAGAAGGAGGATTGGCGGAAGGCCATAGAAGTCTACCTCAAGGCCATTCAGCAGGCCGAATCCGGGGCCGAAACCAGCCCGGACCTGTCGCTGTACAACCGCGTCGGCGACCTCTACCTCAAGATCAACGACACCGCCGAGGCGGTTCGCTCCTATGAGCGGGCGGTCGACCTGTACGCCGACCAGGGCTTTTTCAACAACGCTATCGCCCTTTGCGGCAAGATCCTCCGGGTCAATCCCGGCCGGACCCAGACCTACCTCAAGCTCTGTCAGCTGCACGCCCGCAAGAACGTCGTCAGTGAGGCCAAGCGGAATCTCATTGAGTTCCTGGAACGGATGAACGCCCTGGGGCAGCTCGACCAGGCTTTCCAGGCGGTCAAGCTGTTCGCCGATCAGTTCTCGGGGAGCCAGGAGATCCGGAGCATGTTGGTGGACCTGCTCCGGGCCACCTCCCGGGGCGACGAGGCGCGGGACCAGCTGGAGAAGATGGCCCAGGATCTCGAAGCCGCCGGGGACAAGACCGGAGCTAGAAAGACCCGAGAGCGGATCCAGGGGGTCGAGCCCGAGCACCCGCCCCAACACGCCACACCGTCGGCTTCCGGTCCACCCCGCCGGGGCGACCTGATCTTTCTCGATACCGGGGTTGACGTCCCGACCGCGCCCCCTCGCGCGGCACCCTCCCATCCGCGTCCGAGAGAGTCCGCCCGGATCATTCCGGAGCCTCCCGCGCCCGAGCCGGAACCGGTGGTGCCCGAGAGTCTTCTGGCCAATGAAGATCTGGTCACCCGCTCAAACCCGTCACCGGATCTCATCATCGACCCAATCATCTCGGAGGAATCCGCCGGCGGGGGTTCCGACTCGTTGTTGGGCATCGAACGTCTGGGGGACTCGCTGGGCGTCACGCCGGAGCCCCTGGGTGCCGAGTCCCTCGAGGTGATGCCCGACCTGACGGGTTCGCTCGACATTCAACGCGAGAATTCGGCCAGCCTGGATTTCGAGCCCATGAGGCTCGAAGGCATGGAAGGAACCTCGTTGGGGGGCTTTTCGGCCGAACCTCAACCTGGTCCGCTGGATTTCCCAGATGACCTTATCGTTTCGCTGCCGGACAGCGAGACCCCATTCAACGTCGGCGGCGCGGAGCTGAAGGATCCCTTTGCGCCAGACCCCAAGCTGAGCAAATCAAGCTCCTCGGCAGACGTGCCGGTGATCCGCGCACGGGAGCCCACCGGGGACACCCTGGCCGATCTGGAGAACCAGGTACTCGACGATCCGGAGAATCCGGATATTCATCTCCAGCTTGCGGAGAAGCTTCTCGCCATGGGCGAGACCGATCGGGTGACCGAGGAACTCGAGCTCGCGCTGGCCGGATATGAGGATCGCCAGGACTGGAACCGAGCCTCGGAGATGGCCGATCGGCTGGTCGAGCTCGCGCCGGACAGTATCGGCCACCACCAGAAGCGGGTGGAGCTCGCCTATCGGACGGGCGACCGGGCGCCTCTCCTCGCTGCTTATCTGGGGCTGGGTGACGCGTTGGCAAAATCGGGCGCCACCGACAAGGCATCCGCGGTATATGGGCGGGTCATCGAGCACGACCCAGGAAACGCCCAGGCAGCCGCCGCCTTGGCGCGTCTGGGTCCAGGAGAACCAGCCGCGCCTCCGGCCAAGTCAAAGCCAGCCCCGGCCGCTTCGGTTCCCAAGGCCGCGCCGCCGCCACCGCCGCAGCCGAAGGCCAAGCCACCGGCACCCTCACCGCCGCCGGCCCGGCGGCCCCCAGAGGCTCCGCCCAAGTCGGCGCCGGCTGCCGCCACTTCGGCGAGCGCCCGGAAAAAGACCGAGCCCGTCCCAGAAGACGGATTCTTCGATCTCGGTTCCATGGTGCGGGATGATCCCAACCAGCGAGACACCCGGATGCGGGTGAGCCGCCGGGACCCGACCGGGCAGGATGAGCAGCGCGAGTTCCATGAAATCCTGGAGCAGTTCAAGCGCGGCATTGATGAGAATCTAGAGTCTGACGACTACCAGTCCCACTATGACCTGGGAGTTGCATTCAAGGAGATGGGGCTGTTGGACGAAGCCATAGGAGAGTTTCAGAAGGCGCTCCGCGCCACTGAAGGGCGTCTGCGTACCTCCGAGGCTCTGGGCATGGCGTTCTTCGAGAAGGGTCAGTACGCGGTCTGCGAATCGGTTCTGCGTCGTGCGGTGGACGCCATGGACGGCTCGGACGAAGCCAAGATCGGGCTCCTCTATTGGCTGGGGCGGGCAGCCGAGGCGCAAGGGAAGAAGGCCGAGGCGGTGGCGAGCTACGAGCGGGCAATGGCGGTCGATATTCGGTTCATGGACCTGAGCCAGCGAATGCAGCGCTTGGCCGCGGGGCGTAGACAATGAGTCCACAGACCGCACCGATCACACTCGCCGACATTCAGAACCCCTTGCGTCCGCGGCTGGAACAGGTACAGCAGGAGCTTCGGCGCATCGTGGAGGCGGACTTTGGCCTGATCACCGAGGTCAACTCGCACCTGTTCCAGATGCAGGGAAAGATGTTCCGGCCCACTCTGTTGCTGCTGGCCGAGGAAGCCACCGGGGGCCTGGATCAGCGGACCACGGTGTTGGGAGCCGTCACGGAGTTGATTCACCTCGCCACGCTGGTGCACGATGATTCGGTGGACCACTCGGTGCTGCGGCGAGGCATGCCCACCATTAACGCGCTGTTCAGCCACCAGGTCTCCGTCATCATGGGCGACTACCTCTACTCTCGCGCGGTGATCGAGCTGGTTCGGCTCGACGATCTGGAGCCGTTGCGGGTGCTGAGCCGGGTGACCAACGAGATGACCGTCGGCGAAATGCGACAGCTTCTGGCCCATGATCCCCTGGAATTCTCCGAAGAACAGTACGATCTCCTCATTCGGGCCAAGACCGCTTCCCTGGTGTCAGGGGCGTGCGAGATCGGAGCGTTGCGGGCCGCGCCGGAGGAGCGAGACGCACTGCGGAGCTTCGGCGAGGCGTTGGGGATGGCGTTTCAGATCGTGGACGACCTGCTGGATTACACCGAGGAGGCTTCGGTCACCGGCAAGCCGTTTGGCTCCGACCTGAGGGAGCACAAGGTTACGCTGCCGCTGCTGGCGGCGTTGCCCAGGATGGAGGACGCCGAGCGGCGTCGAGTGGCCCGCCTGCTTCACACGCCCGAGCCCAGCGACGCCCAGATTGCTGAAGTCATTCTGGCGGTTGGGCGGGTGGGAGGGCTGGAGTATGCTCGGGAGCGGGCCCTGCAGCTGGCCCAACAGGCCGAGGGCGAGCTGGATCTCTTGTCACCCTCAGCGGCTCGTGACGCCCTGCGGGCCAGCATCACCTACGTCATAGATCGCAGGAGCTGATGCCAAGCGGGCCACACCGACCGAGATTCTATCTGGGTGTCCTGGTGATCGGTTTCATCGTGGGTGGGTTTCTTACCGCATTCTTCCGCCGCTGGCTGCCCGACAGCGCGGCGCGAGAGTTTCTGACCACCTCGGCTACCCCGGTCTTCGGACCTGTCTCGATGGATCTTCTGGTGGTAAACTTCACTCTGGGCCCGGTCGGGCTTCATGTCTCGCTATTGAGCCTGATTGGCGTCCTGGTGGCCTACTTGATTGCACGTTCGCTTTTCTAGGGGGTTCCTGTGGGAAACCTCGGCATGTGGGAAATTCTGATGATCCTGATCGTGGTGCTCCTCCTATTCGGCGCCAAGCGGCTGCCGGAGGTGGGGTCGTCCATCGGGAAGGGCATTCGGGAGTTCAAGCGCAGCATCTCGGATACGCAAGACGCTATCACAAATACAGACGAGCAGCGATCCAACCTCCCGCCTCGTCAGCCGGACAGCGCCCCGCATCCCAGTCCTACTTCGGGCGAGCCGAAGCGACTTTCCCAGTAACTGGAAAGGCGGGAAGGGTGAGAAAGGCGGAACATCCCGCGACTTTCCCCGACCTTTCCGCCTTCCCAATTCATCACCGACCGCCGCCCCTGGCTATGCCTGGGGCGCGCTCGTCTTCAGGACCTTGTCCCGGTTGTCGACGATCTTGGCGGCCTCTCGCAGAGCACTGAGATAATTCCGCACCCTCTCCTGCCTGGCCAGGTTGATCAACCGCACGCGATACTGGTCGAGCTCCTTCACGAATTTGGTCGAGTCGGCTTTAGTGTGCGAGAGACTCTCCAACACATAGATCCCGTCTTTGGTGTCGAGAATCCCGCTGCGCTGCCCCGCCTCGAGGCCGAAGGCGGTTCCCACAACCACCGGGTTGGTGAGGGGAGGATTGATCCGGCTGAACGGCCCGAATTCCCGATGGGCCAGGTTCATCGCTTTGGCCGCCTGAGCCATGGAGCTTCCCTCGCCCAGCCGCTTGAGATAGGCCGTGGCGATCTCTCGTGCACCGTCCCACTTCTTCTGCTCCCGAACCGCCCGGGTTACCGCTGAACGGATTGCGGTCAGCGGGGGCACCCCCTCCGGCTGCAGGCTGTCGAGGCGAAAGATGTAATAGGCGTAGGGAGTCTCAATCACGGAGCTGGTGGCCTTGGGCTTGGCCTCAAAGGCCCAGACTCCGGCATCCTGCACCAGAAGCCGACCAACCTGGACCTTGCTGCCTTGCTGCACCGGCTCAGTGTGGCCGATGGGCAGTTTGAGTGCCCGGGCCACGGTATCCAGCGCGGCAGGGTCGGCGCGGTCAGCACCGAGATGCTCCAGACTGTCGGCCTGAGCGTCGAGCTGGTCACGGTGATGTCCGGTGACCTCCATGGGGAAGAGAATGTGACGGCCCTTGGCCTTGTTCCCTTTGCGGCTGGTGATCTCGATCAGATGAAACCCGAACTGGGAGCGCACTGGTTGCGAGACTTTACCGATCGGCAGGGCAAAGGCGGCGGAGTCGAAGGCCGGATCCATGGAGCCTTTGGTCCACTCACCGAGATCGCCACCTTTGACGGCGCTGACGCTATCGCCCGATTCTCTTCGGGCCACATCGGCAAAGGGGGCACCGCCAAGGATTTCCTGGCGCGCTGAATCGGCTCGGGCCCGCACCGCGGCGGTGTCGGCGGCGGTGGTCGTGCGGGGCAGGGCCACGAAGCTGAGATACGCCGTCCGGGGCCGTTTGAACTCATTCAGATGGGCCTTGTAGTACGCCTGAACCTCGACGTCGCTGACCTGGACTGTCGAGTCCGCCACCACGTTCCGGGGAATAATGGCGGTCAGGCCGACCTTGGCGGTCTCGTGCTCGTCCCGGTAGTGCTCCCACAGCGCGGCATCGGAGAGGTAGATATCCGCGGTGACCTCCCGGAAGAGCTTGCTCCGCTGCAGCTCGTCGCGATACTGCGCCTCCAGGCTGGGGAGGTACTGCTGCGCTACACTCGACGTGAGCCAGCGCTGGTACTTGCCCAGGTCGAACTGACTGTCGGTCTGGAACTCAGGGATCTTTTGAAAATCCGGCAACGGCGACGTGCGGATGGCCTGCACCACCTCGTCGTCGCTCACCCGGATGCCCCGCCGCCGATATTCGGCATCGAGCACATTACTCTGGACGATCTGATCCCAGACCTCATTGCGAACCTGCTGGTAGTCCTCCAGGCCCATGGCAGCGGGGGACTGCCGTTGCCGGGCGTCGATGGACTGCTGCACGATGGTCTGGTAGGTCTTGGCATCGATACTGCGGCCATTCACCTTGCCGACCGAGGTCTGGGTGAGGAGGCCGGTTCCGCCGGTAATGCCGCTCAGGTCGAGCACCAGCCAGGCAAAGAAGGTGAAGGCGACGACCACCATCAGGGGTTTGGCCGCGTTCCGAAAGGCTTGCATCATAGGTGTTCCGACACTCCACCCGAAGGTTTTTCGAAGAGGGAGAAGCTTAAGGCCGGCGAGCCAGAACCTCAAGGCGCCATTCCGCTTAGCAGTTGACACGCTGGGGGTCGCCCACTACTCTCACCGTACTCCCCGCAGTGTGCAGACCGGCTTCCTCCACGGCAGTTCAGACCTCGAAATTCGGGACCCGATGGCCACGAGCGAAATAGAAAAACTGGAGCGCCGGTACGCTGAAAATCCGCAGGGGCTGACCTTCGCGCCTCTGGCGGAGGTGCACCGGAAGAACGGTGACGTCGCCCGAGCGCTCGAGTTGCTGCGGGCTGGTCTGGAGCTGCATCCGAACTACATCCCCGCCAGTATTGTGCTCGGCCGCTGCCATTGGGATCAGGGCGACCTGCCTGCGGCCGAATCGGCTTTTGCGCACGTGCTTCGGCTGGACGACGAGAATGTCATCGCCCTCAAGTCCTTGGCCGACATCAACGAGCGGCTGGAGCGTTGGGGAGAGGCGCAGCGATGGCTGCAACGGCTGGTGTCGGTCGACCGCAGCAACGAAGAGGCCCGGGAGCAGCTGAGCCGGCTGGAGGCAGCAGCTAAGGACCGAGGTGCCCGGCCGGTGGCGCCCGCCGCACAGCCAGCCTCCAGCGGAAATCTTCCTCATGAAATCGACGCCGCGCAGCCGCCCCCGGCCACCGGTGCGCCAAGGCCGGCTGCGGCGCCGGCGCCTCCACCTCCAGTCGAGCCTGCAGCACTCGATCTGACCGCCGCCATCGCCGATCCCGCGCCGAAGGCAGCGGCGCCTGCCGAGCCCAAGACCCCAGCGCTCGAATTCCTGGACACCGCAGCGCCGGCTGAGAAATCGGAGCAGCCGGCCGAAGCCGGAAAGGCCGAGCCCCAGGAGATCGGACCGGTGCCCGGGCTCAGCACTCATGAATTCGTGCCTCCCCAGGAGAGTACTTACCGGCTTCATCCCGAGCTCACTCATGACTTCGGCGCCGGGAAGGAACCTCCTTTGGAGCGTTTCGACGTGGAGACCACGGAGGAGGTCGAGCTCCGAAGCTCGGGGGCAGCGGAGTTTCGGGTCCCCAACGCGGCCGAAGATTTCATGGATCTGGCCGCCAGGATGAATGCGCGGGGCGCGGGCCCGTCTTCCATTTCGGAACCACCGGTCTCAGAAGAGCCGGTCCCAGAGCCGCGAATCGAAATCCCGGCCCGCCAGGAAGTCCCGTCCCGCCAGGAAGTCCCGTCCCGCCAGGTGGACGAGCCGTCCTCGCTCAATCGAGCGGAAGTTGTTCCGCCTCAGGCAGCCCCACCGGCGCCGGCTCACGCGGAACCGCCTGTACTCGACTCACCGCCCAGCCGTTCCAAGCCCTCCTACGCGGCCCGGGACACGAAAGGGCAATCCGTCGCTTCCTTCTTTCAGGCCCTGCTGGCCGCCCGTCCACCAGGCAGTACCAACTCGACCCCGCCGCCGGCTTCCGGCCCCGACCAGGCAGGGGGAAGCCCATCGGCCCAGGATGGTCTGTCTCTCAGCTTTGGCCAGGAGTCCCATCCGAAAGTGCCGCCGGTGCCTGCCGGGGGCCAACTCAAAGACGCGGCCGTCTCATTCGACGATTTCTTCAGCTCCGCGGGTGAAGGGTCGAGTCCGACCGGGGGCGGTGATCCCAAAACCGACGATCTCGATTCGTTCCAGTCCTGGCTGCAGAACCTGAAACGCTGAATGCTGATCGCGGTGCTCAACGGCCCCAATCTCAACCTGCTGGGGCAGCGGGAGCCGGAGGTGTACGGCCGCACCAGCCTCGCCGAAATCGAGGCGATGGTGCGAGAGGCGGCGACACCGTTGGGTGCGGAGATCGAGTGGTTTCAGACCAACCACGAAGGCGAAATGGTGGATGCCGTGCAGAGGTTGCGGGGCCGTGCGGATGGCGCACTGATCAACGCCGCCGCCCTGACTCACTCCAGCCTGGCCTTGCGTGATGCCCTTCTGGCGGTGCGGATCCCCTTCGTCGAGCTGCACCTCTCGAACATCTTTGCCCGAGAGCTGGAACGGCGGCACTCGGTGATCGCGGATCTGGCGCTGGGGATGATCACCGGCTTCGGCGCGCAGAGCTACCTGTTGGCCCTGCAGGCGCTCATGGGCCGACTGCGTGCCGCCTGACCGGAGGCTAGAGCGCCAGGGCGCCCTGAAAGCAACGCTGAGAGCAGAGGGGTTGGATGGGCTGTTGGTCACTCACCTGCCCAACATCCGATACCTCACCGGGTTCACCGGATCCGCGGCGCTGCTGTTAGTGCGCGATGACGAGGCCATCCTCATCTCAGATTTCCGGTACGCGGCTCAGGCTCCAAGCGAGGTTGGTGGCGCGGCCGTGGTTGAGATCGATCAGCGGAGCGTATGGGACCGCCTGGGCCGGGTGCTTGGGGGTGGCCCGAGTGGGACCCTGGGACTCGAAGCTCAGTCCCTGACGGTTCGTGATGCGGAGCGGCTCAGCGGAGTCACCAAGGCGCGGGTGGTCCCAACTGCGGATCTGGTGGAGCGACACCGCGCTGCAAAGTCGCCGGAAGAAGTGGCCGCCATTCGAGCCGCGGCCGAGCTGGCGCAGGAAGCACTGGCGGAGGTGCTGCCAGGAGTGCGGGCAGGTCAGACCGAGCTGGAGGTGGCCTCGGTTCTGGAAGCCGCGCTCCGGCGTAGGGGAAGCGAGTGGCACCCCTTTCCGACCATCGTGGCATCGGGGCCGAGATCGGCACTGCCGCACGCGCGGACCAGCGGACGGAGCCTGGGTGTGGGCGAGCTGCTGTTGATCGATTTCGGCGCGCAGGTCGATGGGTACTGCGCGGACCTCACCCGCACCATGGTCATCGGCTCTCGGGCCGACGACCGCCAGCGTACAGTACACGAGCTGGTGCAGAGCGCCCAGCGGCGGGCCATAGAGCACCTGCGCGCCGGAATGCCCGCCCGAGAGGCCGATGCTCTGGCCCGGGAGGTCCTCGTGACCCGAGGGTTTGGAGAGGCATTCGGCCATTCGCTGGGCCACGGCTTGGGGCTGGAGGTGCATGAAGCCCCCCGGCTGGCGCCCAATTCGGAAACGCCGCTCCCGCTGCACGCCGTAGTCACGGTCGAGCCGGGGGTCTATTTTCCGGGATGGGGTGGCGTGCGGCTGGAAGACGACGTGTACCTGGGCGCCGGGGGACCGGAGCGCCTGTCCGATGGGCGGACCGAGTTGCTGGAGTTGTTGTAGGTAAGAGGTCTAGGAGTCTAGGAACGGCGTCGAAGAGAGGACGTCCAACTCCAGTGATCTGAATCCTGGTAGACTTTTTGACGGTTTTCGCTAGACATCTTCACCTTGACCTTACAAATGGCCACTACAGCCGACTTCAAGAACGGGCTCGTTCTGGACATCGACGGCCAGCTATTCCAGCTGGTCTACTTTCAGCACGTCAAGCCCGGCAAGGGCGGAGCGTTCGTGCGCACCAAGCTCAAGAACATCCGCAGCGGGGCGGTCATTGATCGCACGTACAACGCGGGAGAGCGGGTCACCGATGTTCGGCTGGAGCGGCGCCCGATGCAGTTCTCCTATGGCGACGGACATTTCTACCACTTCATGGATCAGCAGACGTTCGACGACATCATGCTGACCGATGAGGTCATCGGACAGGACCAGCTCAAGTACCTGAAAGAAGGGATGGAGTGTGAGGGCCTGGTGCACAATGATCGGGTGATCACGGTGGAGCTGCCCTCCTTCGTCGAGCTGACCGTCACACAAACCGCCCCGGGAATCCGGGGTGACACCGCCACCGGTGGGACCAAGCCGGCCACCCTGGAGACGGGGGCAACGGTGCAGGTTCCGCTTTTCATCGAGGAGGGTCAGGTGATCCGGGTCGACCGCCGCGAAGACAAGTACCTGACCCGCGTATGAGTCCCCAGGAGATGCAGGAGCTGGCTGAGCTGCTCCAAAACGTGCCCGGCATCCACTCGATCGATCTCAAGGATGTCCGGCGCCTCGCTCAGCTGTTGCGCGAGACCCCCGAAATCGGCTCCATCGAGGTCAAGGGTTGGTTCGGCACCGGCGTGGTCATTACCCGGACCACTGCGGCGCCGGTCGCCCCGCTCATGGCCATGCCGCTGCCGGCCCAGCTTCCGCCGGCCCAGCCTGCGGCAGACACGGAGCACCGGGAGGCCACCCCACGCCCCGCCGCCGCGGCGCCCCATCTCAAGGAGATTCGGTCACCGATGGTCGGCACTTTTTACAAGGCGCCGGAGCCCGGAGCTGAGGCCTACATCAAGGTCGGCAACCGGGTCAGTCCGGGCCAGACGGTTTGCATTATCGAAGCGATGAAGATCATGAACGAGATCGAGGCGGAGATCGCCGGGGCGGTTCGGGAGGTCTCAGTGGAGGACGGCCAGCCGGTCGAGTTCGGCCAGGTTCTGTTCCGGGTCGATCCCAATGGCTGAGGCCAAGGCCGCTGCGGCTCCGCAATCGACCTTCAATTTCAAGCAAGCGATCTCGCAGATGGTGCAGCGGAACGCCTCCGACCTGCTGCTCAAGGTGGGACGGCCGCCTACCATCCGGCTGAACGGCGACCTGCACGGCCTGGAGATGCCGCCGGTGAAGCCCGAGGATCTGAAGCTGCTGGCGGAACAGATCATGACTCCGCGCCAAGTGAAGGAGTTCTCCGAGAAAAAGGAATCCGACTTTGCCATCGGGGTGCCGGGGGTCGGCCGTTTCCGCACCAACATCTATCAACAGCGGGGCACGCTGGCCTTCGCGTTTCGGGCCATCCCTTACGAGGTGAAGTCGATTCGGGAACTGAACCTGCCGGCGGTGCTGGAGGAGATCGCGCTCCGTCCCCGGGGCCTGGTCCTGGTGACGGGGGTGACCGGCTCGGGAAAATCCACCGCCCTCGCCTCGATGATCAACCACGTGAACCAGAACCGGCGGGTCAACGTCATCACCATCGAGGACCCGATCGAATTCCTCCACCGGGACGTGCAGTCCAACATCTCCCAGCGCGAGGTCGGCAACGACACTCTGTCCTTCGGGATGGCGCTGCGTCACGTGCTCCGGCAGGACCCCGACGTCATCCTGGTGGGCGAGATTCGCGACGTCGAGACCCTCGACACCGCGCTCAAGGCCGCCGACACCGGCCATCTGGTCTTCTCCACGCTGCACACCACCGACGCCACCCAGACCATCCAACGCATTCTCTCGTTCTACCCGCCGCACCAGCATCAGGAGGTCCGGATGCTGCTCTCCACCGCCCTGCAGGCTGTGGTATCGCTTCGGCTGGTGCCTCGGGCGGACGGGCGGGGCCGGATTCCAGCCGCGGAGGTGCTGATCAACACCGCGGCGGTGGCGGACAACATCCGAGACATTGAGAAGGCGCTGCACATTCCGGATCTGATCGCCCAGGGGGCGGTCTCGTATGGCATGCAGACGTTCGACCAGTCGTTGATGAAGTGGTACAAGGATGGGCTGATCTCCTACGAGAGCGCGCTGTTCTATTCCACCAATCCGAATGAGTTCGCGCTCCGGGTCTCCGGCGTGGACTCGGCTTCGGACCGGAAATTCACGGAGATTACCGGCGACTCGGCGCAGCCGCAGAAGCAGCCCTTGGATTTGACCCCTTAGATGGCCGGGAAGGTGCCCAGTGTCAGCCGAGCCCTCAGCAGGCGCGGTAATCGAGGCTGTCGAACGGCGGGATCGGCAAGCTCGAGAGCCGCGCATGTTTAAGAAGGTTCTCATTGCCAACCGGGGGGAAATTGCCCTCCGGGTCATTCGGGCCTGCCGGGAATTGGGTGTGGAGACCGTGGCGGTCTACAGCGAGGCCGACCGCGAGTCCCTGCACGTGCGCTTTGCCGACGACGACGTCTGCATCGGACCACCACCGAGCCGGAACTCCTATCTCAGGATCCCCAATATCATTGCCGCGGCGGAGATCACCGGCGCGGATGCGATCCACCCGGGATATGGGTTCCTGGCCGAGAACGCGGAGTTCGCCGACACCTGCAAGGCGTCCAACATCACATTCATCGGGCCCACCGGCGATCAGATCCGCCAGATGGGGGACAAGGCCACGGCGCGCCGGCTGGCCGTACAGGCCGGCGTACCGACTGTGCCCGGCTCCCCCGGCACCATCGAAGACGTCGACGACGCGCTGGCATTCGCCAATGAGATCGGCTTTCCGGTCATCATCAAGGCCACCGCCGGCGGCGGCGGCAAAGGCATGCGGATCGCCCATGATGCCGAGCAGTTCTCCCAGCTCTTCGGTCTGGCCCAGAATGAGGCGCTGGCTGCCTTCGGAAACGGCGCGGTGTACGTCGAGAAGTATCTGGAGCACCCCCGCCATGTCGAAATCCAGGTCATGGGCGACAACTATGGCAAAGTGGTCCATATGGGTGAGCGCGACTGCTCGGTGCAACGGCGGCATCAGAAGCTGATCGAAGAAAGTCCCAGTCCGGCGCTGGATGACGCATTGCGCGCCAAGATGGGGCAGGCCGCCGTGGCACTTGCCTCCAACATCGGCTACGCCGGCGCGGGCACTCTGGAGTTCCTGCTCGACCCGCAAGGGAACTTCTATTTCATGGAGATGAACACCCGGATCCAGGTGGAGCACCCGGTCACGGAGATGGTGACCAGCTTCGATGTCGTGAAGGAGCAGATCCGCGTGGCTGCCGGGGACCCAGTGAGCTTTCAAGGCGACGGCCGGAGGCTCCGGGGCCACGCCATCGAGTGTCGGATCAACGCCGAGGATCCGTATCGAGGCTTCCAGCCGAGTCCGGGGCTCATCACCGCCTATCACCCACCCGGCGGGCCCGGGGTCCGGCTGGACACCCACGTGTACGCCGGCTACACCGTGCCGCCGTACTATGACTCCTTGCTCGCCAAGGTCATTGTGCACGGAAACAACCGAGCCGAGGCGCTCAGCCGGATGGGACAGGCGCTGGACAGCTTCATCCTCGAAGGCGTGACCACGACCATCCCGTTTCTCGCCCGGGTCATCCGCCATCCCGACTTCGTGGCCGGTAACGTGGACACCAGGTTCCTGGAGCGGGAGTCTCACCTGCTTCGTCCCGAGACATGAGAGTCGAGGTCGTCTTCACTCCGGCCGGCCTGAGCCCGGGGGAGGTGCAAGGGCGGACGGTGTTCGTCATCGACATCCTCCGCGCCACGACCTCCATGTGCGCCGCTTTGTGTCACGGTGCCAAGGCGATCATTCCGGTGGCCTCGACCGAGGAGGCGCTGCGGTTGGCCCAAACCATAGGGAGCGATGACGTTCTACTTGCCGGGGAGAAGAACTGTCTCACGATTCCCGGATTCCAGCTGGGCAACAGCCCCCTGGAGATGACCGAGAGCACGGTGCGGGGGAAGACCATCATCGTCACCACCAGCAACGGCACGCAAGCACTGCTGGCCTGTCAGGGCGCGGGCGCGGTATACCCTGCCGCTGCGGTTAACCTCGCCGCCGCCGCGGAAAAGGCGCGGGAGACACTGGAGAGCGAGCGGCACATCCTCATCGTCTGCGCGGGGCGGGATGGTGCATTCTCACTGGATGACGCCTACTGCGCCGGACGCCTGGTCTCGGCCGTGTTCGGCGATCGCAGACCGCGCCGGGCGCTCAACGACGCCGGGCTGGCCTGCCTCGACCTCGTTCGCCGTTACGGCGACCGGTGGGAGAAGCCCCTGGCCTACAGTCAGGCCGGCCGCGAGCTGATCCGGCTCGGCTTCAGGTCCGACCTGCGGGATGCGGCCCGGCTTGACGCCTACCCGGTCTTGCCCCACTTCCACGAGCGTCGGGTGACGCTGGTGCCGGTGCCGGTATGAGCACTGACTCGCGGCGTCGCCTCGGCGCCATCACGGCCCTGGTCCTAGGCCTGTTCGTCGGTCTCACCCTGCTGCCCATACCTATCACCGGCCCAGTCGGACGCTCGATCGGACACGGGCTCTGGCAGATCCTGGGCGCCGGCGCCCTGGGCATTCCGCTGCTGGGTCTGGGGCTTGCCCTTGCGGGCTTCGACCGGCTGGGCGGCCTCGACATGAAGCGCTCGGCCATCCTGATCGTCGGCCTGAGCCTGCTGCTACCCTATCTGGTCGGTGTGGTGACTCACGTGGGGCGCACCGATCTCGATCTGGACGTCACTCAGCGCGGGCTTGCGGCTCGCGTCGTCGGAGTTCTGCCTGGCTTCTTCGCGGAGATGATCTCGGACAAGGTCGGAGTGGCGGGAGCGGTACTGCTTGGCTTCCTGGCATTGTCGGCGCTGACCCTGGCGACGTTCGCCTGGCATCCGTTGCAGCGGCTGGAGAGAAGCGGGGAAGCTGGAAGGCGGGGAAGCGCGGGAAGTGTCGCCTCTGAGGAACCGAATGAGGGAAAGGCGGGCAAGCGAAAGCGAGGTGCCTCCAATACGATCGATAGTGCTGAATCGTCCGACCTTGTGACCTTCCCCCCGCCCCCTGTTCCGCCGTTTCCGCCCGCCTCCGAGCCGCGGCCTCGCAAAGAGAAGAAGACCAAACGGAACGGGGCCGGAGGCGGCACGGCGGTGATGGACGAGGAATCGGATCTCCCACCGATCGATCTGCTCGTCCCGCCCGCGCGGGGCGACATCGATGCCGGGGAGGCCCAGCTCGACCGACTCGGCGAGTCGCTGATCGAGACGCTGCGGACCTTCAAGGTCGAGGGCCGTCCGGGCTCCCGGACCACGGGGCCCGTGGTCACTCAGTTCGAGGTGGTGCCGGCGCCCGGGGTGAAAGCTGGACGGATCGGCGCTCTGGCCGACGACCTCGCCATTGCCATGCGAGTCCCTTCCGTCCGGGTGGCGCCTATCCCGGGAAAGGGTGCCGTGGGAGTGGAGATCCCCAACCCCACGTCGCGCATTGTCACCATTCGCGAGCTGTTCGAGTCGGGCGAGTGGGAACACGGCCGCGGTACCTTGCCGATCGCCCTGGGGCGTGACCTGGAGGGCAAGCCGGTCATTGCCGACCTGACCAAGATGCCCCATCTCCTGATCGCCGGCGCCACCGGCACGGGAAAGTCGGTGACCATCAATACGATCATCACCAGTCTGATCTACAAATACACCCAGCGTGAGCTGCGGCTGCTGATGATCGATCCCAAGATGGTCGAGCTCTCGATGTACAACGCACTCCCGCATCTGCGGCACAAGGTGGTGACCAACAACCACGACGCTGCCTCCGTGCTCAAGTGGGCAGTCTTCGAGATGCAGCGTCGCTACGAGCTACTTCAGGCCAACGGGGCGCGCAACATCGCCGACTTCAACCGCAAGGTCCAGGAAGGAAAGCCGCTTCGAAACCCGCCCCGGCCGAAGCCCACGCTGACCACGGTCAGCGGTGAAGCAGCCGACACGCCACCGGAGCCACCGACGGACGAAGTGTACGGGGAAGGGATCCTGCCCTTCATCGTGATGATCATCGACGAGCTGGCCGACCTCATGATGACGGTGCAGGGTGAGGTGGAGACTCCGCTGGCCATCCTGGCTCAGAAGGCCAGGGCCATCGGCATCCACCTGATCCTGGCCACCCAGCGACCCTCGGTCAACGTGATCACCGGCCTGATCAAGGCGAACTTCCCCTGCCGGATCGCCTTCCGAGTGGCCTCCAAGGTAGACAGCCGTACTATCCTGGATCAGAATGGCGCCGAGGCGCTCCTGGGGAACGGAGACATGCTGTTCCTGCCGCCGGGAAAGAGCGAGCCGATGCGGCTCCAGGCGGCCTATATCGCCACGGACGAGTCCGAGCGAATCACCGAGTGGTACGTCGCGCGGCGCGCGGCCCGGCGAGAGGCAGTGCAGGCGGCGGAGGCGCAGGAGGCCGACATCCTGGAGCTGGTGCGGGCCCAGGAAGGCGAAGCGGAGGGCGGCGGGGAAACGCAGGAGGGCGAGCGCGATGCCCTGTTCCGGGAGGCGGCGGAGGCTTGCATCCAGAACATGGGTGGCTCGACTTCGCTGTTGCAGCGGCGACTGCGAATCGGCTACGGCCGGGCCGCCCGAATCATCGACCAACTGCACTACGCCGGGATTCTGGGTCCCCCGGACGGCAGCAAGCCGCGCGACGTGCTGGTGGGGTTCGATCAGTTGGATGAGTATTGCGGGTAAAGCGGGGACGCGGGGAAGCGGATCGTCCGCTGCCACTGAAATCCGGCCCTGGCGGTAGTCTCGAAAATCAGGCTGCCGGTGTGCGTGCGCCGACCCGGGTCCTCCGCTCCGCTCTGACGCCATAGTAGCCCAGCACGAGACCGAACAGCACCATCAGGCCGCCCCAGATAGCGTTTAACCGTCCGGCACTGGTCCCCAGCCCCTCGAACGCCGCACCATACCCGAGTAGGAGCAGACCCACCGCAAGGAAGAGCCCGCTGATCGGCACGCGCACGTCAAGTGGCATAGGGATACCTTCTCGCAGGTCAACTTCGTTGGGCGCATCACCAGAAGACAATGTTCAGGATGAGCGTGGCGGTGAGCACGATAACCGCGAGCACCTTGGGACGCGCGTACCAGGGCAGGAGATAGTCGTCCCCCCCGACCCGTGGCGTCATCGAGTAGACCAGTCCGCGCAGCTCGTCCACCGGACGTGGCCGGGTGATCAGGCTAATCAAGATGGTGACTACAGCGCAGGTGGCAAAGGCGGTGATGGCGGTCCAGAAGGTTTGGGCCAGCTCGCTGGGGAAGGTGTGCAACAGGCCGAAGTATCCGCCTTTGACGCCTGGAGCGGCACCGGCCGGCAGGGTCAGGCCGTGGTGAACTGCCGCGCCCAGGGTGCCCGCGGCCAGCCCGGAAAACGCCCCATGGCCGGTGCTCCGCCGCCAGAACATGCCGAGGGCAAAGGTGGCAAACAGGGGCGCGTTCACGAACGCAAACACCAGCTGCAGCACGTCCATGATGTTGTTGAAGGACCGTGCGACATAGGCTGCTCCGATCGAGAGCAGCACCCCGCCGATGGTGGCCGCCCGCCCGACCCACAGGTAGTGCGCGTCCGAAGCTCGCGGACGGATATAGCTCTGATACAGGTCGTACGTGAACACGGTGTTGAAGGCGGTGACGTTTCCGGCCATCCCGGACATGAACGATGCCAGCAAGGCGGTGAGCCCCAGGCCTAGCATTCCGTTGGGGAAGTAGTGCAGCAGCATCGACGGCGTGGCGAGGTCGTAGTCGAGCACCGGCAGGCCTCGAGCATCGAGGAGCGGCTGCAGCGCTGCGTCCAGCTTGGGCGGAATCAGCGAGGCCGCGCCAGTCGCGGTCAGGGCAAACGCGATCATGCCCGGGAGAATGACGAGGGCAGGAAAGAGCATCTTGGGAAAGGCGGCAATCAGCGGGACCCGTCGTGCAGCGGTCGGGGACTCGGCGGACATGGCCCGCTGCACCACCAGGAAATCGGTGCACCAGTAGCCAAACGAAAGCACGAAGCCGAGACCCATCAACAAGCCGAGCCATTCGACTCCCACCGGGTTCTGTGAGGGGTCGCCCAGGTACTTCCAGGCGTGAGTGTACGATCCCGGCGGGAAGCCGCGCCCCGCTGCCGCCTCGGCCAGCCGCGCGGACAGCCCGTCCCAACCGCCCACGTTGTGCAGAGCGAGAATGACGAGCGGGAGCAGGCCCGCGACGATAAGACAGAACTGAAGCACCTCGTTGTAGATGGCGCTGGTGAGCCCACCGAGGGTGGTATACGCGAGCACCACGCCGGCAGCGGCCAACATGCTCGCGTCCATGTCCCAGCCGAGCAGCAGGTTGAACAACTTGCCCATGGCGTACATCGAGACACCGGACGAGAACACCGTCATCACCGCAAAGGAGCCGGCATTGAAGGCGCGAGTCTTCTCGTCGAAGCGAAGTCTCAGGTACTCGGGCACGCTTCGGGCCCGGGATCCGTAGTAGAACGGCATCATGAAGAGGGCAACGAATACCATCGCGGGAATAGCGCCGACCCAGTAGAAGTGTGCGGTGGCAATCCCGTACTTGGCGCCCGAGGCCCCCATCCCAATGACTTCCTGGGCGCCAAGATTGGCGGACACGAACGCCAAGCCCGCGACCCAAGCAGGAGTTCGGCGGCCGGCCTCGAAGAAATCTTTGCTGGTATGTACCGTACGGCGGACCACCCAGCCCACGCCGAGTACGAACGCGAAGTAAACCGCGATGACGGCGTAATCGACTCCTGCCAGGCCTCGAACCTCGACGGCGGGGCTCACGTTCGCGTCTCTCCCCGGATTTAAGTGTGAGACGGTGGAAGGTCCTTGAGAGCGGCCCCAAGATTGTAGCTGCCAAATAGGACATCGGCTATGGCGGTGCCGGGTTCCTCGCCGAGACACCACTGTTTCTGATCGCGATTTCCCGCTCCACATCGCACCAGCCCGGTTCTCGTGGACGGCGCCACCGCATCTATCGTGGACCATGTCCGGCACCCGCCGCTTCATTCCGGTCCAGGAATGGGAGGACAGTCGCCAGCTGCTCGGCATACACGGAGAGCGGATCGCCATCGCGTTCCTCACGTCCTGTGGCTGGTCGGTCGAAGCCCATCGCTTCAAGCTCGGGCGGCACGATCTCGACCTCGTCATCCGGAAAGGCCGAACGGTCGCATTTGTGGAGGTGAAGACTCGCCGTTCCACCGTCTGCGGAACCGCCCTCGAGGCGGTCAGCCGGCGGAAGCAGCGAGACCTCGCGCGGGTGGCATCGGTGTGGGTGCTCCGGCACGGACACCCCGAGGACGAGAACCGGTTTGATCTGGTTGCGGTCCATGATGCCCGGGGCGCTGCTCCAGCGGTCGAGCATGTACCCGATGCCTGGCGACCGTCTGCCCGTTGGGGCTGATAGTGGCCGATTTTCGGTCACCGACGTACTATTGCTTCGGCAAACCTTCGGTATTACGTTAGGCTCGCGGTGTAAACGCGTAGCAAAATCGGTCACTTTTTATCCCGAGGAAACAATGGCTGCTGCTCCCGATGTCACCCGGCTCGAAGCCGATCGCCGCAAGGCGCTCGGGCTTGCCATCTCCCAGATCGAGAAGCAGCTCGGCAAGGGGGCCATCATGCGGATGGGTGCCGACTCGCCCCGGGTCAAGGTGGCTGCCATCTCCACCGGGGCCATCAATCTCGATGCGGCCACCGGGGTGGGTGGCATCCCCCGCGGCCGCATCACCGAGATCTACGGCCCGGAGTCGTCGGGCAAGACCACGCTCACCCTCCACCTCGCGGCCAACGTCCAGAAAATGGGCGGGGTCGCCGCGTACGTCGATGCCGAACATGCCCTCGACATCGAGTACGCCAAGAAGCTCGGCGTGGACATCGAGAATCTCCTCGTCTCCCAGCCAGACACCGGCGAGCAGGCGCTCGAGATCGTGGAGATCCTGGTCCGCTCCGGCGCCGTCGACCTCGTGGTCATCGACTCGGTGGCCGCACTCGTACCCAAGGCCGAGATCGAAGGGGAGATGGGCGAGAGCCACATGGGACTCCAGGCCCGGCTCATGAGCCAGGCGCTCCGGAAACTGGCCGGTGCCATCAACCGCTCCAACTGCGCGGTGGTGTTCATCAATCAGCTCCGGGAAAAGATCGGGGTCATGTTCGGCAACCCCGAGACCACCACCGGCGGCAAGGCGCTCAAGTTCTACGCCTCGCTTCGGCTCGACATCCGCCGGATCGGTCCGGTCAAGGAACGCGAAACGGTGATCGGCAATCACGTCCGGGTCAAGGTGGTTAAGAACAAGGTCGCGCCACCGTTCCGGCAGGCCGAGTTCGACGTGATGTTCGACGAGGGCATCAGTCACACCTCATTGCTGGTAGACCTGGCATCCGAGGCCGGGATCATTCAGAAGTCGGGCGCCTGGTATTCCTACGGCGACCAGCGAATCGGTCAGGGCCGGGAAAACGCCAAGCTCTTCCTCCGCGACAACCCGGTGCTCCTGACCGAGGTGGAGGGGAAGGTCAAGGAGCTGCTCGGCATGCGGGCTACGGTGGGAGCGGGGGCGGCCTCGGGGGATGAGGGGGACGAGTAGGCGGTGGAAAGCGTTCCTCGGATCACGGCACTGGACCCCGACCCCCGCCGCCCCGAGGCGGTGCGGGTGGAGCTCGACGGTATCCGGTTCGGCACCGTTCCGCGAGAGCTGGTTGCCACTGAACACCTGGCGGTGGGACGGGAGCTCGACCCCGCGCTGCAGGAACGCCTGGGGGCGGCCGCCGACATCGAGGCGGCGTATCGCACCGCGCTTCGCGCCTTGGAGGTCCGCTCCTTTGCCCGGGGCGACCTGGCCCGGCGTCTCTTTCGGAAAGGGCACCCGCGTCCCGCCATCGAAGCGGCGCTCGAGCGGATCCACAGCTTGGGCCTGCTCGACGACGCGGCCTATGCTCGGAACTACGTGCAGACCCGCGCCGCCCGGGGGCGGGGGCCTGCCCGGCTCACCCGAGATCTCCTCTCGATGGGGGTCGAGCGCTCCTTGATCGACCGCGCGCTGGACGCCGAGTGGCCCGAAGGCAGCGACCGCACCACGGTGCCTCTGGCGCTCGCCCGGAAACGGGCCGGGCAGCTCGGCGGGCTTCCCCGGCAAACCAAACGGCGGCGCGTCGTCGCCTACCTGGCACGGCGAGGATTTACCGGCCGGGAGATATCGGACATGGTGGAGAAGGTGCTGTAACGCTATTAGCTCACAGCCAATAGCCCCTCTATATTCCCCCCATGCAATCCGGCACAATCCGCCGTCTGTTTATCGACTTCTTTGTCGCTAAGGGGCACCGCGAGGTGCCCTCTTCGTCGTTGGTCCCCGCTGACGATCCGACCCTGCTGTTCACCAATGCGGGCATGGTGCAGTTCAAGCGCGTCTTTCTGGGCCAGGAGCAACGCGACTATCTCCGGGCCACGACCTGTCAGAAGTGCGTGCGGGCCGGAGGCAAGCACAACGACCTCGAGCAGGTTGGGCACACCAAGCGGCACCACACCTTCTTCGAGATGCTGGGCAACTTCTCCTTCGGCGACTACTTCAAGCGGGAGGCGGTTGCCTACGCCTGGGAGTTCGTCACCAGCCCGACGTTTCTGGGCATCTCGCCCGACCGGCTCCGGGTCACCGTGCACCACAGGGACCACGAGGCGCGTGCGCTGTGGCGCGAGGTCTCCGGGCTTCCCGACCATCGGATCTATGGGCTAGGTGACAAGGACAACTTCTGGCAGATGGGCGACACCGGGCCATGCGGGCCGTGCACCGAGATCTATGTGGATCTGGGAAACGGGCGGTCGGACGGACAGGCGGACGAAGTCATTCCCCAGGCCGAATTCGAGCGTCTCGCCGAGGAAGGACGATTCCTCGAGATCTGGAACCTGGTCTTTATGCAATACGATCGCGCCGCCGATGGCGCGCTGACGCCGCTGCCCAAGCCTTCGGTTGACACCGGGGCGGGTCTCGAGCGCATCGCCGCGGTCATGCAGGGCGAAGACGACAACTTCCACACCGACATCTTCCTCCCTTTGATCGAGCGGGTGGGCGAGCTGGTCGGCCGCTCGTACGACCGGAGCGCCGAGGACCACGCCTCCTACCGGGTGCTCGCCGACCACGCGCGGGCGGTGACCTTCCTGCTGGCCGACGGGGTGTACCCCAGCAACGAAGGCCGGGGTTATGTACTCCGCCGGATCCTCCGCCGTGCGGTGCGGCATGCCTGGCTCCTCGGCCGGCGCGAGCCGACGCTCGCGCAACTGACGGAGATCGTCGTTCGCCAGATGGGCGACGTCTATCCCGAGCTTCCTCGCAAGGCCGCTGAGATACGGGAGATCACCGAGGCTGAGGAGCGCCGCTTCCTGGAGACGATCGAAGGTGGTCTCGGTCGGCTGGAGGAGATCTTTGCCTCCGGCGCCAAGGCAATACCGGGCGATGAGGCGTTCAAGCTGTACGACACTTTCGGCTTCCCCATCGACCTGACCCAGATCATTGCGGGCGAGCGCGGTGTCGAGGTGGACTTCGAGGGCTTTGAGCGGGCCCTGGAAGGACAGCGCCATCGCTCGCGCACCGCCCGCGTCAGTGGTCAAGCCGCGGCACAGGCGGGGGGCCCGGCGGTGATCGTGCCCAAGCCGGGCAAATGGCGATCGGTCAAGCGGGGCAAGCAGAAGTTCGTCGGCTATCAGAAGACCGAAGCCGACACCGACGTGCTCGCCTTTCGGCAGGAAGGGCCCAGGGTTGAGCTGGTGCTGAAGGAGAACCCGTTCTACGTCGAATCGGGCGGACAGGTGAGCGACACCGGAGCCGTCGCCGGCGAGGGTTGGTCACTTGCGATCGACAGTGTGCGAAAGGACTCCAAGGGCACCGTTATCGGTGGAATCTTCAACCAGGAGTTCGAGCCTACCACACTGCACGCCGCGGTCGATGCGCCTCGACGCCAGGATATCGAGCGCAACCATAGCGCCACCCACCTGGTTCACTACGTGCTACGTAAGCGGCTGGGCACCCATGTGCGGCAGCAAGGGTCGCTGGTGCAGCCGGAGCGGCTGCGCTTCGACTTTTCCCATCACGGACCCATCGATCCTGCCGCGCTTGCGGGGATCGAAGCAGAGGTCAACGATCTCCTGCTCGCCAACGATGTGGTGACCACCCGCGAGATGCCCTACGCCGACGCGCTGGCTCTGGGAGCGATGGCCTTCTTCTCGGAGAAGTACGGCGACGTGGTTCGGGTGGTCCAGATGGGACCCTCGATCGAGCTCTGTGGCGGGACTCACGTGCGGACCACGGGACAGATCGGCACCTTCCGGTTTTCAGGGCAATCGGGCGTGGCGGCCGGAGTCCGCCGCATCGAGGCGCTCACCGGCGGTGGTGCTCTCCGGGCGGTGCGCGAGCTGGAGCAACGTTTATCCCTACTGGCCGAGACGTTAAAGGCGCAGCCGGAGCATCTGGTGCGCCGGGTGGAGCAGCTCCTGGAGGAGCGCGGGCGGCTGGAGGCTCGTCTGGCGGAGGCCGCCCGCACGAGCGGCGGGTTCGCGGTAGCGGGTGATGTCTCCACTGTGGGCGGGGTGGAGCTTACCGTCGCGGAGACCATTTCCGACGATCGGGCGGAGCTGGGCCGGATCGCTGATTCGTTCCGCGAAGGGAAGAGGAATGCGGTGCTGGTGCTCTTCAGCTCCGCTGGCCGGGGCTCCATCCACGTCGCTCTCACCGACGATCTCGTAAGCGCGGGCCGGAAGGCTGGAGACCTGGTGAACCGGATCGCCGCGCTCAGTGGTGGGAAGGGAGGCGGTCGGCCGCATTTCGCCTCCGCTGGAGCGGGAGATCCGGAGCGGCTGCCCGCGGCCCGCGCAGCCACCCCCGAGTTGGTGACGGCCTGGCTGGGCAATCGTCAGGTTGCCGAAGCTCGCGGCGCCTGAGCGTGGGCGGCGACTGGCTGGACCGGCACACCAGTCAGGCTCCCACGGCGCTTCGAGCCCGGGTCGAACAATATGCCCGCGCCGCGTCCGGTCCATCGGTCGCTCAGAGCCTGGTGGCGGCGAGCCAGGCCGCCCTGGATCGCGCCCTTTCCCATCGCGCCGATCGTTCAGGAGCTCTCGATCTCCTCGCAGCGGATGCTTTGATCACTCTCGCGCTGCTGGCGCAGGCGGAGATGGCTCCTGAGAGCCTTGAGGAGCTGGCCATTTCCATCCTGCTTCCCTCGCGGATGGGCGCGTGATCGATCTGCACTGTCACCTTCTTCCCGCCGTGGACGACGGCTCCCGGTCGGTCGATCAGTCGGTCAAGGTGTTGGGGGAAATGGCCCGCCAGGGAATCACCGATGTGTGTCTGACTCCGCATCTTCCTGCCGGCCGCGCCGAGTCGGGACCTCCCGCAGCACATCAACGAGCGTTTGAAGCGCTCCGGGGCCACGCACCCGCGGTGCCCCGGTTGCACCGCGGCGCCGAGATCATGCTCGATCGGCCGATCACCCGTCCAGTCGCCCTGGCCCGCAATGTGACCCTCGGTGGCAGCAGGTACATGCTGGTCGAGTTCCCCCGGCTGGTGGCCTACGACACCGTGACCAACGCTCTCACTCAGGTGGCCGAGCTGGGCCTGATCCCTGTCTTGGCCCATCCCGAGCGCTACAGTTGCTGCACGCCGGAGGCGGTGAGACATTGGCGCTCAGTGGGGTCCAAGATGCAGGTCGACTCAACCACCTTGCTCGCGGCCCAGGCGCGGGGCCAGCGCGCCCGGCAGTTGGTCGCCGAAGGTCTGGCCGACATCCTTGCGGGAGACAACCATGGGGATGACCGAACGGTGGCGACTGGGGCTCGCTTCCTGGAAGCGCAGGACGGAACCGAGCAAGTCGAGCTTCTCGCGGTGCGAAACCCCTCCGCCATTCTCGAGGACAAGGCCCTGACTCCGGTGCCGCCAATCCGAATCCGGCAGAGCTGGATGAGCCGGATCAAGGAGTTCCTGGAGGGGGGCAGATGAGGCGAGATCGGATCGAGCAGGGTCTCGAGGCGCTCGCTCAGGTGGCCCAGGCGTCCAAGGCGGTCAGCGGCAAGGTGGTCGAGGTGGCGTCGCGATACGCCGAGGTGCTGCGGAGCGGCGGCACGCTCTTCTTCTGCGGAAACGGTGGCAGCGCGGCCGATGCCCAGCATATCGCCGCGGAATATGTGGTTCGCTATGCAGCGAATCGCCAGCCGCTCGCGGCGGTTGCGCTCACTACCGACACCTCGGTTCTCACCGCCGCCGGCAATGACCTGGGGTTCGAGCAGATCTTTGCTCGCCAGGTGGAGGCGCTCTGCCGACCGGCCGATCTGCTGATCCTGCACAGCACCAGCGGGCAGAGTCCCAACTTGCTGGCTGCCGCCCGGGCGGCGCGAAAGCGGCGGGTATCCACCGTCGCCTTTCTGGGCAAGGGCGGCGGTGCGCTTGCGGGACTGGTGGACCAGGCGGTCATCGTTCCCTCCGACGAGACCAGCCTGGTGCAATCGATTCACCAGGCGCTGGAGCACCTGATCGTGGAGTGGGTCGAGACTGAGCTCCGCGGCGGATGATCGACCTCCGGGAGCAGATCGCGCTCGTCACCGGAGGCAGCCGGGGCATCGGACGGGCGGCAGCGCTCCTGCTCGCGCGGGCAGGGGCCCATGTGGCCCTGACCTACCACACCCGGGCCGATGAGGCCGAAGCCACGGCGCGGGAGATTCAAAGCCTCGGGCGGAGAACCTTCGTGGCCGGCGGCGATCTGGCCAATCCCGATGTAGCGGAGCGGCTGATCGCCGGCGTGAAGCGGGAGTTTGGGGGACTGGACATCCTGGTCGCGAACGCGGGGATCTGGCCGGCGGAGGAAGTCGACCTGGCCTCGATGCCGGTGGAACGGTGGCGCGGCACCATGGCCGCGAACGTCGACTCGGTGTTTCTCTCTGTCCGTGCCGCGCTGCGGCTGATGCGTCCGGGCGGCCGAATCGTCATCGTGTCGAGCACCGCGGGACAGCGGGGCGAGCCGTTCCACTCGGACTATGCCGCGACCAAGGGTGCCCTGATCTCGCTGACCAAGTCACTGGCGGTCGAATGTGCGCCCGGCATCCTGGTCAATTGTGTGGCGCCGGGATGGGTGGACACCGAAATGAGCCTGCCGGCTTTCACGCAAGACAATCGGGACCGGATCCAGCGCAGCATTCCGCTCCAGCGTATCGCGACCGCCGAGGATATTGCCGGGCCGATTCTCTTCCTCTGCAGCGACCTCGCGCGGCACGTCAGCGGAGAAGTGCTGAACGTCAACGGTGGGAGTGTGCTCTGCGGATGATCCATCTGCTCTTCACCGGCGGTACGATCTCCATGCAGCGGGATCCGGCAGCCGGAGGAAACGTTCCGGCCCACGGTGGAGAGGCGCTGGTTCGCTTTGCCCGCGGTCTGGACGCCATCGGCCCATACCGGATCGAGAACTGGGCCATGGTGCCGGCCTGCCATCTCGGGCCCGACCGGATGTGGGAGCTTCGGTGCCGGGTTCAGGAGATCGCTCAATCGGGGGAAGTGCGGGGAATCGTGGTCACCCACGGCACCGACACAATCGAGGAGAGCGCCTATCTGCTGGACCGAACTCTGGACCGGCGGATCCCGGTGGCGATCACCGGCGCCATGCGCACCTCGAGTGACGAAGGCTGGGATGGTCCCCGCAACCTGCTCGATGCCGCGGCAGTCGCCGCCAACGAGCAGAGCGCGGGGCGCGGGGTCATGGTCGTCTTCAACGGAAAGGTGTTCGCGGGGCGGACCGCGGTGAAGGTGCACGCCACCGATCTCGACGCCTTTGCCGCGCCGCACGCTATGCCGATCGGGCGAGTGGAGGACGGCTGCGTTGAGTATGCGCCGCCGGGCGGCGGCGGGGCAGCGGAGCAGCACCTGCGACCTAACGGATTGACGGCCCGGGTGGCGCTCATCCCCATGGTGGTCGGCGACACCGGCGAGATGCTGGACCTTGCCCGGCCCGCTCACGACGGCGTGGTGGTCGAGGCGTTCGGCAGCGGAAACGTGCCGCCCGGCGCCGTGCCCGCGATCCGCCGGTGGATCGAGGAAGGGAAGCCGGCCGTGCTCGCCACTCGGACTCCCCTCGGCCTGGTGACGCCGCTGTACGCGTTCGAGGGTGGGGGCAGCCGGCTGGTGGCGATGGGCGCGATCCCGGCGGGGCCCCGCACTCCCTCCCAGGCGCGGATGGAGCTGATGATTGCGTTGTCGTCCGGCGCAGCCTACGGGAGCTGAGGTGAGCTTCCCGCCCGCGCTCGAGATACCCAATTCCATCCTGCAGATCGCCCGAACACTGGAGGGCGCTGGCTTCGAGGCCTGGTGCGTGGGCGGTACCCTGAGGGACACCCTGCTCGGTCACCCACATTCCGACTACGACATTGCCACCTCGGCTACCCCGGACCAGGTCCAACGGCTATTCCCGCGTACGGTCGCAGTTGGGATCAAGTACGGGACGGTCGGGGTCCTGGACCAGCAGCGCGTTCTCCATGAAGTCACCACCTTCCGGCAGGATGTGCTCACCGATGGCCGGCACGCAGTGGTGCGGTATGGGGTGACCCTGGAGGAGGACCTGGCCCGGCGCGATTTCACTATCAACGCCATTGCCTACCATCCGCTGCGCCGCGAGTGGCGAGATCCATTCGAAGGAAAGCGAGACCTGGATCAGGCTTTGGTGCGGGCGGTGGGGGATCCGGGTCAGCGGTTCCAGGAAGATTACCTGCGCATCCTCCGCGCCCTCCGTTTTGCCGCTCGGTTCCGCTTCACCATCGAGCCCGCCACCTGGGAAGCCGCTTACACCGCCACGCCGGGCCTGGCCCATCTCTCGGCCGAGCGGGTGCGGGACGAATGGTTCAAGGGGTTGGAGACCGCCCGATCGGTCGCGGAGCTCGCGTCGCTCTGGCTCAAGGTCGGGGCGGCGCGGATCTGGATCCCCGAGCTGGAGAGAGCGGCGGCCTCGCCGGGACTCGCTGCTGAGCCAGGACCGTCAGCTCGAGACCCCGTGGTGCTGACCGCTCTCCTGACTGGATCTCCCGTCGCGGTGCTCCGCCGCCTCAAGGCATCCAATGCGGAGGTGGACCGGGCCCTCGGAATGGAGCGCGGACCCGAGGCCCCCGCTGCCGCCGATGAGCGCTCGGTGCGGCGCTGGCTTGCCACCGTAGGAGACTCGGCCGACGATCTGGTCGCCCTCTGGTCTCTGCGCCATGGGGCCAAGCCGCCGTGGTCCAAGAGCATCCAGCAAATTCGTAAGAGAGGTGACCCGCTGACCCGTTCCGACCTCGCCATCACCGGCACCGATCTCATGGCCCTCGGAGTGACTGGCCCCCTCATAGGAGAGAAGCTCGCCGGCCTGCTCGACCGCGTGCTGGAAGAACCGGCGCTCAACACCCGGGAGTCGCTGCTGGCCCTTGCCAGGAAGACGCCGTGACTCCGCTCGCCTTTGCGATGGCGGCGGCTCTCGGCAATGTGGTCGGTGCGCTGGCGGTCGTCCGTCACCTGCAACGCGGGCTCCGGTTCATCGATACCTGTCTGGCATTCGGCGCCGGCTTCATGCTGGCGGTGGCGGTGCTCGGGGTGCTGCCGGAAGTGTTCCGGGGCCACGGCAGTACTGCCGGCCTCTACGTCCTCCTGGGATACCTGGCTGTTCACTTGGCCCAGCACGTTCTGACTCCGCACTTTCACTTCGGAGAGGAGACCCACCGGCTGAGCCCTTCGGCCGGCCACCGCGCGCTGCTCGGGCTTACCCTGCACACCTTCTTCGACGGCGTGGCGATCGCGAGCGGCTTCCTGGTCTCGGAGCGGCTCGGCGTGCTGCTCTTCCTGGCGGTCCTGCTGCACAAGCTCCCCGAGGGAGTGACGATCGCGAGCGTGATGGTCGCCGGTGGAGAGAGCCGCGGCCGGGCTGTGGGCGGCGCCGTGGTGATCGGTTGCGCCACCATCCTGGGTTTTCTCCTCACCGAACAGGTGGCACCTCTGGCCCAATACGGCCTGGCGCTCTCGGCGGGGGTTACGATCTACGTGGCTGCGTCCGATCTGGTACCGCAGTTCCAGGCCAGGCGGGGCTGGCTCACCCCCGTCGCCTTCTTCGGTGGGGCGCTGGGGTTCTTCATAACCGAGCAGCTGCTCACGGTCTGGGGGGCACCATAGCGAAAATGGGTATGGACAGCCGCTGGGTTGCGAGGCATTGTAATGGCGACGCGTGCGGCGGCCTGGGGGACCGTATGATCGTGGGCGTATGGTCGGTCGACGTGCGCGTCGCCCGCCGGGCTATCCCCTGAGCCCGATGCCTCGGAAGCGCTCTCCTGCCCGGCAAGACTCACTCTTTACCGGAGGACGCGAGACTCGCCCGCTGGCGGCCCGAATGCGACCGGCGACGCTCGATGAGTTCGCCGGCCAGGAGCACCTGCTCGGTCCCGGCAAGCCACTGCGAGATGCTATCGAACGGGGAACCCCGGGGTCGATGATTTTCTGGGGCCCGCCGGGAAGCGGCAAAACCACCCTCGCCCACCTCGTCGCCAGCACAACCGATCGGGTCTTCGTCCCCTTTAGCGCCGTCACCGAGGGAGTCCCCCGGATCCGCGAGATCGTCGCCGAAGCTCGCGACCGGCTCGAGGCCGGCGGCGCGCAGACCATCCTGTTCATCGACGAGATCCACCGACTCAACAAGGCGCAGCAGGACAGCCTGCTTCCGCCGGCCGAAGACGGCACCTTAACGCTCATCGGAGCCACGACCGAGAACCCGAGCTTCGAGGTCATCGGAGCGTTACTGTCCCGCACCCGCGTCTTCGTGTTACAGCCGCTCAGCCCAGAGGACATCGAGCGCTTACTCCGGCGTTCGCTGGACGACAGCGAGCGCGGGCTGGGAAGCTCGCAGCTCGAGGTCGACCCCGACGCGCTGAGCCTGATGGCGGTGGAGGCGGACGGCGATGCCCGCCGCGCGCTCACCGTGCTCGAAGCCGCCGCGGCGCACGTGGGAGAGCGGGGGAGGGTGACGGTCGAGGTTGCCCGCGAGGCGATGCAGAAGCGCTTTGCCCGCTACGACAAAGCAGGCGAAGAACACTTCAATCTGCTGTCCGCCTACCATAAGTCGCTGCGGGGAAGCGATCCGCAGGGAGCCCTCTACTGGATGGCGCGGATGATCGACGGCGGGGAAGATCCCATGACGTTGTTCCGCCGGGCCATTGCCATGGCGGCGGAAGACATCGGGCTGGCCGACCCCAATGCGTTGATCATGGCGGTTGCCGCCCGCGATGCGTTCCACATGCTCGGTCCTCCCGAAGGCTACCTTCCCCTGGCCGAGATGACCATTTACCTGGCCACTGCGCCGAAATCGAATAGCGCCAAGGTGGCCCTTGGCGCGGCGATGGACGCGGCCCGCGAGACCCCCGCCGCCCCGGTGCCGCTGCACATCCGGAATGCCCCCACCCCGCTGATGAAAGAGCTGGGCTATAACAAAGGGTATCGCTACGCTCACAACTCACCCGATGCCTACCTGCCTCAGGAGTACCTGCCCGATATGCTTCGGGACGCCCAGTTTTACGTGCCGGGGTCTTTCGAGAAGAAGATCGCCGAGCGGATGGAGTGGTGGGCCAAGCTGAAGACCGGCGAGAAAGAGCGGGAGCGGGGCGAGAAAGGCGGGAGCGGGGAAGGAGTGTGATGCGCGGCACGGTCCGTGCAAGCGGGTGCTCCCCATTGTCATACTGGGTGGCCTGGAGCGCCAGAGCGTGGGTGACCCGGAGGACTATATTTCCTCCCAGGCTGAAAGAGGTGGGCATTGAGAGTTGGGGTGCGATTTGCGGTGCCGATCCTGGCCGGAGCGGCCTGCACCAGTTTAGGACTCAGCTTCAAGGAACCTGATATCCAACTCGACCACGCCGTCGTCCGGGGAATAGACCTGACCGGAGGCAATCTGGATCTAGTGGTGAACGTCCAAAACCCGAACAACTTCACCCTGCACGGCACCAAGCTCCAGCTCGGCCTCGATGTCGAGGGATCACATCTGGGTGACCTCACCTACGACAGCGATTTTGCGGTATCCCAGAACGGAACCACGACCCTCACACTGCCACTCAGATTCGGCTGGTCCGGTGTCGGCAGCGCGGCCCGCGCGGCACTGAGTTACGGCGACCTGCCCTACCAGATGAAAGGGCAGCTGACCCTCGCGCTGCCCGGCGGCCTCAACCAGTCGGTCTCCTTCACCCACGAGGGGCGCGTTCCCCTCACCCGTGCCGGCACCGTAGCCATCCCTGGTGTCGGTCCCTCATGACCAGGAAGGCACTCCTATCCGACCTCTGATCCCCGTGCGCGACCCCATCGAGCGGGTCGTGCTGGTTGCGGCGCCACGCAAGGGATCGCCCGACGCGCGGCATGTCGCCGAACATCTGGAAGAGCTTACCCGGCTGGTGGACACGGCCGGGGCCGAAGTGGTAGGCCGTGTCTCGCAGCTCATCGCAGCACCCAATCCCGCGACCCTCATCGGTGAGGGGAAAGTCGAAGAGGTGGCCAGCGAAGTCGCCGCCTCCAACTCGTCCCTAGTCATCTTTGACGAAGAGCTCTCGCCGGTTCAAGGAGCCAACCTGGAGCGCGAGCTGAAGGTGCGGGTCATGGACCGGGCCGAGATCATCCTCGACATCTTCTCCACCCGGGCCAGGAGTCACGAAGCCAAGCTCCAGGTGGAACTGGCGCAGCTCGAGTACTTGCTGCCGCGACTCACCCGCATGTGGACCCACCTGTCCCGTATTCGCGGCGGTATTGGTCTCAGGGGTCCCGGCGAGACCCAGCTGGAGACCGACCGGCGGATCATTCGCCGCAAGATTCAGGGACTCAAGGGGAAGCTCAAGGACGTGGAGAAGCATCGGGAGAACGTCCGCGCCGGCCGGGACCCGATGCTGAGCGTGGCCCTGGTCGGCTACACCAACGCCGGCAAGTCGAGCATCCTGCGGGGACTCTCCGGCCAGCACGAGATCGTGGTCGAGGACCGGCTCTTTGCCACGCTCGACACGCTCACCCGCGAGGTGGACCTGGGCGAGGGACAGCGCGCCCGAGTTACCGACACCGTCGGCTTCATTCGCAAGCTGCCCCACCACCTGGTAGCCAGCTTCCGGGCCACGCTGGAGGAGGCGCGTGCAGCGGACGCGCTGCTCCATGTCGTGGACGCGAGTCATCCCGACTGGGAGGGGCAGCTTCGGGTGGTGGAGAAGGTGGTGGCCGAGCTGGGATTGGCGGACCGTCCGATCATTCCGGTCTTCAACAAGATCGATGCCGTCCCCGATGAGGCCGGGTTCAGCCGGCGGGTGCGCGAGCTGTACCCGACTGCCATCATCACCAGCACGATGCGAACCGACGGGTTGGCTCTTCTCAAGAGCCGGCTCCGCGAGATGGAACGGGCCGGACGGCTGACGGTCCGGGTTCGGCTACCGCTGGCGGATGGCGCCCGGATGGCAGAGCTCTACCGGGAAGGAGAAGTGCTGAGCCGGGATCAGAATGGGGCCTTCAACGAATTGGTGGTGCGGCTGGAGCCTTGGAGGGTCGAGCGGCTGCGAAGCGGCGGTCTCGAAGTGGTGGACCTGCGCGACGAACAGCTCCGGCTTCGGCGGGCGAGCGGGAACGGGTGAGGGAGGTGGGTAGACGCGTAAGCTGGTAGGTAAGTAAGCACGTACCAGGCAGTAGTCTAAGGGTTGTAACCCTGACCGTAGCGAAGGGGCCGAAGCTCAACATCAGCTTCTGGCCCCTTCATGTTTCGTTCTTACCCGCCTACCGCCCACCGGCCTACTTCCCCCCGCTCAGCAATTGCTCCAGGATCAGCCAGCGGTTCATCCCGGCGAACTTCTGGTGCATCTTGGTGGACGGAGGAATACCGGCCAGCTCATCTTCCTCGATCTGCAGGTCCGCCAGGGCGTCGATCCCGCTCTTGAGGAACTTCCGCAGTCCCTTCTCCAGTGCCATCCCCGCAGTCCTGAAGTTAAAGAGCGTGGAGAACTGAAGAATGAAGCCCAGATCCGCGAGCTGTTGGTTGGTGATCAGGGTGCCGGCCTTCTTGGCCTTTCCGAAGTAGAGCGAAGGCGAGAGGTTGAAGCCCAGCATCTGGTCCGGATAGTACTTTCTAACCCCTTCGGCGAACTCCTGGGGCTGTTCCAGCTCGGTGTTATTGAACTCGGGCCAGATGACGTCCACGCCCAGCTCCGCCGCTTCCCAGGCATCTTCCACCGCCGCTTGCACGCCACCCGGCTCCCGGTCGGGCAGGGCTCCGTCGATCGAGTCGGTCCGCGCGATGATCACGACGTCCACGCCCGTGGCCTGCGACGCCGCCTTGATCGCCTTGAGCTTGGCCAGCCATTCCTTCCGCGGCACCAGAACCTTGTTCCGCTTCTGCTTGCCGACATTCACGATGTGGCCGCAGGTGCGGTTGGCCGGATCCTGGTTCTCCAGATGCACGCCGCCGGCGCGGGCCCGGATGAGTTCGACCGCGAGGGTGAAGGTCTGGGTGGGTCCGCCGAAGCCCGCCTCCATGTCGACGAACGCGGGCGGAGCCTGCAGCACTTCTTTACCCTCGGTGTCGTAGTAATGGGTGTTGCGGGCGCCTTCGATGCCCATCCACATCTCGTGCACCAGCTTCACCATGTCGTGCGACGCGTACACCCCGATATCGGGGAACATGCTCTTCGTGGCCGCGAGCTGCCAGCCGCTGCCATAGAGCGCTTTAAAGCCGAGCCGGGTCATGATGGCAGCAGTAAAAGCGTCGTAGGCGCCCGCCGTGTGCAGATAGGTCTTTCGGTCCCGAGCCTCATGCAGTAGCCGGCGGAGCCTGTCCGCGGGCTCCTCGGTCTCGGGGGGAGCGAAAAGCTTTCCCAGTGCCTCGGCTGGATAGGTGGCGTGGGCCGAGGCGGGGCGGGTGGCAGTGGCCATCGAATGATCTCCTTGGGTCGCGCCGGGGCGGCTTTGTGAAACTATTCACATGATAACGGTCGGGTCCGAAACGCGCCAGAGCCGACCCCTAGGTCGAGCCGGCAAAAGCGCCGCAATCCCTTGCAGACAGGGCCCCTGCTATACTTCCCGGCCATCGTGGAGACCCCAGGACCGATGTTCATCACCAAGCCCTTCATCACGGACCGGCGAATTCGGTTCGCGCTGGCCGGCTGCGGCCGGATCTCGGCCAACCACTTCGACGCCATCGATAAGCACGCCGACCGGGCTGAGCTCGTGGGGATCTGTGACGTGGACCCCGCGGCTCTGGCCCGGGCCGAGGAGCGCACCGGAGCCCCGGGGTTCCGCACGCTCGATGCCATGCTGGCGGGAACCAACGCCGACATCGTGATCCTGGCCACCCCCAGCGGGCTGCATGCGGACCAGGCGGTCCAAGTCGCGGAGGCGGGCCGACATGTGATGACAGAGAAGCCCATGGCTACCCGCTGGCAGGACGGGAAGCGGATGGTCCATGCCTGCGATCAAGCCGGGGTGCATCTCTTCGTGGTGAAGCAGAATCGCCGCAACGCCACACTCCAGCTGCTCAAACGGGCGATGGAGAAGGGACGCTTCGGCCGGATCTACATGGTCACCATCAACGTGTTCTGGAGCCGGCCCCAGTCCTACTACGACAGCGCGCCCTGGCGGGGTACCTGGGAGTTCGATGGCGGGGCGTTCATGAACCAGGCGAGTCACTACGTGGACCTGCTGGATTGGCTGATCGGGCCGGTCGAGAGCGTGCAGGCCTACACCGCCACCCTGGAACGAAACATCCAGGTCGAGGACACTGGCGTCGTCAGCATCCGGTGGCGCACCGGAGCCCTCGGCTCCATGAACGTCACCATGCTCACCTATCCCAAGAATCTCGAGGGGTCGATCACCATCATCGGGGAGAAGGGCACCGTGCGGGTAGGTGGTGTGGCGGTGAACCGGATCGACCACTGGGAGTTTGCCGATTCCGATCCGGACGACCAGAAGATCGAGCAGGCGAGCTACGAAACGACCTCGGTGTACGGCTTTGGCCACCCACTCTATTACGACAATGTGATCAAGTCGCTCCGGGGCGAGGCGGTGCCCGATACCGATGGGCGCGAGGGGCTGCACTCGCTGGAGATTCTCATCGCCACGTATCAGTCGGCGCGGGACGGGCGGCGGGTGGCCTTGCCGCTGGAATACTAGCTCCCGCTCTCGGATTTCCGACTCAGGGTCGTCCGCGAGCACATCGCGGAACTGGGAGCCATCGAGAAAAATGAACGAGAGACACTATGGCACCAATGTGTCTTTCTGACCCAAAGGGCGTCGCCGATGAGATAAAATAGACTTGCTTTCGAGCGCCGCTCATTCTACTCATGAGAGCCCTAGGCTTGCGGGTGACTTTGTTTTAGCTATGTTCGCCCTGACGGTAGGTGCCTGGCGCATGACTTGCTTGAAAGCGCCATACCTCGGTCGAGTCCTGGCCTAGACTGATGGTTTTTGAAGGTATAAGTCGGACAAGAACACGCTGATGGATTGGGAGACCCCCTTGAGCTTCGATCCATGTCCGCGGTAGGTCAGACTTCGGTCGATCCCTGCTTCCAGAATCCCCCGGCTGCTCAGGCGGTTGCCTCGGGCAACGACGCGGCCAAGGATGTTCCATCAAGCAACGGTGCCGCCCCAGCGGAAGCCCTTCGCCCCCAGACGGGGCTCGAGCGACTTGCTCTCACCCAGCGGGCGCCGCAGATCATGCGGCAGCACTTGGTTCGGACGGCTGTTCGAGTTTCTGTGCTGTTGCTTGGGGATACTATCGCCTTGCTTCTGTTGCGGTTCGCAGTACGCGGGGTGCGAGATGTCGGCTGGTTTGGCTCGGGGACCAGCACGATCATCAATCAGGTCATTCCCTCAGGCGCTCTCCCTCTCGTCCAACTCCTGCCGGCGGTTCTCCTCGGGCTCCTCGCGCTTGACACCTACGGCGCCAACGACCGGCGACGCGATTCCGGTCGTCTCGTCGCCGGTGCCACGTTGGGTCTGGGACTCCCGTTCTGGGGTCATCTGTGGAACCATTTCTCACCGTTGGCGATTCCAGGGTTCATCCTTCTGGCAGGAATCATTGGAACGACTCTAATTTTCGAGCGCCACTTGATCGACCGTGCGGTGAGGAAACTCTGGCCGATCGGGCCTGGTGCCGCCAGGGCCCTCCTGATAGGACGGCCGGACCATACCCGCCGTGTACTGGATCACCCCAGCCTGTCCGATGCACGCGCCTTTGCCTTCGGCGGGATCCTCGATCCGGATGAGTTCGGTCTCCGGGCCGGGAAGGGTGGATTCAGCCGGCTATGCCAGACTATCAAGCGGTATCGCGCTGACACTCTCGTGCTGAGTGGGCCGCTGGATGATCAGGCCTTGGCTCTGGTGATCGACGCAGCGGGGGCGGCCGGCTGTCAGCTCTACGCTATCCCTCGGGCGTTTGCTGTAGGCGGCGTCGAATCACGGATGGTCTGGAGTCGCGGTGCGCCATTGGTCGCACTCAACCGGCCCGGCCTGCGGGGTCGGCAACTGCTGGTGAAACGCAGCCTCGACCTCGTTGTATCGGGGTTGGGAATGATTCTCCTCGGACCCATCTTCGTCCTGATCGCGGCAGCGGTGTATCTCTCCTCGCCGGGACCGATCTTTTTCCGGCAGACCCGAGTGGGGCTGGGCGGCAGGCCTTTCAAGATCACCAAATTCCGCAGCATGGTGCACGACGCGGAGTCACGTCTAGACGATCTTACACCCAAGAGTCTTTACAGCGACCGGCGGCTCTTCAAAGTGAAAGATGATCCCCGAGTGACCCGGCTCGGCAATTTCCTCCGCCGTTCCAGCCTGGACGAATTGCCGCAGCTCTGGAACGCGTTCGTCGGAAACATGTCGCTGGTCGGCCCCAGGCCACCCCTGCCGAGCGAGGTGGACCTCTACGAGGAGCACCACTATACCCGGTTCGACGTGAAGCCAGGGATTACCGGACCCTGGCAGGTGAACGGCCGGAACACCATCACCGAGTTCGAGGAAGTGATCCGACTGGAGACCGACTATATCCGCGAGTGGACTATCTGGAAGGATCTTGGGCTGTTGCTGAAAACTATCCCTGCTGTCCTTTACATGCGGGGCGCGCATTGAGGCTGGTGCCCCGGTGAAACTCCTTCACGTCGTTGGTGCTCGTCCTAACTTTCCGAAGCTCGCGCCGGTATTCCGCGCGGCGGCGGCCGAAGGGCTGACGCAGCTGATCGTCCATACCGGGCAGCACTACGACGCCGAGCTCTCCGCCAACTTCTTCGGGGATCTCGCGATCCCCGCGCCGGACGTGAACCTGTCAGTCGGATCCGGTACCCATGCCCAACAGACGGCACGGGTGATGGAGCGCCTTGAGCCCATCATCGTTGAGAGTGGTGCGGACTGGGTAGTGGTCTATGGCGACGTAAACTCCACCATGGCGGCGGCGCTGGTGGCCTCGAAGCTGGGCGTTCGCCTGGCCCACGTAGAAGCGGGGCTCCGGAGTCATGACCGCACCATGCCCGAGGAAATCAACCGGATTGTCACCGACCGATTGGCGGATCTCCTTCTCACGCCTTCGCGCGACGCGGACGCCGCCCTTCGGGCAGAAGGCGAGCCGGAGTCGGAGATCGCCTTCGTTGGCAACGTGATGGTCGATACGCTTCTTGACTCTCTGCCCGCCGCACGGAACACCGGTTTCCGCGACCAGCTCGGGGTCGACGGCTCGGCGGTGATCGTTACCTTGCATCGGCCATCCAACGTGGACGCTCGCGACCGGCTTCGGAGCATCGCGGCCGCGCTCTCCGAGGTTGCGCAAGAGCGCCCGGTGATCTTTCCCGCCCATCCGCGAACCGCCGAACGCCTGGCGCAGACGGGCACCGATCTGCAGAACGTGCGCGTGCTCGGTCCGGTAGCATACCTGAAGATGCTCGATTTGATGGCAGGCGCTCACGCCGTCATCACCGATTCCGGCGGCGTCCAGGAGGAGACGACTGTGCTGGGCGTGCCCTGTTTGACCCTGCGGGAGAACACCGAGCGACCGGTTACTATAACCCAGGGGACCAACCGACTGGTGTCGGACCCCGGCACGCTCCCGGGACTTGTGCGGCGGGTCAGACGTCCTGCTACCCCACGCCGTCCCGAGGGCTGGGATGGCCACGCCGGGGAACGCGTAGTGCAAGCGTTGCTGGCACATACCTTCCCGAAAGCCGAGATGCTTGCCGGGGTTCCTGGACCCTCCCCGACTTCCTCCCGCTAGCGTCGGTTTGTTCCTAGTAAATTGTGGGTGAACCGCAAACACGCGGTCGCGCATTGGGCGCAGACAGGCCCCAGGAGTGCCAACCGGTGAAGCAAGTGCTCATTCGAGGAGGCCAAGCGGTAGTGGACGAGGTGCCGGCTCCCTGTGTTGAGCCCGGCACGGTGCTGGTACGCCTCGACCATTCCTGCGTATCCGTGGGAACCGAGATGAGCGGCATCCGCGCCAGCGCGGTGCCGCTGTGGAAGCGCGCCGCCCGGCAGCCGGAGAAGGTGACCCAGGTACTGCGCGCGGTGATGGCGCAGGGCCTGACGCATACCCTCCGTGAGATCGAAGGTAAGCTCGCCTCCGGCGAGCCGGTCGGCTACTCGGCGGCCGGCGTCATACTCGAGGTTGGCGCCGGAGTCGACGACCTGCGGCCCGGTGCCAGGGTAGCCTGTGCCGGCTCGCAATGCGCCTACCACGCTGAGGTGGTGTGCGTGCCGCGTAACCTCACGGTTCCGGTCCCGGACGATCTCGGGTTCGTCGAGGCTTCCACGGTCACTTTGGGCGCGATCGCCCTCCAGGGAGTTCGTCGGGCTGCGCCGACCCTGGGAGAAACGTTCGTGGTAATTGGGCTGGGCATTCTGGGGCAGTTGACTGCGCAATTGCTCCGCGCCCACGGCGGCCGGGTGATTGGAACCGATCTCGATGCCGGCCGGATGCAGCTGGCGCGGGATCTCGGCATGCAGCTCGGGATCAATCCAGGCGATGGGGATGAAGTGGAGCAGGTCGCCCGTCTTACCGGTGGCGTCGGCGCCGACGGCGTCATTGTCGCGGCCGCGACGCCATCCGACGCGGTTATCTCGCTCGCCTTCCGGATGTGCCGCAGGAAGGGGCGCGTGGTGGTGGTGGGCGATGTAGGACTCAATATCAATCGCGCCGACATCTACGCCAAAGAGCTCGACTTCTTTATTTCCACTTCGTACGGGCCCGGACGATACGACCGGGACTACGAGGAAGGTGGACTGGACTACCCGATTGCGTATGTGCGTTGGACCGAGAACCGGAACATGCAGGAGTATCTGCGGCTGCTCGCCGAACGCCGGCTGACTATCGCCCCTCTCATCACGGCGACATATCCCATCGAGCGAGCGGCCGAGGCGTACCAGGCACTTGAACTGAATGGGTCCAAGTCGCTGATGGTTCTCCTGTCATATCCACGGGGTAGCGATGTGGCACCCGCTCGGGTGGTGCGGAATTTACGAGCCCGGCCCTCACGGCAAGGCCGCCTCCGGGTCGCGCTGGTCGGGGCGGGCGGGTTTGCCAAGGGAATGCACCTGCCGAATCTCCGTAGCTTGGCCGAGGAGTACCAGCTCCATGCCGTAGTGAGCCGTACCGGGCACAATGCCGCGGCGACGGCAACCCAGTTTGGTGCCGCCTATGCCACCACCGAGTTTCACCGGGTGTTGGCAGACCCGGAGGTGGATGTGGTGCTGATCACCACCCGCCATAACCTGCATGCTAACCAAGCGCTCGAGGCGCTCCGGGCAGGGAAGCATGTGCTGGTAGAAAAACCGCTCGCGCTCAGCCAGGGAGAGGTGGCGGCCATCGAGGGCTTCTTCAAGGCGCGGCCCGATGATGTCCCCACTCCCGTGCTCCTCACCGGCTTCAATCGACGCTTCTCAGCCTATGCCCGGCGAATGGTCGAATTGACCAGGGATCGCAGCAATCCCATGATCCTTAACTATAGGATGAACGCGGGCTACTTGCCGCCGGATCACTGGGTCCACACCGAGGAAGGGGGAGGGCGGAACTTGGGCGAAGCGTGCCACATCTACGACCTCTTCACCTACATCACCGGCAGCCGGGTGACGGCGGTGCAGGCGCACTCCCTGATTCCGCGAACCGGCTTTTACAGCGCCTCCGACAACTTCGTCGCCACCATGACGTTTGAGGACGGGTCCGTGGCGACACTTACCTATACCGCACTGGGGTCAAAGGATTTTCCCAAGGAACAAATGGAGGTGTTCGCCGACGGCAAGGTGCTCCATCTCGATGACTACCGAAAGCTCACCGTGACCGGAGCGCGGGCCAAGGGTGTTTCCACGTCCACCATGGAAAAAGGGCAGAAAGAGGAGCTCACCGCGCTGGCTCAGGCTATCCGCCAGGGCGGCGAGTGGCCGATTCCGCTCTGGCAGCAGGTGCAGGCGACAGAGATCGCTCTGGCGATCGAACCGTTCCTCGGAGGCATCCGGTAGATGTGCGGTATTGCCGGCGCGCTCAGCTTCGGTTCCGGGTTTCGCATCAGCGAAGAGTACATCTCGCGAATGCGCGATGCGATGCCCCACCGTGGCCCGGATGGAGCCGGCACCTGGGTAAGTGATGATTGCCGTGTCGGTCTCGGTCACCGCCGGCTGTCGATCATCGATCTCAGTCCCACCGCCAACCAGCCGATGTCCAACGAGGACGGCACCCTCTGGGTGGTGTTCAACGGCGAGATCTACAACCATGCCGAAATCCGGGCCGAGCTACAACGCACCGGCCGGTATCGCTGGAAAACGGACCATTCGGACACCGAGGTCATCCTGCACGCATTCGAGGAGTGGGGGATCGAGTGCCTTCACCGCTTTCGCGGCATGTTCGGACTCGGCCTGTGGGATGCACGGGAGCGAGCCCTCTGGTTGATTCGGGACCGCATTGGGATCAAGCCTTTGTACTACACCATCTATCAGGGACGGGTCGCGTTTGCCTCCGAGATCAAGGCGTTGCTCCAGGATCCGCAGAGGAGCCGGGCGGTCAACGAGGAGGCCTTCTTCCATTACCTGTCCTTCCTGACAACCCCGGCACCAGAGACCCTGTTCGCCGGCATTCGTAAGCTTCCGGCCGGGACCTGGCTCCGGGTAGCGGCTGACGGCACGATGCGGGAGCACCGTTGGTGGGATCCCTGGCAGCACTGCACGCCCCTGACCGGAGTTTCCGAGAACGAGATCGCCGAGCGACTGCTGGACGAGCTGAGAACGGCCGTTCAGCTCCGCAAGGTCAGCGATGTTCCGGTGGGGGTCTTCCTATCGGGCGGGATTGACTCCAGCACCAACGCCGCGCTGTTCTCGGAAGGCGAGACCGCGCCGATCAAGACCTTCTCGATTGGGTACCGCGGCGAATACCAGAGTTACCAAAACGAGCTCCAGTATGCGCGCCGCATGGCCGCGGCTGTGGGGGCGGAGCATCACGAGCTATTGCTCACCCAAGATGACCTGATCGATTTTCTTCCTCAGATGGTCTGCCTCCAGGACGAGCCGATCGCTGATCCGGTCTGCGTGCCAGTGTACTACGTATCAAAGCTGGCCCGCGAGCACGGCGTCGTGGTGGCTCAGGTAGGGGAGGGGGCGGACGAGCTGTTCTGGGGCTATCCGGCCTGGAAGACCGCGCTGGCACTCCAGCGATATGACAATCTACCGGTGCCTAACGTTTTCAAACGCCTGGGACTCACGGTTTTGGACGTGGCGGGTCAAGGTCAGGAGATGAAGTACGAGTGGCTCCGGCGCGGGGCAATGGATCAGCCCATCTTCTGGGGCGGGGCTGAGGCATTTACCCAGGCCGAGAAGATGCGGCTGCTCTCACCCCGCCTGCGCCAGGCCTTTAAGGATAGGACCTCATGGGACGCGCTAGCCCCGATCCGGCACCGCTTCGAGACCCATGCCTGGGATCCGTCGGCGCTGAACTGGATGACCTACCTCGACCTCAATCTGCGATTGCCCGAGCTCCTGCTGATGCGGGTGGACAAGATGAGCATGGGTGTGAGCCTCGAGGCTCGGGTACCCTTTCTTGACCACAAGCTCGTGGAGCTTGCGTTGGGCATTCCCAGCGCTACCAAGACCAGGAACGGCCAGCTCAAATACATCCTGAAGAAGGCGGTGCGGGGCCTGATCCCGGATGAGCTCATCGATCGGAAAAAGCAGGGGTTCGGCGTGCCGGTGCAAGAGTGGTTCTTCGACCGGCTGGGCAGCAGAGTCGGTCGCGACCTCGAGAGCTTTTGCCAAGAGACGGACTTTCTCGATGCTCAAGCCGTGCGCAGCCTCGCCCAGGGGCGCTCGGAGAAGGCGTGGTACCTCTACAACTTCGCGCTCTGGTGGAAGCAATGGATCTGCTGAGCGCCGAAAAGCAGCAGGCGCGGAAACAGTGGAATGCAACGCCCTGCGGAACGGGCGACTACCTGGTCGACGTCGAGCCGGGGTCATTGGAATTTTTCGAGGCGGTGCGCCGCAGTCGCTACGAACGGACCGACCGTTGGATGAGACGCACCATTCCGTTCGAGGCCGCGCGAGGCAAGCGGGTGCTGGAGATCGGCTATGGCTTGGGGACGGATCTGGTGTCGTTCGCCCTGGCTGGGGCGGCGGAGGTGTGTGGGATCGATATTACGGAGGAGCACCACCGACTGGCGCGACGCAACTTTGAGCTCCGCAAGCTGCCCTGCACCCTCAAGCTGTGCGATGCCGCCACAATCGATTTCCCATCGGAAACGTTCGACATCGTCTACAGCCATGGAGTGCTCCATCACACGCCGGATACGGTGCGCTGCATCTCCGAGGCATATCGCGTACTCCAGCCCGGCGGACAGCTCATCCTCTCCCTCTACCACACCTACAGCCTGTATCATTTGGTTACCATGGTAATGGTCGAAGGTGTACTGCGGGGCAAGCTTCGCCGCCTGGGGTATCGAGGCTTGATGGCCACAGTGGAGCATGGCGCAGACGGCGTCCACACCAAGCCGCTGGTGAAGACCTATTCGAAGCGGCAGCTCCGTCACATACTCGGCGACTTCCAGCAGGTGCAGTTTAAGGTCGCGCACCTCACCTCGGACCAGCTGCCCTGGCTGGGGCGATTGGCGCCTGCGCCGGTCCTTCGAGTCCTCGAGCCCCATATCGGCTGGTACGTGATTGCCTTCGCCACCAAGTGACGACCCGACCTGGCGGTAGCGAGGGAGTAGCTGCCGCAGCTCCGGCCGGCCCCGCTCCCCAGAGGCTCCCCCGGTCCGGTCTATGGCAGGCGCTCTCCGGCACGGAGTTCTCGCGCTCGGTCGCGGCGACCACCGCCACACGGGGCATCCAGATGGGTGCCGGTCTGGTCACGACCGTGATTGTGGCCCGGGTGTTGGGGCCGGAGGGTCGGGGCCTGTTCGCCGTCGCAACCGCCGTTGGGGCGCTTGGTATTCAGGCGACCAACCTCGGGTTGCATGCGTCCAATACCTACGCCGCCGCTCGCGACCCGCTTCGGGTCCCGGCCCTGCTGGGGAACAGCATCGTCGCCAGCGTGCTACTCGGCGGGGTGGCAGCCGTGGGGGTGGCGCTGCTCTGCGTCGCTTGGCCATCCCTGGCGCCGGTAGATGGGACTCTTTTCGCGCTCGCACTTTCGACCATCCCGCTCGGCCTGTTCTATCTGCTGCTGCAGGGCCTCCTTCTCGGCATCCACGCGATCGGACCCTACAACCGGATTGAAGTCGCGACGCGGATCCTCGGTCTGCTGCTGGTTGCCGGGGTCGTTCTGGTGGGGCGCATTACCGTGGTGGCACTCTTTATTCCGGTGGTGGCAGCCACGGCGGTGGGTGGCGCCCTGGCATTTCGGCGATTGATCGCCGGAACGGCGGGGCCGGTGACCACATCGCGGCCGCTCTTTTACGAGAATTTGAGGTACGGCTCCAGGGCGTACCTCTCAGCCCTGTTTTCCTTTCTGGTCCTCCGCAGCGATCTCTTTCTGGTCAAGCATCTGATCGGAGCGGCCCCAGCCGGGCAATATTCTATCGCGGTCACTTTGGGCGAGACCCTCATGGTCGTCCCGGTGGTGACCGGCGCGCTGCTTTTCCCGAGGTTGGCGGCGGCCGATCCGGCCGCACGCTGGCCCCTCGCCCGCCGCACCCTCGGCGCGGTAGCTGGGGTGATGGTGCTGGTCACGTCGATCGCATTTGTCGTCACCGTGCCAGTGATCCGGTTGCTGTTCGGGCCTGAGTTTCTGCCTGCGGTACCAGCTTTCCGGTGGTTACTACCCGGAATCTTTCTGATCTCGGTCAACACCATCTTCATGAACCTATTCGCGGCTCAAGGAATGCCCTGGTTCACGGTGATCTCACCGGCGATTGCCAGCCTGACCAACATCGCCATCAACCTGTGGGCCATACCGGCCTTCGGAATCGTGGGCGCTGCCATCGCTTCTTCGGTGGCTTACGGCGCCATGCTCGGGGCGAGCCTGCTCTACGTGCGGCGGGGAGTGTGAAGACCGCCTATCAGAGTATTGCCGCTCCAACCCCCGCTGCGCCGGCGCCCTTGGCCGAGTTCCGCCGGCAATACGAAAAGGCGGTGCAATCCGTCTGGGCTTTCTGGTCTCCAGCCATGCAGGAAGAGCTGGCGGTGCACAACGTGGGATGGAGCCTCCCAGCGACTGATTTCCGCCTCTACCTCGATGCCTCCGTCGTCCGGTACCATCTGGCCTATCAGGCGCTCGCCTCAGGGGGCGCACGGACGGTGTGCGACGTCGGTGGATTTTGGGGCGCCTTTCCGCTCACCTTGCGTGCCCTTGGCTATGAGGTCACCATGACCGAGGCGCGGGATTACTATAGCCAGAGATTCGATGCACTGTTCGCGTTTCTCCGTGGGGCCGGTATCGAGATTCTCGATCTCGACCCCTTCGTTCCGGACGCGGCCATTGAGCGCCGCTTCGACTTCGTGAGCGTCATGGCCGTGGTGGAGCACTTTCCGCATTCGCTCCGCGATTTCATGGCCAATGTCACCCGCATGATGGCTCCCGGTGGGCAGCTCTATATCGAAGTGCCCAATATCGCCTTCTGGCCCAAGCGGATGTCCTTGCTGCGGGGGGAGACTCCTCTGGTCCCGGTCGGTGAAATTTACGACTCGCGCGTGCCCTTCATTGGGCATCATCATGAATTCACCGCCGGCGAACTTCGAACGCTGGGGTCGCGTGCCGGGTTGGTGCCTATCCGTGAGCACTTCTATAACTACTCACCGCATGTGCGCCTCGGGCTGCGGACGGCGTTGCGGCATCCCTTGTGGTCGATCGCCTTTACCTTGCGGAGGGATGCCCGGGAGGTAATCGCCATGGCGTTTCGGACCGGGCAAGGCCGGCCGACATGACCGATGGCTCGACCACTCCGGTCTGCCACTTCAGCCAACCCAGCGCCAAGATGCAGGAGCAAGTCGTAGAGACACAGAGGCGGGACCCGGGGCCGTCGGTCGCCAAGGGTCTCGGAGCTGCGACTGTGAGCAGGGAAGAGGTGATCTCGGCGCTGCGCCAGCGCCGCCGCCTGCGCCTTCGGGAGCTCCAGATCACCTGCGACAGCACCCGAGCGATTGCCTACCGCGACCTCCTCGATCTCTATCTCTCGGGTTGTGGGGTCGCGCGGTGGGACTGGGTCGACGCGCGCGGCCGCCGGGAGCCCCGGCAGACGGCCGGCGCAGCACTCCGCGCCCTCGTCCGAGACTTGGTGCACTGGCCTGCGTTGTACCGCAAACACGCCCGCGCTGTGACTGAGCTAGCCACCGCGCGCTGTTCGCGTGGCCGCCTCAGTGCCCCCTGGCGGGCACTTTTCCTCCGAACCGACCACTGGTTTAACCTGAGGAGCGGCGGCTCGGTCGGGCATCTTCAGGGCGTGATCAGCGCCCTTCGCGACCTGGCCGTGGACGCCCAGGTCTTGAGCACCGATTACCTCGCCGGTGTGCCGATCGACGGTCGCTTTCATCTCTGCGAGCCGGATTACCGGGTGGGTCGTAACCTGCCGTCGATGCCCGAGCTGGCATTCAACGATCAGCTAATGGAGTTCGCTGATTCGCGCTGGGCGGACTGGGCGCCCGGCTTCATCTATCAGCGATACAGCCTGGCCAATTACGCCGGTGTGGCCCTCAAGGCGCGATACGGCGTTCCCTATGTCTGCGAGTACAATGGGTCGTTCCCCTGGATGCTCCGCGAGTGGAGCCATCGAAAGCCGGCTCACGAGAGGCTGATCACCATAATCGAACTGCTCAACCTGCATGCAGCGGACGTGGTGGTGGTCGTAAGCAGGCCGATGTTCGATGAGCTTCGAGAACGTGGCATCGAGCCAGCGAAGCTGCTGGTGAACCCCAACGGCGTCGACCCCGAGCGATACTCACCGGGAGTCGATGGGTCTGCGGTGCGGAGGCGGTTAGGGCTCACGGGAAAGACGGTGATCGGCTTCATCGGGACCTTCGGACCCTGGCACGGAGCGCAGGTGCTCACCGACGCCTTTGTCCAACTGATGCGTCGCAACGGAGCCGATCACAGCCGAGTCCGCCTGCTCATGATTGGGGATGGCCCCGGCCTGCAAACTTGCCGCGACGCCCTGGCGGCGGCGGGACTGCTCGATTCCTGCGTCTTTACCGGACAGGTTCCCCAAGAAGCTGGCCCCGCGCATCTCGCAGCGTGCGACATCCTCGCCTCTCCCCACGTCCCGAATGCAGATGGTACCAGGTTTTTCGGCTCGCCCACCAAGCTCTTCGAGTACATGGCTATGGGCCGCCCCATTGTGGCCTCGGCGCTGGAGCAAGTCGCCGAGGTTTTGAAACACGACTCGACTGGATGGCTGGTGCCGCCGGCGGACGCAGGGGCCCTGGCCGAGGCGCTACACCTGCTGGTTGAGGATCCTGAGCGGTGCAGAAGGCTGGGTGAAGGCGCCCGCGCCGAGGCGGTCGCCCGGTACACCTGGCGCGAGCACACACGGCGCATCCTGACCAAGCTCCAGGAGCGCTGTGGTTGACCTGGCTCAGCTGACGCCCAGGATCGGACGGGCCGTCTCGATACCCCCGCACGTCCTGCTCCGCAAAATGATCGGCAAGGTGTGGCGCCGGTACCGGGGGAGGCAGGAGCGTTCCCGCGATTGGCGGCAATGCGTCTATCTCCCCGAGCAGGCCACGCCAGGGCCCCTCCGCACGTGCCTCGGGAGCTTCCCTTTAGCCGCAGTGATCGATGCCGAGCCCCTGGTGGCCGTAACCGATCATTACCTTGCCCATCGCTTCGACATTCTTGGTGCTGGATGGGTCCAGGTGCGGCAGGGAATGGTCTGCCGCGGCCTTGAGGGGCACCGCTACCCACCAGCGGAGCCGGTCACAGCCGACCGTGCTGGTCAGTGGCTCGCCGGCCTGGTGCCACCCGCTAGTCTGGCCGAGGCGCAGCGGATCTGGCAATTGATCGAACCAGGCTACATCCCCCTGGACTGGCAGCTCGACATCAAATCGGGGTACCGGTGGTCCTCGTGCACCTGGTATCGTGATATCCGGTACGGACATTTGCCCGGCGTGGATATCAAGGTGCCCTGGGAACTCGCTCGGATGCAGCATCTTCCCCAGTTGGGCGTTGTGGCCTGCCTTAGTGCCGCCGGCCAGGTGCAGGCCCGGACACCGAAGGCGTACGCCAGCGAGTTCCGCAATCAAGTCCTCGATTTCATTGCGACCAACCCGCCGCGTTTCGGAGTGAATTGGACCACGACGATGGATGTGGCGATTCGAGTGGCCAACTGGCTCGTGGCCTACGATCTCTTGCTCGCCGGAGGGGCCGCGTTCGACCCGGCATTCGACGGGGTGTTTACTCGGAGCGTCCTCGAGCACGGTCGTCATATCCTGCAGAATCTCGAGTGGGCGGCAGACCTGCGGGGGAACCACTACCTGGCAAACATTGTGGGGCTCCTGTTCGTCGCCGCCTACTTGCCCCGAGGCGCTGAGACTGATGCTATGCTCGCTTTTGCCGTTCAAGAAGTCATTGCAGAGACCGACGCTCAGTTCACGGCGGATGGCGCCAACTTCGAAGCATCCACATGTTACCATCGGCTCTCCGCCGAGCTGGTGGTCTACGCTGCGGCTCTGATTCTGGGCCTCGGCTTGGAGAAATCGGCTGCACTGCGGGAGTACGACCATCGCCGACTGGCCGGCGTCCGCTCGGTTAGACCGGCACCCATCCCGCTATACAACTTGCCCGGTGACGGACGCTCGACGCCGCTACCTCCGTGGTTTCTGGAGCGAGTAGAGCGCATGGCAGAATTCACGATGCACATCACCAAGCCGGACGGGCACGTGCCGCAGATCGGTGACAACGACAGTGGACGATTCCTGAGACTCTTTCCCGTGCTGCGCCGATCTTCGGTGGCTGAGGCCCGCCGAAGGTACGCCAGCCTCACGGGGTACGCCGAGCTGCCGGACGAAGCAGAGTATTGGGAGGAAGACCACCTCGACCACCGTCATCTCATCGCGGCCGGCGCGGGACTGCTCGATCGGCCGGCTTTCTCCGAGTTCGCCGGCTTCACCGCGGAGTCGGGGCTCGTACGCAAATATGCCGGCGGTGTCGCCGTGCCGAGCTCGGGTGAACGGGTCTCACCGGCCGCACGGGTGCGGGTGGGGAGTCCCACCATTCTGACCGACATGGAAAACCGCCTCTCGAACCTTAGCGAGAGATGTTTTCGACGGGTGCAAATAGAATTGCCCGGCAGGCAGACCTGGGATCAGTTGCAACTAAGGGCCTATCCCGATTTCGGACTATACCTGGCACAATCGAGCCAGATCTATCTCGCGATCCGCTGCGGTCCCGTTGGGCAGAACGGTGTGGGCGGCCACGCCCACAACGATCAGCTGCATCTCGAGCTCATGGTTGAGGGGAAGGAATGGATTACGGATCCGGGTACCTACGTCTATACCCCCCTGCCGGAGGAGCGGAATGCCTACCGTTCCACCTGGGCACACTTCACCCCTCGCCTCAGCGGTCCGGAGCCGGCCCGTCTCGATCAGGGTCTCTTCAGACTCGGCGGCGAGAGCCGAGCAAAATGCGTGTATTGGGGTCCGGAGGGCTTTGCTGGGGTCCTACAGTCCAAGAATCGGCGGGCGGCCTGTATCGTCCGCTGGCAGGAAAGCGGGCTGGTCGTGGTTCACGGGGCAGAGGGCTGCGGATTGGCCGGGCCGGTGGGAGAGCGGGTCGACTGGCGCGCATTGTTGCCCATAGTGCCGCTATCCCCTGGATACGGAATCAGCTGCAATGACGCCTCAGGTCGTGTGAGGCTGATGTCCAAATCGGTTACCGGCGCCAGCCGATGCGTATGATCCATGTGGGGATCTATCCTCCGCCTTACGGTGGAGTATCGGTCCATCTGAAGCGCCTCCTCGAGCGTCTGGAGCGCGCGGGGATTGACTCGGTGCTCTTTGATGTGTCGGGTACTCCCAAACGGCGGTCGGGTGTAGTGAATCTCTCCTGGGCTACGGCCATCGCCCGGCTGGTTCTGATGCGGAAGAGTGTGGTGCATTTTCACAATTTTTCCCCCAGGAATACGCTGTACTTCTGGCTGCTCTCGTTTCGCCACCGCACCGTCATTACCCTGCATAACGACTGGTTTCTGGAGGAGCTAGAGGCCCACGGCTGGTTGCTGCGGATGGTAGCTGGTCGATTGCTGAATGGGGTCGACCGGATCGTGGTGGTAAGCCACCATGCCCGTCTCCTCGCAGACCTGGTCATCCGGGATCCTGCCAGAATCGAGCTTATCCCGGGATTCCTGCGGCCCGAAACCGTGCCGCCGCTGGACAGTCCCGCGGTCCAGCAGCTGCGGGCCCGGCATCGCTTCATCCTGGCCTCCACCGCCTTCCGCCTGGCATTTCATCGGGGCGAGGACCTCTACGGCCTGGATCTCCTGGTCGACTTGATGCGGCGCCTGGTGTTCGGTCGGCGGATTGACACCGCGCTGGTCTTCCTGCTGCCGGCAGTGGGGATTCCCCAATACCTGAGTGAGATTCGCCAAAAAATCGAGCGTGAGCGTCTGTCCGATCGGATCCTGTTCCTTACTCAGCCATTGGCCGACGGGACGTCACTCTGGAGAGTCAGCGACCTCGTCATCCGGGCTACCAACACAGACGGCAACTCGCTGACCGTCATGGAGGCGCTCACCGAGGGCGTTCCAGTCATCGCCAGCGACTGCGTAGATCGGCCGGAGGGCACCTTGTTATTCCGGACCCGGGATGCCGATGATCTCGAAGCCCGCGTCGTCGAAGTCCTCACGAACCTGGAAGAGCACCGGCGCCGGGTGGCGGAGCTGGGCTCGTTCGACACAGGCTCCCGAATGATGGATCTCTACCACCAGCTCGGGGTGGGCCCACGGTGCTGAAGGCCTGCTCCATGTGCACCTCGCCTTCGGTGACCCCGATCGGTCGAGTCGCCAGCCCCGCGACCTCTGCCTCTTATACCTTGTACCGATGCCGCTCCTGCGGATCTCGTTCGTTTGACGTCCACGAACACGAGACCGATCTCATTGCATTCTATGAGCGGCTGGCATCGAACGGCACGGCGGGGCCGGAGCCGACCTTTCGTCGAGCCCCGCTGTGGGACCACGAGGTTGCCGTCATCAGCCGGCTCCACGGTGCCGTGCCGGGGTCCGTGCTGGACGCTGGCTGTCGCTCCGGCGATTTCCTGCTCCATTGGCCGGCGGCCACACGCCGGGTTGGCTTGGAGCTGTCTCTCCGCTCGGCGGCTCTCGCTCGCCAGAGAGGACTTACGGTGCACCAGGGCCGGCTGGAGGATATCGAGCTTCAGGAAGCGTTCGACGTGGTGACCTGTTACGCCATACTCGAGCACTTGGCGGAGCCGCGACGGTTCCTCGATCGGCTGGAGGGACTTCTACGGCCGGGTGGTGTGCTCTCGATCATGGTGCCGAGTTTTCAGACCGCAAAGGCGCGATTCCTGGAGACAATCGGATATCCCTGGCACATGAACCGGCCACCGGAGCACTTGAATCTCTACTCCCGCGACTTCCTGGATGGCTTTTTCGGTCGTCGCGGTTTTGTCGTCGCTGCGCGGCGCTACACCTCAGGAGGGATGTTCAACCCATTTGGCCGCATTCCCGGACTGGGGCGAGGCTTCGCTCGGCTGATGTGGTGGGCGGACGCGTACACGCCGCTGAGCGTTCTGCCCGTCTTCGACCACATGTATACCTACTACCGCAAGACGGGTCCGGGATCTGGCACCAAGGGGCGTCGGTGAAGAAGTGTCGCTGGTTCCATGACGCCGCGGCCGCCGCCGTGCTGATGATCGATGATCTGAGTAACGGCTATCTCGACCTCGAGCGCACCGGCCTGGTTCCCGCTAGCGACTGGGGGCTTGGTGGCCGAGGGCCTGATTCCATTTTCCGCTACTTCGAGGACGGTCTGCTCTCCAAGCACCCCGAGATTCGCTACACGGTGTTTCTTCCATTCGGCCGTCACTCGATCGGCCTAGTGGAAAGCAGCTACCCAGCCGTGGCCCGGGGGGCGTTCGAGACCGACGAATTCGTGGGTTTACTGCGCCACATTCTAGCGCAGCAGCAGGAGATCGCTTACCATGGGCACCACCATGGCAGCCCACATCCCACTCTCGATCCGCAGACTTGGGTCGGGGAACACGAACACCTGGGACACTCCGTCTATGCGGAGCAGATGGCCGCGGACCTGTGCCGGTTCAAGGATGTCTTCGGGGTGGACCTCCTGGGGGGAAAGTCTCCGGGCTACCGCTATGACGATTCGCTGGAGACGCTCCTGCAGCGATCGCCATTCCGATGGTGGGCCTTCGACTACGCGCCTGCCCGCCGGTTACCCGAGTACCGGGGGCGCTTGATCGATTTCCCGGCCAACCTGGTCGGCAACGCACTCAGTGCTCGGGGCGACCCGATCCGACGGCGGGTTCGGAGATTCCTGGCCGAGTATCGAATCGAGACGATCATTGCGCATGGAGGTGTCGTCGCGATTCAAGAGCATTTTCTCTCCACCCGGCCGGACGGCCGACGCCAGCATCCGAATCTCTACGACGACCTTCCCTCTCTGGAAAAAATATTTGATCTCCTTCGAGGCGAAGATATCTGGTACGCCACCTGCAGCGATATCGCCTGGTACTACGACAGCGTCGAACGGACCCGGATCGTCCCGGGCAGGGCGGGCGAGAATCAGCTGATCTACGACGGCGCCTGGGAGAAGCCGCTCCTCTCGGTCACAGTCGCCAGCCCGCAGTTAACCAACGTAGCCACCGGCGCAGTCATTCACGGCGTCCGCAAAGGGGGGCACTGGATTTTTAGCGGACTCGCGCCGGGTACCTACAGGGAGGCGTGACGCGCTACTTCGATAGCTCGTTCTCACTTCCTACCGGCCAACGATATCTGATCCGTCAGGTTATCGACTTTCTTGCCCGCCTGGATGCCACCGCACCGCAAGAAGGCCAATGGCTGGTAGACTTGGGCTGCGGTCGTGCCCCCTACCGTAAGCTGTTTCAGCGGTACCGCTACCTGGGAATCGACGCCTATCGCTCCGTGTCTTCCCCAGACGTGTTCGCCGAGATCAGAGGTTTGCCGCTCCGGTCGGCGGGGGTGGCGGCCTGCCTCACGGTCTGGGTCCTCGATGATCTTCCGGAGCCGGAGGCGGCACTGGCGGAGGTGGCCAGAATCCTCCAGCCAGGCGGTTACTATTTCGCGGTCGAAGCGCAGTGGGCCCACCAGCATTTTCCTCCGCACGACTACTTTCGGTTCGCGCCCAACGCGCTGGTCTATCTGGCGCGAAAACACGGGCTCGAGCTGGCGAGCTATGGCTCCTACGGCGGCGACTTTGGCGTGATCGGCTTCTCCTTGATCAACGTGATCGGACGGGTCAACCAAAAACTGGGCAAGGTCGGCATGGTCCTCGATGGGCTCTGCCGGCTGCTGATCAACGGGGTGCTGGGGCCTCTGGACCGGGTGGCCCGACTACCCCGCTTTCGCGGCGCATTCGAGACGAACTCCATCGGCTACTGTTATGTCTTCCGGAAGCCCGGCTGAGCCGATGGGGATTGTTGGCGCGCTCCGAGCGAAGGGTTTCTTTCACCTTCTTTCCGTCAATCTGCTCGCCCAGGCCCTGGGTCTCGGGACCATCCTGGTAGTTGCCAAGTTCCTGAGCCCGCGGGAGCTGGGTGAGGCCCGGATCCTCCAGTCGTATACCGCGCTGATCATAGCAGTGGCAGCCTTCGGTTATGACACGGCCATTCTGAAGGTGTGCTCTGAGGCTCGTCCACCAGAGGAGAGACTGGCCATTCTCCGGCTGGGCCTGGGACGGGTGGCGCTGGCGACGGTGATATCGCTCACTGTCTACGCGGCTCTCATTCTCACCGGGGTTCTTGCTTCGTCGGTCCGACTGGCGCACTGGATGCTGGTCTACGCCACCGTGGTGCCTTTCGCCGTGGTCGGCTCCATCCTGATGGTCTATCTCCAGGCGCTGAAGAGGATCAAGCCGCTGGCTCGCGCCCAGGCCTGGGTCAGAGTGCAATCCTTCCTGGTGGTGGTGGCGTGCACCTGGCTCTGGGGCTTCCGAGGCTTCGTCTTCGGCACCATTGCGGCCTCCGCCGCGGCGATGATTCCTTTGAGTCGTGCAGTGCAGGTTCGCCTGTTTGACCGGGTTCCGGTTCACCGCGTGTCCGGCTTCGGTCGTTTGGCCCTTCTGAGCGTCCTCGGTACGGCGGTGGGGCTGCTCGGCCAATCGGCCGACATATTCGTGCTCGACCACTTTGCGCGCGATCGGCAAGCCATCGGCTACTATGCCCTGGCGACCATCCTTGTTCTTGGCGCGATGCAGGTGACCGCAACGGTGCAGTCGATCGCCACACCCTACTTTAGCGAGCGGGCGGCCGACGGCCGCTGGGTCCAGCGGCAATTGATCCGCACCCAGCTCCGGATGACCGGCCTGAGCATCGTGGTTGCGGCCGGGCTGTATGCTCTGGCCTCGATGTTCATCCCGCTGGTCTACGGGCAGGCGTATCTCGCCGCGTTACCCTATCTGGCCATCCTCCTCCTGCGTTACGTCCTCTGGTCGTCGTATGCGGTCATGGGGGTTGCACTGCTCGGCCTGGGCCGGCTGGAGTACAACCTCGCCGCAGCTGTGATTGTAACGCCCGTGGGTCTGGGGCTGTCGTACCTCTTTCTCCGAAGGTTCGGGATCTCCGGGGTCGCCTGGGCCCAAGTAGTCGGCGCAACGCTCGATCTGGTGCTGCTCCTCCTGCTCACCAGGCTCGCCTTGCGCCGAGCATTCAGCTCGGGCATCGCCCAGCCGCTCGAGGTCGCAGGCCGGGGCGGGGCTCCGGGCCCGGCGTCAATTGAGGGCTGACGACGGACATGGGTCGGCCCAAGCTCTTGATGGCGTGCGCGAATTACTGGCAATCGCCGCTCCAGGTTGGCAGCCATCACCTGGCGCGCGGCTTTGTGGCAGCCGGCTGGGATGTGGCATTTGTGTCCGATCCGATCTCACCTTTCCACCTGCTCCAGGGACTCGGCCCGGAGCTGCGGGACCGCTTCACCGCCTATCGGCGGGGCGGCGTGAGCGACCTGGACGGCCGTTTGTGGTCCTACGTTCCCGCGACGCTCCTCTCCCCCCACAACAAGCCGTTACTCCGCAGTCGGTGGGTGCATCAACACTGGGCCTCGCTTTCCCAGCCCAACGTTGCGGAGGTTGTCAGGGCGAGGGGCTTCGGTAAAGTGGATCTCCTCTACTTCGACAGTCTCAGCCAGAACTTCTGGCTGGACCGAGTAACCCGCCAACGTTCTGTCTTCCGGGTGGCCGACCGCAATTCAGGCTTCCGCAAGTTCACACCCGCTATGCAGCGACTAGAGCAGGAGCTGGCGACTTCGGTCGACACCGTGGTGTACCCGGCCAGCCAGCTTCGGAGGCACGTCGAGGAGCTGGGAGCCAGAAGGTCGCTGTATCTCCCCAACGGGGTTGATTTCGCCCATTTCGAGCCGCTTCGGCGGAAGCCTCGGGAGCTCGAGGCGTACCCCACGCCGATTGCGATCTATGTGGGTTCGATGGACGAGTGGTTCGACTTTACCCTGATGGACGCTGCGGTAGCGCAGTTCCCCCATGTCAGCTTCGTCCTGATTGGCCCCGACCAGCTGGCCCAGCGGCGCCTGCGGCCGGCGCCCAATTTGCACCTCCTGGGGCGTCGACCGTACAGCGAGCTTCCGGCCTATTTACAACACGCCCAGGTCGGGCTGATTCCGTTCGATGTAGCCGGACACGCCGAGCTGGTGCACAGCGTCAACCCGCTCAAGCTGCATGAGTATCTCGCGGCCGGTCTTCCGGTCGTGGCCACCGAATGGGACGAGCTGGTTGCGTTGGGAAGCCCGGCGCGTCTGTGTCGGTCGCGGGAGGAGTTTATTGCCGCGGTAGCCCGAGCTGTCTCGGAGCCTGGAGATCGGAAACTGTACCAGGACTATGCCCGGGGGGACAGGTGGGAGAGCCGGGTCAACGACCTCATTCTACATCTCGGGCTCTAGCGAATGCAGTCCATCGCGGTGGTCGCTTGGAAGTCCCTCAACTGCGCCTCCACGTAGCCGCGGAACTCCTCACGGAACCGGGCAATGGAAAATCGGAGCGCATTGCGCCGGCACGCTTCCGCGCTGATGCGGCGCTCCCGATCAAACCTTCCTACTGCGTCGATTATGGAGGGGACGGTTTGCTCGCTGAAAAAGACTCCGGTGGGCTGGGGATCCTCGAGGCCCCGAATGGTCTCACATGCGCCCCCCTTGCCGAACGCGATCACGGGCGTGCCGCAAGCCTGCGCCTCGAGCGGCGCAATACCGAAATCCTCCTCCGCGGCGAACACAAACGCGCGGGCACGTTGATAGTGTTCTCGCAGTACCGACAGAGGCTGCCGGCCCAACAACTGAACGTTGGAACTTGCTTTCGACCTTACTTTGGCCGCTTCGGGGCCGTCTCCGATCACCACCAGCCTCCTATCGGGCATCTGGGAGAAGGCCTCGACAATCAGATCCATGCGCTTGTAAGAGACCATTCGTGAGGCGGTGAGGAAATAATCCTCCTTTGCCGGGCCCAGGTCGAAGGTGTCGGTGTCCACCGGCGGATAAATGACCACAGCTTTCCGTCGGTAGACCTTCCAGATGCGTCGCGCGATGTACCTCGAAATGGCGATGAAGCCGTCTACCCCATTCGCGGTGCGGACGTCCCAGGCACGTATTCGGTAAAGGAGATACCGGGTGAGCCAGGATCGGATCCCGCGCTCCAATCCCGCTTCCCGAAGGTATTGATGCTGTAGATCCCAGGCATAGCGCATGGGCGAATAACAGAGACAGAGATGCAGCTGATCGGGACCGGTCAAGACGCCCTTGGCCACGGCGTAGGAGCTGGAGATGACGAGATCGTAGCGGGACAGGTCGAGTTGCTCCACCGCCAGGGGCATGAGGGGCAGATAGGCGCGATAGTGCCGGCGGGCCCCGGGGAGATGTTGGATGAAAGAGGTCCGCGGCCTGCGTCCGCCCAGAAAGGATCGTTCATCCGTGGGGACAAAGTCCACCATCGTATAGAGATCGGCCTCGGGATACACCGCGAGCATCTGCTCCAGGACCCGTTCGGCTCCCGCGTAGGTGACGCACCAGTCGTGCACCAATGCTATTCGCATGCGGCGGCCACTTCGTGGATCAGGGCCAGAAAGGCTCGGGCCGACGCCGGCCAGGTGAACTTCGATGCCTGCTGTCTTCCCAGCACTCGAAGCCGGTCCTGGAGCGCGCGGTCACTGACCACCTGCCGCACCGCCTCCGCCACGCTGACCGACGAACGGGGATCGCAGTAGATCGCGGCGTCGCCGCACACCGACGGAAGCGAAGCGGCGCTGGACACCACCACCGGACAGCCACAGCTCATCGCCTCGAGCGGGGGGAGACCGAAGCCCTCGTAGAGCGAAGGATAGACGAAGCAGGCGGCATGCTCGTACAGGGCGCGCAGCTCGGAGTCCGAGACATAGCCGGGCATCGTGAGCTTCGGGGCGGACATGGGTGAGGGACGCTCGAAAACCTTTGGATTGGAGGCGCCGGCAACCACACAATTCAACTGCAGATCCGGCAGGTGCTCAAGTGCCTGCGCCAGCATCCCCAGGTTCTTGTGCGGGCTTTGGCTGCCGACCGCGAGAAGGTAGGCGTGCGAGCGGAGGCCCAGCCGGGTCAGGATACCGCATTCCGGCGCACGGCTCCGGATGTGCTCACAGCCGAGCGGGATCACCCGGATTTTCTCTTCCGGGATGTTGGCATAGCGGACCAGCTCGGCTCTCGAGAATTCTGAATCGGTCACCACCCGGCTGGCGGCTCGACCAAGCTTCGGCAGCAGTGCCCGGTACCACCACCTGAAACCGACCGAATAGGCTTCCGGCACCGCGAAAATCGAGGCGTCGTGGATGGTGACGATCTGCCGCCGCTTCAGCACCGGTCCGGTATTCGCCAGACTCAGCAAGAGCCCGCTGCGGGCATACCAGGGGAGCTCCAGCTGCTCCCAGGCGTGGCCCTGAAGCCTTCCGACTTGCCGGACCGTGATGTGCTTGAAGGCGGGCCAGGTGGCCGCTGGTCGGGGCACCAACATTTGAAACGCGTGTTTCTGGATGCCGGGGACCGTGGTCTCGACCTCCCGGTCCAGCGCGCGGAGCAGCTCCTCCGCGTAGCGCTGCACGCCGGTCACCGCCTGAGATGCGAACCGGCCGTTAATGAATACTTGCAAACCGGAGGCTCGGCGGCGCTACGGCGGGAACCAAGGCCTGGGAACGTCGAGCGGCCACCCCCAGGATCACGCCCCAGAAGGCCCAGAGAAACATGATCGAGAATGTCGGAAACGCGTTCCAGACCAGGAGAATTCCCAGAAAGCCCAGTCTCAAGGGTCGCAGGTCCGGGCTCCGGGTCCGCCGGTAGATCTGCCACACAAACACCGAGAAGAGGAGAAAACCGACGATACCGAGCTCGGCCAGCAACTCGACGTAGACGTTGTTTGCAATCAGCTTGAGATTGGAGAAGAAGCCGGCCGCCAGGAACTGATACTTGTTGTAGTAGTAGCCATACTGGGAGATGCCGACTCCGGTGATCGGATGATCGGCGAACATCTGCAAACCGCTGACGATGAAGCCCAGCCGTTCCAGTCGGGAGAACATGGTCGTCCCTACCAGCTTAGCGGCGAATACGTCCCGGATGTAGCCAGTCGCGACCAGCAGGCTGCCGATTCCCACGAGAAATAAGGTGCCGGCGACGACGGATACCAGCTTGCGACCCCAACTCTTTCGGGCGGAGCCGGTCCATACCAGGACGGCGGAGAGCAGCCCAAGCGCGGCGAAGTTGACGGTCGAGAAGCTGGCCAACACCGAGAGCCCGAGAAACAGCGCGACCAGGCGGCGTTTGGCATAGAGCGCGAGCATGGTCGAGATGATCAGGTAGAGGCCGAGAAAGTTGCCCTCCTCAAACGTGCCCGACCGGATCACGGCCCAGTCACCGAAGCGGAACACCTGAGGGACATTGATGCCGGGGAGGAGATAGGGATCGCGCCCGAGCACCGAAGACGCGACGAGGTACCACGAATACAGGGCGGCAGCCATTGCGCCGATCAGCCACCAGCGGATCACGGCCGCCTCGTCCCGGTAGGTCACCTCCGCAACCAACAGAAATCCCAACAGGGAGAGGAGGAGATAAAGGATTTTTGCCACCCCATCCCCCAGAGGGCCGAAGCGGGTGACCAGGCCGGTCATGCTGAGACCGGCCGGTGGCAGCCAGACATGCAGCAGGAGCACAACGAGGGCCCAACCAATCAGCGCGAGAACCCACCTGGCTGCCCTTCGCGCGGATGGCAGCGTGGGGATCCGGAATTCGGCCAGGCACGTCAGTCCGGCGGCCACGAGCGCCACTTCATAAATCTTAAGGGGAAAGCGCAGGTTGAGCGTCAGTGCCTGGGTGAGCGGAAGGGTAACAACAATGAGCAGAACCAGAGCGCGGCGGACCCCTCCGGTGAGCAGGTCGGTGTTGCGGGAGGCCACGAGAGTCCCTACGACCGTTCCGATGTAGTGGCCACCTCCCGCCGGGCTCCCTGCCACGCCTCTCTAAGCGCCTGATAGTCCGCCCGTCCCTGAGAGCGGGCCCGAGCCCGCAGCTCCAGGAAGTAAGCTGCCCCCACGCCCACGATCGCCGCCAGAAGTGCCGCAATGAGGGTACCTAACAGTCGGCGAGGACGGCTTCGCAGGACCGGGGGCACGGCTGAGTCAATGACCGTCAGGACCGGCGTGTCGCGCACCTCGGAGATCCTTGCCTGCTCGTATGTCTTGGTCAGGGTAAGAAACACCTCCTGCTTCAACTGCACGTCCCGGGACAGACGGTTGGCCTCGAAGCTCAGGAGTGGAGAGTCGGAGTAAGCCCGGTTTCGCTGCAGAAACGCAAGGTGCGCCTGCTCCGCGGCCCGGAGCTCGCGTTCCGCAGTGGCGAGCCGGTCACCCGAGAAGCGGCGCTCCTCCCGCGACTGGGACTGACGGCGTTCAAGATTAAAGCGGTTGAGAAGGTCGACCATCCGGTTGGCGACCTGAGCCGCCAGTTCCCGCGAGGGCATCTCGACATTGAGCGAGATGATCCCGGTCCGACGATCTATTTCAATGTCCGTCCGGTCAGTGAGCCGGCGGACTCCCTTCTCCAATCGCACTTCGGGTGACCGACCCTCTATGTGGAGAATGTCGATCAGCTGGTGGGCGGCCTTCGGTGGAGCTGCCGAGGGGTCGGGAAATTCGCTCTCAAGGGTAGCCTGCAGGATCTCGCGGCTGTGCAGCACCCCGCTGAAGAAGTCAGGCGATACACTGGTGGGCGACATGACAGTGATCCCCAGTTGTCCGGCCAAACCGGCGAGCCCAGCCAGGCCTCCTGTGAGCCCCGAGGGGGTGGGGTTTTCGGGGGTGAAGGTCGTTGTGCCGGTGTAGACTGGTCGCTGAAGCAGTAGCACGACCGCCGCCACGACTGCGCCTGCAAACGTGACTCCTGCAATCAACCGCCACCTGCGCAACAGGGGAATTATCAGCTCCAGGAGCGATATGTCCCCGTCGAGTGGGCCAGGAGCGGGTCGCAGACCGGATTCCCTGCCGCCGCTCACTTTTTTGCCACCAGGATGACGGTCACCAGGGCAGTCAGCACCTGGGCCACCGTGGCGATGACGCCGGTGATATTGCTCGGCGCGTCCTGGCCCACTCGGGCCGGCACGTAGATCACCGCACCGGGCTTGGGCCTGGGCACGTCATCGGCCAGCACCACGCGGCGCTTCACTCCCTCCCGCTTGCCATTCGGCTGGGTCACGTAGGCGTGGCGATTGTCGCCCGCCTGAGTGTAGCCACCGGCTGAGTTCACGTACCAATCGAGCGATTTCCCGGCAGTATACGGCACCGCGCCCGGCGCGTTGACCGAGCCCTCCACCATCACGATCGGATTGTACTCCGGCAGGTGGATCGAGTCGCCCCCGGCCAGAATGATGTTGTCGCGGAACTTCCGGTCCTTGAGCACCCGGGGCAGATCCAGGCCGACGCGCTCGTCGTAGCCACGGGGAATGGAGTCGGCGCTCGACCGGCGGGTCTCGCTGCCCCTGCCAGTGCGGTCGGTGGGAGACTCGCCCCCGTAATACGCGCGATAGAACTGGATCCCGCCGGCGTAGGCCTGACCGGTGAGGCCGCCCGCCCGCTCGATCAGGTCGCGCAATCGCTCGGTCTTGTTGCGCAGCGCATACCGCCCGGGATGCTTGACCTGGCCGGTGAGATAGACCAGCCGCTGTCCGTCCCACCCGGCCTGACGCATGATGAGCACGTTGTCGTACGGCTGAAGCACCACGTCGGGCACGCCGCCTGCGCCGCCGGGTGCGGGCGTGACGGGGACGCCGTCGGTTCCACCGGAGACCAGGGCCGACGAGTCGAGTGGCACCCGAATGGTCTTGGCCAGCGCGCCGGGATCCCCGCTCTCCGACCTCCGCGCGATCTCGGCCTCCCTGAGGTCGGCGTCCTCGGTGACCCCGTTGGCCAGCAGGACCACATCGCGCATCGTCATCCCTTCCCGGTAGGGAACCCGCCCCGGCCTTCGCACCGCGCCGACCACGGTGACGTATCGGGTCGGCAGGAAGGTGGAGCGGGAGAACACCCGCACTTCATCTTCCTCATGCAGGACCAGATCCTCGACCACCGAGCCGGTGGAATCCTTGAACGCGGAACGCAGTTGGAGCCGGGTTGAATCGTCGTTGGTGCGGGAGACGAGAATCCGATCGAGATACACGTCCGGTTTGGGACCGCCGGCCAGACGAATCGCTTCGCTCAGCTTCATGCCGGGGCGAAATCCCACCTGGCCTTCGACCCACACGTTTCCTTTCACCGTCACGTAGCCGCGGACCCGCTCGGGAATGGCCAGCACCGTGACCGAGTCGCCCGGGGCCATGGGCACGGCGGGCACCGCGCCGGCGAGCTGATCCGGGCCGACGTCCACCACCACGCGAGCCCCTCCGGTGGCCGCGCGCGACTCGGGCGGCAGGATCCGGTGGATCCGCACCCGCGCCTGATAGGCGCTGGGTCCGAAGCCGCCGGCGAAATCGATCAGCTGCCGGAGCGTCTCGCCGCTGCGGAGCTCGTACACCGCCGGGCGGCTCACCTCTCCGGCGAGCTTGACGAAGGCACCGTGGACCGGCACGAACACTACGTCGCCGGTCTGGAGCCGCACCTCGCCGGCGTTGTTGCCATGTAGCAGGTAGTCGTACAGATCGAGTGAGTCCACCAGTTTGCCAGACCGGCGCACTTCGACCTTTCGAAAGCTCCCGTTCGAGGTGGGCCCACCCGCCGAGTAGAGTGCGGTGAGTACGGTACCGGCGCCGGAGATCTGATAGGCACCGGGTCGAACGACGTCGCCCACCACGTAGACCTGGATGTTGCGGAGCCGGCCGACCGAGACCTGAAACTTGGTGCTGCCCCGACGGATGCCGGAGTACACTCTGCCCAGCCGGGTACGGAACACGTCGTTGAGCTGGCCCAGGGTGAGGTTGGCCACGTACACCGAGCCGACCTGAGGAATGACGATGAAGCCTTCCCGGTTTACGTCGAGCGAATGCACTTGCTCCACGTCGCCGGTGAGGATGACCACGAGAAGGTCTCCCGCTCCAAGCCGGTAGTTCTCGTCCACCGGACCCGCCTGGGCCGCCTGGAACCGGGTCGATGCTCGCCGGAAGGTCTCCAGACCGAACAGCTTCAGCCCGCGACCCTGCAGCGTCCGCACCGAATCGGCGAGCGAATCGGCCCGGGCCGAATCGGCCCGCACCATTTGCAGGGAATCGAGAACTTGGCGGAGCGAATCGGAGATGGCTCGGCTCGAGTCCTGGGCCTCGAGCGAATCGGCTTCGGTTTCGCTCAGTAAGCCGAGGGCGCGGGCGGCATCGAACGTCTGGGGCCCGGGGCGCGCCTGGCTCGTGCTGTCGGAGTTTGTGAAGTAGGAATCGAGCAGGGTCTCGGAGTAGCCCGCCGCCCGGAGTCGGGAGCGGATCTGGTCTGGGGTAAGCCCCGAGGCTGCCAATCGTTGGCGCAGCTGCTCCACCAGATCGGGCCGGTTGCGGAGTAGCTCCTGAGCCTGCTCCGGCGAGGGAAGCTGCTGACCGGACGGGACTTGGGTGGGAATCTGCGCTCCAGCGCGCGCGACCCCGACGGTCAGTTCAAATCCGAGAAGAGCAGCGGTGACGACGGTGAGCCGGCAGCGCGGGTAAGTACGGTCCATCACGGCGAAGATACGCCTAAGTCACCCGAAGTCAACCGGTTGCAGGCGTCAACGAACGCCAGAAACTGAGCGTCTTTCCGGCGATCGCTCCATCGGAAAATTCATCCATGATACGCCGGCGGGCCGCGGCCCCCAGCCGCTCACACTCCGCCCGATCGGTGTACAGCGCGTGCAGTGTGGAAGACAATGCGGCCACGTCCTCCTCCGGCACTATGCGGCCCGCGTCGCCTACGATCTCGGGCAACGCACCCGAGTCGCTCGCCACCACCGGAACTCCATTCGCCATGGCATGCAGTGCCGCCCGCGCGGTGGTCGCCACCCAGCGCTCCGTCGTGCGGGCGGGGAACACCAGGCAGTCGAGTCGCGGCCAGACCTGGTCCACCCCTTCACGGGGAAGGGCGCCCAACCAGGAGACCCGGGCAGAGATTCCCAGCCGCTCGGCCAGCGCCTCGAGCTCCTCTTGCGATGGGCCGGTGCCCATCACCGTCAGCGTCCATTTGCCCGCCAATCCGACGCAGCCCCGAAATAGCAGATCGAGTCCGCGCTCGGGAACCAGGCGGCCGAGAAACCCGATGGCGAGTCCGGCGTGGGGCTGGCGGGCGACCGCGGGTGGCGGAGTGATGCCGATCTGCGGCAGCGCGAGATGGGGGACCTTGGGCCGTCGTTTGGTGGCCAGCGCCAGTGCCAGCCGATTGGCGCCGATCACTCCCGTGGCCAGGCGGAGGCTGCGTTCCCGGCGGAACCGCTGCGCGATGGAGTAGCGTCCCGGCAAGCTGTCCGCGGTGGACAACACCGATCGGATGCCCAGCCGCCGCGCCAAGCCCAGCGCCAGCGAGGCCGGCTGGGTCCACGGCTCTTCCTCTATATGGATCAGATCGGGCCGGAAGTCGGTGAGCAGCCGGCGCAGCGTCTTGGCGTTCCAGTGCAGGCGGCTGGGGTCAGCCACCCGGCCGATGACGGGGATCGGCACCACCCGCACGCCGCCATCGTCGCCCCAGGACGTGCTCTGAGACTTCCCGTCACTGCCGGCCCATTTGTCGGGAACCGCTACGGCCAGACTGACGCCGAGTCCGGCCAGCGAGCGAAGTTTGGCCCGGTTGGCGGGGTCGGCATAGAGATGCGAGACGATGACCGCGCGCACCTAGGCGGCCGCGGGACGGCGCTGGCTCATGAAGCCTCGTCGCGAGCGAATTCTCAGGTTGACAGCGATCGGGATGTCTGGTGAAGTTGCGCACCGACCCATGCGCATTCTCCACCTCGCAAAATACTACTGGCCTCGCTCGGGCGGCATGGAGCGCGTCGTTCAGACACTGGTCGAGGGCGCGTCCAGCCTGGGTCATCACGTCGAGGTGGTGGCGGTAGAAAGCCGGGGATGGAGCGCCGACCCGGGGCGACACCGCTCGCTGGTCACCCGCGCGTTCTCCTTTGCCGCGCTCGGCTCCCAGGAGATTGCCCCCGGCTACATCGCCGCCGCCTGGAAGCGGGCGGACATCATCCATCTGCACCATCCGCACCCGCTGGCCGACCTGGCCTGCCTGCTTCGCGCCGGCAATACGCCGGTGGTCGTCACCCAGCACGCTGACGCGCTCCGCTCCATCTACCGGCCGATCACCCGAATGGTGATCAAGCGGGCCAAGGCGGTGGTCGTCCCCAGCCAGGCCCACCTCGCGCTCTCCAACGAATTGCGCGGCTTCGAGAGCAAAGTCGAAGTCATTCCCTTCGGTATCGACCACACCCGCTGGCAGGTGGTCCCCCCGCCTCCGCCGGGTGCGGCGCCTCGGGCCATTTTCATCGGCCGGCTGGTGGCCTATAAAGGATTGGACATCCTGCTCCGCGCCCTGGAGCGGGTCCCGGATCTGCGGCTCGACATCGTGGGCTCCGGCCCGGAGGGTCCCCGGCTCCGGACCCTGGCGCAGGCGTTGGCCATCACAGACAGGGTTCGCTGGTATGGCGAATATCCGGATGACGATTTGCCCCGGCGAATGGCCGACGCCGATTTTCTGGTGCTGCCTTCGGTGACGGTGGAGGAGATGTTCGGCCTGGTGGTGCTGGAGGCAATGGCGGCGGGCCGACCGGTCATCACCACCGCATTGCCGAGCGCGGTGCGGGAGGTCAATGTGCCGGGGGTGACCGGGCTGGAGGTGCCGCTCCGCGACGTGCCGGCGCTGGCTCGAGCGCTGGAGACGCTGAGCCGGGACAGCGCCCGCCGGCGGGCCATGGGCGAGGCCGGACGGAAGCGGGTGGCCGAACGGTTCACCCAGACGGCCATGGCGGAGAAGCACATCGAGCTGTACGAGCGAGTCATTGCCGCTGATCGTTAGACTGGTAACTGGACTGCCGGGGTCGAACCATGCCGCAGAACATTCTGGTAGTGGACGACGAGGCCATCGCGCGCCGCTTCATGGAGCGGGCGCTGGCCGAGGAAGGCTATCGCGTCATGCTGGCCAACGATGGCGAGCAGGCCCTGGACATGCTGCGAACCACTCGGCGCAAGATCGCGCTGGTCATCACCGACCTGGTAATGCCGGGCATGGGTGGACACGCCTTTGCGCTGGAGGTCGGCCGGCTGCCCTCACCGCCGCCGGTGCTCTATATCTCGGCCTACGAAAGGCCCCAGGGCCAGATGGCCAAGCGGTTCCTGCAGAAGCCATTCACGGTGGAAGAGCTGACGGCTGCGGTGCTGACGCTGATCACGCCGAAGCAGGGGGTGGGCTCCTAGAGGCGCCTAGTGAGGGGATCAGCCGGGGGACCCTGCCGTCCGGCCCAGGATAAGAGACTGAGGGCCGTGTGGCACAATCCCTATGGCGTTCCCTGCTAGTGATGACCGGAACAGCACCAATTCGGAGTAGTATTCGCCCTGCTTCGGCATTCGGTCGACCGTGATCGCCGAGTCTCGTTGCTTGGCTCTCGCGTCGGCCACTTCCGCCTCCGTCAGTGGGAACGCAACAGCCCGCAAGACGAGCGACTTCCCTCCGCGTAGCCTCTGTCTCCACAGCACCACTTCCCCTTCCTGAGGGGGGAGGGGTTTGTCCTCTGTGGTGGTGCGGGACAACAATAGTTCGACCGCGAGTCTGGCGTTATCGGGAAACTCAACGAGTTGAACGTCCTGCTCCTCCTCCTCCACCTTCAGGATCTGCTTGAAGGCGCCTGGGAGGATGATGAATTGAATTGTGATTACCTGCGTCCAATCGGCGGAGAGATGGACGGGCGCAAATGGCTTGACGGCGTCCGCAACTGTCAGTTGCCACCTACCATCTCGGTGGAAGCTGACCTTGGTCGTGTGCGCGAGGCTTCGTAGAGCGACGTAGAACTCGTCCCCTTGTTGCCAACTCGCCAGGTCTCTGCTGCTTGCACGCCGCCCCTGCTCGGTGCGAAGCGAAACACCTTACCTGTTTGAGCATCTGGGGTCGGCTCGTGCTTCTCCATTGGTGATTTCTCCTGATGTGCTTTGGATTGGATGATATCATGATCATCCGGCGAAAGCCGGACCGGGCCAGCGGACTGGCGGGCGCTGAGCACGCCAAAGCGGGGGGTGGGGTCTTAGAGGCGCTCTGGCTACAATTCGTGCTCATCGGGGCCCTTAGCTCAGTCGGTTAGAGCAGCGGACTCATAATCCGTAGGTCCTGGGTTCGAATCCCAGAGGGCCCACTCAATCCGGCCAGCTCGCAACCGCGTAAGGGGAAAACGGGACCACCCCAAGCCGCGTCGCGACGACCTAAAGTCGCATCGCGACGCCAAAAACTGAAACGGGCGTTCATTGAGCTCGATCGCGACGCCACTGAGGTCAGTAGCGACGGCATTAAGCGCGATAGCGTCCCCGTTAAACTGAAACGGGCGCTCCTCGAGTGCGATCGCGACGCCATCGAGGCGGTAGCGACCGCATTAAGCGCGATAGCGACGCCATAAACGGAAACGGACATTCATCGGGCGCGATCGCGACGCCATCAAGGTCGGTAGCGACCGCATTAATCGCGATAGCGACGCCATAAACGGAAACGGGCGCCCATCGAGTGCGATCGCGACGCCATTAAGGTCCGGAGCGACGGCATTGAGCGCGATAGCGTCCCCATTAAACTGAAACGGAAGCTCCTCTAGCTCGATAGCGACCTCCTAAAGTCGCTGCGGAACCGCTTTAGCTGCCGGAGCAACGACTTTAAGTCAGCACGGAACGACCTCGAGCACCGGCGGAACAACTTTTACTGAAACGGGCCCATAATGACCTTCGATCCGCCGACGCCGTATCGCCCGCGTGAGGGCGAGCAGCCCTCGACCCTCCCCAAGGACTCCGCGGGCCAGGCGATCAACGAGGAGCGGCGACAGAAACGCGAAGCCGCGGCGGAATTCGAGCAGCAGCACGGCCGCAAGCCCACCAAGAAGGAGCTCAAGCGGCTCGGCAAGAAGCGCTAGACTCCCACGACCGAGAAAGAAGGATGCATATGGGCCGGACCCCGTTCCTGATCCTGGCAGCCGGACTTCTTACCGCCCTCGAGGCTCACGGGCAGGCCCAGCCGGCGGATACCACTCACCCGGCGCCGCAGCTCACGGCCGAGCAACAGATTACCGCCGCGGTGCTGCCGGCCCCCGAGGAGATGCGGGCCGGGGCCACGGTCCTGGGCTATGGGCCCGACGGGCGCCTGAAAAAGCTGCGGCAGGGAAGTGGTGCGCTGGTCTGCCTCGCGAGCAATCCGACGGCAGAGCGCTTTCATGTGGCGTGCTACCAGCGATCGCTGGAGCCGTTCATGGCTCGGGGCCGAGCCCTCCGGGCCCGCGGCGTCACCGGCGACCGGGTGGACAGCGTGCGGTTCGCCGAAGTGCGCGCCGGGAAGCTCCGGATGCCCAAGCACCCGGCAATGCTGTACTCGCTCACCGGGCCGGCGGACAGCTTCGACCCCGCCACCGGTACGGCGCCAAACGCCAAGCCGCTCTTCGTGGTGTACGTCCCCTTCGCCACCGGGGAGTCGATGGGCCTCTCGACCACGCCGGTGGAAGGGGCTCCCTGGATCATGCATCCGGGCACGCCGAAGGCCCACATCATGTTTCAGCCGCGCATGTAGATCCTTCGCGTCCAGCTATCGAATCGGCTTCGGCACTATGCCCCGCGGCGACACGCGCTCCAGCTCCATCACGCTCAACGAGTCTCTGGGGCCCCCGGCGGTGTAGACCGCGACTACATCGACCTCGATGGGCGTCTGGATCACCGCAAAACCCTTCACGAACCTTCTCTCCAGCAGGGCCCGGTTGGTGCAGTCCACTTCCATCGCGTAGTCCGGACCCAGTTTGTTGAACCCGAAGGAGGTAGGAGGAAGAGAGCCCTCCGACGGACCGGTCAACGCAAATTTCTTGGCGAAAACGATTGGTTTCGGACCGGGATTGTGGATGTTGATCGCCGTGTAGTACCTGCCTGGTGCCACCGCTGGCCGGTCGGGCGACCCGCAGATCATCTTCACCGCGTACTCGAACCGGAGTGAATCCTGTCCCGCCAAGGGGTTCGTTCTCCCGCTGCCGATCAGGATCAAGCCCAGAAACAGGACGAAAGACCACCTCGCCGCACGCATAGGAGCCTCCTGGAAAACCGGCGTCCGCCGTGGGCACGGAGATCCGCCGGGCGACGGCTGTAATACCGCTTGGAGGAAAGCTTCCATCCAGGCCCCAGACGCGACACCGAGGGCCTCTTTTGCGACAGCCCCGCATCCTCTCCCTCTTGTGCGTCGGGTAGACCGCAATACTTTGGCAAGAAACCGGCACAAATTTTCCAGTTTCCCGGCACCACTTTAACCCGCCTGCCTATGAGGCAGGCCCAGCGGGATCGAACGATGAGAACGACCCAAGACTCTGCGCCGCGCGCCACCGTCCTGCTGGTCGACGATGAGGAGCTGCTCCGACGGCTGCTCTCTCGCATCCTCGCCGAGGCCGGGTTCGGCGTGGTGGAGGCGGAGAACGGGGCGGTGGCGCTGGAGACGGCGCGAAGGATTAACGGAGGCCTCGGTCTGATAGTGACCGACATCCACATGCCGGTGATGAGCGGGCTCGACTTTGCCCGGGAGTTCCGGCCACTGCACCCGAACGTCCCCATCCTGTTCATCACCGGGCGGGACCTGCCGCCCATCGCCGACACCGACGTGCCCCAGAAGGAGCTGCTGCGGAAGCCATTCCGGTCCGAGGCATTTCTCGACGCGGTGTCCCAGCTGGTCGCCGGCCGATAGCCTCACCCCCCGGGTCCGGAGCTTGCATACCCGGCAGGCCAATCGGCGGCGTTGTGGGTAGGCCCCCACACACTAGATTGGTATCACCCCTCCACCAGTAGACTCATGACCAGGCAAGCGGGATCGCTCTGCACCATCTGCGTGGCGCTCGTATGCCTCACGCCTGCTCCCCGGTCCGCGTCGGCCCAAACCCTGACCTGGAAGAGCCGCGGCACGTTCTACGGTGACAACACCGAGTTCTTCAATCCTTACCGCACCGGGGAGACCATCCTTGGCGCGCAGATGCAGACCTGGCTGTCCGCCGAGCCGGGTCCCCGGACCGAGATCATCCTCGGGGTCTATGGGGACCACCGGAGCGGGCGGAGCGATTTCTTCGACGAGGTGAAGCCGCTGCTTGGCTTCCGCTATCGGACCCAGACCTCGCTCGGCGCGCTCGGCACGCTGGTGACGGAAGACCGGCACGGATATATCGAGCCGCTCGAGGTAACCACCTTGGAGCTGACCCGGCCGGTCGAGTACGGCCTGCAGTGGCGGGAGGAGCACGGCTGGCTCGGCGGGGAGGTCTTCATCGACTGGCAGCACCTGAATACCAGGACCAGCCGGGAGATCTTCGATTACGGGCTGCTGCTGCACACCCGGCCGTGGCGATACCTGAGCCTGGAGTTCCAGGGCCACGGGCTGCATCACGGTGGCCAGCTGTACGACGCCGGAGTTCCGGTCACCAACAATCAGGTGCTGGCCTATGGCGCGCGGCTGGAGGGGAGCCTCCCCCACCTGGGAGCCAGCTCGCTCGGCGTCTTCCGGCTCACCAGCCACGGGCGGATCGACCCGACCCCAGAACCAGGCCGGCCCGACCAGGGGAACGGCCTCTACGTACGGGGATCGGTCTCTCCCCGGGGGTGGGTGGAGCTGTTCACCATCCAATGGTGGGGACGCAACTTTCTCTCGGAAGAGGGCGACAACAGCTACAACTCCCGGGGAGCCGATCCGCAGTACTACAAGGTGGTCCGCCGCTATCAGGAGTACGGCGTCACCCGCCAGGTAACTATCGAGTCCGGCGTCACCCTCGACGCCGAGCTGAGATTCCACAAGTTCGACGACCTGAACAGCATCGCGCTGGGTCACTCGGATTGGGAGTACTCCTACCGGCTGGTGCTCCGCGCGCCGTTTCAAGTGGGGCTGGGAAGCCCCCGGCAGCCCTAGCCTTCGAAACGATCCGC
>JBGQLP010000002.1:0-158005 GCA_041500125.1 Gemmatimonadota bacterium
CTCGGCCTTACCCGGCGGCACGAGGGGACCGACTACGCCGCGGCTCCCGGCACTCCAGTCATGGCCGCGGGCGATGGCGTCGTCCTGCGGGCCGGCCGCGCCGGGGGATACGGCAATCTCATCGAGCTGCGCCACCTCAACGGAATCACCACCCGCTACGGCCACCTGCGAGGCTTCGCCCGCAGCATCCGCCGGGGCGTCCGGGTCGAACAAGGCCAGACCATCGGGTACGTCGGATCCACCGGGCTCGCCACCGGTCCTCACCTGCATTACGAGTTTCGGATCAACGGGATACCCAAGGACTCACGCCGGGTTACTTTGGGCAGCGGCGCGCCGGTTGCGGTCTCCCAGCGGGCCAGCTTCGAGCAACAGCGGGACCGGCTGCTCACCCTGCTGCGCAGATCCGATAGCACCGCGGCCCAGCCGTCCTCGATTGCCCGGCAGGCCGCCGAAACCTCCACTCGGTGGTTGCCGTAGCGCCTGCGTAGTGGACCTCCTCCCTGCCATCGATATTAGTCGAGGCCGCGTCGTTCGCCTGAGCCAGGGCGAAGCGACGCGGCAAACCGTTTACGGCGATGATCCGCTCGCCATCGCGGAACGCTTTGTGGCGGACGGCGCCGACTGGATCCACGTCGTCGATCTCGATCGCGCCTTCGGCGTGGGCGAGAACCTCGACATCATCCGGCGCATTGCTCACGCGGTCGGAGCGCAAGTGCGTCTGCAGCTCGGCGGTGGTTTCCGCTCCCTGGAGCTGCTCCGGGCCGGCATCGACCTCGGGGCCGCCCGGATCGTCATCGGCACCGCGGCGGCGACCGACCCCACCTTCGTACCGGCGGCGGTGGCCGCGGTGGGCGCCGACCGGCTGGCAATGGGGATCGATGCGCGCGACGGTTTCGTGGCGGTGCGGGGATGGACTGAAACCTCCGCTCGTCGCACGGATGAGCTTGCCCGCCACGTCGTCGGTGAGGGGATTCAGACCGTGGTCTACACCGACATAGGACGTGACGGCATGCTCAACGGCCCCGATCTGGCCGGCGCGGTCGCCTTGCAAAGTACTGGCGCACGGGTGATCGCCAGCGGTGGGGTGGCGAGCACGGGCGACATCCGGTCCGCCTGCGAGGCTGGTTTGGCCGGCGTCATCGTGGGCAGGGCGCTGTACGAGGGGCGGTTGACCGTACCGCAGGGACTCGAAGCCGCCCGCTGCACCTTTTCCCGCTGATGGTGAACGCGGTCCTCGTCGCGCTGCTCGCCATAGGGCTTGCCTCCTTCAGCTATCTGCGACTGGAGCGGCTCCGGAGGCGGGTGTGGGTTCCTTTGGTGTGCCGGGCGATAGCGTGGACGGCGCTCGGTCTCCTCCTGATCAATCTCAGCTGCCCCACCCGCGGCGCTCCCCTGCGCCCTCTCGTGCTTCTGGATGCCTCTCTCAGCTTGGGCGCCGTGGGCGGCCATTGGAGGGAGGCTCGGGATTCCGCGCTTCGCTGGGGAGAAGTCCGAACCTTCGGTGACGAACGGCTGAGCGCCGACACCACGCCCACTCGTGGCCGATCACTGCTGGCGCCGACCCTTCTCGCAGCCTCGGCTTCGGAGCGGCCGATCATTGTCGTCAGCGACGGTGAGATCGAGGACCTGCGCGACATTCCGGCGGACATTCTGGCGCGAACCGGAGTGAAGCTCTTCCCCCGGGAACCCCGACCCGATCTGGCGATCACTCGAGTTTCGGGGCCCAGCCGGGTCAGCGCCGGGGACTCGATTCCGCTCGAGGTGCTGGTGGAGTCAGAGGGTGCCGCTCGCGACAGCGTCCCGGTCGAAGTGGGAACCGGGACCACCCGACTGGCCGTGCGAACGGCTCGGCTCAAAGGCCAAGGCGCCGGCCGGGTGCGAATTGTGGTTCCCTCTGTAGCGCTCACCTCGGGTGACCACCTGCTCCGGGTAAGCCTGGTACGCAGTGGAGATGCGGAGCCGCGCACCGATACCCGGCTCCATCTTGTCACGGTGGCTCCCACGCCAGGGGTGGTGTTTCTCGCGGGTCCGGGTGATTGGGACAGCCGTTTCCTCTATCGCACGCTTCGGGAGGTGGGCCAGCTCCCCGTCCGTGGCTATGTCCGGCTCGAAGGCGACCGTTGGCGATCGATGGCCGACCTCCGGCCGGTGCCCGCTGATCAGGTGCGGCGGGCCGCGCGCCGGGCCGACCTTCTGGTGCTCAAAGGAGGAGTGGCGGCCTTCGCCGAGGGAAGCCTGGCTCGGGGAATCTGGAGCTGGCCCAGCGGCGAAAGCGGTGAGCCGCAGGTGGCAGGTGACTGGTACCTCGCCGCACCCGATGCCTCGCCCGTCGCCGGCGCATTCCTGGGCCAACCGGTGGACTCATTCCCTCCTGCCATCCAGCTCATGCCCATGGAGACAGGACCGCGCGACTGGGTGGCGCTCTATGCCCAGCTCGGCCGCCGTGGTCCGCAGCGGCCGGCAGTGTTCGGCCGCCAGGAGGGCCGGGTCCGCAGAGTGATCGTGGCGGCCGACGGTCTCTGGCGCTGGCCCTTCCGGGGCGGCTCGAGCGAGCAAAGCTACCGGTCCTGGGTGGCCGCCACGACGAGCTGGCTCCTGGGCAGTGTCGACTCGGCTCGGGGATTGGCCCGGCCGGTGCAGCCCGTAGTTGCGGCCGGCCGACCGGTAGTATTCGAGTGGGTGGGCTCCGGCTCGGCGGTGCCTCAGCCGGTCACATGGACCAGGGTTGCGGAGGCCGGGCCGAGCGAGGCGAACACACCGCGGACGGACACGCTCCATTTCGACGGTGAAGGGCGAGCCACGGTATGGCTCCCCGTGGGCGCCTACCGTTACCGATTGGCCGGCGGCGGAGCAGGGACCGTCGCCGTCGAGGAATACTCCGATGAGTTGCTACCCCGGCCTTTGACGCTCGCGTCGCATGAAGCGAGGCCCACACGCTTCAGCACTCGGACGTCGGCCCGGGACTGGCTCTGGCTCTTCGGGATCTGCATCATCGCGCTATCAGGAGAGTGGTGGGCTCGCCGGCGGCTCGGGCTCCGATGAGGGTGGTAGATTTCCCGCACCTGAGCCGGCGGATGACGCACCAATGAGAACCAACAGGTTGGGAGCCAGCGAGAAGTCGAGCGTCTGGTCACGCATCAAGCGGATTGCCCTCACCGATGTGGGCGCGCTCATGCGAGGACTCAACGCGGACGACCTCGAGAATCTGGAGCGGGTTCTCATCGAAGCGGATTTCGGGGTCAGCGCCACGGTAGAGCTGACCCAGGCGCTGGAAGACGAAGTGCGCCGGGGCAAGCACAAGACCGAGGCTGACCTCAAGCGGTCGCTGCAAGAGCGTCTGGCTCGAATGCTGGAGGGGCCCGAAGATCCCGGTGCTGTGGCCCGTGCCCACCCAGGACCCACCATCATTCTGATCGTCGGGGTCAACGGAACCGGAAAGACCACCACCGCCGCCAAGCTCGCCTGGCGGCTGCAGCGTGAGGGCCGCAAGGTTTTGCTCGCCGCCGCCGACACCTATCGCGCCGGCGCCATCGCTCAGCTTCAGGTCTGGGCCAATCGCCTGGGCGTCCCCTGCGTGGCCGGCTCGCCTGGAGGGGATCCGGCGTCGGTTGCGTTCGACGCGATCGACGCGGCCACCTCCCGCGGCCTCGATACCGTCATTGTGGACACGGCCGGCCGGCTGCACACCCAGGAAGGGCTGATGGACGAGCTGCGGAAGGTCACCCGGGTGGTGGGACGCCGGCTACCCGGGGCGCCGCATGAGACTCTCCTGGTGCTCGATGGCACCGTGGGACAGAACGCCATTCAACAGGGGAAGCTGTTCTCCGAGGCGGTGGCTCTCACCGGCATCGTGGTCACCAAGCTCGACGGCAGCGCGCGAGGCGGTGCGGTGGCGGCTCTCCGGCGTGAGCTCGGGCTTCCCATCCGATTCATCGGGCTGGGTGAATCAGTGGAGGATCTGGAGCCGTTCGACCCCGAGCGATTCGCCGAAAATCTTCTCGCTGAAGCCCCGGTCGAGGCTTCCTAGCAGACATGCCCGCGCCTACCGCTCCGGCCGCCCTCCGGCTCGATACCCCGGTGCAATTTCTCAAGGGGATCGGCGAGCGACGGGCCGAGGCGCTGGAGCGGCTGGGCATTCGCACCGCGCGCGATCTGCTGTGGCACCTTCCTCACCGCTATGTCGATGCGTCTACCCTCACTCCGCTGGCCAAAGCGGAGTTGGGCCACGAGGTGGCCTGCGTCGGCAGGGTGGTGGCCAAGGGCGTTCTCCCGACCCGGCGTGGCCTCCGGATCTTTCACGCAGTGCTGCGGGACGACAGCGGCCTCCTGGAGTGCGTCTGGCCGGGACAGCCCTTTCTCGATCGCACCATCCTAGTAGGCCAGACCCTCCTCGTCTCAGGCCCGGTCCGCTTCTATCACGGCCGGCAATTGGCGCCCCGCGAATACGTGATTCTCGAGGACGCGGATGGCGAGGCCGATCCGCTCTCGGCGGGCAAGATCCTCCCGGTTTATCCCGCGACTGAGGGTCTCAGCCACAAAGTCATTCGGTCCCTCATCGACCGGCACCTGGATGGCTTGATCGGCCTGTGCCCGGACCTGCTGCCTGAGACGCTGCGGCACAGCCTGGACTTACCTGCTTTGTCGGATGCCTTACGGTCGGTGCATCGTCCGGCCTCGCTGGAGGAGGCGGAGCGGGGCAGGCGACGGTTGGCGTTCGACGAACTGTTCGACCTTCAGTTGATGCTGATCCGGGCGAGGGCGGTGGCCAAGCGGCATCGCAGCGGAGTCGCCTTTGTCATCAAGAAAAATCTTACGTCCCGGCTGAAGCAGAGCCTGCCGTGGGAGCTGACCGAGGACCAGCAGCGCTCTATTCGGGAGATCACCGGAGACATGACGGCGCCGGAGCGGATGCACCGGCTGCTCATGGGCGACGTGGGAACGGGGAAGACGGTGGTGGCTCTCTTTGCCATGCTGCTGGCCCTCGAAAACGATTTCCAGACCGCCCTCATGGCTCCCACGGAACTGCTGGCCGAGCAGCACGGGGCAACCCTCGAGGCGCTGCTCGCGCCCCTGCAGCTCAAGCCCGAGTTGCTGCTGGGGCGGCAGACCCCGGCGGAGAAGGCCGCGGTTCGGAAGCGTCTCGCCACCGGACAGGCCCGGTTGGCGGTGGGGACCCATGCACTCCTCCAGGAGGCCGTGTCATTCCGCCGGCTCGGTTTGGTGGTGATCGACGAGCAGCATCGATTCGGCGTCGAGCAACGGGCCGCGCTGATCGGCAAAGGCGCGGCCCCGGACGTTCTGCTGCTCACGGCGACGCCCATCCCCCGATCGCTTGCTCTCACGCTCTATGGGGATCTCGACGTCTCAACTCTCAAGGAACGGCCGCCGGGCCGCGGAACGGTCCGAACCGCCGTCCGCAGGGCCACCCAGCGGGAGCGCGTCTTTCAATTCATTCGGAGCGAGTGCGAGAAGGGCAGGCAGGCGTACGTGGTGCTGCCCGTGATCGAGGAGTCGGAGCGAGCCGACCTGCGGGCGGCCACGACGATGGCGCAGACGCTGTCGGCGCGCTGGCCCGAGCTCCAGGTGGGCCTGGTTCATGGGCGCCTCCGCGGCGAAGAGCGCGACGATGTCATGCGCCGCTTCCGCGCTGGGGAACTCAAGGTGCTGGTGGCCACTACCGTGATCGAGGTCGGGATCGATGTCCCCAACGCCAACATTATGTTGATCGAGCATCCCGACCGGTTCGGGTTGGCCCAGCTGCACCAGCTCCGGGGTCGCATCGGGCGAGGACCGGACGAGAGCTACTGCATTCTGTTGGCGGACGGGCCCACGCCCGATCGGCTCCAGGGCTTCGCCGCGACCCAGGACGGGTTCAGGATTGCGGAGCTGGATCTGGCAGAACGGGGAATGGGTGACCTGATCGGGGCCCGCCAGTCCGGTGGCTTCGAGCTGCGCCACGCGCGATTGCCGGGCGATGCTGATCTGCTCGCCCGCGCGCGGGAGCTGGCCATGCAGATCATCGAACGCGATCCGGTGCTCCAGCGGCGGGAGAATCAGCGGCTCAGGGAGCGGGCCGTGGCGCGATATCCCAGGGCGGTGGAGTTGTTCCGCGTCGGCTGAGAGGGTTGGGGAGACCGCTAGAACGGAACCCGCAAACCCAGTCCGGTCCCCCACCGCATGCTGCGCACTTCGGGCTCGAACGGAATGTTGCCCGGTCGCCCCTTGGGCCGAGTGAGCTCCCATACGAACAATGCTGCGGAGCCGGCGAGTGCCGCCTCGCCCCCGAGGAGCCAGCCTCGTGCAATCCGATCGTCACGGAGCGAGTTCTGATACAAATTCTCACTCACAGGGTCGAGATAGCTCCCATCGGGCCCAAGATCGCACCGGGTCCGATCAACGCAGAGCGACTTTAAGGCGTTGAACGCGTCATCGGCCCGATTGTGCGCCCGCAAGGCCAGGTAATTCATGCCGACTGATCCGGCCAGCACCGCCCACTTCCCGTACTTGACCAGCGGACCTTGCGCCTCGACCCGGCCGGCGAGGAGCAGGAGTACGACCGCCGCGGACAATCCGCGCCTCATTGGCGAAACCGGTGGAGATCGCCGTTGCCGCCCACGGCGATCAGCCCATCCGCGACGGGGATAGGGCCAAGCTCGACCGGCCTCCAAACCCGCACCCGCCAGATCTCGGTTCCGTCGGTCCGGAGCGCCCGGATCGTGCCATCCGCTCCGCCCAGAAGCACCTGTCCCCCAACCACACTCACCGGAGCGGAAATCGGCCAGTGGAGTGCGGCGATGGGCTTGGCCACCGGATCCGCACCCGGCAGGATGCGATAGAGCGTGCCGAGTCGGGTTGCGAGGAAGAGCGTGTCCCCCAGTGCGGCAGGAGAGTCGAGGACTGGCGCATCCACGCGCAGTTTCCAATTCACGGTCAGATCGCCGGGTCGGATGGAGACCAGCTGGGAGTCGGTGGTTCCCGCCAACAGCTCGCCGCCGTGAGTCAGCCAGGGCGAGACCACCGTGCCCGGCGACCCGGCTCGGTGGGTGACTCTACCGTCCGCAACACTGAGGCGCACGAGGGAGTCCGTCGTCGCCACCAGCACGCCACCGCTACCTGCGGCTACCGCCGCTGTCCGGGACACGCCGACACGCCGGTGCCAGCGAATCGTGCCCGTGCCAGGGTCGAGGGCGAGCACGTCGCCCCGCTGAGTCAGGGCCACGAGAGCTCCATCAATCAACGCGAGCGGTGCACCTACGGGGTCAGTGGATGTCCGCCAGATCTGCTTACCCTTGGCCCGGTCCATGGCCTGGATGCGACCCTGCGGACGGGAACTGGCCACAAAGAGGGTGTCTCCCACGAGCAGAACTCCACCGAGGATCATGCCCGGAAGCCGGGAGGACCAGCGCATATCCCCGCTCGCGAGGTCCACGGCATAGACTTTCCGGTCGACACTGCCGCCGTACAGGATGTTGTCCTCTATCTGAACCTGGCCGGTGAATCTCCGGCCGGCCCGGGAGGTCCAGACCGGAGTCGGCGCATTTCCCGCCGCACTCGCCGCCAGCGGCACCGGCGCCGGCCGGAAGTTCACGCACGCCGCGTTGACGCTCCCTAAGAGCAGGGCTACACTCAACGCTCTTTGGCGTAGACCCATTCTTCTCCCATCGGATACGGCATGACGGCAGTAGACATCCGCGGCCTCCGTGAACACGTCGGCGAAGCGGTTACCGTCCGCGGCTGGGTCACGACTACCCGGTCGAGCGGCAAGATTGCGTTCGTCGTGGTTCGCGACGGCTCGGGCTACGTGCAAGGGGTCCTATCGAAGAAGGAGGTACCGGAGTCTACCTGGTCCGCGTTCGGGTCGCTCACCCAGGAGGCCAGCGTTGCGATGACTGGCCAGGTGCGGGAAGAGCCCCGTTCACCCGGCGGGTACGAGCTCGCAGTGCAGGCCCTGGAGGTGCTGGGAGCCAGTCCGGAGTATCCGATCACCCCCAAAGAGCATGGGACGACTTTCCTCTTCGAGCATAGACACCTCTGGCTCCGGAGCCGGCGGCAGGCGGCGGTGGCGCGGGTCCGCCACGAGGTGACCCAAGCCATCAGGGACTTCTTCTACCAGCGCGACTTCGTCCTCGTGGATACCCCTATTCTGACCGGAGCAATCGGCGAGGAGGCCGGCAATCTGTTTGCCACCGACTACTTCGATCTGGGCAAGGCCTATCTGGCTCAGACCGGCCAGCTGTACGTGGAGGCCGCCGCCGCGGCGCTGGGCAAAGTGTACTGTTTCGGTCCCACCTTTCGGGCCGAGAAGTCCAAGACCAGACGGCACCTGACCGAGTTCTGGATGGTCGAGCCCGAGGTCGCATTCAACGACTCCGACGCAAACATGCGGCTCCAGGAAGAGTTGGTGAGCTACGTCGTCGGCCGGGCCCTTGATCGGGAGCGAGAGGAGCTGAAGGAGCTGGAGCGCGACGTCGCTCCACTGGAGCGAGTGCAGGCTCCCTTCCCCCGCATCTCGTACAGCGATGCGGTGACGCGCCTCAACGCACTCGGATCGGACATGACCTGGGGCAGCGATCTGGGAGGAGACGACGAGACCCTGCTCGCCCGAGAGTACGATCGGCCGGTCCTGGTGTACAACTATCCCAAGCAGGTGAAGGCCTTCTACATGAAGGAGAACCCGGCCGACCCGCGCACCGTGCTGAATAACGATTGCCTGGCACCGGAGGGATATGGGGAGATCATCGGCGGCTCGCAGCGGGAGGACGATTACGACAAATTGCTCAGCCGCATCACAGCGCAGGGGCTGGACCCTGAGGCCTATCGCTGGTATCTGGACCTGCGCAAGTACGGCACCTTCGTGCACTCCGGGTTCGGTCTCGGCATCGAGCGCACGGTGGCGTGGATCTGCGGGATTCCCCACATTCGCGAGGCGATCGCGTTCCCCCGTCAAATCCACCGGCTGTACCCCTAGGGCGGCGCGTGCGGCCCTACGGCGCCCGGGACATCGCCTTTACTTCATTCCATAAACCGTCCAATACCTCCAGCCCCGCCGACGCGACCTCGATTCCGCGCTCCGAGGCGAGTCGCTCGATCTCCTCGAACCGGCGGCGAAATTTTCGATTGGCTCGATCCAGCGCCGGTCCGGGTTGGACTCCGGCCTTCCGGGCGAGATTGACGGCCGCAAAGAGCAGATCGCCTATCTCATCCACCAACTCTGGACTCGGCGCCCGACCGGGCGTGTTCGGATCCAGGCCGGCCGCCTGCTCCTCCGTTCCCATGGCTTGCAACTGATCTTCGACCTCGGAAAGCTCCTCTCGAACCTTGGACAGGGGGCCTTCCACGTCAGGCCAGTCGAATCCGACCGAAGCGGCTCGCTCCTGCAGCCGGTAGGCCATCAGAAGCGAGGGCAGGGTGGGAACCAGGCCCGACAGGATCTGACCGCTCCGCTCTCGTCGCTTGATCCGCTCCCACGGCTCAGCCTGACCCATCTCGAACAGGTGAGGGTGACGCCGCCGCATCTTGGCCTCGAGCTCGTCGGCCACCTGGTCGGAGGTGAACTCTCGCCGTTCTTCGGCGATCACCAGTTGGAAGGCGAAATGGAGCAGAAGATCCGCCAGCTCCGTCCTGATGGCTGCGACCTCGTCTCCGCCCAACGCGTGGTCCAGCTCCAGGACCTCCTCGACCAGGTAGGGACGGAGTGTTTCCCGGGTCTGGGCCCGATCCCAGGGACACCGAGTCCGCAGATCGCGCACGGTCGCCATCGCTCGTCCAAGCGCTGAATTGTCTTGCATTTTAGGCCTCGTGCCGAATATCATACCGCCGGCTCACCATGACCTTTTCCTCCGAGACGATACGCGCCTGGGTAGATGTCGACCTGGCTGCGCTGGTGGCCAACGCGCGCACGATCGCTGCGGTCAGTGGCAGCCGGTTGTTGCCGATGGTCAAAGCTAACGGCTACGGACTGGGGGCGGTGGAGGTTGCCCGTGCTCTCGAATCGGTCGATCCCTGGGGATTCGGGGTCGCTTCCCTGGATGAAGCCGAGACGCTACGGACCGCCGGAATATCCCGTCCGATTCTGGTGGCGACTCCCCTCTTGCCGCAGTGGATTGAGCGCTGCCTCGAGCTCGACCTCCGTCCCTCGATCGGTGACCCTTCCGGGCTCGACGCTTGGATCGGCCGCAGCGGGCGACCGTTTCACCTCGAAATCGATACCGGCATGAGCCGGGCGGGGGTTCGCTGGGACGACCACGCTGCTCTTGCACGGTTGCGCGCGTCGCTCGCGACTGCGCCCGGCTGGGAAGGCGCGTTCACCCACTTTCTTGATGCCGAATCGGATATGGCGGGCACCGAGCGGCAATGGAACCGGTTCCAGGAGACGCTCAGCACCTTACCCCGGCGTCCCGCGCTGGTCCACGCCGCCAATAGCGCGGCCGCGTTGCAAGGAAAATGTTTTGCCGGCGATCTAGTGCGCCCGGGCATCTTTCTGTATGGCGGTGAGGTTGGGAGCGCCAAGCCCCGGCCGGTCGCAGCCCTGCGGGCACGCGTGATCGCAATTCGCTCGATCGCCCGGGACGACACCGTCGGGTACGCCGCAGCCTGGCGGGCGGAGCAGCCCGGCGTCGTCGCGACGCTTTCCATCGGATATGCAGACGGTCTCCCTCGCTCGGCGGGACCTCAGGGCTTGGGGCCGCGAGAGATCGAACTCAACGGCACGCTGGTGCCGCTACTCGGACGAGTCACGATGGACATGTGCATGGTGCTGGTGAAGCAGAAGGTAGCCATTGGGGACATCGCCACCGTGTACGGCGGGCTGATCTCGATCGATCGTCAGGCTGAGGCTGCAGGAACCATCTCGTATGAGCTGCTCACCAGGCTCGGTCCCCGACTGCCGCGGCGGTATGGGAGGTCGCACTGAATCCCCATTTCGCATCGCTGGTGCTGGGCCTGGCCCACCAGGCTGAAGCGGTGCTGGGCGGGCAGCTGCCGACCGGAGCCGAGGGGCCGGGCGATTCCCGGAAGCTGGCACAGACTCTGATCGATACCCTCGGCATGCTGGTCGAGAAGACCCAGGGTCACCTGGATCCCGATGAAAAACAGTTGCTCGATCAGGCCCTCACGGCGCTACGCTTCCGTTTCGTGCAAACGATGCCGAAAGTGTAATGCGCCGCGCCGCAATCATCGTGCTTGACGGTGTGGGCATCGGCCCCGCGCACGACTCCGCCCTGTATGGAGACGAGGGGAGCAATACCCTCGGCAACGTGGCACGCGCCGTCGGCGGCCTGTCGGTTCCCCGGCTGGAAGCGCTGGGCCTTGGCCGATGCGGGATCCTCGATGGCGTCGCCCCGATAAGCTCGCCTGAGGCGGCGTTCGGAGTCTGCGAGCCGGCTAGCCCCGGCAAAGACAGCACCACCGGCCACTGGGAGATCTGTGGGCTCATCCTGGCCAAGCCGTTCCCTACTTACCCGGGTGGCTTTCCCTCGGCGCTGATCGACGAATTTGCCCGTCGCACCGGACGGCAGGTGTTGGGGAACAAGCCGGCCTCGGGCACGGCGGTGCTGGACGAGTTCGGCGCCGAGCACTGTCGCACCGGGAGCTGGATCGTCTATACCTCAGCGGATAGTGTCTTTCAGGTCGCGGCACACGAAGGCAAGGTACCTCCCTCCGAGCTGTACGCCGCTTGTGAAACGGCGCGTGAGATCCTCCAGGGTGAGCACGGGGTGTCGCGGGTCATCGCTCGGCCATTCGAGGGCGAGCCGGGATCCTGGAAGCGTACGCCCCGACGCCGGGATTTCAGCTCGCCTCCTCCCGGCCCCACGTTACTCGACCGGCTGGAAGAACGCTGCATCCCCCGAGTCGGCGTCGGCAAGGTGGATGATCTGTTTGCGGGCCGGGGAATCACCAGCATTCACACCAGCACCAATGCCGAGGCCTACGCCCTGATCGAGGGCGCCTTCAAGGCCATGCAGCGGGGGTTGCTCCTGGCCAACATCATCGAATTCGACCAGACCTGGGGCCACCGCAACGACGTGCCGGGGTTCCATGGCGGGCTCCTGGAGCTCGACCGGGCGCTACCCCGGGTTCTCCAAGGGGTGCGGGATGAGGACCTCGTTATCTTTACCGCCGACCACGGCAACGACCCCACCACGCCTTCGACCGATCACTCGCGCGAGATAGTTCCTCTTCTCGTGGTCGGCCCCAAAGTGCGGCGGGTGGATCTCGGCCGCCGGGGCACGTTCGCCGACATCGGCCAGACGGTGGCCGAGTTTCTCGAGGTACCGGCGCTACCGGCTGGGACCTCGTTTCTTTCTGAGGTTTGGCTTGACTGACCCGCTGATTTCAGCCGCGCGGAGCGCCCAGGCACGGGCCTACGCTCCCTACTCCAAGTTCCGGGTGGGGGCCGCGCTCGAAGCCGCCGACGGTACGGTGTTCACCGGCTGCAATGTCGAGAACGCATCGTACGGCTTGACCATCTGTGCGGAACGAGCCGCTATCTGCGCCGCTGTCACCGCCGGGGCAAAGCGCTTCCGCCGCGCAGTCGTGGTCTCTGACGTCGATCCGCCCGCGGCACCCTGCGGCGCGTGCCGCCAGGTGCTGGCGGAGTTTGGACTCGATCTGTCCATCGATGGAGTGGGGTCGAAGCGAACCGTCAACTGGCGACTCGCCGATCTGCTTCCGGCGGCATTTGGCCCGGAGCAACTCAGGTGAGGGTCGCGATTGCGGCGCTCGCGGCCGGAGTTCTCCTTGCCGGCTGCGAGGAGAAGCTGACCTCGCCCGGCAATTGTCCCGCGCTCTGCCCCGGTGGTGAGCCTCAGGTGTTCGATGACGTGATAAGCCCTATCATGGGCGCCGACAGCAGTTTCCGGGGGTACATTCAACCATATTCGTCTCCTGCCCTCCTGGTCTCGAATGGGCTGCTCGGCTTCGAAGAGCGGGGGGTAATACGGTTTTCCCGCCGACCTGACTCGGTAGGGGTCCGGGACACCCTGCGGGCTTATACCGTGGACTCCGTAGCTCTGGGACTGACCGTCGTGGCCCGGGATACATCGCTCAACGGGGTCCAAGTCGAGCTGTACCGGTTGCCTCCCTTGATCGACTCGACCACGACGTACGCCGCTCTCGACCCCGCATTCGTCGCCCCCAATCTGGTGGCCACGATCAACCTGCCGGATACCCTGAACTTTGGCTCCATTCGCACCGTGCTCCAAGGCACCGACCTGGCGAAGGTGGTGATCCCGCCGGCCGACAGTGGAGTGCTCGCGCTCGGGGTTCGCGTCCTCTCGCCTACTCCAACGGGCCTACGGCTGGGATCCATCGTCGCGGGTACCAGCGCGACGTTCGTCACCTATGCCACCCTCGATGTTCCCGACACCGGCACTGCCAAGCTGAGAACCCTTGCTCTCAGCGCGCAGTTCAATTCTTCCCTCCCGGCCGTGCAGCAGCCGGACGACTCGACCTTGCTGGCCGTGGGTGGGGAGCCATCGGCTCGCGCGCTGCTCCGCTTTGCGCTGCCGCCGCGAATCAGAGACTCGGCTACGATCGTTCGAGCCACCCTGGAGCTCACTCCGGTCACCACCATTACCGGGCTGCCGAGCGATCCGGTGCGGTTGCAGGCCCGCACGGTTCTGGCGGATCTCGGCGCGAAATCCCCGGTCGGGTCCGGCGCCGGCAGGGTGCCTGCGGACACGCTTCCGGCCGGGACCAGCGGTACGGTGAACATGGAGGCGGTGCGCTTGGTTCAGCTCTGGCAGGGTACTCCCAACCGACCGAACTCCCTGATCCTCTCGCTGGCGCCGGAGCTCGAGTCTGCCAGCTTCTCCAGTCCGGTGTTCTACTCGACTCGGGCGGCCGATCCGGCCGTCAGGCCGCGACTCCATATCAGTTATCTGCTCTCATTCCCCTTCGAGAATCCCTGAGTGCGCCGAGCCATCACGCTGCTGCTGCTCGCGGTCACGCCGGGCGTGGCCCTGGCGCAATCTTCCCAGTTCGGGGTCCGGGGACTGGGGTTCCCTGGGCGCCCGCTCACCGCCCGGGCCCTGGCCAGTGGAGGTGCCTTCGGGCTGTTCGACCCGGAGTCGAGCCTCAACCCGGCCGCGTTGGGCGTTGCCACGACCCTCACCAGTATCTTTACCATCAGCGAAGCCTTCGATCACGAGGAGAATCCGGCAGGCACGGCATCGACCCGGAGCACTCGCTTCCCCCAAATGATGGTGGTCGGACCGGTACGGCAGTCCAGAGCCGCGCTCGGGTTGAGCTATTCGAATTACACCAGCCGCGACTTCACCGTGGCCACGGCGCACACCATCGATCTGCGGGGCGTTCCGGTTGGGGTCACCGATTCCTTTTCTTCCCGCGGCGGGCTGAGCGACCTCCGACTGGCGGGTGCCTACGGCTTCCAGAATCGCTGGCTAATCGGCGCCGGGTTCCACGTGATCACCGGCTCCAATCGGCTGGACTCGCGACGCTCATTCGACGACCCCAACTTCTTATCCAGTCGCCAAACCGCTGAGGTTTCCTACACCGGCGTCGGAGTGTCGGCGGGTCTCATCCGGCAGTTTGGACGCCGCTTTGCCGTGGCTGCGCTCGCTCGCTCGGATGGCCATCTCAACGTCGACCGGGACTCGACCCCAGTGGGCAAGATCGACCTTCCGTACACATTCGGCCTGGGACTTCGCTGGCAGCCGCTCTCAAAGCTCGACCTCGCGGCCCAGACAATCGTTCGCACCTGGTCGGGTGCCAACAGCGATCTGTTAGAGCAAGGGGGAACGGGGGCCGCGAACACGCTCGAAGTATCCGGGGGCCTCGAATACACGCCCGATCCCAAACGCCCTTTCCGCAGGCCACTCCGGCTGGGGGCGCATTACGCGCGGCTGCCATTTCCGCTGGTCGCGGGAGATCAAGGTCACGAATTCGGCATTTCGGCGGGTAGCGGGATCAGGTTCGCGCAACAGCGCGGCGGGATTGACCTCACGATAGAGCATGCCTGGCGCTCCGAGGGCGCGTACTCCGAGCATGGATTTACCTTGTCGTTCGGGATATCGGTGCGGCCGTGATCAGCTATAATTGCCTATCATGAAGCGTGTCTACATCGAGACCTACGGCTGCCAGATGAACGTGGCCGACTCCGAGCTGATGTTCGGAGTGCTCGGTCGCGAGGGCTACGTGCGATCCGAAGATCCTCAGGACGCCGACGTGATGCTGGTGAATACCTGCGCGGTGCGCGACAATGCCGAGCAGCGAGTCATCGGGCGAGTGGGCGAGCTGCAGCGGTTCAAGCGTGCCGGAGGGGTACTGGGGGTGGTCGGCTGCATGGCGCAGCGGCTAGGCCCCGCGCTGCTTGCCCAGGTCCCCCGAGTTGACCTGGTGGTTGGCCCCGACGCCTATCGGAATCTCCCGGAGCTCATCGGCCTGGCTCACGGCGGCCAGCGGGTCAGCGACACGGAGTTCCGCTCCTGGGAGCACTACGAGGACGTACCTCCGGGGCGGGAAAAGGCTCCCACCGCGTTTGTGACGGTACAGCGGGGCTGCGATTATCGCTGCACCTTCTGCATCGTTCCGCATACGCGGGGGCCCGAGCGAAGCCGAAAGCTGGAAGACGTCATCCGCGAAGTAACTGAGCTGGTTGAGCAGGGCACCACCGAGGTTACCCTGCTCGGTCAGACGGTCAACAGCTACCACGACGGCAAGCACGATTTCGGCGATCTGCTGGAAGCACTCGGGCTAGTGGCGGGACTCCGCCGGATACGGTTTACCAGTCCGTATCCTACCGATTTTACGCCCCGGGTCATTGCCGCCATCGCGGCCACTCCTTCGGTGTGCGAGCACGTGCACCTGCCGGTCCAGAGCGGCTCCAATGCTGTGCTCAAGCGCATGCTGCGCCGCTACACCCGGGAGCGTTACCTCGAGGTCGTCGGTGAGCTTCGCCGCGCTATTCCAGGCATCACGCTCTCCACCGACGTCATCGTTGGGTTCCCGGGCGAGACCGAAACCGATTTCGGTGAGACCCTCAGCCTGGTGGCCGAGGCCGGATTCGATGATGCCTACACGTTCAAATACTCGGTGCGCGAGGGAACCCCGGCAGTCCGGCTCAAGGATCATGTCCCGGACGATGTGGCTTCCGACCGCCTGGACCGACTCATCGAGGCAGTGCGCTCGGCCGTCCGCCGCAAGAACATCGCCCGGGTGGGTGAGGTCCACGAGGTGCTGGTCGAGCGGCCGGCCAAGCGGGGCAATCTCATGCTCGGACGCACCCGGACCAACCAGCTGGTGCTGCTCGGACTACCCTTCAGCGCCATCGGCCAATACCACACCGTTCGTCTCACCGGTACTACGGGCTCCACCTTCACCGGATCGGTGGTCACGCCCACCTTGGCGGTGCTGTGATCAAGAATCTGGCCGAGGACCACGTTATCGCGGCGTACGACACGCTGCGGCCGCACTTTCCCGCCTTCTGCGGTTGCGAGATCTGCCGCGACGATGTTCTGACCTTCGCCTTGAATCGGGTCCCGCCGCGGTATGTGTCGAGGCGGGAAGGAGCCGTCGTGACCGAGGTCAGCTTGGAGAAGGAGCAGAGTCGGGCCGCCATCGAGGTCATAGTCATGGAGGCGCTGCGCAAGATTTCGGTCGCGCCCCGGTGCGGCAGTCGGGGAGGGGTTTCGCAGCGCTAAGCGACCGGCCGCGGTGAGCGTGCGGCCACCCATTCTGCTCACGGCGGTATATGGGGCCGGTCTCGCGACCGGCCTCCTGCATTTTGGGGGACTGGCCGGCGTTGCGGGGGTGATGCTTCCCGCTATGCTGCTGGCGCGACGTCCGCTGGCCACTCTCCTCGCCAGCGCATTCCTTCTTGGCAGGCTCAGCGGCGAAGTGGCCCGCCTTCGTGACACCGACGGCTGCGCCGCACGGTTGCCTGCCGGTCTCCTCCGGCTGAGGGTTCGACTGCTGGAGCCGGCCGACTCGGCCGGTGGCCTACTGGCGGTGCAGCCCATCGGCGCCCGATGCAACGGGCCGGTGATGGCGCGGTGGCCGGCGGCCCGCAGGACTGATGTGGGAATGGTGGTGCAGCTGACCGCTCGCTGGATTCCGCGTCCCAGCGGGGCCGGTCGGCCCGCGGGTACTCTCGTCGTCGCCGACAGGGGCCAGGTGTCGGGCCAAGCCACGTTTTCCGAGCGGCTCAGGGGCGCGCTCGCGCTGGCCAGCCGGTCGCTCTACGGGGCTCGCGCGCCGATGGTGGACGCACTCGTGCTGGGCCGGCGGTCAGGGATTGACCGGGATCTCCAGGATCGCTTCGCGCAATCCGGACTGGTGCACCTGCTGTCCATTTCCGGGTTCCACGTCGGAATAATCACGGCGTGGGTCTTCTTGTTTGCTCGGCTGGGCCATATGGGGCGTGGCCCCGCGCTCGGTCTGGCGGCTGCGGCTAGCGTGTCGTATGTCGCATTCCTGGGCTGGCCCGCGCCGGCCACCCGGGCCGCGGCGCTGGCGGTCATGCTTGCGCTCGGCCGGATCCGGCAACGTCGAGTCGAGCCGAATGCCCTGCTGGCCGCCACCTGCTTGTGCGTCCTGGTGCTGGACCCGTGGTCCATAATCGATCTCGGCGGCTGGCTGTCGGCCTCGGCGCTGTGGGGTGCCACCACCTTCAGCCGCTGGACCGATCAGACTCTGGGATCGCGACCATGGTGGCGAACGCTCGGCTCTTCCGTTGGAGCCACCCTCGCCACTGCGCCGATCACCGCCGCGGTCCTCGGGGCGGTGGCGGTCGTCGGCATCGGGCTGAATCTCGTTGCCATTCCGCTTGCCGCGGTGGCAGTCCCGGGTGTGCTCGCGAGCTTGGCTGTCTTCCCCCTGCTGCCGGGTGTCGCGGGAGCGCTGGCCGGAGGGGCAGGCCTGGCCCTGCATCTGCTCGAGTTGCTCGCAACCGCTGGCGCGGCCGTTCCCGGGGGACATGTCGTCATGGCGGCGGAGATTGCCTCGGCATGGCCTTGGGCGCTGGCCCTGGCGGTCAGTCTCTGGGCCATGGGCCGGCGGAACACGCTGGGGGAAGCGCTGCGGCGGTGGAGCTGGGCTGGCGTCGCCGCGCTTTGGATCGGCCTGCTGTGGGCTTGGGTCCCCGGTTCGGCTGACACCGGCTTGGGTCTCGCGTTACATTTTCTTGACGTGGGGCAGGGTGACGGTGCCTTGCTGCGGACGCCCGCCGGCCACTGGGTATTGATCGACGCGGGTCCTCGGGGAGAACACAACGATGCGGGGCGACGAGTGGTCGTTCCGTTCCTGGCCCGGCACGGCGCCCACGAGCTCGCGGTAGCATTCGTCTCCCACGCGCACGCCGACCATCTCGGTGGGGTTCCTGCCGTCCTCGACCGGTTCCGGGCCGGGCTGGTGGTCGAGCCGGGCGAACAGGTGGCCGATCCGCTCTACTATGAGTTTCTGGACGAGCTCGCCGCCGAAGGAATCGCCTGGCACCAGGGGCATCGAGGGGAGCATTTCGTTCTCGACAGCGTCGGCTTCACCCTCCTGCATCCTGATTCGCACTGGGCTGGATGGGGCGAAGACCTGAACGAAGATTCCCTGGTGCTGCTGGTGGAGTACCGCAACTTTCAAGCGCTGTTCGCGGGTGACGCCGGCTTTCCTGCCGAAGCCGAAATGCGAGGGCGCACCTGCAGGATAGACCTCCTGAAGGTGGGCCACCACGGGAGCCGCGGAAGCACCGGCGATGAGTGGCTGGATTCCTTGCGGCCCAGGGCTGCCGTCATATCGGTTGGACAGAACAACTACGGTCATCCCTCCGGCGAAACTCTGGAACGCCTCCGGCGCCACGGCGTGGCGGCATGGCGGATCGACCAGGACGGCGCCGTCACCGTTACCACCGATGGGATCCGGATGACGGTCGCGTCCCGAGATCGCTCGGCAACGTACGATGTTCGAGAAAACAGCGCGGGGGAGGTCCTTTGCAGACATCTGTAACCACTATCGAGCGCTTCATTCTCGATCAGGAGGACCGTTACCCCGAGGCTACCGGGGAGCTGTCGAACCTGCTGTACGATATTGCTCTCGCCTCGAAGATCATCGCCGCCGCAATTCGCCGAGCCGGCCTGGTGAATATTCTCGGGGGTTCGGGCATCGAAAATGTACAGGGCGAAGAACAGCAAAAGCTCGACGTGTTTGCCAACGAGACCATTAAGAATTGCCTCAATCACACTGGCCGAGTTTGCGCCATGGGATCGGAAGAGGATAAGGAGATCATTCCGGTCCCTCCGGAGTACGCGGCCGGCAAGTACGCTGTTCTGTTCGATCCTGTCGATGGCTCCTCCAACATCGACGTCAATTCCGCAGTGGGGACCATTTTCAGTGTCTATCGCCGGGTCACTATGAATGGCCGAGGCACGTCCGCCGATGTGCTGCAGCCGGGGTGCAAGCAGGTGGCAGCGGGCTACATCATGTACGGCTCGAGCACCATGCTGGTGTATACCACGGGGCAGGGCGTGCACGGCTTTACCCTCGATCCCACGATCGGCGAGTTCCTGCTGTCCCATCCCCGGATCATCACTCCGCGGGTCGGGACTTACTACAGCGTCAACGAGAGTAACTTCGGCCGCTGGGACAAAGGGACGCAGACCGCCGTGAAGGGCTTGAAAGGGGACCTGCACGACGGGATGGCTCCCAAGAACAGCCGCTATATGGGATCGCTGGTGGGCGACTTTCATCGCAACCTGATCGCCGGCGGCATCTTCCTCTATCCAGCGGATACTAAAAACGTGCGCGGGAAGCTACGGCTGCTGTACGAAGCAAGTCCGATGGCGTTCCTCGCCGAACAGGCGGAGGGGTCGGCTACGGACGGTGTCCAGCGCATCCTCGATATCGTGCCTACCGAGTTGCACCAGCGCACACCACTGGTGATCGGGTCGCGGGAGGACGTCGGCTACGTCGCAGATACAATGCGACGCACTGCAGCCCGCACCAGCGGTCCCGTCTCCCAGCCCGCCTTGTGAAGACGGTGTACGGTCCGGAGGACTGGGCCGGGGAGCCGGCCCGGGACCTCGGCCCTCCCGGTGAGTTTCCGTTCACCCGCGGTCCCTATCCCAACATGTATACCGGACGGCTCTGGACCATGCGCCAGTACGCCGGATTCGGCACCGCGCAGGAGACCAACCGCCGGTTCCGGCAGCTCCTGGCAGCGGGCCAAATGGGGCTGTCGACCGCATTCGATCTACCCACCCAGATGGGATACGACTCCGACCACCCGATGGCCCAAGGCGAGGTCGGCCGGGTCGGGGTGGCGATCGCCAGCGTGGAGGACCTGGCGGAGCTGTTTCGCGAGATCCCACTCGACCGGGTCTCGACCTCGATGACCATCAACGCCACCGCCGCCATCTTGCTCGCGATGTACGTCGTGGCCGGAGAAGAGCAGGGGGTGCCGCGGACCAAACTCACGGGCACGGTGCAGAACGATGTGCTCAAGGAGTACATCGCTCGAGGGACCTACATCTATCCCGCGGCGCCTTCGCTGCGGCTGGCGGCCGACATCTTCCGCTTCGTTGCCGACCAGAGCATGAGCTTCAATCCCATCTCGATCAGCGGCTACCACATGCGGGAAGCTGGCGCGACGGCGGTACAGGAGGTCGGGTTTACTCTGGCCAACGCGCTGGAGTACGTGAGGGTGGCGGTGGAAGCGGGTCTCGCGGTAGACAGCTTCGGTCCGCGGCTCTCGTTTTTCTTTGCCAGCCACAACAATCTATTCGAGGAGGCGGCCAAGTTCCGGGCCGCTCGGCGGCTGTGGGCCCGCCTGGTACGGGAGCGCTTCGCGGCGGGCGACGCTACCGCGCGGATGCGGTTTCACACCCAGACCGGCGGGGTCACCCTTCAGGCCCAGCAACCGCTCAACAATGTGGTCCGGGTGACGGTGCAGGCGCTGGCCGCCGTATTGGGTGGCACTCAGTCGCTGCACACCAACGGCTACGACGAGGCGCTGGCGCTTCCTACGGAGGCCTCAGCCACGCTGGCCCTCCGCACTCAGCAGATCCTGGGGTACGAGTCGGGTGTCCCGGAAGTAGTTGATCCCTTGGCCGGCAGCTACTACGTCGAGAGTCTCACTGACTCGATCGAGGCTGGCGCCCGAGAGCTGATCGAGGAGGTGGACAGTATGGGTGGGGCCGCCCGCGCCATCGAGCGCGGCTTCTTCCAGGACGCCATCGCTCGCAGCGCCTACGAGCTGCAGAAGGCGCAAGAGTCGGGGGATCTGATCGTGGTTGGGGTGAACCGTTACACCGACGACTCCCCTCCGCTGAGGATTGAAACGCCCGACTTCACGGCGCTGGCAGCGCAACAGCGCGCCCGCCTTGCCGACCTCAAACGCCGCCGCGATGCCAGGGCCGTCGAGTCCGCCCTTGGCGCTATCACCCAGGCGGCGTCCGGATCGGGACCCCTCATGCCATCTATCGTCGACGCCGTCCGCGTCCGGGCCACATTAGGCGAGATCAGCGATGTGCTGCGCGCCGTTTGGGGGGTGTATCGCAGCGCGTGATCACCCGAGAGACATCTTTGCTTGAACCGTCACCAGCTGGAGGCTAAGTTTCTTTGCTGGTGTCATTTACCTCCTAACGGACGATCATGCCAACCTATGAGTACCGGTGCCCGGAAGGGCACGTCTTCGAGAAGCTCCAGAAGATGAGCGACAAGTCGCAGGCCAAGTGTCCGGTCTGCGGCAAGCCGGCCACCAGGAAAATATCCGGTGGGGCCGGGCTGGTATTCAAAGGGAGTGGCTTCTACATCACCGACTACGGGAAAGACGGTAAAGGGCCCCGCAAGCCGGAAAGGGAAGGTCAGCCCGCGGCCGAATCCAAACCCGCCTCCGAGACCAAGGCCGAAGGGTCCAAGCCAGAGGTCAAATCGGCCGCATCGAAGTCCGACGCGGCGCCCACCAAGCCCGCTCCACGGCACGGTAAGGGGAAGGCCCCCTCCGAGTGAGCGATGCGATCCGCGCCGAGCTGTCGCGAGTTGCCTCGCGGCTCGGCGCCGACGGCGTCGAGTTCGTGCTGGAGCGCCCCCGGGATCCCACCCACGGGGACCTGGCCACCAACCTGCCGATGGTTCTCGCCCGCCGCGAGCGGGGTAACCCCAGGAAGATCGCCGAACGGGTCCTCGCCGACCTCCATCTCCCTCGCGATCTGGTTTCGAAGGCGGAGATCGCCGGCCCCGGGTTCATAAACTTCTGGCTGGCGGGAGCCCAGCTCGCCGACGCCCACCGCCGCATTCTCGACGAAGGCCCGGGCTATGGTCGCTCCACCTGGGGAGCCGGTCTCAAGGTGAACGTGGAATTCGTTTCCGCCAACCCGACCGGTCCGCTCCACGTGGGGCATGGGCGAGGAGCGGCGCTGGGCGACGCCATTGCGTCCCTGCTGGAATGGACCGGTCATGCGGTCACCCGCGAGTTCTACGTCAATGATGCGGGTGTACAGATCGACAAGCTGGCGCTGAGCCTCTGGGCTCGGGTGCGTGAGGAAGCGGGATACCAGGCCGAGATTCCCGAGGGTGGCTATCACGGGGAGTATCTCCGGGAGAATGCGCGGCAGGTCCTCGAGCGCGAAGGACGCTCCTTTGCCCAGCTGCCGGCGGAAGAGGGGGTGCGCCGCTCTCGCTCGCTGATCCTCGACATCCAGCGGGAAGAGCAGGACCGAGATCTCGAACTCTTCGGGGTGAAGTTCGACGTGGTCTCGTCCGAACGGGCCAGCTACGACTCAGGCAGAGTAGAACGAGCCATCGAGCTTCTGCGCAGCCGGGGGCTCACCTACGAATCGGAAGGCGCGGTCTGGCTCCGCACCACGAACTTCGGCGACGACAAGGATCGAGTGCTTCGGAAAGGCGACGGGACTCTCACCTATCTCGGTCCGGATATCGCCTACCACATCGACAAGCACGACCGCGGCTTCGACCGCGTGGTGGACGTGTGGGGTGCCGACCATCACGGCTACATCCCGCGTATGCGGGCCGCCCTCGCGGCCCTCGGTTATCCGCCGGAATTCTTCGACGTGGCGCTGGTGCAGCTGGTAAAGGTCGAGCGGGGCGGCGAAGAGGTGAAGATGTCGAAACGGTCGGGCGAATTCGTAACCCTGCGCGACCTGTTCGAGGAGGTGGGTGTGGACGCGGCCCGGTTCTTCTTCCTCCGCCTGCCGGGCGACACCCCGATGACCTTCGACGTGGACCTGGCCAAGAAGCAAACCGACGAGAACCCGGTCTTCTATGTCCAGATGGCGCACGCGCGGCTCAGCGGCATCTTTCGCACGGCCGACCGGAGTCCAGCCTCAGTGGACGGCGCCCTGGACCTCTCGGCGCTGCCGGCTCCTCAGGATATCGAGCTCTTGAAGAAGCTGGTCCTGTTTCCCGAGATCGTGGAGAAGGCCGCGCGCGAACGCCAGCCGCACCGGATCACGGTATATCAGCGGGAGCTGGCCACCGTCATTCATGGCTGGTATCACCACACCCGCGCGGTAGGCGCTCCCGAGGGCCCTGCCACCGAGCAAGCCCGGCTACTGCTTGCCCGGGCGGCCCAGATCGTTCTAGCCAACGCGCTCCGCCTTCTCGGCATCTCGGCGCCGGACCGAATGTGATCATCCTATGAGCCTGCTCGTGGTCGGCAGTGTCGCCCTGGACTCGATCTTCACTCCGTTCGGAGAGACCGCCGACGCGCTCGGCGGGTCGGCCGTGTACTTCAGCGTGGCGGGATCGATCCTGCATCCAGTGCAGGTGGTCGGAGTGGTCGGAACCGACTACCCCTATCACGAGCTCGAGCGGCTGGCCGGCCGGGGGATAGACTGGTCCGGCGTGGAACGGGCAGAGGGTGAGAGCTTCCGCTGGAAGGGGAAATACTCCTACGACCTTCAGAGCCGAGAGACGCTGGAGACGCGGCTCGGAGTGTTCGCCGATTTTCAGCCCAGACTGCCGGACTCCTTTCGCTCGGCCCGATTTCTCTTCCTCGGCAACATCGATCCCGATCTCCAGTTGGGCGTTTTGGAGCAGGTCAAACGCCCCGAGCTGGTGGTGTGCGACACCATGAACTATTGGATCAAGAGTCAGAAGGCCCCGCTACTCCGGCTGCTGGAACGGGTCGATGTTCTCATGGTGAACGACAGTGAGGCCCGCGAGCTGAGCGGTGACTGGAATATCCATCGCGCCGGCCGTTGGATCCTGGCCCGCGGTCCCAAACGGGTGGTCATCAAGCAGGGCGAGCACGGGGCGCTTCTGATCGAGCCGAAGCGCACCTTCTACGTCCCGGCATATCCGTTGGAGAACGTCTTCGATCCGACCGGTGCCGGAGACGCGTTCGCCGGAGGGTTCATGGCCTACCTCGCGCGCACTGGATCCGTGGCCGAGGACAACGTGCGTCGTGCCATGGTCTACGGCGCCGCGATGGGCTCCTATGCCGTTGAGGAGTTCGGAATCCGCGGCTTCGACCGCATCACCCTGGCGGATGTCGAAGCGAGAGTACGCGCGTTCCAGGATTTGACGCACGTCAGTCTGGCTCAGGCGCTCACGTGAAGAAGTCCGAATACGCCGACGCCGGCGTGGACCTGGAAACAGCGGATAGGGCCAAGGCGCGCATCGCCGAGCTGGTGGCCGGAACCCGGACCTCGCTCTCAGTGGGAAACGTGGGGGCCTTCGGCGGGATGGTGCGGGTTCCGGCAGGGATGCGGAAGCCGACCTTGGTTCTCAGCACCGACGGGGTGGGGACCAAGGTGCTCGTTGCGTTACAGGCGCAACGTTTCGATACGATCGGCGAGGACCTCGTCAACCACAGCGTGAACGATATCCTGGTCCACGGAGCGACACCCATCGCGATGATGGACTACGTGGCCGGTGCCGGGCTCAGGGTCGAACAGCTTGCGGAAATCGTGGAGGGCGTAGCGCGCGGCTGCCGGGCCCATGGAATGGCGCTGGCCGGTGGGGAGACAGCGCAAATGCCGGGGCTCTACCAACCCGGCACCTTCGATCTTGCCGGAACCATCGTCGGCGTAGTGGAGGAGGACCGCGCCCTGCATGGGGATGCGATCGTCCCGGGTGACACCCTGCTCGCGTACGCGTCCACCGGGCTGCACACCAACGGCTACACCCTGGCCCGGCGAATCGTGTTCGAGCGCATGGGACTCGGGCTCAACGATCGGCTGGGTGACACCGGAGCCACGGTCGCCGAGGCGCTCCTGGCGGTGCACCGCAGCTACTACCGAGCCATCAATCCGGTGCTTGGCCGGATGCACGGCCTGGCCCACATCACGGGAGGAGGTATCGCGGGTAACCTGGTGCGGATATTGCCCCAAGACTGCTCCGCGACGGTAGATCCGGGTACCTGGGACCTGCCGCCGCTCTTCAGGACCTTGCAGCAGGCGGGGCAGATCTCCACTCAGGAAATGCGGGAAGTCTTCAACCTAGGGGTGGGGCTCGTCGCCGTCCTGCCCCCGGATGCCGTGACCGCCGCCCAAGCGGCTGCCACCAAAGCCGGGGTCACCACATGGGTGATGGGCGAGATTCAACGCGGCAGCCGGACCGTGCGTTTCGCCCGTCCGTAACGGAGAATACGATGCGCGCCGCACCCCTCGTAACTGGTCTGTTTCTCGTCGCTATTGTCCCACCAGTCTTCGCCCAGACCCCCGAGTGCGCCAGTTATGTCGGTAATGCGGAACGGGTGTGCGCCGCGGCGGTCGATGGCACCCGTGCCCTGCATCCCGTGGTGGGTGTGCTGGTTAGCGGCGGAAATCCCACCATCGGGTCTGCGGCCACTCTGGGTGGCCTCGGCCATTTCTCGGTTACCGCGCGAGCCAACGCAGTACAGGTCGTCCTCCCCGACCTGAGTTACAATGGCAGCAGCTCGACCGTTCCCGCCGGTGACAAGATCTTCGCTCCCGCGCCGCAGCTCGAAGGCTCTCTCGGACTCTACAAGGGTATGCCTGCCGGTCTGCTCGCGGTGGATTTTCTCGGCTCGGCTCAGTTGCTCCCGACCGACCAAATCAAAAACCTGACCGTAGACGCTGGTGCCCGGAGGATCGGCAGCATTGCCTTGGGTCTGGGATACGGTGCGCGGGTTGGCATCTTCAACGGTCTGGGAATCTTGCCGGCGGTGTCCGTCAGCGTCATGCGGCGCGACATCCCAACGATCAGGTACGGTGACGTTCCTGCCGGGGACCGGTATAGTTACGGGGTGGACCTGCACGCCACCAATCTGCGCCTGATTGCAAGCAAGCAGGTTGCCGTGCTGGATATGGCGGTTGGCCTGGGGGTGGATAAGTACACGGGAAACGCCGTGATTCAGTTCCGCGACCCGATCACGTCGGTGGTGCAACCTGCGGTGCCGGTCGCGCTGAACACCTCTCGCGTCCTCAGCTTTGTGAACGCAGGGTTGAGCCTGTCCATGGTGCGGCTCACCGGGGAGGTAGGTTACCAGGGTGGGAGAGACCAGCGTCTGAGCACGACCTTCGATGGCTTCGATACCACAGTGGGAAAGTTCTTCGCCGGCCTTGGCCTGCGAGTGGGCTTTTAGCGGCTGGATGAACGAGCGGGAGGCCATGGCCCGCGCCCTCGATCTCGCCTGGCGCGGTTGGGGCCGGGTGCAGCCGAACCCGCTGGTCGGCGCGGTGATCCTCCGAAGTGGTGAGCTGGTGGGAGAAGGTTGGCATCCGGAGTTCGGCGACCAGCATGCCGAGGCAGTGGCGCTGGCTGGGGCCGGTGAGCGGGCTCGAGGGGCGACCATGGTGGTCACCCTCGAGCCTTGTGCGCATCAGGGCAAGCAGCCGCCTTGCACCGATGCCATCATCCGATCGGGGATCCGTAGGGTGGTCGCCGCCATGCCCGACCCCAATCCGGTGGCCGCCGGGGGCAGCGAGCAACTCCGCCAGGCGGGAGTGGAAGTCGAGCTCGGCCCGCTCGCCGAGGCCGCGGCAGCCCAGAACGCCATCTTCCTGCACCGTGTCGCTCATCCTGGGCGGCCCTACATCGCACTCAAGCTGGCCACTACGCTGGACGGCCGCATCGCCGACGGATTTGGGCGTTCGCGCTGGATCTCAGGTGAAGTGGCCCGCGACTACGTCCAGTGGCTCCGGGCCGGCTTCGATGCCATCGCCGTGGGCGGCCGTACCGCCCGGCTGGACGATCCATCCCTCACCGTCCGCGGGGCAGTACGGCCCCGAGTGCCGCCCAAACGGATCGTGTTCGACCGGGCGGCCGATCTGAGTCCCCAGCTCACCCTGGTTCGGAGCGCCACCGAAACCCCAACGATTGTGGTGGTCTCTCCCGAGGCGGAGGCCGGCAGAATCAAGCGGCTCGAAACCGCCGGCGTGTCGGTCCAGCGAGCAGAGAGTCTCGAGAACGCCCTCGGAGCCCTGCAGGAGCAGGGGATTCACTCCCTTCTGGTTGAGGGGGGCGGCCAACTGGCGGGGGCGCTGCTTCGCGCGGGGATGGTGGACCGCTACTACTGGATTCAAGCGCCGCTTTGGTTGGGCGAGGAGGCGGTCCCGGCTCTCTCGGGGCTTCCCGCCCGGGCGTTGGATCAAGCCGAGCGCTGGCGGGTGATCGAGCGCCGTGCCCTCGGCGACGACACGCTCCTAGTGTTGGATCGAGGGTGATGTTCACCGGAATCGTGAGCGCGGTTGGGGCGGTGCAGCGGGCAGAGCGGACTGCTGGAGGGTTGGAGCTCACCATCGCGTCGCCGTATGCCGATCTCGCCCTGGGGGAAAGCGTGGCGGTGGACGGCGCCTGCCTCACAGTCCAGTCCAGGAACTCGGCGAGCTTCACCTCCCACGTCATCCAGACGTCGTTGGAACGCACCCGATTCGGCGAATACGCTGCCGGACAGAGGGTAAACCTGGAGCGGGCCCTCCGAGCCAGCGATAGGTTAGGGGGTCATCTAGTGCAGGGCCATGTGGATGGCGTCGGCACGGTGGGGCGGCTGATGGACCGTGCCGACGCTCGGCTGATCGACCTCCGGGTTCCCGCCGAGGTTGCCCGGGTCTCGATCCCGCTCGGATCGATCACTGTGGACGGGGTAAGCCTGACCGTGAACGCCAAGCTGGAGCCTGGAGTAATCCAGATCTCCCTGATTCCGTTTACTTTACAGCATACAACCTTAGGCGAACGCCGAGTGGGCGATCGGGTTCATCTCGAGGCCGATACGATCGGAAAGTACGTCGCGGAATTGTTAACCCAACGCGGTTCTCCATGACCACCTTCGGGACAACCGAACAGGCAATCGACGATCTCCGGAACGGCAAGATCATCATCGTGGCCGACGACGAAGACCGCGAGAATGAGGGCGACCTCGTCTGTGCCGCGGAGTTGGCCACGCCGGAGATGATCAACTTCATGACTCTGCATGGTCGCGGGCTGATCTGCCTGGCCCTGACCGGTGAGCGCTGTGACCAGCTCGGCTTGAGCCAGATGACCGAGCGAAACACCGAAGAGTTATCCACTGCCTTTACGGTCAGCATCGATGCCCAGCGCCGGTTCGGCGTGACCACCGGCATCTCCGCTTCCGACCGCGCCACCACCATACACGTCGCGATCAACCCGGCCACGGTTCCGTCGGATCTGCGCCGTCCGGGACACGTCTTTCCGCTCCGCGCTCGTCCCGGGGGGGTGCTTCAGCGGGTGGGGCAGACGGAAGCCAGCGTCGACCTGGCCCGCCTCGCCGGGCTGAATCCGGCCGGGGTGGTCTGCGAGATTCTGAATGCCGACGGATCCATGGCGCGCCGGCCCGAGCTCCAGGAAATCGCGCGGCAACACCGGCTGACCTTTGTCACCGTGGCTCAGCTGGTGGCATATCGCCTCCGCACCGAACAGCTGGTCCATCGGGTGGCAGAGGCCAGGATTCCGACCGAGTTCGGGGAGTTCAACATCATCGGCTATCGCAACGACGTCGATCGGGCGGAGCACGTGGCCCTGGTCCATGGCGACATTGCAGGCGAGCCGAACGTCCTCGTCCGGATGCACTCCAAGTGTCTTACCGGCGATGTGTTCGGCTCCCGGCGCTGCGACTGTGGCTTCCAGCTGCACCGGGCCATGGAGCTCATCGCGAAGGAAGGGAAGGGGGCGGTCGTTTACTTGGATCAGGAAGGTCGCGGCATCGGCCTGCTCAACAAGCTCCGCGCCTATGCCTTGCAGGACAGCGGGGCCGATACCGTTCAGGCCAACGAGCGTCTCGGCTTTGCCCCTGACCTCCGCAACTACGGCATCGGCGCGCAGATCCTGCGCGATCTGGGGCTCTCCTCGATCCGGGTGATGACCAACAACCCCCGCAAGCTGGTGGGCCTGGAGGGTTATGGCTTGGAGATCGTGGAACGTGTCCCCTTACTGGCCGACCCCAACCTCGAGAACCGCACCTACCTGCAGGTCAAGCGCGACAAGCTGGGTCACCTCTTCACTCATTGACACCGTGCCCGACTTCTCCGGCCGCCTACGCGCCTCGGGTCGAGTGGCGATTCTGGTAAGCCGCTACAACGAGCTCATCACCACCAAGCTGCTCGAGGGTGCGCTGACCTGTTGCCGCGAAGCGGGGATGGGACGGGAGGCGATCGACGTCGTGTGGCTGCCCGGAGCGTTCGAGCTTCCCGCGGCCGCGGCCGCTGCGGCAGAGACTCGGGGATACAGCTGTCTCGTGGCACTGGGCGCGGTCATCCGGGGGGATACGCCTCATTTCGATTACGTGGCCGGGGAAGCCGCCCGCGGCCTGGGGGAGGTGGCGATCCGGTACGGTGTCCCGATTGGCTTTGGGGTGCTCACCGTGGACACCATGCAGCAGGCCGTCGACCGGGCCGGCGGAAGCGCGGGCAACAAGGGTCACGAGGCGGCGGCGGCGGCCCTGCGGACCGCGGATGTCGTGGCCCAGTTGCGGGCCCATCATGCTCAGGATTGAGACCAAGAGCCGGGCCCGTGCGCTCCAGATTCTCTACGCCTGGGAGATGCAAGGTGCGCCGCCCATTCCACGGGTGGTGACTGGTCTGGCACGGCTCACCGGTCCGGAGCCCCGGATCCTGGACCGGGCGGAAGCCCTTGCCGCGGACGTCATCGCCGATGTCGCCGCGCTCGATGAGCAGATGGCGCAGGCCACGGAGAACTGGCGAATGAATCGCATCGCTGTGGTCGAGCGCAATATTCTGCGGCTAGGCATCCACGAGCTGCGGCGGGGAGAGGTTCCGCCCAAGGTGGCGATCGATGAGGCGGTGCATCTGGCGCACTGGTTCGGCGATGCTCGCGCCCCCGGCTTCATCAACGGCATTCTCGACGGCGTAGCGCGGTCACTCGGCCGGCTCTAGGCTCAGACCTCCCTGCAGAGTGAACATACTCCTCGTCAACTGGCAGGACCGGGCCAACCCGCATGCGGGCGGAGCCGAGATCCATCTGTTCGAGATCTTCGGCCGATTGGCGTCCCGGGGCCACCGGGTGCGGCTGATCTGCTCTGGCTGGGACGGTGGAGCTAAGCGGGCGGTGATCGATGGCATCAGCATCGAGCGGGTGGGCCGCCGCCACAGCTTCGCGCTCCTGGGCCGGGGAGCCGTTCGCCGGGCAATAGCCGCCGAGCGGCCCGATATTCTGGTCGAAGACATCAACAAGCTGCCGCTCTTCCTCTCTCGCGGCACCCGCCTTCCGTTCTGCGCTATCGTCCCTCATCTCTTCGGCACCACCGCGTTTGCTGAGGCGCCCTGGCCCATCGCCGCCACGGTGTGGGCCGCCGAACGACCCTTACCTTGGGCCTACCGCCGCGCCGGGTTTCACGCCATCAGCGAGAGCACCCGCGACGATCTCGTCGCTCGTGGGGTGGCGAGCGAACGCATCCGGGTGATTCACCCTGGGGTCGATAGTGGACGCTACACGCCGGGTCCTGCAGGACGCCGATCAGCCATCCCCAGCTTCTTGTACGTAGGCCGGTTGAAGCGTTATAAAGGAATAGGATTCGCCATTGAGGCTCTGGCACTCGCTCGGCGCCAGCGCCCCGATCTTCGAATGGATATCGCCGGTACCGGCGACTACCGATCGGAGCTGGAGCGGTTGGTGGCCCATCTCGAGCTCCAGCGGGCGGTCACCTTCCACGGCTTCGTGAGCGAGGAACGCAAGATCGACTTGATGCGCGGAGCGTGGGCCAACGTCTTTCCCTCGCCCAAGGAAGGGTGGGGGATCACCGTAATCGAGGCGGCGGCGTGCGGCACGCCGTCGCTGGCCTCTGACAGCCCGGGGCTGCGCGACTCGGTCCGCCCGGGCGAAACCGGCTTCCTGGTCCCTCATGGCGACATCGAAGGCTTGGCCGCGCGGATGGTCGAAGTGGCCGATTCGCCGCCGCTCGTGGCGCGCCTGGGCGAGCGGGCCCGGCGATTTGCGGAAGGACTCACCTGGGAGAGCGCCGCGGCCGCTACCGAGCGACATTTAGGGGACATCGTCAATGGCTCGGCGGGCGGCTGAGCCGGAAGGAGCAATCATGCGGACGACCATCACCGTGCGCCATTGCGAGATCTCGGACGCACTGCGGGAACGCGCCGTCTCGGTTGTAGAGCGCCTGGGCGGCCTGGCTCCCCGTGCCATGGAGGCCACGGTCGTGTTCGATACCGATGGTACCAAACCGACGGCAGAGCTCCGGTTGCATCTCGCGCACGGAGAGGTCCTGGTATCCAAAGGCGAAGGGGCCGACCACCGCACTGCACTCGACCGGGCGGAGGAGAAGCTCAGGCGTCAGGTGGAGCGGGCCTCGGACCGTCCCCGCCGGGGCCGCACACCCCAGCCTAACAATCCACTCTGATGCTACGACTCGGCGACTTCCTCTCCCGCCGTGGTGACCCTCTCCAGCTCCAGGCGCTGACCGGAGAGCTGGGGCTCGACCGCCAGATGCCTGAAGTTGAGGTGGCTGGCCCCGGCCTCGCTCTGGCGGGATACACCGGGCGTTTTGCGCCCAACCGGCTCCATGTCTTCGGCGAGACCGAGATCACCTATCTGAATTCGTTGTCTCCGGAGGAGCGGAAGCAGTCGCTGTCCAAGTTCTTCAGCTTCGACCTTTTCTGCATCTTCGTCACCAAGGGCCAGGAAGTGCCCCCGGAAATGCTGGAGCTCGCCAAGGCCAAAGGGGTCCCGGTGCTGCGCAGCAAGCTCAAGACGGCCGAGTTCTATCGGCGAATCAAACCCATTGTCGAGGAGGCGTTCGCCCCCCGCACCACGCTCCATGGCTCACTGGCCGATGTGTATGGGGTGGGCCTTCTCTTCGTGGGCCGTTCGGGAATCGGCAAAAGCGAATGCGTCCTCGACCTCGTAGAGCGAGGCCACCGCCTGGTAGCCGATGACGTCGTCCAGGTCACCCGCCGGGGGAACGACGTGCTCATCGGCCGGGGCCACGAGCTTGCCGCTCACCACATGGAGATCCGCGGCATCGGTCTGATCGATATCCCAGCCTTGTTCGGGGTGCGGGCGGTCAGGCAGCAAAAACGAATCGAGGTGGTCGTCCAGCTGGAAGATTGGGAGACCGCGAAGGACAGCGATCGGAGCGGGCTCTTGCGGGAGGAGACCACCATCCTCGACGTGCCGGTGCCTCGGGTAGTGGTGCCCCTCAATCCCGGCAAGAACATCACCGTGATCTCGGAGGTGGTGTCGATGATGCACCTCCTGCGCTACTCCGGAGTCGACGTCGCTGCCGCATTCAATGCCCGCCTGATCAAGCGGATGAAGGAGCAACGCGGGGTCAAGGAGTACCTGCAAGAGGACTATGAGTGAAGAATTGCAAGGCGTGGTCGTGTGTCATGGCTCCTTGGCCGGGGCATTGGTGCATGCCGCGGAACAGATCAGCGGTCTGGTCGGTGCGCTGGTCCCCGTCTCGAATTCCGGCTGCGACCGCGACACCCTGGAGCAGCGGATTCTCGCCGCGGTGAACGGGCGACCAGCGGTGGTCTTCGTGGATCTGGCCAGCGGTTCCTGTCTGGTCGCGGTGCTCAAACGCCTCCGCAGCGAGGAGTCGGTGAAGGTGGTGACCGGCGTGAACCTCGCGATGCTGGTGGATTTCGTCTTTCACCGCTCGCTCTCGCCGGCCGAGGCGGCGAGTCGTGCCGCCGCCGCCGGGGAAAAGTCAATCAGGATTCCTTGATGTCCATTGTGCTCTGCCGGATAGACGACCGTCTTATCCACGGCCAGGTAGTGATCGGATGGGGCCGGCCATTGGGGATCAATCTCATCATCCTGGTGGATGACCAGGTGGCCACCAGTCCCTGGGAACAGGACCTGTATCGCATGGCTGTTGCCCCCGAGACCGAGGTCCGCTTTGTCACCATCGCCGAGGCGACGGAGAAGATGACCGAGTGGCAGGCCAACGGAAAGCGAGGCCTGGTGCTCACCGGAGACCTGGACACGATGGCCGCCCTGCACGCTGCCAACCCAGATGTAGTTCATCGGATTAACCTGGGAGGAATCCATCACCGCCCCGGACGGCGCGAGCGTCTGCCGTTTGTCTATCTCACCGATCAGGAGCTGCGCACGCTGCACGCCCTCGAAGACAGTGGAGCTGAGGTCACCGCGCAGGATCTTCCCACCACGACGCCGGTCGCGCTGAGCTCCTTGGGATGAGTGACTTCACGCCGCAAATCGTCATCCCCCTCCTGTTGTGGGGAACACTGGTCGGTCTCGACCTGGTCAGCGTGCCGCAGGCGATGATTTCCCGCCCGCTGGTAGCAGGTAGTGTGGCGGGCTGGCTGGCCGGCGATGTGGAGGCGGGGATCCGAATTGGAGTCCTCTTCGAACTGTTTGCCCTGGACGTCCTGCCGGTCGGCGCCGCCCGCTATCCGGACTACGGGCCGGCGACCGTCGGAGCGGTGGCGCTCGGCCTGGGTGCCCCGTGGGAGCTCGGTCTCGGAATCAGCGCCGGACTCGGTTTGTTGCTCGCCGTTTTAGGAGGCTGGAGTCTCCAGATCGTCAGGCGGTGGAACGCCCGCGCCATCCAGCGCCGCGCCGCAGCCTTGGCGGCGGGAGAAAGCAGCGCGATCCGGCGGCTCCAGTACCTGGGAGTTCTGCGTGACGCGCTCCGCGGATTCCTCTTGACCCTGGTCGGCCTGATATTGGCGGCGACCATCACCCAGTCGGTGCGGCTGGATCGGCAGACCGCGGTGGCATTCACTCTCGTCGCGATCGGTTCGGCTCTGGCGGCCGCCGCGAACGGAGCATTCCGGAGTTCCGGCCGGGGTCTCAGGCTCAAGTGGTTGCTTGCGGGGGTCGCAGCGGGAGTCCTGATCGCGGTGTTCATATGAACCGCCGGCTGCGCGCTCTGCTTCGGCTGTTCGCCGTCCAGGGCACTTGGAACTACGAGCGCATGCTGGGAGTGGGAATGGGGTATGCCGCCGAGCCGCTACTGGAAGATCTTAAAGCCGTGGATCCGGTGCGGCACGGGGAGGCGGTGGTGCGCTCGGCCGAGTTCTTCAACTGCAACCCCAACCTTGCCGGGCTGGCCCTGGGCGCCACCGCACGTGCCGAGTACGAGGCCGTACCGGGCGCGCAGATCGTACGACTCAGAACGGCGTTGTGCAGTCCCTTGGGCGCAATGGGGGACGAGCTCTTCTGGGCCGGGCTGGTGCCGGCGCTGATGGGCCTCGCCCTGATTGGCGTGGTCCTTGGGGCCGGTTGGTGGGCACTCATTGGCTTTCTGCTCAGCTACAACGCTATTCGCCTCTGGACCAGCTTCTGGTCGTTGCGCACCGGCATGGCGTCGGGGATGCGGGTGGGAGCGGCCATCGGCAGCTCCTGGCTGCCGCGAGCCATCGAATGGGCGGGGCCCGCGGCCGGGTTCGCGATGGGCGCGGCTCTTCCGCTGGTGGCCGAGTGGTTTCTCAAGGGCTTTGGCTGGTCGGCATCCGTTGGGGCCGCGGGGGTAGCGGTGGCCGGCATCGCCTTGACTCGCTGGTTCGGTCCCGGTCTGACTTCGGTACGCTTTGCCTTGCTCGCCATGCTCCTGCTCCTCCTGTTCCGTCGGGTAGGCCTATGACTGAGCGCGAGGCCATGATTGTGAACCTCGAGGGGCTGCATGCCCGGCCGGCGGCGCGCATTGTTCGGCTGGCCAGCACCTTCAACTCCGAGATCGAGATCAGCAAGGACGGTGTGGGCGTGAATGGCAAAAGCATTATGGGCGTGATGATGTTGGCTGCCGAATGTGGCAGCTCGATCACCATCCGAGCCGACGGACCGGATGCCGAACAGGCTGCGGAGGCACTCGCGGCTCTGGTCGCTACCGGCTTTGGGGAGACACTCCAGTGACCAGAGTGTTGCGCGGCATCGGGGTGTCACCCGGCGTGGCCTGCGCGCCCGCGCTGATCATCCGTTGGGATTTTCCCGAGGTGGGCGACCGCACCGTCGGGGCTGACGAGGTCGAAGGCGAGGTACGCCGGCTGCGCGAGGCGGTGGACGACGTCGTCTCCCACCTCCGGGGCCTAGGCGAGCGGGTCCTTCACCGTGCCGGGGTCGAGGAATCGCGGATCTTCGATGCCCAGATCCTCATGGCTCAGGACGAGGAGTTCCTCGCCTCGGTGGAGACTCTGATCCGGCGGAATCGGTTCAGCGCCGAGACCGCGTACGAGTTCCGGGCGCTGGAGCTCCGGGAGCTCTGGTCCGGTGCCGCCCGGCTGCGGGAACGCCTGGCCGATTTGCATGCCATCCAGTTGCGGATGATTCATCGTTTGCTCGGGCGCACCGATAGCGAGCTCTGGTCGGTGCCTGCCGACGAGCAGGTCATCGTGGTCGCCCACGAGCTGTCGCCCGGGTTGACGGTGCAGCTCGACCGGGAGCACGTGGTCGGTCTCGTGAGTGAGGAGGGGACGCGGACCGCGCACGCGGCGATCCTGGCCCATTCCCTCGGCATCCCGGCGGTCATGGGGGCAGCCGGGGCCCTGGCCGCGATCCCCGAGGGGACGGTGCTGCTGCTCGACGGCCAGAGCGGCACTATCGTGCTCGACCCCAACCGGGACGAGCTGGAGGAAGCCAAGGTCCAGGTGAGCCGGAGGCACCGGCTCGAACAGCAGCTCGAGATCATCTTGAACGAGCCGGCGGTCACTCCCTCCGGCACCGCGATCACCCTGATGGGGAACGTCGATCTGCCGGAGGAGATCGAGGCCGCCATTCGTCTCGGCGCCCAAGGCGTGGGTCTGCTGCGCACCGAATTTCTGCTCACCGGGCGGGCCAATCTGCCGACTGAGGACGAGCAAACCGAGTATTTCCGGCGGGTGGCGCTGGCCTTCCCCGAGCACACCGTTGTCATCCGGTCGTTCGATCTGGGTGGGGACAAGTTTCCCGTCGCCTTCAAGGCACCGATCGAAGCCAATCCATTCCTGGGATGGCGTTCCATCCGGGTCTGCCTGGATCAGCCGGAGGTGTTCCGGCCGCAGGTGCGGGCCGTCCTCCGGGCGGCGGCCAACCATGACATTCACCTGATGCTGCCTCTGATAACCACGGTTCAAGAGGTCCACGACGCGCGCGAGATCGTGGCGGAAGAGGCCCGGGCCCTGCAACGCGATGGAATCCGGAGCGCGCAATCGATTCCGGTCGGTGTCATGATTGAGACGCCGGCCGCGGTCCTTATGGCGGACCGGCTGGCAGAGGTGAGCGCGTTCTTCAGTGTGGGGACCAACGATCTCACCCAGTACACCATGGCGGTAGACCGGGGGAATGCCCGACTGGCCAACCGCTTCACTCCGCACGACCCATCCATCGTACGGCAGCTCCAACGGGTGCTCGAGGTCGGCAAGCAGGCCGGCTTGCCGGTCAGTGTTTGCGGTGAGATGGCGTCGGAGCCACTGAGCGCCGTGCTCTTGCTGGGTCTGGGCTACCAATGCCTCAGCGTCTCACCTCCGGCGCTTCCGTTGGTCAAATGGGTGGTTCGCACGGTTCCGGAGGAATCCACCCGCAAGGCGGCCACCGCGGCCCTCGCGGCGGCCAGCGCTGCGGAGGTTTCCAGCGTGCTGCGTGAGGTCGTCGGCGAGCACATAGATATCCGTCTGCTCGACCCGCAATCGTCGTTGCCTGGCCGTGGTCGTGTGGCTACCTTGCCCCCCGGAAAGCGCGCGTAGTCGTCCCGCCGCCATCCTCTAACTACCGAGACTCATACCGCATGGCTGGTCCCAAGCGTCACATCTTCACTTCTGAGTCGGTCACCGAAGGTCACCCCGACAAGGTGGCCGATCAGATTTCTGACGCGGTGCTCGATGCGATTCTGGCCAAGGACCCGGCTGCCCGGGTCGCCTGCGAGACGCTGGTTACGACCGGCATGGCCGTGGTAGCGGGGGAGATCACCACCAGCACCTACGTCCATATTCCCGACCTGGTACGCCAGACGGTGGAGTCGATCGGGTATACCGATGCCGCCTACGGCTTCGACGGGCGGACCTGCGCGGTGCTTACCACCATCGACCGGCAATCCCCCGACATCGCCATGGGGGTGGACTCCGGCGCCAAGAAAGAGCAGGGCGCTGGAGATCAGGGAATGATGTTCGGCTACGCCTCGAACGAGACCCACGAGCGAATGCCTTTGCCGATCATCCTGGCGCACCGGATCGCGGAACGGCTGGCGTCGGTGCGAAAGGGGCTCCACGGACATCCCCGGATCGAATGGCTCCGCCCCGACGGCAAGACCCAGGTCTCGATCGAATACGAGGACGACCGTCCCGTCGCCGTCCGCACGGTCGTGGTGTCCACCCAGCATGCCGAGCGCAATGGCTCCCGCCAGCTGGCGCATGGGACCATTCGCGACGCCATCGTCCAAGAGGTGGTAAAGCCGGTACTCGATGAAGCCGGCGTGGAGTACCGCGGCACTAAGTTTCTCATCAACCCCACCGGGCGCTTCGTAATCGGGGGACCCCACGGCGATGCCGGCCTCACCGGCCGGAAGATCATCGTAGACACCTATGGCGGCATGGCCCGGCACGGTGGCGGTGCCTTCAGCGGCAAAGATCCATCCAAGGTGGACCGCTCCGCCGCGTACGCGGCGCGCTGGGTAGCCAAGAACATCGTCGATGCCAAGCTCGCGCGCCGCTGCGAAGTGCAGGTGGCCTATGCTATCGGTGTGGCCCGTCCGGTCTCGGTGATGGTGCAGACCTTCGGCACGGGGGAGCTGCCCGACGCGATGCTTGAAGAGATCGTCGGGGAGGTGTTCGACCTCACTCCCAAGGGAATCATTGACGCGCTCAAGCTGAAGCGGCCAATTTACAGACCGACGGCCAGTTACGGGCACTTTGGACGCCGGCCCAAGACCGTCAAGTACGACGGCAAGAACGTCGACTTATTCACCTGGGAAGAGCCCGACCGCGTGAAGGACCTGCTGTCGGCGGCCCGCTGAGGAGCATCATGACCGTTCAGACTGCCACTGCCAAGTACGACGTCAAAGACTTGACCCTGGCTGACGAAGGTAAGCGACGCACCGAATGGGCCGAGCGGTCCATGCCGGTGCTCCGGCAAATCCGCGCCCGCTTCACCCGAGAGCAACCGCTCAAGGGCCTCCGGCTCTCGGCTTGCCTGCACGTGACGACGGAGACGGCCAACCTGATGCAGACCCTGCGGGCAGCCGGCGCCGAAATCGCCCTCTGCGCCTCCAACCCGCTCTCGACCCAGGACGACGTGGCAGCCCACCTGGTCCGCGACCACGGGGTGCAGGTCTATGCCATCAAGGGTGAAGGCCACGAGACCTACTACACCCACATTGCCCAGGCTCTGGCGTTCGGGCCGCACATGACCCAGGACGATGGGGCCGATCTGGTGGGCTCGCTCCATATGATCGCGCTCAATCGGCTGGATGACCTCGCCCCGCCTATCCGGCGCTGGGTGGAGGGCCTCTCAGCCGCCGAGCGGAAGAATCTGGTGGGTACGGTGAAGGGCTCCACCGAGGAGACCACCACCGGCGTCATCCGGCTCAAGGCAATGGCCAAGGAGGGCGTGCTCCAGTTCCCCATCATCGCGGTCAACGATTCGAACACCAAGCACATGTTCGACAACCGCTATGGCACCGGGCAGTCCACCCTCGACGGCGTGATCCGCGCCACCAACCTGCTGCTGGCCGGCAGCACGGTCATTGTCGCGGGCTATGGGTGGTGCGGCCGGGGAGTCGCCAGCCGGGCCCGGGGAGCAGGGGCTCACGTGATCGTGACCGAGATCGATCCGCTGCCGGCGCTCGAGGCGCGGATGGACGGGTTCGAGGTGATGCCGATGGCGGAAGCGGCTCCCCTCGGCGATCTCTTCATCACCCTCACCGGCAACATTCATGTGGTGCGGGCGGAGCACTTCGCCGCCATGAAGGATGGCGCCATCGTCTGCAACTCGGGCCACTTCAACGTCGAACTGGATCTGGATGGGCTCAGCCGAATCGCGTCCTCCCGGCGCTACGTGCGCGAGATGGTGGAGGAGTTCGTGGTAAAGGGCCGGCGGATCATGGTGCTGGCGGAGGGACGGCTGATCAACCTGGCCGCGGCCGAGGGGCATCCCGCCAGCGTCATGGACATGTCGTTCGCCAACCAGGCGCTTGCCGCCGAGGTCCTGGCGAAGGAGGCCGGCAAGATGAGTAAGGCGGTACACCGGTTGCCCCCGGCGGTGGACCAGGAGATCGCTCGGCTCAAGCTGCAGAGCATGGGCCTCGCGATTGACACGCTGACGGCCGAGCAGGTGGAATACCTCGCCAGCTGGGATGCCGGCACCTGAGCGCGTGAGCCCATGATCGAAGTCACGGTGGCACATCTCGGTCTCGACCGGACCACCAACACTCCAGTCGTGATTCTGCGGGAGAAGGAAGGCTCCCGGGTGTTGCCGATCTGGATCGGCCCGGCGGAAGCAAGCGCCATCGCCATGGAGCTCCAGGGCATGAAGGCCCAGCGGCCCCTCACCCACGATCTCCTGAAGCAGATTCTGGTGGGCCTGGGTGGCGATCTTCGCCGGGTGGTAATCAGCTCGGTCAAGGAGAATACCTACTTCGCCGAGCTGCTGATCCGCCGTGACGACCACGTGTTCCAGGTCGACGCCCGGCCTTCCGACAGCATTGCGCTCGCGCTGAGAATGCGGGCACCGATCTTCACCAGTGACCAGCTGCTGGACCAAAGCGGTGTGGAAACGGACGAGCCCTCCCCCAATCCGTCGCTCGAAGCCGACAAGCTCAAGGACTATCTCGAGAAGATGGACCCGCAGGACTTCGGGAAGTTCAATCCGTAACGGGGAAAGACGGGAAGGACGGGAAGGACGGGAAGGTATTTGCGCGCCAGGATGAGGCTGCCCGTACTCTGGTTGTTGCTGGTCCTTCCCGTCTTTCCCGTCCTTCCCGTCCTCGCACAATCCGTCCGGGTGACCGGCCGAGTCCTGTCGGCGGATTCGACTCCGGTCCGCGGAGCCCGCGTCGTGCTCCACCGGATCGCGCCTGACACCCAGGGACCGCTCGATTCCACCCGAGCCGACCGCCGCGGGCGCTTCGGATTTGCCTTCCGGCCCGACACTACCGCGTTCTACCTGCTCAGCACTCGCCACTCGGGAATCGAATATTTCTCCCCCCCGGTCTCCACCAACCCGGGACGGCCGGATACGGCCGTCAGGATCGTGGTCTATGACACTTCCAGCACCGCGCCGGTGGCGGTCGAGGCTCGGCACCTCGTCCTGACTCGGCCGGGCGAGGACGGGACCCGAAGCGCCCTCGACTTGATCGTCCTGCAGAACACCGGGCAGCACACTCGAGTCACGTCGGACCCGCTGCGGCCATCGATCACCCTGCCGCTGCCGGCCGGCAGCTCCGGCCTTCAAGTCGGCGAGAGCGAAGTCTCCGCGGAGTCGGTGCAGCGCAGAGGAGACTCGGTGATGATCACAGCTCCGATCGCTCCGGGAGAGAAGCAGATCACGGTGCAGTATCAGGTGCCCGCCGGCCGCTCAACCCTCGAGCTACCGGTGCAGGGGTCAGGTCAGAAGATCAACGTGCTGGTGGAAGAGACCGGCGCTCGGGTGAGTGGGGCGGGGATGGCTTTCGCAGACAGCCAGGTGATACAGGGTCGCTCCTTCCGCCGATGGACCGGAGTGACGCCTGCCGCTGGCATAATCCGCATTTCGCTGCCGGGCACTCCCCGCACGGCTCGATGGTTGCTGGTCGCGCTGGTCTTCTCACTGGGCGCCACCCTGCTCGGAGCCGGATGGCATCTGGTCGCCCGAGAGAGCCGGCGCGCCAAGGTTCCGTCGAGTCGCCTGCTCGATGCGATTGCTGCGCTCGATGCCCGCTATCTCGGACGGCAGGCAGAGACTCCCTCGTCTGAGTGGGACTCCTACCTGGGCGAGCGAGCTCGCCTGAAGGACGAGCTGGAGACATCCCTTGCGGCGGACAGAACGAACCGATAGACTCCCGCTGCGGAACAACTGAAGCAACACGAACGGGGATTACTCGGAAGCCGGTGCAAGACCGGTGCGGCCCCGCCACTGTAACGGGCACCTGGCCCTCGTCGGCCAGGCTCTCCACTCAGCACGCCACTGGGAAACCGGGAAGGCGAGTGGAGTCCCGAAGCCAGGAGACCTCTCCGTTCGTGCCACCATGAAAGCCCTCGGGGGAGGGTCGGTGGCGTGCCCGATCGGCCTGGCGCCGTCGCTCACCGCCCATCTCTCTCCTCCAGGGATGGGCGGAATTATTTCCACCATGCCGCTGCGCCAGCGCGGGCTCGCGAAGCTGCTGCTTGTCCTCTCCATCGGAACGAGTCTCGCCTGCGGCCGGACTCCGGCCCAGCGGGGGTCGATCCAACTGGTCGACGACGCGGGTGACACCCTGCGTCTCACCGCACCTGCCCGCCGAGTCGTCTCGCTCATTCCCGCGGCCACCGAGCTGCTCTTTGCCATCGGTGCCGATTCTGCTGTGGTGGGCCGGACCAGCTACTGCGACTATCCCGCGGCAGCAAAGGCCGTCCCCGATCTGGGCGATGGCATCAAGCCCAGCATCGAGGCGATCGTCGCCCGGCGGCCCGATCTCGTCGTCCTGTACAACTCCGGCCAGAATGCCGCGGTGGCCGGCCGCCTCCGGGAGCTGGGCGTCCCCGAAATCCGGCTCAACACGGATGCATTGAGTGATGTCGGCCGGGTTGCGGAACTGCTCGGGCGCGTCACCGGGCATCAACGAGCCGCCGACTCGGTCACCGCGGTGTTCGACACCGCGCTGGCCGCCGCTACCCGTCCAGCGCGGGGCACTCGGCCCAAGGTTCTGCTTCTGGTCTGGGAGCAACCGCCGATGACCATCGGGCGGGGCAGTTTCCTGAGCGAGCTGGTGGAGCGCGCAGGAGGCGAGAACCTGTTCGCCGACGTGACGGCATCGTCGGGAGTGGTCAGCATTGAGGCGGTCGCGGCGCGGAATCCCGATCTGATCTTCACCACCACTGAGGGACCCTCGTCTTTCGCCAGCCGTCCCGAGTGGCAGGTGGTTCCGGCCGTCCGGGAACATCGTTTCCTCCGGGTGAGCGGCTCGGAGTTCAACCGCCCCAGCCCTCGCGCACCCGCGGCCATTCGGCAGCTGGCTGCCCGCCTGGCCGGAGTGGACCGGTGAGCGCGGGCCGGGCGGTCGTCCTCGCGGCGGCGGTGATCGTTTGCGTTCTCCTCGGCCTGAGCGCCGGCGCCGTTCCAATCCCTCTCCGAGAGGTGTGGGCTGGGTTGTGGCATGCCGACGCCGGCGCGGCGGTGATCGTGCGCGATCTGCGAGCCCCGCGCGTGGTCCTCGCTTTCCTGGTCGGAGGCAGCCTCGGCGTTTGCGGCGCCGCCCTCCAGGCCATGATTCGTAATCCACTCGCCGAGCCGTACCTGTTGGGCCTCTCCAGTGGCGCGGGCCTCGGCGCCGTCATTGCGATCGCCTCGAGAGCCGGCGGTCCCTGGGCGGTGCCGATCGCAGCTTTTCTCGGCGCGCTGGCCGCGGTGGCGCTGGTGTACCGGCTCAGCCTGGTCTCCGGAAGACGCCTCGATCCGCACGTCCTGCTCCTCTCCGGCGTCGTCGTCGGTTCCTTCGCCGGCGCACTCATGAGTGCCATCATGGTCCTGTCCGACGCGCCGGGAGTGCGGAATGCGTTTCTCTGGCTGCTGGGGGGATTCGGCGCCGCCTCGTGGCGGGCTCTCGCCGTGTTCACCGTGTATGCGTCGATCCCGCTCCTGGTGCTCCTGTATCACGCCCGGTCGCTCGATCTGATCGCGCTGGGCGATGAACCGGCCCATCATCTGGGCGCGGAGGTGGACCGGGTCCGGCGCGTGGTGTACCTCAGCACGGCATTGCTGACGGCGGCCAGCGTGGCCACCTGCGGTATCATCGGCTTCGTCGGCCTGGTCGTCCCTCACACGGTTCGCATCCTCTTCCGCCCGCTCCATCGGAGTTTGTTGCCCCTGGTCTTTCTGGTGGGCGGGTGCTTCCTGGTGCTGGCAGACGTCGTGGCCCGGACGGCGGTGCGCCCGCTAGAGCTACCCGTCGGCGTCATCACCGCGCTCATCGGCGTCCCCCTCTTCGCGCTGCTCCTCCGGAGAACACTGACGTGATCCTCGAGGCGCGGGCGATCACGGTGCGGTATCGGGCCAACCAGCCGGTGGTCCTCGACGGAGTCAGCTGTCAGGTCAGCGGCTCAGAGCTGGTGGCGGTCGTCGGTCCCAACGGCAGCGGAAAGACCACTCTCGTCCGCGCCCTGCTGGGCATGGTACCGCTCGAGAGCGGTGCGGTCCTGGTGGACGGCTTGCCGGTGGGCCAATGGTCCCGCCGCTCCCTAGCTCAGACCGTGGGCGTGGTAGGCCAACAGGAAGAAGCGGTCTTCCCACTCCGGGTAGCCGAGACTGTCATGCTCGGCCGCTACGCTCGCCTGGGACCACTCGGCGCGCCCGGCCCGGAGGATCACGCGGCGGTCCGCACCGCGCTGGAACGCTGTGACATCGTGAGCCTGGCGGACCGGCCGGTGGACTCGCTATCGGGCGGGGAGTGGAAGCGAGTACGCATAGCTCGTGCGCTGGCGCAAGAGCCCCGCGCGCTCGTGCTCGACGAGCCCACAGCATCGCTCGATGTCCGTCACGAGATGGAGCTGCTGGAGCTGGTCCGGCAGTTGGTCGATGGGGGCCTCGCCGGCCTGGTTATCACCCACCACCTCAACCTGGCCGCTCGCTTCGCTCACCGGATCCTGCTGTTGGACCGGGGCGCCGTGGTAGCGGCTGGCACCCCCGCCGAGGTTCTGAGCCGCGAAACGCTATCCCGGGTATTCGAGTGGCCGGTTGCCGTGACCACCTGGCGTGACGGCTCACCCCAGGTCGTGCCGCTGCGCTCGGGTGAGGAGGACACCTGACAGTCGTGCCCAGGGGCTTTGCTCGAAATGACATTGCAGCCACACGTCGGAGGAGGATCATCGATGCGAGCATCACTGTGTAGCCGAACTGCCGCCGCCTTCGCCCTGGCGCTTATCATCTCACCTTCACTCGCGGCGCAGGAGATCCAGGATACCACCCGGCTCAAGGAGCTGGTGGTGACGGCCACCCGGATTCCCACCCCGCCCGACGGCGTGGTCTCCTCGACCACCATCATTCGCGGAGAGGAGCTTAGGGCGCGGGGGATTCACTTCGTGCAGGATGCACTGCGGGAGGTTCCTGGAGCCACCGTGGTCCAGGTGGGATCCTTTGGAGGAGTGAGCTCGCTCTTTCTCCGAGGCGGCGAGAGCGACTATGTGAAGGTATTGGTGGACGGGGTGCCGGTGAATCAGCCGGGCGGCGCCTACAACTTTGCCAACCTCACCACCGACAACCTCGACCGGATCGAGGTCCTGCGGGGACCGGCCAGCGTGCTCTATGGATCCGATGCGGTCAGCGGGGTGGTCCAGGTGTTTACCCGGCGAGGGCAGGGACGCCCGGCGCTCGAAGGGGGAGCTGAAGCCGGCACGTTCGGGAGCATCTCGGGACACGCTGGGGTCGTGGGTGGGAGCAAGTCGCTCGGCTACTCCGCCGACGCCAGCCACCTCTCGACCGACGGGACCTACGCGTTCAACAACGGCTACCACAACACGGTGCTCAGCGGTTCGGTGCGAGCTGCTCCCGATCCGAAGGGTGATGCTTCGCTCTCCGTCCGCTTCTCCGACAATCGCTTCCACTTTCCCACCGACTTCTCCGGTGCGCTGGCCGACAGCAACCAGTTCAACGCCGAGAAGGCGCTGTCGGTCGGGGCGGATTTGGGGCGGCGGCTGAGTGACCGGGTCGAGCTGCGGGTGTCGGGCGGAGGGAGTCGCAGTGACGGCGAGTTCGACGACCGTCCGGACAATGCCGCCGACACAGTGGGGTTCGGCTTTGCGTCACATCGCAATTCCCGAGACCAGCGCGGCAACCTCGAGGCCAGGGTCAACGGATTTGTGAGCTCAGTGCTCACGCTCACGACCGGGGCACAGGTCGAGCGGGAGACCGAGCGGCAGTCAGGCGAGACCACCTCGAACTTCGGTGGCATTGCCACCACGCCGGACACCCCGTTTGATCGCGGGCGCACCACCTTCGGCTATTACGCCCAGGCGGTGCTCGATCTTCCCGCGGGGCTCGCCGTGAACCTCAATGGCCGGCTGGACCACAACCGTGGCTTCGGCACCTTCTTCACCTATCGGGCCGGGCTGGCGTACCAGCTTCAGGGCGGCACCCGGTTCCGTGCTTCACTCGGTCGGGCGTTCAAGGCGCCCACCTTCTGCGAACAGTTCTGCGACGCGCCCTTCGTGGTGGGCGATTCCACGCTCAGCCCGGAGCGCTCGAACAGCTGGGAGGTCGGGGTAGAGCAACATCTCGTGGGCCGGGTGTCGCTCTGGGCCACTTACTTTCACCAGCGCTTCCGCGACATGATCGTGTACGACGGCGGTGTTGCCCCGGGAGAGCCCACCTACCGGAACGGGGCCGCCGCCCGGGCGCGCGGCGTCGAGGCCGGTGTGACCACGTCGTTCGGCACTTCGGTGAGCGCCAAGGCATCGTACACCTACCTGGACGCCAAAGCCACCGATGACGCCGGCATGCCCAGTACCTCGTTTGCCAACGGACAGAGCCTCATTCGGAGGCCGGGCCACTCCGCGGAACTGGCGGTTCAAGGCCGGGTGTTCGAGCGCGCTACGCTGGGTGGCTCGGTCACCTACCTGGGCCGGCGGGACGACGTGGACTTCAACTCCTTTCCCAGCGTGCGCGTCGAGCTCCCCGGTTACGCGATCGTTGACCTGGCAGGAGAGGTGGACATTCTCCAGCCGGCCGCGGGGCGTCCGGGACTCTCGGGGGTCGTTCGGGTAGAGAATCTGTTCGACAAGCAGTACGACCAGGTAGTCGGCTTTGCCGGACGACCCAGGGGGGTCTACGGCGGAGCCAGGTTCCGCTTCTAACCGACTACGACTGGCGGCGCAGGGGAGGTGCTTCGATCTTTCGGCCATGCCGATAGACAGATCGATCTGGCCGGCCCTCATCCTGACTGCAGGCGCCTTTGCCTGCGCCGAGACGGCGGCGCCCCTTCCGGCTCCGGAGGAGGTCGTCGTCGTGCTGAACACCACCGGCGCTACGCTCAGCCTGGTGCCGGTGGCCGCCCCCACCCAGGTCTCCACTATCCCCCTGGGCGAGTCCGACGTGCAGCCGGTGAGCGTGACGGCTCGGGGAGGCACCGCCGTGGTCCCGCTGCGGGGGCGGGACGCCATCGCGGTGGTGGATCTACGGCAAGGGGTGCTGGTGAATACCATCGCGCTCGCACCGGGGTCCGGCGTGGCGGGAGGGGCGCTGATCAGTGATTCCATCGCCTACGTCTCCAATGCCACTACTCGCACGCTCACCCGGGTCAACCTGTCCACCGGCGATACCGCGAGCGTGGTGGTCGGCGGCACCCCTCAGCAGGTCATCTTCACCCGCGGCCGGGTGCTGGTTCTCAACGCCAACCTCGACAGTCTTGGCCAACCGACGGGCGAGAGCTGGATCAGCGTCGTCGATCCCGGCATCGGTCTCGCGGGTGCCGTGGTCGACTCGGTCCCCCTGATCGGTCCCGGCAATGCCCAGTTCAGCACCGTCGCGGGCGACGGATTGTTATACGTGGTCCAGGTGGGAGATCCCACCGTCGATGAAGCCCGCCTGTCTGTGGTCGATCCGGTTGGTCGCCAGGAGGTGGCGAGCTTTGGAGGTTTCGGCTTCGGAGCCGGTGATTTAACCGACAATGGAGCTGACCGGCTCCTGATCAGCTCCCGGACCGAGGGGCTCATGGAATTCGACACCGCCGATCGCAAAATCCTTCGCGGTGAGGGGAACGGGGTTGCCATTCCGGCGAATACCGGCGTCGCAGTGGACTCACAGGGGCGGATCTACGCTCTGGAGGCCGGTTGCTCCGGCCACGGCTTGCTCCACGTCCTGCGTCCCAATTTCACCGAAATTCGGACTGTGACGGTGGGACAATGCGCCAGTCAGGCCCTTCTTGCCCGAGTGCCTCCTGCAGGGATGGAGCCGACGGACGAGCCGCTCCCGTAGCAATGCCGCCGGTCTCGACCCCCGCCATCGTGCTCTCCACTCTGCGCTACAGCGAGACCTCCAAGATCGTGCGGTTGGCCACCAGGGATTTTGGGGTCCAGAGCGCCATTGCCAAGGGAGCGTTGCGCCCCAAGAGCCGGTTCGGCGCCGCGCTCCAGCTGCTGAGCGAAGGCCAGGCACAGCTCCATATGAAGGAGCACCGGGAGCTGCATCTGCTCACCGCCTTCGACGTGCGGCAGCTCCACGTCGGGCTGGCCTCCGATCTGGAGCGCTATGCCATTGCCTGCGCCTTGTCTGAAGTGATGCTGCGCTTCGCTCCTGCCGACGCCCACCCCGAAAGCTTCGAGCTTCTACGGCACGCTCTCGTCGAGCTGGAGACAACCGCTCACGCGAATGTGGAGGCCATGGGGCTTCGGCTTCTCTGGCAACTGGTCAGCGTGCTCGGGTTCGCGCCATCCATCGAGGTCTGCGTCATCGACGGAGCGCCGCTGCCCCCCGGGCCGCTCCCGTTCAGTACCCGCGATGGCGGCGCGCTTTGCTCCACCTGCGCCTCCCACCACGGTGCCACCAATCTTCCGGAGCAGGCCCGAACTGATCTCCTGGCCCTCCTCGAGCCTGCCAGTGAGCTTCCCGCGCTCGCCAGCAAGCATGGCGCGGCCCACCGCCGCTTGCTGGCCCGATACATCCGCTACCATCTGGGCGAGGGTGCGGAACTGCCCGCGCTCGAATTCTGGATGCAGCAGCCCTGGGCGGCCGCGTGATCATTGGAACCGCAGGCCATATCGATCATGGCAAGTCGACCCTTGTCACTGCTCTGACCGGTAAGCCGATGGACCGGCTCTTGGAGGAGCGTCGCCGGGAAATCACCATCGAGCTCAACTTCGCGCCGCTCGACTTGGGAGCCGGCCGCATCGCCGGGGTGGTCGATGTGCCAGGCCATGAGGATTTCATCCGAACGATGGTGGCTGGCGCATCGGGCATCGATCTGGCCCTGCTGGTCATCGCCGGCGACGAAGGCATCATGCCGCAGACGGTTGAGCATCTGGTCATCCTCGAGCGTCTCGGAGTAGCGGCCGGGATCCCGGTTATCACCAAGGCGGACCTGGTGGATCCAGAATGGCTTCAGCTGGTTGTGATGGAGGTCTCCGAACGGCTCCAGACGTCCCCAATCGCGTTCGATGCGCCCCTCGCGGTGTCGGCCCGGACCGGAGCCGGCATCGACACGCTGCGCGAGCGGCTGCGGGCGCACGCTTCGAACGTGGTCCGACGATCCCGAGCCGACGGCTTCCGCCTGCCCATCGACCGGGTCTTTTCGCTTCCGGGTGTCGGTACGGTGGTGACCGGGACGGTCTGGTCGGGAAGCCTCCGCGCCGGCGATGCGGTGGTGGCGCTCCCGTCGGGGCAGCGCGGGCGAGTACGCTCACTCGAGAGCTTTGGCAGGGCAGTCGACCGGAGCGAGCCCGGAGCGCGGACCGCGGTTGGGGTCGGTGGGATGGAACGCGCCGGCGTGGCTCGGGGCGAGGTGCTGGTGAATGAGGAGCTGCCCTGGACCGCCACCCGAGCGCTGGATGTCGAGATCGGTCTTCAGCCGGGAGCGGTGCCACTCCGTTCTCGATCCCGGGTCCGCCTGCTGTTGGGCACGGCGGAGGTCATGGCTCGAGTCTCTCCCCGTAGCCCGCTCCAGCCTGGGGTAACCGGCATGGCTCGGCTGTCGCTGGAGTCGCCGCTCGTGGCCCGCGCCGAGGATCGGTTCGTGCTCCGGAGCTACAGTCCGGTGACGACGATCGGTGGGGGACGGGTTCTCGATCCCTGGCCGCCGCCCCGCCGGAGCGCATGGCCGCCGGGCTTGGCTTCTGCCGATCCCGCGGAGCGCTTCCGCAGCCTGATGGAGCGACGCCCCGGCGGAATCCGGTCGTCGTCGCTCCCGATCCTGCTGGGGCTGCCGCCGACCGGGGCCGCGGAGATCGCGCGACGGGAGGCGACGGCCCGCCTGCTGGACGACCTGTGGGTCACCACAGCGGCGGTAGACCAAGTTGGAACCCGCGCCCTGGCCCTGCTTCGAGACTATCATCGACAACATCCCAGTGATCAGGGCATGCCGCTTGAAACTCTGCGGCACGCACTCCGCGCTCCGGCGGAAATGGTGGAGGCTGCCCTCGACGACTTCGCTCACGCCGGCCGGCTCCGCCTGCGCGAGGGCCTGGTCGTCCTGGCGGGGTTCGTTCCTCGGGTGGCGGGGGGCGACGCCGAGATCGATCGCATCGTGCGCATCCTCGCCGACGCTCATCTGAGCCCACCCTCGGTGGCGGAGCTGGAGCGCTCGACCGGGCGCCGGGATCTCCTGGCGGTGCTACGGCTGGCCGCCGCGCGAGGACAGGTCGAGGCGGTCGAGCGCGATCGTTACTACGTCCGGGGGGCGCTCGATCAATTCGTCGAGGTTCTCAGCGAGATGGGACAGCACGGACCCATCATCCCCGCGGCGGTTCGAGACCGGCTCGGCATCAGCCGGAAGTATCTGATTCCCCTGCTGGAGTGGGCCGACGTCAGGGGCATCACGGTGAGGGAAGGGGGTGGGCGGAGGTTGAAGGCGAAGGTGTAGGGTCTAAAGTCCGTCTCCCTTGACTCTAGACTCTTGACTCTAGACCTTCCGTTAAGATGTCTTCCCCCACTGCATCCCGACCAGCGCGGAGGTGCCACCACCGTTTTCAACTATTGTATGAAGAGGAGCGCCCATGGTCCGCTTGGCGTGGCCGGGGTGGTGGCTCGGGCTTCTGGTGGGGGCAGGCTCCCCGGTAGCTGCACAAGCGAATGTGCTCCCGCCGCGAGTCGAGTTGAAGGAGAACTACCCCAATCCGTTTTTCCCGGCGACGACGATTCCCTTTGAAATTTCCCGGGAGGTATGCGCGAGGGGTCATCAGCCGGTAGTCAGCCTGAAGATCTACAATGTCTTGGTACAGGTCGTCGCGATTCCGACCCTGGCCGACGGATCGAGTGAGAAACTGGACAGCTTGCGCTTGCGTTGCGGTCAGTACCGGGCCTTCTGGGACGGGAAGTATCTCGATGGAAGGCGGGAGGCCATCACCGGAGTCTATTACTACCAGCTTATAGTGGACGGTGAGCGGTTCACCCGGAAGATGATAGCCCAGAAGAAGATCGCAGGTGGAAGATGATCTAAAGAGGCAGCCTTCCCACGGCTGCCTCTTTCTTCGTCCCGGGCCAAAGGATGAGCGCCATGCCCTGGACAACGCCCTCCTGCTGCCAAAGCGGCAGAATCGCGGGGTACAAGCCTTGCCATCCGGCTGAGCAGTTCTAAGGTTCCACTGATCGGTCACTTCCGGGATTCCCTCGGAGGCCGGGCGGTGTGCATGTGAGGATCCGATGATTCGACCAGAGCGACTGACCATAAAGGCCCAGGAGGCGCTTCGCGACGCCGGTGAACTGGCCCGTTCGCGGGGCAATCCGGTGGTGAACGACGCTCACCTGTTTGCCACCCTGCTGGCCCAGGACGAAGGGGTGGTGCAGCCGTTGCTGCAAAAGGCCGGACTCAACGTCACCGCCATCACGCAGGAGATCGAGCGAGAGATCGCCCGGTTCCCCACTCAGGCGGGCGGGGGGGCGGAGCCGAGCTTCAGCCGGGAAGTGCAGCGGATCTTCGACCGGGCAGACGCGGAGGCCAAGAAGCTGGGGGACGCTTATGTCTCGACCGAGCACCTGCTGCTGGCCATGGTGGAAGAGAAGGGAACCACCGCTCGGGCCATACTCAGCGCCCAGGGCGTGTCGGCCGACGATCTCCGCACCGCTCTCCAGGAAGTGCGCGGCTCGCACCGCGTCACCGACCAGACGCCGGAAGAGAAGTATCAGGCCCTGGAGCGGTACACCCGGAACCTCACGGAAGAGGCTCGCAAGGGAAAGCTGGATCCCGTCATCGGTCGGGACGAGGAGATCCGGCGGGTCATGCAGGTCCTCTCCCGCCGTACCAAGAACAATCCCGTGCTCATCGGTGAGCCTGGCGTGGGCAAGACCGCCATCGTGGAGGGGCTGGCCCAGCGAATCGTGAACGGGGATGTGCCCGAGTCGTTGCGCAACCGCGAGCTGGTGTCGCTCGACATCGGCTCGTTGCTGGCCGGAGCCAAGTTCCGGGGCGAATTCGAGGAGCGGCTCAAGTCGGTGGTGAAAGAGCTGACCCAGAGCCAGGGCAGGTACATCACCTTCATCGACGAGCTGCACACCATCGTCGGTGCCGGCGCGGCCGAAGGCGCGGTGGATGCGAGCAACATGCTCAAGCCCCCGCTGGCGCGGGGAGAGCTTCACGTCATCGGTGCCACGACCCTGGATGAGTATCGCAAGCACATCGAGAAGGACCCGGCGCTGGAGCGGCGGTTCCAGCCGGTCTTCGTGGGTGAGCCCACCGTGGCCGACACCATCGCCATCTTGCGGGGCCTCAAGGAGAAATACGAGATCCATCACGGAGTCAGAATCACCGACAACGCCATCATCGCCGCAGCCACCCTCTCCGATCGCTACATCGGCGATCGCTTCCTCCCCGACAAGGCGATCGACCTGATCGACGAGGCCGCCAGCCGCCTGCGAATCGAGATCGATAGCCTGCCCCAGGAGATCGACGAGGTGGAGCGGCGCATCGTGCAGCTCGAGATCGAGCGCCAGGCGCTGCTCAAGGAGAAAGACAAAGCCGCGGTGGAGCGCCGGGAGGCGCTGGAGCGGGAGCTCGCCACCCTGCGGGAGAAGACCAATGCCATGAAGGCCCAGTGGCAGGCGGAGAAGGCGGCGCTCCAGGAGATCCAGCAGCTCAAGCAGGAGATCGAGACCGCGCGGGCGGAAATCGATCAGGCCACCCGCCGGGGCGATCTTCAGAAGGCAGCCGAGCTGCGCTACGGCCGCCTCCCCGATCTGGAGCGGAGACTAGCGGAAGATGAAAAGCGTCTGCATGAGGTCCAGGCCGGGACCATGTACCTGAAGGAGGCGGTCGATGCCGAGGACATCGCCGAGATCGTGTCCAAGTGGACCGGCATTCCGGTCTCGAGGATGCTGGAGTCGGAGCGCGAGCGGCTCACCAAGCTGGAGGAGGAGCTGAGCCAGCGAGTGGTGGGCCAGCTCGTCGCGGTTACCGCGGTGGCCAACGCGGTACGGCGGAGCCGTGCCGGCCTACAGGACCAGAACCGGCCGCTGGGTTCGTTCATCTTCCTGGGTCCCACCGGAGTGGGCAAGACGGAGACGGCGCGGGCGCTGGCGGAGTTCCTCTTCGACGACGAGCGGGCGATGGTCCGGCTCGATATGTCGGAGTATATGGAGAAGCACTCGGTGGCCCGGATGATCGGAGCGCCGCCGGGATACGTGGGCTACGAGGAAGGTGGCCAGCTCACCGAGGCGGTGCGGCGGCGGCCATACAGCGTCATCCTGTTCGATGAGATCGAGAAGGCGCACCCCGACGTCTTCAACATTCTGCTCCAGATCCTCGACGACGGCCGGCTCACCGACAGCCAGGGCCGGGTGGTGGATTTCCGAAACGCCGTCATCATCATGACCTCCAACATCGGCAGCCAGTACATCGTCGATGCGGGGGCGCAGCTCGATCCCAAGGGATGGGAACGGGTGGAGGAGCGGGTGCGCGATGAGCTGCGCAACCACTTCCGGCCCGAGTTTCTCAACCGGGTGGACGACATCATTGTCTTCCGGCAGCTCAGCCGGGAGGATCTGGTGCGCATCGTCGACCTGCAGCTGGAGCGGCTGGACCACATGTTGGAGCAGCGCCATCTCAAGCTCGAGGTCACCCCGGAGGCCAAGGCCCTCATCGCGGCGGAGGGGTATGATCCGGTCTATGGGGCCCGCCCGCTCAAGCGGGTCATCCAGCGGCGGCTGCAGAATCCCATCGCCTTGGAGCTGCTGGAGGGCAACTTCCAGGACGGCGACACTATTCGGGTCGAGCGGCACGGCGACGAACTGAGGTTCGAACGAGTCGAGCGGGGCGCGAGGGAGCCCGAGATGGTCAGTGCGTAGAGGCACACCTTCGCCCAGTGATCTCACTGGGATGCAGGCAGCGCTCCGGCTGGCGCGGGCGGGCTCGGTTCGGGAAGAAGTCCCAGTGGGGGCGGTCGTTGTCGCCGAAGGAGACATTCTCGCCGAGGCCCACAACGAAACGGTGCAGCGGTGCGATCCCACCGCCCATGCCGAGCTGCTGGCGCTGCAACGAGCCCTTCAGAAGGTAGGAGAAGACCGGCTTCCCTTCGCCACTCTGTATGTGACCCTCGAGCCCTGCGCCCAGTGCGCCGGAGCGATCGTCCTGGCCAAGGTGGGGCGGGTGGTGTTTGGAGCCTATGACTCGCGCTGCGGAATGGCCGGCTCGGTGTACGACCTGTTGCGCAACCCGCGCACCAACCATCGGCCGGAGGTGGTCGGCGGCCTCATGGCCGAGGAGTGCGGAGACCTGCTGAAACGGTTTTTTCTCAGTAAACGGTAAAGAAAAGCGTGAGCGGGGAAGAAACTACGTGAGCGGGGCGTTTCAGTTCCCCTTACGCTTTTGTTTTCCCACCTACGCTGTGCTTTTCCCGTTCACGCTTTTTCTTTCCCGCTCACGCCTTATCTTTCCCCCGTCAGGACAGGTGTCCGAGTGGCTGAAGGAGCCGGTCTCGAAAACCGGTATACCCTTACGGGTATCGTGGGTTCGAATCCCACCCTGTCCGCTGTACCTTCCTACCGGTCGTCCCCTGACAGCGACCACCTCGATCTTTAGGGTATGAGCTACCTCGACGACCATCTCCTGACCGGCGAGCAGATCGTGTACCGGGCCCGGCTGCACTGGATCATCTTCGGCGCCTCAATCCTCATGGTCGCCCTCGGAGTCCTAGTCGCCATCATCCTGCAAACGCTCCAGCACGACTACTGGTATCTCGGCATGGCGTTCGTCGGGATTGGGCTCCTGTTGGCGATCGGCCCCGCCATCCGTTACGTCAGCTCGGAGTTTGCCGTCACCGACAAGCGGGTTTTGGCCAAGCACGGCTTTATCGAGCGGGAATCGATCGAGACGCTGCTGACCAAGATCGAGGCCATCAGTGTCGATCAGGGGATCGTCGGACGAGTGTTCGACTACGGCTCGATCACGATCACCGGCACCGGTGGCACCGAGGAATCGTTCCCCCGAATCTCCCAACCCCTGGAATTTCGCCGGCAGATCCAGAGCCAGGTGGTGGCGCTCGAGGAACGGCGCGGCAGCCCCCAAGGGGCCGGGCCGGGGGACCAGGAGCCGGCCGCCGGGCGCGTCGAGCGTGAATGTCCGTATTGCGCCGAGCGGATCCTGGCGCGCGCCCGGGTATGCAAACACTGTGGGCGGGACGTGGTGCCCGTGTCAGGGTGATCGGGGATCACCTGGTCGGGTGCATCCTGGGTCAGGCACTCGGCGACGCCCTCGGCTTTGTGGTCGAGGCCCAACCTCCCGAAGTCGCCCGTGCCTATGTGGACGATTGGCTTCGCGCCGGCCGGGCCCCGGAACGATCCCACCCGCAGTACCCCTTCGGCCAGTACAGCGACGACACCCAGCTCGCGCGGGAGCTCCTGCGGAGCTTTGAGGATCAGCAGGGCTGGGATCCCGCCGCCTTTGCGCGGCGGCTGGCCGAGCTGTTCCGGGAGCGGCGGGACGTCGGGGCCGGGCGGGGGACCCGGTCCGCCGCACTTCGGCTGCTCATGGGCGTTCCCTGGAACGAGGCAGGCACCCCCGCACCCTACGCCGGGAATGGGAGCGCGATGCGCTGCGCGCCGCTGGGCCTGCTCCTACCCGATTGCGCTTCGGTCTGTCTGGCGGCTCGCCAGCAAAGCCGGATCACCCATCTCGACCCGCGCTGCGCTGCCGGAGCAGGGGCCGTTGCGTCAGCCGTCTTCCTTGCCGGGAGTATCCACGAATTAGGGCGTGACAAATTTCTTGCCGAGATCGCTGACGGCGCCGAGCTGGACGACCGATCGGTGGCTGAGGCCATTCGCGGGCTGGCCGAGTGGAGCTCCCTCGCCCCGGGCGACGCGGCGCGGCACGTCCACGAAAGCGGCCTGGATCCCGCCCATCCCCGGTGGCAGGGGATCTCCGCCTTCGTGACGCCCAGCGTGCTGTGGAGCCTGTACGCCTTCGTTCGGTCGCCGGATGACTACTGGGAGACCATCTGCACCGCCATCGCAGTGGGCGGCGACACCGATACCATGGCCGCGATCGCCGGTGCGATCAGCGGTGCCCGCCTCGGAGTGGCGGCGCTTCCGGCGGAATTGCTGGGCTACCTGACCGATCAGGGCGACTGGGGAGCCGATGCGCTGGCGGAGCTGGCCGGAGCTTGCGCGGCGATCGTAAAGACGTGGAGGGGACGGCGCTGAGCGGGCCGGCCCGGGGCATATTATTCTTGCGAGAACCCAGCGTCGAGGCGCCCATGCCGCACGGCAAGATCTATCCAGATGTCACCCAAACGGTCGGCAATACTCCACTGATCCGGCTGAACCGCATGGCCGCAGGTCTTCCCGGCAAGGTTACGGTCAAACACGAGGGTTACAATCCCTACGACTCGGTCAAGGACCGCATCGGCGCGTCCATGATCGATGATGCGGTCGAGACGGGGCGGCTCCGGCCGGGCATGATCATTGTCGAGCCGACCAGCGGAAATACCGGCATCGGCCTGGCCTATGTGGCCGCGGTCCGAGGGTACCGCTGCATCTTCACCATGCCGGAGACCATGACCATCGAGCGCCGCAACATGCTGCGGGCGCTCGGCGCCAAGGTGGTGCTGACCGAGGGCCCCAAAGGGATGAAGGGAGCCATCGCCCGAGCGGAGGAGATTCTGAATCGGCTCGGCGCCCGGGCCTGGATGCCGCGCCAGTTCGACAATCCCGCCAATCCCGCCATCCATTACAAGACCACCGGGCCCGAGATCTGGGCGGACACCGGCGGAGCCGTGGACATCTTTGTCTCCGGCGTCGGAACCGGAGGCACCATCACCGGAGCCGGCCGGTACCTCCGGGAGAAGAAGCCCAACATCCGCATCGTCGCCGTGGAGCCGGCCGAAAGTCCGGTCCTGTCCGGGGGCCAGCCGTCGCCCCACCGGCAGCAGGGCATCGGCGCCGGGTTCATCCCTGGGCTGTTGGATACCAAGATCTACGATGAAGTGATCCGGGTGACCAACGATGACGCCATCGCCACCACCCGCCGGCTGGCGCGAGAGGAGGCGATCTTCGCCGGCATCTCCAGCGGGTCCATCACCTGGGCCGCGCTTCAGGTGGCCGCCCGGCCGGAAAATGCCGGCAAGCTCATCGTCTCCATCGTGTGCGACTTCGGCGAGCGTTACCTGTCGAATCCGGTGTACACCGAGCTGCCCGATCCCGACGTGTCCGATGTCGAGGACGCGCTGGCGATACCGGCCGGCGTAACCTGAAGCATTCCTGATCCTTTTCTCTCATCTCTTCCGCACGAGGCGCAAGCACCCGTGACCACCCCTGCGCGTTCCCTGAACGGCGGTATGACCCACGCAGACCGGATCGACGCCATCTTCGGCAGCGACATCTTCTCCCGCAGCATGATGCGGCAGCGGCTTCCCAAGGAGGTCTACCGCAGCCTGCTCCGCACCATCGATCGAGGCGAGCCGCTGGATCCGGCCGTGGCCGATGTGGTGGCCGCATCGATGAAGGATTGGGCTATCGAGAATGGCGCGACCCACTACACCCACTGGTTTCAGCCGCTCACGGGACTCACCGCCGAAAAGCACGACTCCCTGGCGACCCCGGATGGCGCCGGTGGCGTGGTCTTCAACTTCTCCGGCTCCGAGCTGGTGCAGGGTGAGCCCGATGCGTCGAGTTTTCCGTCCGGTGGGCTCCGGGCCACGTTCGAGGCCCGCGGCTATACGGCGTGGGACGCGACTAGTCCGGCCTTCCTCATGCGGGGGGACAACAACGTCACCCTCTGTATTCCCACCGCCTTCGTCTCCTGGACCGGCGAGGCACTGGATACCAAGATCCCACTGCTGCGCTCGGTGGACGCACTCTCGAAACAGGCGCTGCGAATCCTGCGCATCTTCGGCACCGATCAGGGCGTGTCCCGGATCGTCACCACCGTGGGACCGGAGCAGGAGTACTTCCTGGTGGACCGCGAGCTCTTCTACCGGCGGCCCGACCTGCTTACCTGCGAGCGCACCCTCTTCGGCGCCAAGCCGCCCAAGGGGCAGCAGCTGGAGGATCATTACTTCGGCACCATCCCACCCCGGGTGCTTGCGTTCATGGCGGAGGCGGAGCGAGAGCTGTACCGGCTGGGCGTGCCGGTGAAGACCCGGCACAACGAGGTTGCGCCTGGCCAATACGAGATCGCCCCGTTGTTCGAAGCGAGTCACATCGCAAGCGACCACCAGATGCTGCTGATGGAGACCTTGAAGCGGGTGGCCCCGCGGTACGGCCTGCAGGCGCTGCTGCACGAGAAGCCGTTCGCCGGGGTCAACGGTTCGGGCAAGCATAACAACTGGTCCATGTCCACCGACACCGGCGTGAATCTGCTGGACCCGCAAGACGAGACTCACTCCAACATGCAGTTCCTGGTGTTCCTCTGCGCCACCATCCGGGCGGTGGACGTGCATGCCGATCTTTTGCGGGCCTCCATCGCCTCCGCGGCCAACGACCACCGGCTCGGCGCCAACGAGGCGCCTCCCGCGATCATTTCCATCTTTCTGGGCAAGATGCTGCTGGACATCCTGGAGCAGATCGAAGGCGGAGGGGCCAAGCGCACCATCAAAGGCGGCGTGATCGACCTCGGCGCCAAGACGCTGCCCATGCTGCCCCGGCACTCGGGCGACCGGAATCGCACGTCTCCATTCGCCTTTACCGGGAACAAGTTCGAGTTTCGGGCGGTGGGCTCCAGCGCCAGCATCGCGTGGCCCAATACGGTGCTGAACACTATAGTGGCCGAGTCGCTGGACTACGTGGCGGGGGAGCTGGAGAGCGCCCTGGGGGCCAAACCGACGGAGGCCAAGCTGCAGTCGGCGGTGGTCTCCGTGCTGAAGCAGCTGATTCACCGGCACAAGCGGGTGATCTTCGATGGGGACAACTACTCCGAGGAGTGGCACGCTGAAGCGGAGCGGCGGGGATTGCCCAATCTCAAAGACTCGGTCGCGGCATTCGGGGTTTTGCGGGACAAGAAAAACGCCGAGCTCTTCAAGAAGTACGGCGTCCTGACCCAGCCGGAGCTCGACTCCCGGACCCACATTGCCATCGAGAAGTACATCAAGCAGCTTGGCATCGAGGCTGAGACGATGGTATCGATGGCGCGAAACCAGATCCTGCCGGCCGCGTTACGGCATCAGCAGCAAACCGCCGAAGCCGTGGCTGCAACCAAGGCGGCCGGAGTCGAATGCGGCGATACCGTGACCGCTCTTCGAAGCTTCGTGGATCTGGTCACCAATCTGCGGAACGCGACGGCCGCGGTGGAGCGCGCCGCCGCACATCATGAGAGCGATCCCCTCAAGCATGCCGGCCAGATCAGCCGGGAGCTGAAGCCCGCCATGGCCGAGCTCAGGACGGTGGTGGATAACCTGGAGACTCTCGTGGCCGCGGATCTGTGGCCGCTGCCGACGTATAGGGATTTGCTGTTTTTGAAGTAGGCTAATTGGCTTTTCTACAACGGCCAGCCGGTGGATCGCTTTTTGAGCAGAAGGAAGAGCTCGGAGGGCAGCGTTGCGGGGGTCAACGTCCCGGCCATGGCTTGAAAGGTTTCGCATTCTGCGGGGGAGGCATCCGGATCGAAACACACTGCGAGCGCTTCTACCAACGGAGGCCGGTCGGGCCGGTGTAGCGCGTCCAGCCAGGGGTGGACTTGAGAGGCTTGCCTGCAGGCCAGTCTGACCCGTACCGCCCCATCCAGCCAGCAAGGACCCTCCGCCAGGCTCGCGAGCAGCGGCTGGCTCAAGAGGAGGCTCTCCCCAGCGGGAGTCACCGCCCCGAACCGCAATTTGCCTCGCTCGTTCCGCCGGTGCAGTACAACTCCCCAGGCGAACGCCGGCCGTTCCTGGCGATACCACTCGAGCACTCTGACGAGCTGCTCTCGTAACGCGTCGACTACCAGTGGAGATGGCATGGTCCCGACCAGCAGAAAGGGTTGCCGCAGAGGCCCGAAGGCGGCCGGTCGGTCTCTGTGTATGCAGAATGTGGGCCAAACTGATGCGTGATTTCCTCCCCTGGCGCGGGTCGGGAGCAATGGCGACATTCCGCGGTTCCCCATGACCAGCCATCGGTATCCCGAGTCCCACGTTTTCTATAGGAAGCTGACCCGTCAATACCCTCGCATCGTTCGAGGTGACGGCTGCTATCTGTATGACGATCAAGGACGTCGCTTCCTGGACGGTAGCGGCGGTGCCTACGTGGTGAACGTTGGGCACGGGGTGAGCGAGATTGCGGACGCGATGGCGTGCCAGGCTCGCACCCTGGCCTATGTGACCGGGACGGCATTCACCCACGATGCGGTAGAAGAGCTTGCGGCTGAGATCGCCCGGCTCTCGCCCGGTGACCTCGAGCTGGTCTACCCGCTGGCCAGTGGTTCCGAGGCGGTCGAGGCCGGACTGAAGCTGGCCCGGCAGTATTGGGTGGAGTCCGGGCGACCGCAGAAGCACAAAGTGCTGGCGTTCGCTCCGTCCTATCACGGCAACACGCTTCTGGCGCTCTCGGCCTCGTCCCGGGAGCACTACAAGGCGTACTACCGCGAGTGGTTGGTCCAGATCGTCCGGGTGCCGGCGCCGTATCCGTACCGCTGTGAGTGTCACGGGCAGGCGCCACTTTGTCCGGCGTGCAATGGAGAGGCGATCGAAGCGGCCATCCTTCGGGAAGGCCCGGAGAGTATCGCGGCCCTCATCGCCGAGCCGGTCGGGGGCTCCTCCACAGGGGCGTCAGTTCCACCATCCGACTACTGGCCTCTGGTTCGAGCCATCTGCGACCGGCACCAGATTCTGCTGGTTGCCGACGAGGTGCTCACCGGTGCGGGCAGGACGGGAACCTGGTCCGCGCTGGAGCCGTACGGGATCGTGCCGGACATCATGATTCTGGGGAAGGGGATCGCGGGCGGCTACGCGCCCCTTTCCGCGGTGGTAGCTCCCCGCCGGATCGTCGATGTGCTGGCTCGCGGCTCGGGTAGCTTTCTGCATGCCCAGACCTTTTCGCACCATGCGACGCTCTGCGCCGCCGGGATTGCCACAATCAAATATCTCAGGCGGCATGGCCTGATCGAGCGCTGCGCCGCGATGGGTCCGGTGCTGCACCTGCGGTTGCAGGAATTACGGGAGTTGCCCTGGGTTGGGGATGTCCGGGGCAGAGGATTATTGGCCGGGATCGAGTTCGTGGAAGACAAGGCGTCGCGCAGGCCGTTCCCCCCGGCTACCCGCTTTGCGGATTCGGTCGCGGCAAATGCCCTCGATCGGGGACTGGTGGTGTGGCCCAACGCCGGCCAGCTCGAGGACGGGACCGGTGATCTGGCAATGCTGGCGCCGCCGTTCGTGATCGACGAGGGGCAGATCGGCGAGATGGTCACGCTGCTGCGTCAGGCGGTCGAGCAGACCGCGTCACAAGTGGAGACTCGAAGATGACGACGGCGACCAAAGTCACCTACACCTCCACCAGCGGCGATCCGGAGGAGTTTCACCACCGGTTCGATACCGCGCTCGACCAGGTCCGGCGGGACGCCGGGAGGTTGCACCCCTTCTACATCGACGGCAAACCGGTGGAGAACAGGGAAGAGCCTCTGCTCGACCGGTCTCCGATCGACACCAGCTTCTTGCTGGGACGATTCGCCGCCGCCCGCGCCGAACACGTCGATGCCGCAGTGGCCTCCGCGCGCCGCGCCCAGCTGGCCTGGGCTCGCCTCCCCTGGCAGGAGCGAGTCGCCGTCCTCCACCGTGCCGCCGGGATCATTCGGGAACGCAAGTACGAGCTGGCCGCACTGATGAGCCTCGAGGTCGGCAAGAGCCGGCTGGAGGCCATGGGAGACGCCGAAGAGTCCGCCGATCTGATCGATTACTACTGTCAGCAAGTGGAGGATGCCGACGGTTTCGTGCGCTCCATGGCGCGGATTACCCCGGTGGAGCGGAACACCGATGTGCTCCGTCCCTACGGCGTGTTCGCCTGCATCGCGCCGTTCAACTTCCCTCTGGCTCTCTCGGCTGGAATGTCGTCGGCCGCGCTGGTGGGGGGGAACGCGGTGGTGTACAAGCCGGCCGAGGACACGCCGTGGACCGGACTCAAGCTCTACGAGGTGTACCGGGACGCCGGCTTACCGGTCGGCGTGTTCAACCTCCTCTTCGGCCGGCGGGAGGAGATCGGGGACCCCTTGTGGCAGCATCCCGGCGTGGACGGCGTGGTGTTCACCGGATCCAAGCAGGTCGGCATGCGAATCCATGCCGGTCTCAGTAGCCGCTGGATCAAGCCCTGCCTGCTGGAACTGGGCGGGAAGAATGCCACCGTCGTGCTCTCGAGCGCTGATCTCGATGCCGCGGCTGAGGGGGTCATGCGCTCGGGATTCAGCCTGCAGAATCAGAAGTGCAGCGCCACCTCCCGGGTGTACGTGCAGCGAGACGTGCTGCCGGCATTCGTGGACCGGCTGGTCGAGAAGACCCGCGCCATCCGGATGGGCGATCCCTCCGAGCGAGACGTATTCTTCGGTCCGGTCATCAATGAGCGGGCGGTGGAGCGCTACGAGCGCGCGGTGGCGCAGGCTCGGAAGGAGGGTACGCTAGTGCTCGGCGGGGAACGCCTGACCGGCGGTATCTTCGATCGGGGCCATTTCGTGGCCCCGACGATCGCCCGGCTGCCGCTGGGGAGCACGCTCTTCCAGGAGGAGCTGTTCGTCCCCTTCGTGGCCATCGGTGAGGTGGGGAGTCTGGATCAGGCCATCGCCGAAACCAACCGGGTCGACTACGGCCTCACGGCGGGTATCTTCTCCGGCAACCCGGCCGAAGTCGCCCGCTTCTTCGACGAGGTCCAGGCGGGTGTCTGCTACGCCAACAAGCGCACCGGCGCCACGACCGGTGCCTGGCCCGGAGCGCAGCCGTTCTGTGGCTGGAAAGGCTCCGGCTCGACCGGCAAGGGCGGCTGCGGGCCCTACTACGTCGCCCAATTCATGCGAGAACAGAGTCGCACCGTAATCGAAGGATGAGGAAGTAATTATGACCGCGCGCGATTATCCGAGAATCGTCGTTCCTCCCCCAGGCCCCAAGGCGCAGCAGGTCGTCGCCCGTGACGCAGAGTGGACTTCGACCTGCTACATCAAGGAATATCCGCTGGTGGTATCTCGCGGCCGCGGCGTCATGGTCGAGGACGTGGACGGGAACCGCTACCTCGACTTCATGGCGGGCATCGCGGTGTCGTCCACCGGGTACGGCCATCCGAAAGTCGTGGCCGCGGTAAAGGACGCCGCCGACCGCTTCCTGCACATCTGCGGCTCCGACTTTTACTACGAGGGCATGGCGGCGCTGTGCGAGCGGCTGGCCAAGCTGGCCCCCGGCTCTTCCAAGAAGCGGGTTTTCCTCACCAACTCCGGCACCGAGGCCGTGGAAGCGGCCATCAAGCTGGCCCGTCATGCCACTCGCAGGACGGCCATCATCGCGTTTCGCGGGGCGTTCCACGGCCGCACCACGGGTGCGGTGAGCCTCACCTCCAGCAAGGCGCGCCAGCATGCCGGCTTCGGTCCGCTCCTGCCCGACGTGCACCACGTGCCCTACGCCTACCGCTATCGCTGTCAATTTTGTGCCGAGGAACCGGCCTGTACCCTCGGGTGCATCGGAGTCATCGAGCAGGATCTGTTCGCCCGGCACCTCGACCCCCGGGATGTGGCGGCGATCTTCATCGAGCCGATTCAGGGGGAGGGCGGCTACATCGTTCCGCCGCCGGGCTACCTGCCGGCGCTCCGGGCCCTCTGCGATCGCTACGGGATTCTTCTGGTTGCCGATGAGGTTCAATGCGGGGTGGGCCGCACCGGCAAGATGTTCGCCTGCGAGCACGAGGGGGTAGAGCCCGACATCCTGCTCACCGCCAAGGGGCTCGGCTCCGGCATGCCGATTGGCGCTATGGTGGCCAAGGAATCGATCACCACCTGGGAAAGCGGAGCGCATGGCTCGACCTTCGGCGGCAACCCGGTGTGCTGCGCCGCGGCGCTAGCGACCCTGGACCTGGTCGAGAACGGGCTCATGGCCAACGCCGTGAAAATGGGCGAGCGGCTGCTGGCCAGTGCGTGCGTGCTGATGAACAAGCACCGCAACATCGGCGACGTGCGGGGCCGGGGGCTCATGGTGGGAATGGAGTTCGTCAAGGATCGGGCGACCCGAGAGCCATATCCTGAGCTGGTGCAGCAACTGGTGCAGCGCTCGTTCCGCGAGGGGCTCCTGCTGCTCGGCGCCGGCAAGAGCTCGCTCCGTCTGGCGCCTCCGCTGATCATCGACGAGCACGACCTCGACACCGCAATGAGCATGATCGATACCTGCATCGGCGAGCTCGCTTGAGCGATCGGTCCAAGGTTGTCAGCATGCGGGAGGCGGTGGCCGCGCATGTCCGCGATGGTGACACCGTGGTCATCGAAGGCTTCACCCACCTGATCTGCTTTGCGGCGGGCCATGAAATCATTCGTCAACGCCGCCGGAATCTGACGCTCTGCCGGCTGACACCCGATCTCATTTACGACCAGATGATCGCCGCCGGTTGCGCTCGGAAGCTGGTGTTCTCCTGGGCGGGTAACCCGGGAGCGGGCTCGCTGCACGCGTTCCGCCGTGCCGCGGAAGGCAGGGCCTCGCCTCTGGAGTTGGAGGAGTACTCCCACTTCGGCATGGTCGCCCGGCTGAGCGCCGGGGCGGCGCGGCTGCCCTTCTGGACTCTGCGGAACTACATGGGCACCGATCTGCCAGAAGTGAATCGGCAGATACGTCAGGTGACCTGCCCCTACACCGGCGAGGTCCTGGCCACCGTGCCGGCGCTCAACCCCGACGTGACCGTGGTACATGCGCAACGGGCCGACGAGCAGGGCAACGCCCAGATCTGGGGCCTGCTCGGCGTCCAAAAGGAAGCGGCGTTTGCGTCCCGCCGGGTGATCGTCGTGGTCGAACAACTGGTGGACGAATCGATCATCCGCGCCGACCCGAACCGCACCGTCATTCCTGGCTTGATCGTGGACGCCGTAGTGGTGGAGCCTTGGGGGGCCCATCCGTCATACGCGCAGGGGTACTACGACCGGGACAATGAGTTCTACATCCGATGGGAGAAGATCTCGCGCGACCCCGCTGTGCTTCGGGGGTATCTCGACGACTATGTCTACGGGGTCGCGGATCGGGGGGAGTATGTCGAGAAGTGCGGGAACCTCGAGCGGCTTCGGGCAACGGAGCGGGTGTGCGCCGGGGTGAATTATGGATTCTGAGATACACCACAAATGCCGATGGCCGATTCCACGTACACGCCCGCCGAAATGATGACCGCCGTTGCGGCAAGGGAGCTGCGTGACGGAGAGGTCGTGTTCGTCGGGATCGGGCTGCCCAATCTCGCGTGCAACCTGGCCCGCGCCACCCACGCGCCCAACCTGGTGCTGATCTACGAATCGGGAGCGGTGGGCGCCGTGCCCGAGCGGCTGCCGGTCTCCATCGGCGACCCGGCGCTGGTGACCGGCTCGCTCATGGTCTGCAGCATGGCCGACGTGTTTCAGTCGCTGCTGCAAAACGGGCGGATCGAAGTCGGATTTCTCGGCAGCGCCCAGATCGACCGCTTCGGCAACATCAACACCACGGTCGTGGGGTCATACCAGCACCCAGCGGTTCGCCTCCCCGGCAGCGGCGGAGCGACGGAGATTGCCATCCATGCGCGGCGGACGGTGGTGATCAGCCGGCTCGACCGGCGCGCCTTTCCCGAGGCGGTCGACTTCATCACCAGCCCCGGTCACCAGGCCAAGGGACGAAGCCGTCGAGAGCATGGCATGCCTGGCGCCGGCCCCACCAAGGTGGTAACCGACAGGGCGATTCTGGAGGCGAACGGGGAGAGTGGCGAGCTGGAGCTGGCGGCTCTCTATCCTGGGGTGGAGGCCGCCGAGGTCGCAGAGGGGATAGGCTGGCGGCTTCGCGTTCGCGACCGGCTCACCCGGATCGAGCCACCGACCGCCCGCGAGCTGCACCTCCTGCGTGAGGTGCTCGACCCCAAGCGATTGTATCTCAAGAAATGACCAGGAGCGTATGAGCACCGTTTCCGCACCTGTTGCCCCGGTGTCCCAGCACGTGGATCTGCCACGCGTCCTCACTCTGCGCGACCTGGTCCTGTTCAACATCGTCGCCGTCCTCAGCCTCCGCTGGACCGCGACGGCCGCCGCCGCCGGTCCCAGCTCGCTCACGATGTGGGTCCTGGCGGCGCTGCTCTTCTTCATCCCGCAGGGTCTCGCGGTCAGCTATCTCTCCGCCCGCTTCCCGCAGGAAGGCGGCATCTACTTCTGGAGCAAACGTGCCTTCGGCGAAGGCCATGGCTTTCTCTGCGGCTGGTGCTACTGGGTCAACAACGTTCTGTACTACCCCAACCTGCTCATGTCCACCGCGGTGATCGCCACCTTTGCCATCGGACGAGGCCAGACCGGGTTGATGGACAACTGGACCTATATTTTCGCGGCCACACTCACCGCGCTCTGGCTGGCGGTATGGATGAACGTGGTCGGTCTGAAGACGGGACGCTGGCTGCAGAACGTCGGCGCCATCGGCACCTATCTCCCGGGCGCGGTGCTGGTCGGTTTCGGATTGCACGCTATGCTCACCCACCCGGCGGCTACCCCGATCACGCTGCACAGCGTCACCCCCCATTTCGGTGACATGTCACAGCTCAACCTCTGGGCATCGATCGCGTTTGCCTACGCGGGCCTGGAGCTCTGCGCGGTGATGGGTGACGAGATCAAAGACCCGAGGCGGACGTTGCCCCGCTCGATCTATATTGCCGCCCCGTTCATCGCCTTCCTGTACATCGCCGGCACGGTGTCGTTGCTGTGGCTGGTGCCGAGCTCCGAGGTACACGTCGTGTCCGGCTTCTTTCAGGCGATGTCGGTGGGTGCCCGCGACGTGGGCGGAATCGGCTGGATCATACCGGCGGCCGCGGCGGTCTACGTGATCGGAAACATCGGTGGGATTGGCGCGTGGCTCACCGGACCTGCGCGGGTGGCGTTCGTCATTGGGCTCGACCGCTACTTCCCGCCCGCCTTCGGGCGGATTCACCCCCGCTGGAAAACGCCCTACGTCGCCATTCTGACGCAGGCGGTGCTCGCCACCATCTTCCTGGTGCTATCGGTGCTGGGGAAGGGGACCACCGTCGAGAAGGCCTATCTCATCATTCTCGACACCATGTTGCTGGTCTACTTCATTCCCTACATCTACCTCTTTATCTGCTACCTGATGGTACGTCTGAAGGACCCCGACGGACGCGGCGGTAAGACCGCCGCCTGGATCGTAGGCCTGAGCGGGTTGCTGCTCACCCTGGGGGCCATGCTCGTCGCAACGATCCCGCCGAGCGACACGGCGGATCCCTGGCTCTTCCGGCTCAAGGTCATCGGCGGCGCCGGCCTGTTCGTTTTCCTCGGCGGGGTGATTTACTGGCGCGGGCGCCGGTCAAGTCCCTGATCCTGCGGGTGACCTCCATCCCCCGGCGCGCCAGCTCGGCCACATACCGTTCCGGATTGACTGAGAGCTCCCGGACGGCCACACCGGGAGCGATCTCCCCGCTCGCCATCATCGCGGCCACGATGGCCGCGTCGAACCCGGTGCAGCGTTGCATGGCGGTCAGCCCGGTCTTCGCATCGTGGTAGACCAGCGCATCCACTTCGGCGCGGACTGGACGCCGCTTGGCTCGGCCGGTGCAGTGGACCCGCACCACGACCACGTCCTGGATCGGCGTGTCGCCAACCAGAAGGGGCTCGAGTAGGGCTTCGGTCAGCCGGCGAGGCGACAGAACGCATCCGTCCACCGCCAATGGCTTCTCCGAGAAGAAGCCCAGGCTCTTGAGCGTCTGAATGGCAGCAAGGTGGCCGGGATACCGCACGATCCGGCTGGTGAACTGCTTTAGCTTGCCGCGATAGGTCCAGGGAAAGGTCGAGCCGGTGCCGGAGGCACAGAATGCCTCCAGCCGACCCAGCGGCCGAGGGAAGTCCACAGTCTGGACTTCGGAGAGGCTCTCCAGTGCCACGACCTTGCCGTCGCGCAGATTGTAGCAAGGTCCGTCGTACTCGTTGGTCAGCCCCTGTACGGCAAAGGTGAGCCGGTAGAAGAGCGGCGGTGCGGGATCCAGCGGCAAGCCGCCATCCCAGACCTCGAGATTCTCCGGTGACGGGACCATGCTGAGGGCAAGCGCCATCAGTGAGGTGGCCATGCCCGGCGCCTGACCACAATCGGGCACCACCGACACCCGCGCGCGCCGGGCCGAGTCGCTCAGCTTCAGCTGCGCGGTGGTGGTGTCGGGATGACCCCCGAGGTCGCAGAGATGGCAGCGGGCCTGAATGGCGTAGCGGGTGATGTCGAGGTTGTAGCGATAGGGAAGCGCGCTGATGGCGGCATCGGTGTTCCGGAGCAGCGCCAACACGGAGTCGGCGTTGCCGCCGTTGACCGGCTTCGGAGTGAGCCGAACCGGGTGATCGGGAGGCAGCCGGCTCGAGACCCAGCTCACCGCCTGGCGGGCTCGCTCGTCGGAGGCATCGGCGAGCACGATCTCGCTCGCGTCACCTCGGAGCGCAAGGTCGTACGCGGCTGCGGTGCCTTGACGCCCGCTTCCCAGAATGACGTAGCGATACCGGGTCATACGATCCCCTATACGGGCCGCCCATGAGTTTCGTCAAGTTCACCCGTGCCGTGCTCGGCCTGCTTGTTCTGCCCGCCTGCCTCACGGCCCAACGCCAGCCGGTGCTCCCCCAGATCAAAGTTCCCCACAGCTATTACTACCGCGAGATGTATCTGCCCCAGGTCACCAGTGGGCCGAGCGCGGTCAGTTGGTCGCCCGATGGACGAGAGCTGATCTACTCGATGCAGGGCTCACTCTGGCGTCAGCAGGTGGGGAGCAAGGTAACCCGTCAGCTCACGGCCGGGCCGGGCTACGATTATCAGCCCGACTGGTCCCCGGATGGCCGGACGGTCGTCTACTCATCGTACCACGACGACCAGATAGAGCTCCGTCTGCTCGATCTCTCCACCGGTCAGAGTCGCTCGCTGCTTGCAGACGGCGCGGTCAACGTAGAGTCTCGCTGGTCGCCCGACGGGCGTCGGATTGCCTTCGTGTCCACCGCCTACGAGGGCCGCTGGCACATCTTCATCGCTGCCGTGAGCCCCGACGGAAGCCTGGCGTCGGCTCAGCGGATCACCGAAGATCGGGAGAGCGGGCTTCCGCGATACTACTACGGCACCCACGATCAGTACCTCTCGCCGACATGGTCTCCCGACGGACAGGATCTGATCTTCATCTCCAACCGGGGCCACGTCTGGGGCTCCGGTGGGTTCTGGCGGATGCCGGCGCGGCCCAATGCGGAGCCACGAGAGCTCCGGTTCGAGGAAACTACCTGGAAGGCCCGGCCCGACTGGAGCCGCGATGGCAAGCGGGTGGTCTACAGCTCCTATATCGGCCGCCAGTGGCACCAGCTCTGGCTGATGACCGCCGACGGTGGAGACCCCTTTCAGCTCACCTATGGTGAGGGCGATGCGACCGCGCCCCGCTGGTCGCCCGACGGCCGGCGGATCGCCTATATCACCAACGACCGGGGGAATACCGCCCTTGGTATTGTCGACGTGCCCGGTGGCAGGGTCGAGCGGGTCGCCATCGATCGACGAATCTATCTAGCGCCTGTCGGCCGGCTTCAGTTGGTCGTGACGGACCGCGCAGGCCGGTCCACTCCTGCCCGGGTCTCGATCACCGGACCCGACGGCCGAAGCTATGCCCCGGACAGTGTCTGGCGCCACGCCGATGACGGCTACGACCGGTCCGCTCGTCGCTTCGAGTACGGCTACTTCCATATATCCCGCGTCGCCACGGTCACCGTTCCCACCGGTGCCATCACTCTGGAGGTGTCGCACGGTCCCGAGTATCGAGTTATCCGACGGACCGTGAACGTCATTCCCAACTCCACCAGCGTGGTGCGGTTGGTGCTGGAACGACTTGCCGATCTCCCCTCAGCCGGATGGTACAGCGGCGACCTTCACGTCCACATGAACTACGGCGGGGCGTACCGCAACACTCCGGCTCGCCTGGCGGCGCAGGCCCGGGCTGAGGACCTGCACCTGGTGGAGAACCTGATCGTCAACAAAGAGGGCCGGATTCCCGACCTGCAGTATTTCACCGGCCATCCCGATCCGGTGTCCACTCCCGGCACCATCATCGTGCACGATCAGGAGTACCACACCAGTTACTGGGGGCACGCCGGCCTGCTGGGTCTCCGGCACAACGTCCTGCTGCCGGGCTATTCCGGCTATGTGAACACTGCCGCGGCCAGCCTCTCTCCCACCAATGCGGCGGTGATGGACCTGGCTCACGCCCAGGGTGGGGTGACCGGTTACGTCCACCCGTTCGACAGTTATCCTGAGCCGGGCGACTCCACGAAGGCCCTCACCAACGAGCTGCCCGTGGACGTCGCGCTGGGTAAGGTCGACTACTACGAGGCCCTGGGCTTCGTGGATGACTACGTGGCCACCGCCAAGGTCTGGTATCAGCTCCTGAATTGTGGCTTCCGTCTTCCCGCGGGCGCCGGCACCGACGCGATGGCCAATTTCGCTTCGCTTCGGGGACCGGTCGGTATGAACCGCGTGTTCGTGAAGAGCGGCGCACCGCTGGAGCACCGCCGGTGGTTGGCGGCGCTCAAAGCCGGCCGGAGCTTTGCCACCAACGGCCCGTTGCTGGGCTTTACACTGGACCGCAAGGAGCTGGGAGACGAACTGCGGCTTCCTGCCGGTGGCGGAGAGCTGACCGCGCGAGTGAGCCTGCGGTCGATGGTTCCAGTCGATCACCTGGAGATCGTCGGCAATGGCAAGGTCGTGGCGGAGATTCCGCTGGTGGGGAATCGAACGAGCGTGTCGACCACGCTCAAGATTCCGGTTCAGGAGAGCGGCTGGTACCTCCTTCGCGCCAGGGGCGACCGTCCGGCCTATCCGATTCTGGACGTCTATCCCTACGCCACCACCAGCCCGATCTACGTAACTGTGGGTGGGACCAGGATCCGCTCGTCGGCCGATGCCGAGTACTTCATCGCCTGGATCGACCGGCTGCGAACCGGCGTAGAGGCCAACCGCGACTGGAATACCCAAGAGGAGAAGTCCGAGGTTCTGACCACCCTGCAGCGGGCGCGAGAGGAGTTCGTCCGGCTCAGCCGGTAGCCTCGACTATCACGGCGATGCCTTGGCCCACCCCGATGCACATGGTCGCGAGCCCGTAGCGGCCTCCGGTGCGACGGAGCGCGTGCACCAGAGTGGTGAGAATTCGCGCCCCGCTGGCACCGAGGGGGTGGCCAAGGGCGATAGCTCCCCCATAGATGTTCACCTTTGCGGGATCCAGACCCAGTTCCCCGATGCATGCAATGGCCTGAGCGGCGAACGCCTCGTTGAGCTCGACGAGATCGAGATCGGCGACGGTGAGTCCGGCCCGATCCAGGGCCTTTCTGGATGCGGGGATGGGACCCAGTCCCATGCAACTCGGGTCCACGCCCGCCACGGCGGTGGCGACTACCCGGGCCAACGGCTCCAGCCGGGAGACGGACATCGCCTGTGCGCTGGCGACGGAAAGCGCCGCGGCGCCGTCGTTGATGCCGCTGGAGGTGCCGGCGGTCACGCTACCGCCCCGGACGAAGGCAGGCTCGAGCTTGGCCAGTGCCTCGATGGTAAGGCCGGGGCGGGGCGGCTCATCCCGGTTGACCGTTCTGGTCTCATCCCTGCCGTTTATTTCAATCGGCACCAGCTCGTCGGCAAACGCGCCGGCGGAGATCGCGGCTTCCGCCTTTCGCTGGCTCCCGAGGGCAAACTCATCCTGCTCCTGACGACTGATTCCATACATCTGGGCCACTCGCTCGGCGGTCTCGCCCAGGGAGATGGTCCACTCCTCTGGCATCCGCGGATTCACGAAGCGCCAACCCACCGTCGAGTCCGCGATGGCAGGTGGGGATCGGTCCCAGGCCCGCGAGCTCTTGAGCATGACCTGCGGCGCCCGGGTCATGCTCTCCACCCCGCCCGCGACGAAGAGGTTGCCCTCGCCCGCCCTGATGGCATGGGTCGCGCTTACCACCGCCTGCAATCCGGAGCCGCAGAGCCGGTTGACGGTCTGGCCGGGTACCTCGACCGGAAGTCCGGCCAGGAGCGCCGCCATCCGGGCGACGTTTCGATTGTCCTCCCCGGCCTGGTTGGCGCAGCCGAGGATGACGTCGTCCACCCGGTCTGCCGGAATGCGGCCGCGCTCGAGCAGCGCCCGGATTGCCGCTGCGGCCAGATCGTCCGGTCTCATGTCGGCAAGGATGCCTCCCGCCCGGCCGACCGGAGTCCGCACGGCGGCGGTAATGAATGCGTCCCTCACGGCTCAGAACTCACGTTGAAATCCCTCTCCCGGCCCGCTAAGTTGCCGCCCGACAACGATTCAGGACAGGTGGCCGAGTGGCTGAAGGCGCACGCCTGGAAAGCGTGTGTACGTCAAAAGCGTACCGAGGGTTCGAATCCCTCCCTGTCCGTACCGGGAACAGAATCCACCCGAGCGGGGTATCTTAACGGTACCACGCGGAACACGACCAACTTACAAGGTTTGTTTCCGCCTCTTTCGCCGCTTCCGCCTTCCCGCTAGCTTCCGGCCCCGATGCCCTCCCGCAAGCCTCTTCTGGACGAGCGCGCCATCGGTCGCACCCTGGCGCGAATGGCCAGTGAGATCGTCGAGCGAAGCCGGGGCACCGACGACCTGGTCCTGGTGGGAATTCAGCGCCGTGGCGTCGAGCTGGCTGACCGGCTGAAGCGGCTCATCGATGGATCCGAAGGCTCCAACCTCCCCTGCGGCAAGCTCGACATCACCTTATATCGCGACGATCTCCAGACCATCGGTCCCCGTCCGGTGGTGGGCGAGACCAGGCTTCCCGACCTCGATGACCAGATCGTGGTGATCGTGGACGACGTGCTCTACACCGGGCGCACGGTGCGCGCGGCGCTCGACGAGTTCGCCGATTTCGGGCGCCCCAAACGCATCCTGCTCTGCGTGCTTATCGATCGCGGCGGACGCGAGCTGCCGATTCAGGCGGACGTGGTCGGCACCAAGGTGAGCACGGGCCCGGGGGACCGGGTGGATGTCTTCGTCTCCGAGCTCGATGGGCGCGATGCCGTCGAGCTGGTGCGGGGTTGAGGTGAGCGCGCCGAGCCTGGGGAAAGATCTGGTCGGACTCGAGCCGCTGAGCGCCGAACAGATCGAGCTGATCCTCGACACCGCCGAGCCCTTCAAGGAGGTGAGCGAGCGAGCCATCAAGAAGGTGCCGGCGCTCCGGGGCAAGACCATCGTCAATCTTTTCTTCGAGCCCTCCACTCGCACCCGGATCTCGTTCGAGTTCGCCGAAAAGCGGCTCTCCGCCGATACCGTCAACGTGGCCGTCGCCGGTAGCTCGGTGAGCAAGGGCGAGACCATGGTCGACACCGCCAGGAACCTCGAGGCCATGCGGATCGACATGGTCGTCATCCGCCACGGCTCCTCCGGTGCGGCCCAGTTCCTCGGCCAGCGGATCCGCTCCAATGTGATCAACGCCGGAGACGGAAAGCACGAGCACCCCACCCAGGGCCTGCTCGACATGCTGACCCTGCGCGACCGGTTTCAGCGGATCAAAGGACTCAAGGTGGCGATCTGCGGTGACATCCTCCACAGCCGGGTGGCCCGGAGCAATATCTGGGGCCTCACCAAGCTCGGCGCCGAGGTCGGGGTATGCGGCCCGGCATCGCTGCTGCCGCGGCACGTGGAAGATCTCGGCGTCACCATCCTGCCCCGGATAGAGGATGCCATTCAGTGGGCCGACGCGCTCAACGTCCTTCGGCTCCAGCTCGAGCGAATGGAAGCCGGGTTTCTTCCCTCGCTCCGGGAATACAACCGGGTCTTCGGGGTAACCAGCGAGCGCCTCGCCCGGGCACCCAAGGACCTGGTCATTCTGCACCCAGGGCCGATGAATCGCGGCGTCGAGATCGACAGCGACGTGGCCGACGGGCCCCACAGCGTGATCCTGCCTCAGGTCACCAACGGGGTCGCGGTGCGGATGGCGGTGCTGTATCTCCTGGCCGGAGGATCGCCGGACTGGGCCGGCGGAGGGGACGAGCGGTGAGACCCATTCTGATCCGTGGTGGCAGGGTCATCGACCCGTCGCGAGGCGCGGACGGGGTGGCCGATGTCTACCTGGAGGAGGGGAAGGTTGCCTCCGTCGGCCGGGACATCGGCTCGCCCGACGAGGCGCTGGTGCTCGATGCGGCCGGCAAGATTGTCACGCCGGGCTTCATCGACCTCCACGTGCACCTGCGGGAGCCGGGGCAGGAGGATATCGAAACCGTCGCCAGCGGGGCGATGGCCGCGGCCGCCGGTGGATTCTCCGCGGTGTGCGCCATGCCAAACACCGATCCGGTGACCGACAACCAGGCCGCGATCGGCTTCATCGTCAGTCAGGCTCAGCGGGCGGGCAAGGCCCGAGTGTACCCCATCGGCGCCATCTCGCTGGGCCAGAAGGGCCAGCAGCTCGCCGAGTTCGGAGAGCTCGTCGGAGCCGGCGCGGTAGCGGTGAGCGACGACGGGAAGCCGGTGGTCTCCAGCCATCTCATGCGCACCGCGTTGGAGTATGCCCGCACCTTCGGCATTCCGGTCGCCGATCACTGCGAGGATCCCACCCTCTCGGCGGGCGGCGCCATGCACGAGGGCATCGTCTCCACCCGGCTCGGCCTCAAGGGCATTCCGAGCGCGGCCGAGGAGATCATGGTGGCGCGCGACATCCTGCTGGCCGAGCTGACCGGTGGACACGTACATCTCTGCCATATGTCGACTCGGGGGTCGGTCGAGCTGATCCGCCGCGCCAAGGACAAAGGGATTCGAGTGACGGCCGAAGCCTGTCCCCACCACTTTACCCTGACGCACGAGAGCTGCGAAGGGTACAACACCAACGCCAAGATGAACCCCCCGCTGCGTGAGCCCGAGGATCGCGAGGCGATCCGCCAGGCGCTGCGCGACGGGACCATCGACGCCATCTGCACCGATCACGCGCCCCATCACTACGACGCGAAAGAGCGCGAGTTCGACGACGCGCCCAACGGAATCATCGGCCTGGAGACGGCGCTGGGGCTGGCGATCACCGAGTTGGTAGAGTCGGGGCTGCTCACGCTGTGCGATCTGGTCAACCGGATGAGCACCATGCCGGCCCGGATCTTCAATCTGCCCGGGGGAACCCTCGCGCCCGGCGCACCGGCCGACGTGGTCATCACCGATCCCAAGGCGATCTGGACGGTGAACCCCAGCGAGTTCTTCTCCAAGAGCAGGAACACTCCATTCGGCGGCCGCCGGCTCACCGGACGGGCCGAGGCCACGATCGTCCGGGGCAACGTGGTCTATCAGCGGGGGGGCTGAGGTTTGGTCCCCGGCCAATCTGGCCGGAAAGTGCTGGAGCGGGTACCGCGAGACCACGACCGAATTTAGATTTACAGCTCAGAGCTAACCCTTTCTCGCCCAACACGTCGCAATCCGAATTCTCCTGGCTGCACGTGCTCTTGGCAGGGTGAATCGGCGCACCCAGGACCAGATGGACGCCCTAGAGCGGATGAGAGGAACGTCTTTCCATGGCCAAAACGAACTCGGATACTGAACTCACCATCGAAGAGCTGCTCGAGCAGCGCACCCAATACGAAGAGTGGCTGGCCAAGCTCGATTCTTCGGGCGACAAGGCGCCACCCGCTGTACGCCAACGCATCCGCGGAGACTACGAGGCCCGGCTGCAGAGCGTTATGGAGCAGCTGCGCGGCCGAGGAGCCTCGATCGCCGAAGAGCTCGAGCGGCATCATGCCTCCCAGGCCGAGCTCGACCGGGAGCGCAGAGCAGCCGAAGAGGCCCTGGCCGAGGCGGAGGTGCGTCACTCGGTCGGAGAGTACACCCAGGACGAGTGGCGCCGGCTGAGCGAGGAGAGTCGCCGGGAGATCGAGCAGCTGCGGACCAAGCTCCGCGGAGTCGGTGGGGAGATTACCCGGCTTACTCAGGTGCAGGCTCTTATTACCTCGCCGCGCAGTGGCGCTGCACCCGCGGCGGCGCCGGCGCCGGCGGCACCGGCACCCCGCGCAGCGCGGCCCGAAGTAATCGAGCAGGCGCCGCTGGTGACCCACGTAGCCGACCCCATGGCCGAGCCCCCCTCGGTTCAATCGCCAAACCTGACGGCCAAGCCGACCGAGGTCGAGCCGGTGCCAGCCGTTCCTCCGGATGAGTTGGCGTTCCTCAAGTCGGTCGCCAGCGAGGACACCCGGCCCATCGGACGGCGGACCAGCAATCCCGGCATGGCGGCTCAGACCGCGACCACCGCCCCTCCGCAGACCGCGACCCCCAATGTCGGGAAGGCCCCGGCAGGTGTTGCCAAGACCCTGAAATGTGGCGAGTGTGGCACCCTGAACCGGCCGACCGAGTGGTACTGCGAGCGCTGTGGCGCCGAGCTGGCAGGGGTGTGAAGGAGTGAGAGGTAAGAGGTGAGAAGTGAGAGGGAAATGTGCTTCAGCAGGGCACTTAAAGACACGAGCAGAACTAGTTTCTCACCCGTATTCCCAAATATCAAAGGGGCGCCTCGCTGGTCCGGGCGCCCCTCTCACTTCTCACCTCTTACCCTTCGCAGCTCACTTCTTCGTCGCCACTAGCTTGGCCAGGCGGCTCTTGTGCCTGCCGGCCGCGTTTTTGTGAATGATGTTTTTCTGGCCAGCGCGGTCGAGAAGCTTTACCGCCTCGTCGTACGCAGCCTTGGCCTCGGCGCCGGTGGCCGACCGGACCTTCTTCAGCGCGGTGCGCAGCTGACTCCGGTGCGTGCGGTTAAGGGTGGCACGGGAGCGGGCCTGACGCATGCGCTTGGCGGCGGACTTGATACGGGGCACGGCAACCTCGGTGAACGGAGGAATCGGTCCGGAGCGGTTCCGGCGGCTGAGCGGGCAAAGCTAGGCCACCGAGCTCGCAAGGTCAAGCGGCAGGCTGTTTTGACTTGGCTCTACGCACCGTTTAACCTTCGGCGGCCCAAGCATCGGATGGTCACCTGGAGCGAGAACTCAGCGATTTTGTACTGGCCCTCCCCATGCTGGTGTTCGCCATGGTCGCTCATGAATATGCCCACGCGGTTACCGCGCTCCGGCAGGGAGACGACACGGCGTACATGTTGGGCCGCGTGACGCTCAACCCCCTGCCGCACATCGATCCCTGGATGAGCATCCTGCTCCCGGCGCTACTCTGGTTTGGCTCCGGCGGCAGGTTCACGTTCGGCGGAGCCAAACCGGTGCCGGTGAATTCGCGAAAGTTCAAGAACTATCGCAAAGGGGACATCCTGGTTTCGGCGGCGGGTGTCACGACCAATCTCATACTGGCCTTGGTCTGGGCGGTGCTGTTCGTGGTGGTGGGCCTGCTCGCCCCACTTCTTCCCGGTGCCACCCCGGTGCTCGACACGCTGCAGCGGATGATGGTCTACGGGATCTGGCTCAACCTCGTGCTCTGCTTTTTCAACCTGATACCGGTCCCACCGCTCGACGGGTCTCATTTGCTGTACCATGCGCTGCCACCCCGGATCGGAAACTGGTATCGCGGGCTGCAGCGATTCGGTTATCTGCCGATCTTTGCTCTGCTGTTTCTGTTTCGTCCGGTCATGGCGTTCCTGCTCACTCCGGCGTTTAGAGGGATGGGTTTCCTGCTGCATCTCATCCTCCCGTTCAGCGTAGGTGACGGATGGAACATCTTTCAGTCGTAACCGCTCCGGAGGCGCCCACCATCGCGTTGGGTGCAGGTCCGGCGTTCGTGGTGGAGCTGGAGGCGTTCTCCGGCCCGCTGGATCTGCTGCTGCACCTTCTACGAGAGGAGCAGCTGGAGATCGCGGACATTCCCATCGCCCGCATTGCCGATCAGTTTCTTCAGGCCATTCACGAGCTCGGCCTCAATCAAGCCGCCGACTACCTCGACATGGCGAGCCGCCTGGTGCGGCTCAAGGCCCAGATGCTGCTCCCCCGGCGTCCGGAAGAAGACGGCTGGGAGGATCCCCGTGCCGAGCTGGTCCGGCGGCTCCTGGAGTATCAGCAGATTCGCGAGGTGGCCATCTGGATGGGCCGCGCGGCTGAGCGCCGGGCGGAGCAACTTGTCCGCGGCTACTTGCCGCCTCCGCCGGCGATCCCGCCGCCTCCGCTCAAGCTGGATCTACTCGACGTGCTCTCGGCGGTAGAGCGAGTCCTCGCCGGAATTCCATTCCCGGTGCTCCACCGGGTGGTGGCCCGGCCGCTCGATGTCGAGACCGCCACCCGGCGCATCGAGAGCCTGCTCGAGAGTCAGGACGAGATCCGCTGGCTCGACGCGCTGGGATCCCGACCCACAATCGTAGACGTCCTGTCCACTCTGCTGGCCCTCCTGGAGCTGGCGAAGCGAGGCGCGCTCCGGCTGACGCAACCCACTCCCTTCTCACCTATGGTGATTGCCCGTGATGCCGCTCGCTCAGCTGCTTGAGGCGGCGCTGTTCTCCGCCTGCCGGCCTCTCACAGCGGAGGACCTGGCTACCTTGGATCCAGATGCCGGTCCGGCCGATGTGCGTGTCGCGCTGGAGCAGCTCCGGGAGCATTACGACTTCAATCAGCACGGCGTGGAGCTGGTGGAACTCGCGGGTGGCTTTCAGATCCTCACCCGGCCGGCGTATGCCGCTGCCATCGAGCGGGCCCAGTTCTCCGTTCGCACGCCCAAGCTGACCGCTGCCACGCTGGAGACTCTGGCGGTGATCGCCTACCGTCAGCCGGTGGGACGGGTGGAAATCGAAGAGATCCGCGGGGTCTCGGCCGGCGGCGTGCTCCGCTCCTTGCAGGAGCGGGGACTCATCGAGGTCGTGGGAAGGAGCGAAGCGCTTGGCAGGCCGTTGCTCTACGGCACGACGCCGCTCTTCCTGGAGCTGCTGGGAATGCGCGATCTGGCGGACCTGCCCAAGGCCGAGGAGCTGACCATCGCGCTTCGGCCGCACCGCGCCGTGAATGAAGGCGCAGACGACGCGGCGGCGTACGTCGAGGCGGAATCGTGACCGAAATGCGACTCCAGCGGGCCTTGGCCCGAGCCGGGGTCGCGTCGCGCCGCGCCGCGGAGAAGCTGATCGAGGATGGCCGGGTGCGGGTGGACGGCAAGCCCGCCACCCTGGGCATGAAGGTCGATCCCCAACGGCAGCGGATTACCGTCGGCAACCGGACAGTGAAGCTGCGGGAACGGCGCTGGCTGGCGTTTCACAAGCCGCTTGGTGTGGTCACCACCGCGAATGACGAAGAGGGCCGTCGCACGGTTCTCGACTTCATTCCCGACTCGACGGCGCTCACTTACGTGGGGCGACTGGATGTGATGACAACCGGGCTGTTGCTGCTGACCACAGACGGGGAGGCCGTGCATCGCCTCACTCACCCCCGCTACCACATACCTCGCCACTATACTGCCCTGGTGCATGGACGGCCCGCCGCCGAGATCGCGCAGGCGGTGCAGCAACGAATCCTGATCGATGGCCGGCCGGTAATCCCCAGCGAGGTCAAGGTGCGTCCGGGCACCGCGGGGCGCAGCATCGTCGATCTCACCCTGGTAGAAGGGCGCAATCGCATCGTACGCCGCTGGTGTGAGGCCATGGGACTCAAGGTCGATCGCCTGGCCCGGCTTTCCTACGGACCGGTCCGACTAGGCGATCTTGCGCCAGGGAAGTACCGGCCGCTCACTCCCCGCGAGGAGGCAGCCCTGTATAAAGCAGTCCGGCTCGATCCCGAGAGCAGTGAAACCGACACCCGCCCTGGGGCGTCCGGAAAGCCATCCCGAGGAGCCACCAAGGAATGAGCGCCCCCAAGCTGACAAAAAAGCCCGCGGAGCTGCTGCCGGTCCCGCGAATTCTCAAGGAAGTGTCCCGCCGCATCGTGGGCCAGGACGCCATGGTGGAGCGGCTTCTCATCGGGCTGCTCACCGGCGGGCACATCTTGCTCGAGGGAGTGCCCGGGCTGGCCAAGACTCTGGCGGTGCGCACCCTGGCCGAGATCATCCACGCTTCGTTCTCCCGCATCCAATTCACCCCCGATCTGCTGCCGGCGGATGTGATCGGCACGATGGTCTTCAACCAGAAGAGCCAGGAATTCCACGTCAAGAAGGGACCGCTCTTCGCCCAGATCATCCTGGCCGATGAAATCAACCGGGCGCCGGCCAAGGTCCAGGCGGCTCTGCTGGAGGGCATGCAGGAACATCAGGTGACGATCGGCGGCACCACCTATCCGCTGGAAGAGCCGTTCATGGTGCTCGCTACCCAGAACCCGATCGAGAGCGAGGGCACCTATCCGCTACCCGAAGCACAGCTCGACCGGTTCATGCTGAAGGTGCGAGTCGGCTATCCCAGCAGGGACGAAGAGAAGGAGGTGCTGTTGCGGATGAGTGGCGGGAAGGAGATCGCGGTGGAGCGGCTGCTGGACCCTGACGCGATCCTGTCCGCCCGCCAGGCCATCGCCGGCCTCTACATGGATCAGAAGGTGGTGGACTACATCGTCGACTTGGTGCGAGCCACCCGCGATCCCGGCCTTGTCGGTCTCACCGATCTCAAGCCGCTGGTCGCCTTCGGCGGCTCGCCCCGGGCGTCGATCGCCCTCGCGCAGGCCGCACGGGCCCACGCCTTCCTCCGCGACCGGGCGTACGTTATCCCGGAGGACGTGCGTGCTCTGGCACCCGACGTCCTCCGTCACCGGATCGTGCTCACCTTCGAGGCCGAGGCCGAGGACGTGACGACGGACGAGGTGGTGAGCCGGGTTCTCGGTGCGGTCAAAGTCCCCTGAGACGTCGAGGGTCCCTAGACTCTAGACCCACCTATCCATGTCTGCCGTTACCCCGGAAATCCTCAAGCAAGTCAAATCCATCGAGCTCCGCACCCGGGGTTTGGTCGGGTCGCTCTTTGCCGGCGAGTACCGCTCGGTGTTTCGGGGGCAGGGAATGGAGTTCGCGGAGGTCCGCGCGTACGAGCACGGCGACGACTTCCGGGCCATCGACTGGAACGTTTCGGCCCGGCTCGCGAGTCCCTTCGTCAAGACCTTCACCGAGGAACGCGAGCTCACCCTGATGTTAGTGGTAGACCAGTCGGGCTCGACCCGATTCGGGGAGCCGCTCACGAAGGCCGGTCTCGCGGTCGAGGTCGGTGCGGTGCTCGCGCTCGCCGCAGCCTATCACAACGACCGGGTCGGCGCGATTCTCTTTTCCGATGCGGTGGAGCGGGTGATTCCCCCTCGCAAGGGCAGGCGGCACGCCCTCCGGGTCATTCGTGACCTGGTGGCATTCGAGCCCGCCGGCCGCCGCACCAACCTGGGGGCGAGCCTCTCCTACGCCAGTCGGTTGCTCCGCCACCGCAGCATCGTCGTGGTGCTCTCCGATTTCATCGCCGAAGGCTGGGAAAAACCGCTCAGCCGTCTGGCCGCCCGCCATGAAGTCGTAGCTGTCACGGTGGATGATCCGCGGGAGCACGACCTCCCCGAGTCCGGGTGGATCGAGATTGTGGACGCCGAGTCGGGTCGCCGCGTGCTGCTGGATACCGGAAGCCGCCAGGTGCGTCACCGAGTCGCCCAGCTGGCCGATCGGCGGCGGGAGGAGCGGGCTCGGTCCCTTGCCGCGTCCGGCGCCGACCACGTGCGCCTCGAGACCGGTACCGACTACGCCATTCCGCTGCGGCGCGCCTTTGCGCTCCGGGCTCGCCGGATCCATCGCGGATGAGCCGAAGGTTCGTTTTGCTGCTGGGGCTGGGTCTGCCAGCGTCGCTCGCCACCGGGCTCGAAGCACAGGCCCCGCAGCCAACAGTCGGCGACACCGTCTGGCTGAGCCGCACCGTCGGCCTGCCGCCGGGCCATGTGGTGCGCGCCGCCGAGTGGGACCCCGCCGACCCCATCGAGCTACTGGGACGACCCCGCGTTGTTGTCACCGGAGACTCGGCGGAGATCGCCTACCCGGCGGTGATCTGGCAACCGGGATCCCAGCTCATCGAGCTTCCCGGTCCGCTCTTGCTGGGTCCGGGCGGCACGGTGGACTCTGTGGCTGGGGCACGGGTGCGCCTCGACGTGAGGAGCGTGCTCCCCGCCAACGCACCTGACTCGGTCTTGGTCCCGCAACCCCGGGCGGGGTTGGTGAATCGCCAGGAAGTAAGCCTGGTGCCGCTGGTCCTCCTCTGGGTTGCCGCACTCGCGTTCCTGGTTCCGCTACAGCTCTGGTGGCGCCGCCGAGGAAAACCGGTGCGCACGGCAGCCCCAACCCCCGAGTTAACCGAGCCTCCGTTGGCCCGCTGGGCCGACGCCGGCGAGTACCGCGCGGTCGCGAATGTCGCGGCTGCCCGGCTCCGTTCGACCGTGGCCGAACGGGTGGCTTCGGCCCACCCAGGCCTCGACACCGAGCGGCTCCTGGCCGAGCTCGCGGCGGCGCGTCCCCATTGGCCTTTGGAGGAACTGGGCGAGCTCCTGGTGGCGCTGGACAACGCCCGCTTCGGCTTGACCACGTCGTCCGATGCGTTGGAGTTGTCGCGCTCCACGCTGGAGCTCCGCGACCGACTGCTGCGGGAGGCCGCATGAGCCTGGCCCGGCCCTGGCTCCTCCTGCTGCTGCTCGCGATACCGATCTGGTGGTGGTTGCGCCGCCGGCGTGACGTCCCCGGCGCCCGCTACAGCGATGTGAGCCTTCCGGCACTGGCCACCCGCCGACACTGGTGGGTAAAGCTCCCGCCCATTCTCCGGGCGCTCGCGCTGGGTGCCCTGGGTCTCGCCGCCGCCGGCCCGCGGTTTGGCGGTGATACGGTCGAGATCAAACAGGAGGGCATCGCGATCGTTATCACCATCGATATCTCCAGCAGCATGTTGGCCGAGGACTTTGCGCCGTCGAACCGGCTCGAAGTGGCCAAGCGACAGGCGGTGGGGTTCATCCGGGGGCGTTCGGCCGACCGGATAGGGTTGGTGGCCTTCGCGGGCGAGGCGCTCACCCAGGTGCCGGTCACTCTGGATTACCCGGTCATTGAGCAGGCCGTGATGGATCTCAAGATCGGCAGTCTGGAGGACGGCACTGCCATCGGCAGCGGGCTGGCCACCGCGGTCAACCGGCTCCGGCGCGCGCCCGACAAGTCGAAAGTCATTCTGCTCCTGACCGACGGGGAGAACAACAAAGGACTCATCGATCCCCGCACCGCCGCGGCCACCGCCGCCGCATTCGGCATCAAGGTGTACACCATCGGTGTCGGCACCATCGGTGAAGCACCCATTCCGACGGGGCGAGGCCTGGGTGGTTTTCGCTACGAGATGCTGCCGGTCCGCATCGACGAGCCGCTGCTGCAGGAGATCGCTCAGAAGACCGGCGGCAGATACTTCCGCGCCAAGGACAGCGAGGCGCTCAGCCGCATCTTCCGGCAGATCGACGCCCTGGAGAAGACGCCGATCCAGGTGACCCGCTACACCCGCTACGACGAAACCACCCGTCCACTGATCCTGCTCGGCCTGGCCGCGCTGGGTCTCGAGCTTTTGCTGGGGACTACCCTGGTGGTCCGGGTCCCATGAGCTTCGACACGCCGCTTCTCCTCTTCATCGCACCGGTCCTCGGGCTCGCGTTTGGCTTCGGTGCCTGGCTCGCGCGGCGGCAACGAATCCGGTTGGCGCGGCGTTGGTCGATCTCCCTGGGGCGACTGGCCCGGTCGCGCGGCGGCTGGGCTCCGCTCGTGCTGGGGCTGTGCGCGCTGCTGGCCGCGATTGGTCTGGCCGGCCCCCGTGCGGGGCGCACCGAGGTCACGACCCACACCCGAGCGCTGAGTTTGGTGTTCGCAATCGACATCTCCCGTTCCATGCTGGCGGAGGACGTGGCACCGAGCCGGTTGCAGCGTGCCGGGCGGGAGGCCCGCCGCCTGATTCAGGATCTGGAGGGAGACCGGCTCGGCCTCATCGCCTTTGCCGGGAGGAGCTACATCCTGGCGCCGCTCACGGTGGATGGCAGCGCGGTGCGAATGTACCTCGACGCGCTGGATCCGGATCTTGCCAGTGAAGGAGGCACCAGCTTGAGCGCGGTGCTGGCGCAAGGCGCGGATCTTCTCGGCGCGGCAACCGACGCGGCAGACCGGGTTCTGGTCGTGTTCACCGACGGGGAGGCCCACGACACGCTGCCCGAGGTGGTTGCCCGGGCCGAGGCGCTCAAAGAGGAGGGTGTCCGACTCATCATGGTGGCGGAGGGTCGGGCGCTTCCGACCCGGATTCCGATTCGAGACTCAGCCGGCACCTTGATGGAGTACAAGCAGGACGAGGATGGCAATGTGGTGCGCACCCAGCGGCGCGACGATGTCCTTCGGGCGGTCGTCGATGCCGCTGAAGGAACTCTCGTCCCCTCTGAGCTGCCCGATCAGGCCGGTGCGGTGCGCGACCTGGTGGCCGCCATGAAGCGAAGCCCCACCTCGGAGGCCAGGACCGCGGACTTGGTGCCCCGCGCGTGGATTCCGGCTCTCGCGGCGGCGCTGCTTCTGCTGGGTTATACCGTCGTGCGGCCCGGTCCCGCGCTGGTGGGTCTCGTCGGGCTGCTCCTCTGGCGTCCGGTCGAGGCTCAACGCCCGACCCCCGGCACCCGCGCCATGGCGGCGGGAGATCCCGCCCGGGCGGCGGCGGAATTTCTCAAGGAGACATCCAGCCGCAGCGCTCGGGACACCGCCTTTTACAACGCCGGCACCGCGGCACTTGCGGCGGGCCGGTACGATGTAGCCCGCGGAGCGCTCGAGCAGGCGGCCAAGTCTCTCGATCCCGATCTCCGCTACCGGGCACTCTACAACCTGGGCGTGCTGGGCCTCCTGGCTGCGGAGGCCGACAGCACCAAACGGCAGGAGCTGCTGAACGAGGCCGCCGACCGCTTGCGGGAGGCGCTGCGGCTGCAGCCGTCCTCTGCCCGGGCCAAGTGGAATCTCGAGCTCGCCGAGCGGCGGCAGCCGCCTCCGCCGAGCAGTGGCGGTGGGGGTGGTGCAAAGCCGCCTCCCGGGGCAGGAGCGCCACCGCAGGCGCCCCCACCCAGCCGGCCCGAACCGCAGAGCCAGGGGCTGAGTCAGAGCCAGGCCGAGCAGATCCTCAACTCGATGGAACGGCGCGAGCGGCAGACGCGAGAAGAACAACAGCGCCGCCTTCAGGGGAGATCGGCGGGAGGAGTGAAGGATTGGTGACCCCCCTGTTCCTGCTCGCGATCTTGCAGGGGCCCGGCCCGGAGCTGCACGTCTCGGTCGATCAGGATCGAGTCTCGGTGGGCCAGGAGGTGGTGTACACCGTGCGGGCGGTCAGCCACTCGCCCGAGCCGATGGATCTCTCCATAACCCCCGTCAATGGCTTCGAGATCATTTCCCGGAGCGAGCGCACCGAAGTTTCCTTTTCCGGCGGGCCCACTCGCACCACGACTCTTGAGATCCGTCTCCGGGCCGCTCGGCCCGGGCGCTGGCCGCTCGGTCCCGCCCGAGTTGCGCAGGGACGGCAGGTCGCCGAGGCCTCAGCGCTCGTGGTGGATGTGGATGCCAACGCGAACGCGAGCGCCCCGGCTATGAATCCTCGGCTGCGGGCGCTGCTCGAGCGGGCGCCGCCGCCACCGCGCGGAAAAGCCGCCGTCGCACTCCTGGTGTCGGCAGATACGGTGAGTGTCGGAGAGCAGGTCGACGTGGTCACCGCCGCGTGGTTTCCCCGCGACCTCCGGTTGCAGCTGCGCCGTCCTCCCACGCTCCAGCCTCCCGTCATCGACGGGGTGTGGAGCTATCCCCAGGCGGCGCCGGCGGGGATTGCGGTGAGCCGGACCATCGGAGGCAGCGCGTACGACCTGTTCGTCTCCCATCAGGTCGTCTTTCCGCTGGTGGCCGGCGCCATCGCGATCCCCGGTGCGATGCTCAAGTACAGCACCCCGCTGGCGCTTCAGTTCTTCAGTCAGGAAGAGCGCTTCGCGCTCACCAGTCTTCCCGACACGCTGGTGGTACGGGCGTTGCCCAGCGCGGGGCGGCCCGCGGATTTCAACGGCGCGGTAGGATCGGGGCTGAGGCTCGAACGCCGGATCAATCCTCCGACCGCGCATGCCGGCGAGGGCGTTGCCGTGGAGCTCGCACTGACGGGGGAAGGGAACACCGCGCTGTGGCCGCCCCCGGAAATCCGCTGGCCGCGCGCCGCCCGGGCGTACGTCGATCGTGTGGAAGAGCAGGTGAGCACGGCGGACGGCCGCCTCGGCGGCACCAAGACTTTCCGCTATCTCGTGGTCCCGGACTCGGCGGGACCGCTGACGCTGCCTACTGTGAACTACGGCTACTACGATCTCAAGGACCGCGCCTACCGCACGGCCAACGTACCGGCCTCTGCCCTCCCAGTCGCCACCGGCGGTGAGTCGGTGGCCTCGGTCGCGCTGCCACCCGGGTTGCTGACGGCATCCTCTCCCGCGCTGGCCTGGCGCATTGGGCGCGGGGTCCCCGACTGGGGTTGGCTGGCCATCTTCGCGATCCCGCCCCTCGCCGTCTTCGCCCGGGGCCGCCGGTTTCACCGGAAGCGGCGCCGGACACCTCAGCCAACGAGCGGGCTTCGTGCCGCTGAGGAGAAGCTGGACGCGGTGGTCCGAGGCCTGGTTCCCGATCCCGATCACCGTTCCCGACCCGGTCTCGCCGCCGCAGTCCGGGCCGCCGGAGCCGATGCCGAAACTGCTTCTCGCGTGGCCGCAGTGCGGGAGCGATTGCTCGCGCGCCGATACGGCCCACCCGGTCCCGCGGCGGAGGACAACAACTTGATCGCCGAGGTCGAGGAGTTGGTCCATCGGTTGGGCGATTCGCTCCGGGGATGGCGGGGACGCGGTGCCGTGGTGGCCCTGCTCGTGGGGTTGTTTGCCGGACGACTTCTTGCTCAAGCGCCCCCGCCCGAGGGCCTGTACGAAGCGGGAGCACTCCGCGCTGCGGCGGAAGGGTTTGCCCGCCGGGCAGAACAGGAGCCTGCGGTCGCCGCCCACTGGTATGACCTGGGTGCCGCGTACTACCGCCTCGGCGCCAAGGGTCGTGCGACCGCCGCGTGGATCCGGGCTCGCCGACTCGACCCGCGGGAACCGACCATTTTGCGCGCTCTGCGGCTTACGCCCTCACCCGACGCGGCCTCCGCTCGGTGGACCTGGTCCCCCCCGGTCACCTCCGAAGAGTTGCTTCTGCTGGGCGCGCTGGGGTGGATCCTCGGATGGATCGGGTGGGTCCTGCGCCCCCGGCTACGGGATCGTTGGACGATCGTCCTCGTTTTCGCCGCGGCGTCGGCAGCCGGCGGGTTTGCACTCAGGGCCTGGTATCGGAGGCCCATCGCAATCGTGCTCGATCAAACCATGCTGAGACTGTCGCCTCATGGCCGGGCTCCCACGGTCGGGCCGCTCGAAGCCGGCGGTGCCGTGGAGATCCTGCGGCAGGATCGCGGCTGGGTCCTGGTGAAAGCTGCCGGGTCGCGCGAAGGCTGGGTCGCGTCGGAGGCGGTCGCCGCCATCAGCGGGTAGATTTCCGCCATGCCCCGACGCATCGCTATCCTGCCCGACGCCGTGGCTGACCAGATCGCCGCCGGTGAGGTGGTCGAGCGTCCCGCCTCGGTCGTGAAGGAGCTGGTGGAGAACGCGCTCGACGCCGGCGCCCGTCACGTTCGGGTAGAGTTGGAGAACGGTGGGAAGGTGCTGATCGAGGTCAGCGACGACGGCAGCGGCATGGGGCGGGAGGACGCGGTGCTCGCGCTCGACCGCCATGCCACCAGCAAAGTGCACAGCGCCGCCGATCTCGTTGGGGTGGCCACCTTCGGATTTCGGGGCGAGGCGCTGCCGGCTATCGCCTCCGTCTCTCGCCTCACGCTGGGCACTCACGATGGCGATGGTGAGGGCTCGGAGCTCAGCGTGATCGGCGGCCGGCTGGAGCGGGTCGCCACCGTCGCCCGCCAGCGGGGCACCACGGTCACCGTTCGCGGATTGTTCTTCAACACCCCCGCAAGGCGCAAGTTTCTTCGCTCTGCCGCGAGCGAGACCCGCGCAGCTCACGAGGCGGTCGCCACCCTGGCGCTCGCGCACCCGGGCACGGGCTTCGATCTCCAGGTGGACGGTACATCCCGGCTGAAGGTTCCGGCCGGCCAAGACTCCACCGAACGACTTGCTGCGGTCTGGGGCCGCGATCTGGCCGGCACCCTGGTGCCGGTGCACTACGCCGCCGGCGCCTTCCGGGTCACTGGTTACATCCAGCGGCCCGGTGACGCCCAGCCGACGGGCCGGAGAACTCAGCTGTTCGTCAACGGCCGTCCCTTCAAGGATCCTTTTCTTATCCGTGCCGCCGAAGCCGGCTATCGGGCAGCCATTCATCCCGGTGACCGGCCATCGCTATATCTACGCATCGACGTGGCCCCCGAGGATGTCGATGTCAACGTTCACCCAGCAAAGCTGGAAGTTCGATTCCGCGATCGCATTGGAGTGGAGCGCGTAGTGGAGGAGGCGGTGCGCGCCGCTCTCGGCGCCCTGGTCGCGGCCGTTCCGGTGGGTGACTGGCGAGGGCTTCCGGTACCGAGCGGGGCGGGGTTTCCAGCCGGGGCCGGCACCGGGATGGTAGACATGGGCCAGCTGTTTCCGCCGGAAGTCGCCAGCGAGACGGCCGAAGGTGGAAGCGAAGCGCCGGCCGGCTTCGAGGCGCCGCTGCTTCAGATGTTCGACAGCTACATCCTCTACCAAGGTCCGGACGGTGTCATCATCGTCGACCAGCATTCGGCTCACGAGCGGGTGCTGTATGAGATGGTGCTGGCCCAGCTCAGCGGCATCGGTGCCCCGGCCCAGCGACTCCTGCTTCCGCTCACGGTGGAGCTGACCGACGAGGAGCTCGATGCGGTCGAGACCCACGGCGAGGAGCTTCGGAGGGTGGGCTTCGAGGCCGAGGCGTTCGGCGGCCGAACGGTCGTGGTGCACACCGTTCCGGCTCCTCACCCCCGCTTCGACGCCGAAGCCTGTTTCCGGGAGATGGTGGCCGACCTGGCCCGAGGGCGCTTCGGCGGCTGGGCCAACCGGCTGGAACGGTTTGCTGCCACCTACGCCTGTCGGGCCGCGGTGAAGGCCGGCGAACGGCTGGAGGAGCGAGAGCTCCGCGAGCTGCTCCTGCGCCTGTTCGCTACCAACCTGCCGGCCCACGACGTTCACGGCCGCGCCACCATCGTGCAACTGCCCCGCGAGGAGTTGGAGCGCCGGTTTGGCCGGCGATAAGGTACCGGTATTGGTCGGTCCCACGGCGGTAGGGAAGACCGCTGTGGCTCTGGCCCTCACCAGTCACTGGCCGCTGGAAATCATCTCAGCCGATTCCCGCCAAGTCTACCGCCGCCTCGACATCGGTACCGCCAAACCCACCCGGAAGGAACGAGCCCGCGCCCCTCATCACGGAGTTGACCTGGTTGATCCGGGCTGCCGCTACAGCGCGGGTCACTTCGCCCGTGACGCGGTGAGCTGGTTGGCCGACATCCGAAGCCGGGGCAAGCTGCCAATGATTGTGGGCGGCACCGGGCTGTATGTGCGAGCTCTCACGGATGGTCTCTTTGCCGAGCCCCACCTGGACCCGGCCAAACGCCGCTCGCTCGACGCCTGGACCGCTGGCCTGGAGCCGATCGAGCTGCTTCGGTGGGCTGCGCGGCTCGATCCCGGCTTCCGGGGCGGGGGCCGGCAGCGCGCCGCGCGCGCCATCGAGGTGGCCTTGCTGAGTGGCCACTCACTGTCCTATTGGCAACAAGCGGCGCGAGCCCAGGGATCGCTCGACCCATGGTACATTGTGCTGACGGTGCCCCGGCCGGTGCTGCACCAGCGGATCGCCCGCCGAGCCGATGACATGCTGCGCCGCGGGTTGATCGAGGAGGTGGCCGCCGTGTTGGCGGAAGGGCACCGCCCCGACGCTCCGGGTCTCGATGGGATCGGAGTCCGTGAGGCGGTGGAATACCTGCACGGCCAGCGGCCGCGTGAGACCGTGGCCGAAGCGATTACGGTCGGAACCCGGCAGTACGCGAAACGACAGCAGACCTGGTTCCGTCATCAACTGTGCGGGCAGGTGGTGACGCTCGACGCCACCAGACCGGCGGAGAAGCTGGCGAGTGAGATCGCCGGGATGTGGAACCAGCGGTGAGACCCATAGCCAAGGGCCAATAGCCATAGCCACCATGAAGATCGGCATCACCTGCTATCCCACCTACGGCGGCTCCGGTGCCGTGGCGACCGAGTTGGGGCTGGAGCTCGCTCGCCGCGGGCACCAGGTCCACTTCATCACCTACGACTCCCCCTTCCGGCTGCGCGGCTACGCCGAACGAGTCTTCTTTCATCAGGTCGAGACCCGGATGGGGCGCTACCCCCTCTTCGATCACTTCCCCTACACGCTGGCTTTGGCGTCCAAGCAGCACGAGGTGGTGCTACGCGAGCGGCTGGAGGTGTTGCACGTGCACTATGCCATCCCTCACGCAACCACCGGGTACCTGGCGCGCCAGATGTTGAACGGCGAGTGGCCGCTCAAGGTGATCACCACTCTCCATGGAACCGATATCACCCTGGTAGGCCAGGAGTCGAGCTTCTACGGTATCACCAAGTTTTCCATCGAGCAGTCCAACGCGGTCACCGCGGTGTCCACCTACCTGCGGGACGAGACCTATCGGGCCTTCGGTTGCGTGAGCTGTGATGTGCGGGTGATACCGAACTTTGTGAATCTGCAGGAATACCGCCCGGCCGAGCCGAAATCCCGGGCGCAGATCGCACCCGCGGGGCACAAGGTGATCAGCCACGTCTCCAATTTCCGCGAGGTCAAACGGGTCAAGGACGTGGTCCGGGTGTTCGCCCGGATCCAGCGAGCCATGCCCGCCACCCTGATCATGATCGGCGACGGGCCGGAGCGAATGGACGCGGAGAACGAAGCTCGGGAGCTCGGGGTCAACGCCGATGTGCGTTTCCTCGGCCGGCTCGACTCCGTCGCTTCGCTGCTCCAGGGCAGCGATCTTTTCATTCTGCCCTCGCAGACCGAGTCCTTCGGGCTGGCGGCGCTGGAGGCCATGGCCTGCGGCGCCCCGGTGGTAGCAAGCCGCGCGGGCGGACTCCCTGAGGTAATCGACGACGGGGTCAACGGAATTCTCGAGCCGGTCGGCTCGGTGGAGGCCATGGGGCGCCGGGCGGTCGAGCTGCTCCGGGATCCCGAGCGGCACGCGGCCATGCGGGCGGCAGCCATAGCGAAGGCCGAGCAATTCTCCTCCGATCGCATTGTTCCCATGTACGAGGCGTTCTATCGGGAAGTGCTCGCTTGAGGCGCGGCTGTGTCGCCTGAGCTGTTGCTCAAGGCCGCCATCCTGGGTCTGGTGGAAGGGGCAACCGAGTTCATTCCAGTCTCCTCCACCGGTCATCTCATCGTGGTCAGCGACTGGCTGGGTCTGATGGACGAGCGAGCCAAGACCTTTGACATTTTTATCCAGCTGGGCGCCATCCTGGCCATCGTGTGGCTGTACCGCGTGCGGCTCGGCCGGACCGTGCTCGCGGCGCGCCACGACCCGAGGAGCCGGCGCTTCATCGGCAGCCTCCTGATCGCGTTCCTTCCGGCCGCGCTGGTCGGCTTCGTGGCTCACGACTGGATCAAGGCTCGCCTCTTCAACCCGACGGTGGTGGCCGTCGCTCTGGTGGTAGGAGGCGTCCTCATCCTCCTCCTCGAGCGCTGGTCCCCGGCGCCCAAGGTCCAGGACGTGAGCGACGTGCCGCCCCGGACTGCATTCGGCATCGGCCTGGCTCAGGTGCTGTCGCTGATACCGGGCACCTCGCGCTCCGGGGCCACGATCATGGGTGGCTACGCCCTGGGGTTGTCGCGGGTGGCGGCCACCGAGTTTTCATTCTTCCTGGCGATCCCGGTGATGCTGGCGGCTACGATGTACGACCTGCTGAAGAGTTGGTCGGCGCTCGCCCCGGCAGACGCGCCGGTGTTCGCCGTCGGGTTCCTCGTCTCGTTTCTGACCGCCGTGATTGTGGTTCGCGCATTCCTGGCCTACGTGTCCGGCCACAGCTTCAGCGCCTTTGCCTGGTATCGGATACTCTTCGGCGCAGCGCTCTTGATGACGAGGATCTGGGCGGCATGATGCCTCGACTTTACCAGTACGAACGAGTGGGCTCGACCATGGACGTCATCCACCAGCTGGCGGAGGACGGCGCCGAGGCAGGAACGATGGTCGTGGCCGGCGAGCAGCTCGAAGGACGGGGCTCCCGGGGACGGACCTGGCATTCGCCGCCCGGGGGGCTCTGGCTCAGCACGCTGTTCCGGCCACCTGCCACTGGCGGCATCGAGGTGATGAGCTTGCGGGTAGGGCTGGCGGTGGCCGATGCTCTCGAGCCGGTGCTGTCGCTCCCGATTCAGGTGAAATGGCCCAACGATCTCATGTTGGGTGAGCGGAAAGTGGGTGGAATCCTTTGTGAGGCGCGCTGGCAGGGCGGAGCGCTCGGCTGGGTAGCTGTCGGGGTCGGAGTGAATGTTCGCAACCCGGTGCCGGACGAGCTCAGCGGGGTCGCCGCCTCACTGGCCCAGGTGCGTCGGGAGATCACCATCGACGACGTTCTGGTCCCGATCGTGGCTGCGCTCCGGAGGATTGACCTGCAAGCCGAGCGGCTCTCGCCGGTGGAGCTGGGTCGATTCGCCGAGCGCGATTGGCTCAGCGGCCGGGAGATCGGCGCGCCAGTCCGCGGCCGGGTACGGGGACTGGGTGAAGATGGCGCGCTTCTGGTGCAGATCGCCGACCGATCCGAGATTCCCCTCCGCAGCGGCTCGGTGGAGTTGGCTGCAGGTTCTCCTCACCGATAACTTCGACCATGCTCCTCGCGCTCGACATTGGCAACACCGAGATCACCGTCGGCCTGTTTCACGGCAATGACCTCCAGGCTCACTGGCGCCTGACCACCAACCCCGACCGCACCCCGGACGAATGGGGCAGCGCCATTGGGGGATTCCTGGTGCAGGGGGGCCATTCGCCCAACGAGGTGCGAGCGGTGTGTCTGGCGTCAGTGGCCCCGCCGGTCACTCAGAGTGTGGTCGAGGGCGTGGCCCTCACCACCGGCTGCACCGGTGTCACCATCGACGCGCGAACCCCGCTCCCGGTGACGCTCGACGTCGATGAGCCGCTCACCGTGGGAGCGGATCGCATCGTCAACGTGCTGGCCGCGGTGGAGCTCTTTCGGGCGGACACGATCGTAGTCGATTTCGGTACCGCCACCACCTTCGACTGCGTGACCGCCGACGCCCGGTTCCTCGGCGGCGCCATCATGCCGGGTCTCCGGACCTCCGCCGATCAGCTTACCCGGCGCGCCGCCAAGCTCCCGGCCACCGAGCTCCGCGCTCCGACCCGGGTCATCGGTCGGCGAACCGAGGAATGCATCCAGGCCGGGGTGCTGTTCGGCGCCGCAGATGCGGTGGACGGAATGGTCCGCCGGATCACGGCCGAATGGCCCGGGAAGAAACGCCCGCGAGTCGTGGCGACTGGCGGTCTGGCGCCCATCGTCGCGCCGATCAGCAGCACGATCGAGCTCACCGATCCCGACCTCACCCTGCGTGGGTTGCGCATCGCAGCGGGACACGTCGGCCTCGGGTGGTAAGCCGCGCCCGCCAGGCGGGCTACCGGCTGCTGGGCCCGTGGTTCGACTATCTACTCCACACCAGACCGGTTGAATGGCCCATCGTCGCCGCTCACACTGCGGTGGGCTACCTGCTCGCTGTCGGGCTGCAGAACGCTGTTCGGGGCGCAGGCCTGGGGCCAGCGCTGCTCGGGATCGGGCTCTGGGTGATCTGCCTCAACGGCGGCACCCTCGCGCTCAACAGCGCCTACGACCGGGATGAAAGCGACGTCGCCTATCTCCGGCGGCCGCCCCGTCCTCCAGCGCATCTCGCCGGCTTCGGCCTCTCTCTCATGCTCGCCGGACTGGTTGGAGCGATCCTGCTGCCAACAGGATACCGTGCCGCCTACGCCGGGTGCCTTGTCCTGTCGGTGCTCTATTCAGTTCCGCCGGCTCGTCTCAAGGCGGTTCCGGGAGCCGACTGGGCCATCAACATGGTGGGCTTCGGGACACTGACTCCTTACGCCGGTTGGGCAGCCACCGGGATACCGGTGGGACCGGTAGGGGGACTGGTGCTGTTAGGGTTCTGTCCCCTTTTCGCGGCGCTGTACCCGCTCACCCAGATTTATCAGTTTGAGGAGGACGCCCGCCGGGGGGACCGCACTCTCGCTCGCACGCTCGGCGTGCGGCGCAGCTTGCTGATTGCAATCGGTGCAACCCTCGCAGCCTTTCTCTTGTTCGCGGCGGCTGGACTCAGGGCCGGCTGGAACTCGGCGGATGGCTGGCGCTGGTGGCTGCTGGGGTTCGCGGCAATCGGCTGGGGACTGGTCCTCTGGCCCTGGCTTCGGCGCGGCCAAGGGATGAGCGCATCCGAGCATCAGCGCGGCATGTATCGTGCGCTCTTTGCCTGGGCGCTCACCGATCTTGCCGTGGTTCTGGCCTGGGGAACCTGACCGCCCTTGGCCCGCAAAGCGGCGCCTCGGTATACTTGACCTTCTCACCGCATTTGGAGATGGAATGACCTCGACCGCGGAAGTGAAGCGCCAGTACGACGCGACCGATGTCCCGGCAATCGTCGCGGCCTCGGTCAAGCTCGGGCTGCTGGAGGCAGCACTGGTGCTGCTCTTTTCCCTGGCTTCGCGGCTCCTCGGCGGACCAATCGAGATAGTCGTCTGTGCCCTCATACTGCTGGTAGGTCTCGCGGCAGTCACGATGCTTCCGGGCCTGTGGACCAGGGCCTTCACCATCGAGGGGATCGCTGGCGCCGCCGGGATCGGCCTGGGCGCAGCCGCGGTGTTTCTTCTCATCGACGTCATCCTGCTCCAGAACATTGGAACCTACAGTCACCGGTGGCACGAGATCGGCGGTGGCAGCGACTGGTGGTACCATCCGGTCTGGTGGATGGTGGGTACCTTCCTGCCCTGGATGGGGGCCTGGATCCTGGCAAATCAGACCGCGAGAGACGGACGCCCCGCTGCCGCGCTCGGGCTGCTGACCGCGTTCGTGGCGGCCATCATCATCGCGGTGCTCGCCATTCAGCTCGGTTTCCCCGGGGCGCGCTGGACGCTGGGAACCTTTGCCGTGGCCTTCCTGCCGGGGCTGGTCGTCGCCACGATCGCTTCATCCATCATCGGGAAGCGCCCCGCCTGACCCCATGCGCTGGGTCCGCCTGTTCTTTCGCATCTTCGGTTGGCTGCTCACGCCGTTCCTGGCCTGGGCAGCTTCATTTTTTGGAGCGGTGGCCGGAGCGCTGCTCGCCATGAAGCTGGATGATCCGGTCCGGGGCTTGGCCGTCACTGCCGTCTGCGGGGGCATTGCCGGTTTCGCGGCGCTGATCGGCTGGCTGCATTACTTGAGACGGTCACCCGAAATCCGCGAGGTCCTGGCGGTGACCGAGGACGGAACCCCGGACACGACCGACTTCGCTTCCGTGCCCGAGGTTCCTGAGGAAGTCGCTGAGCCCGAGCCATCCCAGCCGAGTTGACGCCGCTGCGAATCCCTCACCCAAGGCAGTTCCGACTTGCGTTCGCCGCTCTGCTTCTGTCCGCCTGCCGCACGGACCAGCGGCCACGGGCCAACGGTGAGACCGGCGATGCCTCCAAGCCTTCCGACTCGCTCGTCATCTCAGCCGCCGGCGGAGTCGAGGTCTGGTTTACCCTCGCGCGGGCAGCGCAAGGTCCGGACGGCAAGACCTGCCTTGAACGCGGTCTCGAGATCCGCCGGGGTGAAACTCGGGTGCAGGTCCCGCTGCTCTACACCGGGACCCCTCCGGTTCTCCTCGACGATTCGACCATGCGAGCGCTGCTGTGGAACCACTGCCGGCCGGTTGATGCCTACCGAGTGGACCTCCGGAGCGGGCGGCCCCTCAGGGAAAATGTCAGGAGTAGACCGTGAGGCGGGGGCTCTGGCGCGGGGTTTGGTGCTCCTGGTGTGGAATGGCCGTCGGGTTCTGGGGCCTGGGGGCCGGCGGTGCGGCAGCGCAGACGATCGACGCGCGCATGGGACGCTTCTTCAATTCGACTGGATGGACTGCTTATCGGCTGGGGATCACCCGTCCTCTTGTCGGGATACTTGGAGCCCAGCTCCATGGGGACGTTCTGCACCGCTACGGCGGAGACCCGGGGGGCCTGGCGGGGATCGGTGCCGACCTCACCGCATTTCGCACCGGCCACGACGGTCCCTACCTCATCGCCGGATTGAGCGGGGGGCTCGGGTCGGAAAGCTCGAACGCCTTGTCCAGTCTCTGGGGCTCCTGGTCCGCGGGGTTGGGCTACGATCTCTTTCCGCTTTCCTTCATGTCGGTGGGCGCGGAAGCGCGCTGGCGCGAGCTGTCGCTCGGCAAACGGGACGGACTCGAGCTCGCAGGAGGACTGACGATTCATCTCGGCGGAGCACCGCCCTCCGCACGCCCGCTGGCCCAACGGCCTGCGTCGGTCCCACCAATCATCGGGTCGACCGAGCTCGCGCCGGTGCCGGGGGAGGTCCAGTCGCCTCCGGCGACCCTGGCCGACTCCGTTATCGCGACCGCCACCGAGGCGATGGGCCGGCCCTATGAGTTCGGTGGGACTGGCGCCAACGGTGAGGGATTCGACTGCTCGGGCTTGATTCAGTACGCCTACGGCAAACATGGGATCATCTTGCCCCGGCGAAGCACCGACCAGGCACGGGAAGGCGCCAAAGTAGATCGCACGCTGGCGCAACTGAGGCCGGGAGACCTGCTGACGTTCTCGAATCGGGGCGGGGCCATTACCCACGTAGGGCTCTACATGGGCAAGAGTCGGTTCATTCACAGCGCCACCCGTGGCGTGCAGGTGAGCACGCTCACCGCTGAAGATCCCTATGGTCGGTGGTGGTACAAACGCTGGGTGGGAGTGAGGCGGCTTGTACCATAAGGGGCGTAGTATGCCTTCACTCCGCCCCCTACGGACCCTTCACCGGTTACTGATGAGTCGACTCCTCGTGCACGGCGCCGCCGCTGTGGTCGTGATGCATTCCCGACATGGACTCATCCCCGCCACGCACCTGGAGTGAGGCCAGGTCCCGCTGATAGGTCGGATCGGAGAGATCGATCGCCGGCCAGCGCTTCATGTCGTCGGGCACGAAGAGGCCGACCATGTGCGCCATCGCCCCTTTGACCCGCAGCTCTCCCGTCGGGTTGTCGTATTCGCCAACTACCCGGTACCGATGCTTGGCCTTGAGCCGGAGCCCGGCACCACTCACCCCGAACAGCTTCCGGCTCACCTTTACCAGCTTCCCGTCGGGAGCCCGCTCGGCCACCACCTGGGTGATCACCTTGCCGGTCTCCGCATCTTCCAACTGCACCCGGGTGCCGTAGTCGTGCATGTGTCCGCCCACTCCGAGCAGCCGGCCACCGATGGGCAGGCTGAATTCAAAGGCTTTCACGGAATGCCCCGGCGGCACGTCGAACGTATTGGTCCCGCCCACCGTCAGGTTGACGTCCATGTAGATCGGTAGCGCGTTCACCGGCTGCGGATTCTGGTTCTTGGGGGTCCACAGCATGGTGAGCTTGAGATACACGCCCTGCAGATCCTTACCGGTGTCGTTGTGCCAGGCCACGTACATGCCGAGCTTCATCCCCGGCTTCATCGGTACGCCGATGGTCTTGGGGACGCTGATCTCGTCGTCGGTCTCCGTGCCCGCACCCATCAGCCGTTCCGCCGCGGAGTAGAGCAGCTGCCGCCGGCTGAAGTTCACCATGATGAGGTGGTGCATGACATGCCGAGGGACTGCCTTGCCCTGGGCGTCGGCGAGGTCTACCCGGAAGCCGCGAAACCAGCCCTCCACCGGCCAGGAGAAGTTCTGGACCGGGGTGTCGTGTGACATCCCGAGATCCATCATCGCGTGGCTTTCCATCGGCGGCATGTTGGGTAAATCAAAGGGCCCGCTCGTGATGGTGAGCTCGTGCCGGGAGGAATCGACGGAGATGGTCACCACGGGCGGTTTGGGTCCCCCGATACCGGCGCTTACCAAGGCAGTTAACAAGCAGCTCCACAACATGGGCCCGCTCCCGAAGTTGGAGACCAGTTTACGCCATTGCGCGGCCGATGCCTGCTACGCAGTTTTCGGTCACCGGTCGATCAAAGAATGCGTTGGGACCGCAAAATCTTGAGACGGATACCCAATGTCAAGCATCCGTGTGCCGATCCTCCTCGGAGTCGTCGCCCTCACCTGGGTCACCAGCGGAGCGGGGCAGCAGCGGTTTTTCCCCGCGGTCAGAAGCTTCGAGCTGCCTGAGGCCTCGCCCCGGGTCCACGGGTTTGTGGGCCGCCTCCTCTCCGCCCAGCGGGGCGACAGCCGCTTCGGGCAAGAGCACGAGGGCGAAGTCGTGCTCGGTGAAAACTTTCCCTTGGTGACACTGAAGGGCGGCGCCCGGCCCATCATCTTCGGTCTGGGCTCACAGGTCTACGGCCGGTTCAGTCTCACCGACCCCAAGAGCGCCCTCATCAGCAACGATTGGGTGGTCGGAGTCAACACCACTGCCGGGCTGGGACCCTGGGCGCTGACGCTGGAGGTCTACCATGAGAGCAGTCATCTAGGCGATGAATACGGCAGCCGCTTCCAGTCGCCCCGACTGGACTGGACCCGGGAGGTTCTCGCCGGCTGGGCCAGCTATGTCGTTGGGGTCTGGCGCTTCACTGCCGGCACCAGCTACGTGTTGGATGATCAGCTCAACCTCCCTGCTCCCGCTGGCTCCCTGGCCATCGATTACCGGGGTAAGCCCCGCCGGCTGCTGGGTGGTCTGGGGCGGCCGATCGCCGGGCTCTTCACCGAAGCCGAGGCCGCTACCGCCTGGCGGATGAGCACCTCGGCGAAGCTTGGCGTGGCCTTCGCCACTGGTGCTACCCACGACATCAGCGTCGGGCTCATCGCGCACGACGGCCTCTCCACCCAGCGACAATTCTTCCGCCAGGAAAGTCAGTACGTAGGAGTGGAGCTGCGGTTCGACCTGTAGCAACGGACGGCCTCGGCGCTTTTCGGCCTTTCACCTGTCAACCCGTACGCGTATCCCCCGATTGCCTGTCCCGCCGTCCTCCCATTCTGCCATCCTGACACAGTTCCCGGGCACCTCACTTGCTATTGCAGCGGCAGAACACCCGGCTTGACATGGGTGGGTCTGCTCTTATCTTTCGGGCCTTAGCACTCTCAGTCCTTGAGTGCCAAGCCATTTAGAATCATTAACTTAGCACCGTCTAACCAATCCAGTGGTGGAGGTCGTACCGATGGCAACTGCTACCAAGGCCAAGCCCAGCCTCAAGATTCAACCGCTCGAAGACCGTGTGGTCATCATGCCGTCGGATGAGGCGGAGACCATGCGCGGGGGGCTCTACATCCCCGATACCGCGAAGGAGAAGCCGACCCAGGGTGAAGTGATTGCGGTCGGTCCCGGCCGGGTCGAGAAGGGCGCGCGGGTTCCGATCGATCTCAAGGTCGGCGACAGCGTGATTTACGGGAAGTACAGCGGCACTCCGTTCCAGCTGGGCGATGAGGAAGTGATCATCATCAAAGCTTCGGACGTTCTGGCCAAGATCAGCTAAACCGACGCGGGTGAGCCTGCGCTCCCCCCGAACCCTTCAGGAGATGAGACATGGCAGCAAAAGAGCTTCTCTTCAACACCGATGCCCGATCCAAACTCAAGCGAGGGGTCGACCAACTCGCCGAGGCGGTGAAGGTCACCCTTGGGCCCAAAGGCAGAAACGTCGTCATCGATAAGAAATTCGGCTCGCCGACCGTCACCAAGGATGGCGTGACTGTCGCCAAGGAGGTCGAGCTGAGCGATCCGATCGAGAACATGGGCGCCCAGATGGTGAAGGAGGTCGCCACCAAGACGTCTGACCTCGCCGGCGACGGTACCACCACGGCCACCGTTCTCGCCCAGGCCATCTTCCGCGAAGGCCTCAAGAACGTCACGGCCGGTGCCAATCCGATGGAGCTGAAGCGGGGAATCGACCGTGCGGTCGACGCCGTGGTCGAGCAGCTGAAGACTCTCTCCGTCCCCTCGGCTGGCAAGAAGGAGATCGCCCAGGTTGGTACCATCTCTGCGAATAACGACAAGGAGATCGGGAACCTGATCGCCGAAGCGATGGAGAAGGTGGGCAAGGACGGCGTCATCACGGTCGAAGAGGCCAAGGGGCTCGAGACCACGCTGGAGACGGTTGAGGGCATGCAGTTCGATCGGGGCTATCTGTCGCCCTACTTCGTCACCGATCCGGAGAAGATGGAGGCGGTGCTGGACGACCCCTACATCCTGATCCATGACAAGAAGATCTCCTCGATGAAGGAGCTCCTCCCGGTGCTGGAGAAGAGCGCCCAGAGTGGACGGCCGTTGCTCATCATCGCGGAAGACGTCGAGGGCGAGGCGCTCGCGACGCTGGTGGTGAATAAGCTCCGCGGCACCTTGAAGGTCGTGGCGGTGAAGGCTCCCGGGTTCGGGGATCGCCGCAAGGAAATGCTGCGCGACATCGCGGTGCTGACCGGCGGGCAGGTCATTTCGGAGGAGCTCGGCTTCAAGCTCGAGAACGCCACCCTGAATGATCTGGGCCGGGCCAAGCGGGTCGTGGTCGACAAGGACAACACCACCATCGTAGACGGTCGCGGAAAGCCGGAGGAAATCCAGGGCCGCATCGCCGAGATCCGGGCCGCCATCGACAAGAGCACCAGCGACTACGACCGGGAGAAGCTGCAGGAGCGGTTGGCCAAGCTCTCGGGCGGCGTAGCGGTGATCAATGTGGGTGCCGCCACCGAGACCGAGTTGAAAGAGAAGAAGGCTCGGGTCGAGGACGCGTTGCATGCCACCCGGGCCGCGGTGGAAGAGGGCATCGTTCCCGGCGGCGGGGTCGCGCTGATTCGGGCCCAGTCTGCGCTCGACAAGATCAGGGGCACCGAGGACGAGAAGATCGGGGTCGAGATCGTGCGGCGCGCGCTGGAAGAGCCGATCCGGATGATCGCCCAGAACGCGGGCGCCGAAGGCTCGATTGTGGTGGCCAAGGTCAAGGAGTCGAAGGAGAAGAACTTCGGCTACAACGCCGCGACCGATGCCTATGAAGATCTGGTCAAGGCCGGCGTCATCGATCCCACCAAGGTCACCCGCACGGCGCTCCAGAACGCCGCGTCGATCGCGGGCCTCCTGCTCACCACGGAGTGCGTGGTGGTCGAGAGGAAGGAAGAGAAGCCCGCTCCAGCCGCGCCTCCGGGCGGCGGCATGGGCGGCATGTACTAAGATCCGTAAACGGTTAGAACGAAGCGCCCCGGGCAGCTGCCCGGGGCGCTTTTTTCGTATCTGCCCTCCAAACACTGCATCCCCAGTCTGGCTGAGTCTATCCCCCTGCTGTAGGTTCGCATTTCGGGTATTGGGTGACTGGAACTGTCTCAGGAGGAGGTTCTATGACCACCATCCCGCTGGTACGGTGGCTCGCCTGGCTGCTTTCGCTCTCGCTCACCACCCTGGTGCCCAGCCTGGCGGGGCAGTCACAGCCCGCGATCACCGACGCGATCATCGGTGAGTCCAATCCGATCAGTCCCGAGATCAGCACTGCGCAGCTGCAACAGGCCCTCAGGGAGGGCAAGACCCCGGTCCTCGACGTGCGCTCGGCTCAGGAGTACGCCATCGCCCACATTCCTGGAAGCATCAATCACTATGAGAAGGAAGTCGAACAGATCACCAAGGCATATCCGGACCACAAAACGGCCCTGATCCTCTATTGCAACGGGCCCTACTGCGGCAAGTCGATACGGCTTTCCGAGGAATTGAAGAAACAGGGATACACCAATCTCCGCCGCTACCAGCTGGGTCTTCCGGTCTGGCGCGCGCTGGGCAACACGGTGCAGACCGATCTGCCGGGAGTGCGCTACGTGCTGGCCGGCGACAAGACCGCGGTGTGGGTCGATGCGCGCAGCGCCGAGACGTTTGCCAAGGGCAGCCTCCCCGGAGCGGTGAACATCGCCACGGGAGAGGCCGAGGCGGCGAATGATGATGGGCGTCTGCCCAAGAAGGACAAAGGCACCCGGGTCATCGTCTTCGGGGACTCGCCCGAGGAAGCGCGAGCGGTGGCAGAAGAGATCGCCCACAAGGCGTACTGGAACAGCAGCTATTTCGGGGGCCGTTTCTCCGACCTGAGGTCCGTGGCCGCGCGTTGAGCCTGGGCCGAAGCGTCGCGTAATTCCCTGGCTCGGGTGGATCGCCCGCTGCAGATGGTCGCACTCTGGTGGCGGCTGTGGCCCTCCAACCACTTACGAGCGACCTCACCCGGTATGACAAATGCGGCGAGTGGCCGAATGCCTCGCACGGTCATTCCCTCAACGGGCGGAGCCGCATGCCAAAGCCTTCACCTGGCCAGAAGCCCGATCCGATGTCAGGCGTGGTCGACCGCCTGCTGGCGCAGCTCCCCGGGCTGCAAGGCGAAGCCCCCATCTCTCGCGGGGCCTCGCACCAAGTAGGCTCGTCCGGCACGTCAATCCATACCGTTCCCCCTCCTATGGAGGACCTCCTCGGGCCGTGGGCTCGGCTGGTTCTAGGCCTGGCGCTTGGCACCATGATGGCCTGGTGGCCGTACCCAAGGACCTGTGGCTTTCCCCTCGCTGGATATCTGACCGCGGTCCTCACTGTCGTCCTCGGAGGCGGGTGGGCCGCAGTGTCCGCCTGGAGATACCGGGCCAGCCTGGCTCACGTGCTCTCGCTCATTCTGGTGTTCTACGGGATGATGCTGGTGGCTGCGGAGCTCCTGCCGAGAACCGGATACGCCGTCGATCAGGCAACCTGGCAATGCCAAGAGAACGATCTCGATTCGTCCTGGTCGGCCTCCCTGAATCATCAATCCGTGCGCAGCAACAGCTGAAACGGGAAGTAATCTCGTAACGATTCGAATTCCGGATCGGAGTGCACGTCTTCGTTCTCCAGGTTGTCGAAGGCAATCGGTCTACCCTCGACCCAGGCCGTCCGTAGCAACCCTACGGCCGCCGCTTTGTCACCCAAGGCAGCGGCGATGCGCGCCCGGGCATAGGTCTGCCTCCCGAATTGGTACTTTTGGGGGAGCTGTGCCAGAATCCGGTCGAATCGTCTCGCTGCAGTACTGTCTCCCAAGTGTACGGCCGTGGTACCCAGTCGTCCCAGCAAATCCGAGTTGCCCGGATGCCGTGCCAGCCCCGCGGCATACAGCCGTTGGGCATTGTCCCATCGTCCGGCGGCCGACTCGAGGTCGCCCTCCAGAAGAGCCGCGGCCAAGTTGGTGTCGCTGGGCGAGGTCATGGGTATGGCGACGAGCGGCTCCAACCACCGCGCGGCGGCGGCAGTATGCCCGTGGGCCCGCAGCTCGCGCCACACGTAGAACGCTTTCTGGCGGTCGCCGATCGCCGGCACGGGATCGTCCCGCGTGACCCGAGGGAGCTCCTGGCGGAGGGCGTCCACGTCACCCCGGGCGGCCAGCGCCAGGAGCAGATCGAGGTGAGTCCAGAAGCGGTCGGGGAACCGGCGCAAGCCCTGCCGTGCGCTCTCGGCCTCGGCCAGGTGGTCTCCTACTCGATGCAGTGCCGGGGTCTGATTGATCCAGTAGAATGGCGCCACCAGAAGCAGGCCGCGATCGGGATCGACCCGAGACAGGATGTTCAATGCCTCCCGGGGACGGTTGACGAACAGGGCGCTGCTGGCGGCGAGGGTGTAACCCTCGACTGAGGCCGGCGTCAGGCTCATCAGGTCGCGGGCGGCCCGCAGCCGGCCCCACAGGTCTCCCCGGAGGTCGGCTTCAAGCCCGGCCAGAACCGCGCGCTCGGCCGGCTTCAGCGTATTGGCGTGCGCTTGCAGTCGACGCACCAGCGTGTCCACCGCCGGCCAGTGGGAAAGCCGCGTTTCCACATACGCCCGCATGAGCAGCGGAGTCATGTACTGGCTATCGAGTACGCTGGCACGCCGCAGGCGTTGGAACACGTCCCCGAAATCGTCCCGGAAGAAGCTCTCCCATGCCTTGCTGACCTCGGTGTAGGCCTCATACGACGGCGGGTCTCCCAGTGCCGCGGAGAAGCCTCGACTGGTGGTGTCAACCGCCGATGCTACGGCCGCCAGGACGTGATTGCCGAGCGCGGCGATCAGGCGCGATGGCGCCGTCGCAAGTCCGCTTACCGGATCAATCGCGCGCACGATCTTTCCGGTTCCCGCATCGATCACTTGCATCAGGACCTTCAGGCTGTCGCCTTCCTCGAACAGGTCACCCGAGACTACCGTCCCTGCGCCGGTCTCGTCGGCCAGCGCGATGGCTGGATTGCGATCCCGCAGAAACCTAGGAATGCGGTCGACAATGCGTCCGGCCAAGGATGTAGTGCGAGGATCGACCACCTCGAACTGGGTCGTGCGCATGAGGCCCTGCGCGATCCAATCGGCAGCCATCGCACCGAGACCGGCCAGCGCGCTGTCGCCGGTGTGATTGGTCAGGGGGGCGATCACGATCCGTTGCGGCACGAGCGACGGCTTACTTCGGGTGAGCAGAGTGAGGAGACTCGCCCGTCGCGACGGCGGAATGAGCAGCATGACGGTGAAGGCAGCCAGGATCATGGCGGCAGCGGCAACCAGGGCGCGTCTGACCCAGCGGGTCGATCGCAGACGCGAGCCGGCGCGACCTCGGTGATACGTTAGAGCCGCCTTGGCCCCGGGATGACGGCGCTGCGTTTGCCAGGCCCTGGCCGCTGATTGATGTAACTCCTCCCGTCGCTCGGGTGCCAGCCGGTCGTAGGCCACCCGACCAATGATCTCGTGGGTAAACTCGTGTAGTGCTGGTGCCTCAAGCGATCCCCGCAACATCCGCCGGCCGATAAGCTCCTCCAGCGCCACCGCGCTCGCGGCAGGACTGAGCCCGGAAACCTGGGGCACCATCTCGGCGTCGAAGCTGCGCCCCAACACGGCGGCGGCATCCAGCACTCCTCGCGCCTCGCCGCTGAGCCGGTCGAGGCGCCGGCCGACTATCTCGCGAATGGTGGCTGGAAGCGGAATGGGTTGCTCGTCGCTCGTTGCGGCCAGGTGCCACGCCCCCGATTCGGTCGGCGCGAGGACCTCTTCGTCCACCATCGCCGCCGTAAGCTCGATGGTGTAGAACGGGTTCCCGCCGCCCTGGGCGTGGAGCCTGCGCGCCAGCCGCTGTCTCTCCGAGACCGGGAGCTCCAGCATCGAGGCCAGCAGGGTTTCGACCTCGTGGGCGCTGAGTGCGTGAAGCTTCAAGCGCCGAGCGTGGAATTCGGAGGCGAGCTCGATGTAGGCGGAGGAGGGTTCTTCCTCGCCGGTCCGCGCAGTTATGAGGAGGAGAACCGCGGTGGAAAGGCGGGCCACGACGGTCCGCAGCAGCCGCTGAGTGGATTCGTCGGCGCGCGGGAGATCATCGATGAAGAGGATGACGGGCCGGTCCTCGCTCACCGCCTTGATGGTCTCGACCAGCGCCTCTTCCAGAGCGGCCTGACCGCCGCTGGGCTCGGGCAAGTGGGGGAAGCGGTCGCGCAGGGACGGCGCAACCAGACTCACCTCGCTCAGCGCTCGCGGCGATGCTCCGGCAGCGCCGGGAGCCGTCGCCAGAGTTCCCAGCAGCTCGCCTATCGGCGAAAGCCGGCCCGGCTCGATCTGCTTGAGACCTCGCGCCCGCGCGACGATCGGCGCCGAGCGGTCGCTGGCGAGCCGGTCGAGAAACTCCTCACACAAACGGGTCTTCCCGATGCCGGCCTCGCCCTCGACCAGGACCGTGGCCGGTCTACCTGCCCGTACCCGCCCCCACGCCGATAGCAGCTCGGCCATCGCCGGCCCCCGTCCGACGAGGTCCGGGGTAAACAGGGCGGCGGAGCTGGGAGTCGGGTGGGCGGGCGCTCTCGCGCTGTCGTGCTCGAGCAGCTTACCCAGCTGGATGAACGCAGGCGTCGGCTCCAGCTCCATGGCTTGGAGCTGGGAACGGAATCCGGCGTAGCGGGCCAGCGCCTCGCCGGCACGGCCATCCAGGTGCATCAGCTCCAGGAGGTTCCGGTAGCCGGCTTCCTCCCGCGGCAGGGCTTCCACCCACCGCTCGGCCCAGCCGACGCCTTGAGCCCACGCTCCGTGTCGCCGCGCCTGCTCGATCAGCCGCTGCAGCGCCGTCCGGAGCCCGCGGCGACAACCTTCCCGTTCGGCCTCCAGCCAGACGCGAAAGTCCTCGCCACCCATGTCATCGATGTCGGCGAGAAACTCTCCACCCCAGCGCGCCGCCGCGTCGTGCCAGCGGCCGGCGGACAGGTCGCTCTCGAAGCAGGCCACATCCAGAACTACCGCATCCGCCATCAGCCCGACCTTCTCGGGACCGGCGTCGAGGCCGTTTCCAACCGTGCGCTTGAGCTCGAGCAGGGCCTGACGCAGCGACTGACGAGCCTTCATTGCGTCCCGGTTTCCCCACAGTAACTCGGCCAGCTCGCCGCGCCCGATCATTTTCGGTGCCCGGCGGGCCAGATAGGTGAGGAGCGCCAGTTCCTTCCGCCGACTCGAGAGTCTGGCAGCCGAGTCGCCCTCGAGCCGAAGCTCGCCAAGGGTGTGGAGCACGAGCCGGGGTGCTGTCACGTAACGCCGCGGGCGCCATGGCTTTGACGCCAAGCTTGACGGCCGGCTGCGGGGCCGGCGCTAACCTGTCTCCACGGTTCGACGCCGCGACGACCGCGGTCGGGCGACCCGGTTCCTAATTCAGAGACGAGGCCACTGGGATGACGCATGAGCCCGATGAGGAGGGCGGGGGAGCAGAGCGCTTCGAATACTTCATGGTCCGGCTGACCCGCACCGCGAGCGAGCCGGACCGTGTGGCTGGGCTGGTCGAGCGGCTGGGCTCCGGCCAGAAGCGGAGCTTCGACACCGGCGAGCAGCTGGTCCGGCTGGTGGGTGGCGGGTTCAGCCTCGATCTGAACATGCAGTCCGCAATTAGCGACCGCAATGCCGTTGAAGGAGATATCTCGGGGCCGTCAGCTAACGATGCCGTCTAGGAGGAAGCATATGCGCTCGATTCATCTGGCAGTGATCGCGTTCGCACTGGTCCTTCCCGTGGCCGGTGCGGCCCAATCCTCTAACGCAGCGGATACCACCCAACCCGCGCCCAAGAAGGGCGGGGGACTGTTCGGCAAGAAGGGCGGCCTCTTCGGCAAGGCCAAGGCACTGACTCAGAACAAGTTGGTGCAGACCGTCGCCAAGACCGCGGCCTGCAACATGGTGCCTGGGGGACAGCTGATCGCCGGCGCGTTGGACAAGAAGTCGGCGGCTAAGACAGGGAAAGACGCTGCAGTGGGAGCGGCCGCGGGAGCCGCGCTGGGTGCTGCCGCCGGCAAAGGCAACCCGTGCGGCATGGGGATGATGGGGAATCTCGGAGCCGCTGGGATGAACCAAAGTGTACCGGGCGCGGGGATTCCGGGAATGCCGACCACGGGTATGCCCGGCATGGCCATCTCGGCCGACCAGATGAAGCAGATGGCAGAGCAGTATCAGAAGATGGGGATGAATCCGGCGCAGATCAAAGCGATGCAACAGCAGATGCAGGCTGCGAATCCTGGCGGCACCGGGGCCGGGATTTCAGCTGAGCAGATGAAGCAGATGCAGGCACAGTATCAGGCGATGGGGATGGACCCGGCACAGATCAAGGCCATGCAACGGATGATGACCAGCGCGACTCCCGGGACCGTGGAGCAACCGGCCGGGGAGACGACGCCAGCGCCAACCCAACCGGTGGCTGCCCCCACGCTCACGAAGGAGAAGGGCCGACTGGTGCTGCGCCAGCTTCCCTGGACCCCTGGTACTGAGGAGATCCAGTCGGGCGCCGAATCTGCCCTCGTGCTCGGCCTGCACAATGCCGCCGCCGAAATCATTCCGACGGCAAAGCACTACAGCGTGCAGGTAAAAGTCGAAGATCAAGGCTCCAAGGCCCGGAACCAGGAGCTCGCGCAGAAGCGCGCCGCTGTCATCGTGGCCATTCTCGTGGGAGAGGGAGTACCTCAGGATCGGCTGACGGCGGCCGGCGGTGGCTCGGACAAGGATCCCCGAGTTGTGCTGTCTGAAAGCAAGGGAACCAAGTGATCAAGCGCGGCACTGATGCCGCTGACTCACTGCGGGAGGTACGCATGTCTCACCCCAGTATCCGAATCGGCTCGACGGCATCAGCCGCTGCACTGCTGGTCATCGGGCTCGCAGCCACACCGGAGAGGTCGCCGGCCCAGGCTCAGGCCTCGCCTCTGATCATCACGATGCGGGCGATGCAAAACCCGCTCTCCCCATCCCAATGCACCGCCATCGAAGTGGTCGTCACCGATGCGAATGGCAGGGCACCGCTTCGTCCCGATGGTAAGCAGGTGAGCGGGTGGGATGTGGACCTGAGCCTGGCATCGCCCGCAGTCGATGCGTTTGCCTGGGGAGATGAACGGCATCGATTCCTGTGCGCCAGGGCGCCGACGGCACCCTATGCGGTGGTGTCGGCCCACTATCCTGCCCAATCCCTCGCGCCACCCGAGCGGCTCGAGAACGTGCAGGCCGATCAGTCCATTCAGGTCCTCATGCAGATGGCTGGAGCTCCGGCGGCAGGGTATGGCCAGCAGCAGGCAGTCGGAGCACCAAACGGATATGCTCAGCAGCCTTCCGGAAGCACGCCCGCCACCGGCTATACGCAGCAGCAGCCAACCGTACCACCGGGGCAGCCCTATATGCCGCCGGCGAATCCGGGCGCCGGGCAGCCGGGCTACTCGCAATCGGGATATCCGCAGTCCGCCCCGGCGCAGGCGGGGACCCCGCAACAACCTTCAGGCGCTCCCACCCAACAGGCGTACGCGCCTCCGACGAATCCCGGCCCCGGACCGGCTGCGGCTGGGGTTTCGGCGCCGGCCGGCCAACCGACCAGCTATGCCGGTGCTCCGGCGACGCCCATGCCGATTCCAATCGCGGCACCAGTCGCGGCCCAGCCGGCGGAGAAGGGTGGCGGCGGATTTTTCAAGAAGCTCGGCAAGCATCTGAAGGACAAGGCGAGCGAAGTGAAGAATCAAACGGCCGAGAACCTGGCGAGCACCGCAAATCAGATGGTGGATGTCACGGCGCAGACGGGGAGCAACCTCGTCTCCGGCGCCGCGGCCCAGGCGACCAGTGTGGCCCAGTCCACGGTGGGCGGTGTCAGTAGCTCGCTGGTGCCCTCTGCGCTCCGAGCCGGTGGGAACGCCGACAACCTCAGCACGGCGGTGGCCTCGGGTGAGGCGGTGCTGCGCATGATGCGGTTCATTGGCAACACGGACGTGCTCGATGCGACCGGGCGGGACCTGGTCAAACGCCTGGCTCCGGTACTCAACGCCACGCCCGGCAACTACGTGATCCAGGCCCACGTGGATCCGCTCCCAGCCCCGGCAGAGCCGGGAGCCACTCAGGTGCTATCCGAGCACCGGGCGGCGGCGGTGAAGGCGGCGCTGATCAGCAACGGGGTCGCCGCAGGCCGTTTGGTCGCGCTCGGCTACGGCACTTCACAGCCGTTGCCGGAGGCCCCCCCGGAAGGCGGGCCGCCCAGCAGCGCACGAGTCGTGATCGCACGGACGCAGTGAGCCAACCCGCACCCTACGAGGACCGTTCTATGTCGGCGATCATCAGCCGGATCACAGCCACAGTCATGCTGCTCGGAGCGACGGGCGTAATCGCGCTGCCGGCGCAGACGGTGCAGGCGAATGCCACCAATGCCACCACCGTTGCCCTCAGCTGGACGCCGGTAACGGACGCGGAGCGGTACTACGTCCAGCGAGCAATCGGCGCTGCCGGCTTCAGCAACTTGAGCACACCCAAAATCACCGGCACCGGATATACCGACACGAGCGTGCCGGCGAATATCGCTGTTCAATATCGACTCATGACCAAGCTGAAGAACGGACATCTCCGCTACAGCGCGGCGGTACAGCGGAGGACTCCAGGTTCCTCTACAGCCTCCCAAGCTGGTGGAGCAGCCTCTCCGGCCGGAGGGGCAGCCTCGCAAACCGGCGGGTCAGCCGGGGCGGCGGCTTCACCAGCAGGTGGGGCAGCTTCAACCGGTGGGGCCGCCTCAGCAGGCGGGGCCGCCTCACAGACCGGTGGCGCAGGCGCTCCGGCAGGTGGCGCAGCTTCGCAGGCAACTGGTCCAGCCTCCCAGCCAAGTGGGGCAGCCTCCCAGGCAGGTGGGGTAGCCTCGCAAGCCGGTGGTGCAGCCCCCCAAGCCGGCAGCGCAGCACCCCAGGCCAGCGCCACACTCTTGCCGGGACAGCCGATCGCCAACGTGACGATGGCGCCGCGGGACCCGCACCAGTTTGTTGCTGCTCCCTCCGCAGCTCCCGCACCCGCAGCCGCCCCAGCACCGGCACCCGCTCCTCCACCCAGCCCGGCACCCGTGGTCACCAGCGGCCGTTATCGGATCGTGGCGAATGGGTTCAGCGTGGTCCAGCAGGCGCACAGCCATCATGACGACGTGTACGGCGGGTTCATCATGCTGCACTTCAACCGTCAGACTGGTGAACTTCTGGACCGCGATGCTCGGCACACCAAGGTCTTGGGCGACATCAATGGCCGGGTTTTCGGCGAGACGGATGGTGGTGACTTCAACCGACTCCGCGCCGGCACTGCCAACGCAAGCGGTGGCCTGAAAAATGGAGACAGCTATCCGGACGCCGGCCATGCCCGGTTCCGCGGTCAGGACGGGGCGCCACCCAATCGCGTGACCTTCCCGTTCGAGATCTGGACCGGAGACCTCACCAACGCCAGTGACGCGGTCGTCATTCTGCCAAGCTTGTGGTCGAGGGACGGGAAGCTTTCAGGGTTCGACCAATGGCAGAGTTCAGAGCTCAGCGCGGCGTCCCAGATCTGGTATGACCAGGCCGTGCAGCAGGCTTTGCATCAAACCACCCTGGGTGTGGTTGCCCCTCCCGGGGCGGTCACACCCAACGGCAATCAGATGTTCGCCCAACTCGCCAACCTGGTCGGGGCAACCATTCTGGGCGGCTTGGGACAACCCTGGGCGCTCGCGTTCGCGTTCGATCCGTCAGCTCATGATGTCCCGATCGGATTTGATCCCTACGCGAAAGCACTGCCTCGGCGAGCCATCGTGCTGACCCGGGAGATGATCGAGCAGGCACTCAATAGTCCGCCGGCGCCGCTCAGCCCAACCATGCTGGTGCCGAACTACCCCGCGTGGGTACTGGGCTATCTCACTGTTCCCGTCGGGGTGATTCCCGTGCTCCTGTTCGACCACGTGCCGCCGCCGGGCGAGCCGCTGCGCACGTCCTACGTGATGTACTTGCAGGTAGAGCGGTTGTAAGTCATTCCAGCCAGCACTCAGGCCCGAGGAGTTTCTATGCGGATGCACATGGTAGTACGTCTCTCCACGACCGCGCTGGCGAGCGTTGCGCTCGCCGGACTGGTCTCGGCGCAGGTGCCCACCAAGACCAGCGAGCCTCGACTGGCGGTGCCTCGTTCCGATCTTCCCCTGGCCCAACCCCCAGGGCAGCCCACGACGGCACCAACGAGCACTGCTGCGTCAACCGACACGACGCCCACTCCGGGGCCAGTCACGCAAGTGACCGGTGGGGCGAGTGGGGTGACGCAGCTGGGAGGAGGAGCGGGTGCACCGACTACATCGAGCAGCTCATATGCCGCGACCGCAGCACGAGCCTACACCGGGGCCAAGTTCGCGTTGACGGTGGGCGGGGTGGATGCAGGATGGCTCCAGACACTCGAGGGCGGTGGACCTAGCTCAGATGTCGTAACTGAGAAGCTTGGGCCGGACAATGTCAGCCATAAACATCTCGCGGGGGTCAAGTACGACGACATCGCCTTCGATACTGGGCTGGATTCGAAGCCGATCACGGATTGGATCGCGGAGAGCTGGGACGGGAAGAACAGCCCCAAGGATGGCAGCGTGATCATAGCCGACTACAACGTGAAACCCGTGTCCGAACTCCAGTTCTACCATGCCCGCCTCGCTGAGGCCACGTTCCCCCGGCTGGATGCAGCCAGTAAGGATGCCGCTCATATTACCGTGAAGCTGTCACCCGAGTACACCCGAGCAGTGTCTGGATCGGGGAAGGTAGTAGCAGGAGCGGCCAAGGCGATTGTGTCGAAGAAATGGCTCGCTTCGACCTTCCGCTTCGAGATGGCCGGCCTCGACGGAAGCAAGGTCAACGTCATTGAATCATTTACCGTTTCCCAGAAATTCGCGGACACCCCGGTGGGCGAGCTGCGCGACTACCAGAAGGAGCCGGCGAGCCTCGAGTTTCCCAACCTGAAGGTGACGCTGCCCGAGGGGTACGCCCAGAGCTGGTACGGCTGGCTCGACGACTTCGTGGTCAAGGGGAACAACGGACAGGACAAGGAGCGGGACGGCTCTATCATCTACCTCAGTGCCGACCTTAAGACCGAATTGGCGCGCGTCAACCTCTTCGGCTGCGGGATCTTTGGATTGAATCCCGTGAAGACGCAAGCCGCGTCTGAAACGATCCGGCGAGTGACTGCCGACTTGTACTGCGAGCGGATGCAGCTGCAAGTCCCAAAGTCATGAGCTAATCAGGGTAGAGCGCCAATTGCAGCTGAACCCCGCCGATTGGGATCACCGCAATCGGCGGGAGCGGCGTGTCCTGCTCCGCGACGTGAATCGCACCCCGGAACTTGACCCGTCGAAGAGCATGTCTCACCTCCTCACGAGCCACTTCCGCCGTATTGCACTGTTGGCTGAGATGGGCCAGCACGATGACCGACAGCCCCGGATGGTGCAGCTCGGCTAATAGTTGAGCCGCGGCTCGGTTGGACAGGTGGCCGGCCGATCCCGCGATCCGGCGCTGCACGACGGCGGGATACTCGCTGGTCCGGAGCTGGACTTCGTCGTGGTTGGCTTCCAGCACGATCGCCGTGAGATCCCGCAGCAAATAACGCAGAGCCGTTGTCGGCCGGCCGAGATCGTAGGCCGCTCCGATGCTGGTCCCATCGAAGGCGCGCACCACCACGGCGAGCGGATCCGCGGCGTCGTGGCTGGTGGGACAAGCGTCGATGGTGAACGGTCCCAGCTCCACTCGTGCGCAGAGCCCCAGCGGACGGTGCTCCGCGTCGTACATCCTGGACACCAAATGTTGCCAGGTGCCCGCAGCAGTGACCACCGGCACCCCCAGCCGGCGAGCGAGCTTCGCGGCCCCGCAGGTGTGATCGCCGTGCTCATGGGTCAGCGCGATCCCGGCAATCCGTCCTACATCGAGCCCGATTGAGGTCGCCCGCCGCTCGATCTCCCGGGCGCTGAAGCCGGCATCGATCAGCAGGGCCACGCCCTCCGACTCCACCGCGAAGCAGTTGCCTCTCGAGCCCGAGCCGAGTACGTAGAGCGTGATCATCGAGTGCTCCGCCCATAGGTGAGCCGGAGTGACTCGCGCCGCTCGGCGGAGAAGGGGATGTTCCGCCGGAGCATGACCCGTTCGGCAATCCGCAGAAAGCCGTCTTCCGTCATTCGCTCGGCGCCGGAACAGCCCCAGGCAAAGGGTGGTACGTACCTGGGAGGGGTCGGCGGGCCGAACACGTTGGCCCCGGCTGAGATGACGGTGCCCGTTGCCAGCAGGGTCCCGATCGCCGTCTTGGCGTGATCTCCGATGAGGCTGCCCACATTGAGGCGTCCGGTCTCGATCCGCTCCCCCTCCACCTCGAGCCGAACCGGGCCGTAAGTGTTCTTGAGGTTGGAGGTCGTCGTGCCGGCGCCCAGGTTGACCCAGTGGCCCAGGACGCTGTGACCCACGAATCCGTCGTGGCTCTTGTTGGCGTAGCCCAGAAAGACACTGGCGGCGACTTCGCCCCGCACTCGGCACTCGGGTCCGAACACGGACGCGCGCAGAAATCCGCCAAGCACCCGCGTGCCCGGCCCCACATACATCGGGCCTTCGAGCCGGGTGCCGCTCCTGATCTCCGCTCCCTGGTCGACCACGACCGCACCATGGCGGAGGTCGAATACCACACCAGGCTCGACGGTGGCTCCCAGGCAGATCACCTGGCTGGGGTCGCCCAGCACCACGCTGCCCTGGGGAACTCCTTCACTCGGAGCGGCCAGAAAATCCGCGCAGTCCGCCGGGAGCAACTGCTCCAGCGCGGTCAGCAGGTCGTAGGTGCCGTGTAGGAGCACGCCATCGACCTCAACGCCGGGACCTTTCTCGTGAGGACCCTCCCAGCGCTCACCTGAGGACACGATCCAACCCACCGTCTGGTCGCCATGGATCAGCCGGCGAGTGCCGGTACCCGGGCTAATGGGAACGCCGGTGGGGGCAAACCATGCAGCCGCCACGACCGCTGGTCCCTGAATGGATCCGGGCGGTTGAATCGGCGGCTCGTCGCCCTCGGTGAAACCGGCCGCGTGGACTCCCAGGATGGCTGTTGCGTCGTTGCCGATCGCCGCTTCCCACCGCTCCCGTACCCGCCAGATGCCGGCTCGCAGCTCGGCCAGAGGCCGGATGCCGGCAAAGGGAGCCCAGGCCGCGCCGGGCGAGTCGGGCTCCAGCAGGTAGAGTGCCGTCACGAGCGCACGTCGCGGATGTCGGGCGGCAACGCATCGAGCAGTTGTTTCATCGAGGCTGCCCGGTCGCTCGGCATCACCAGGATCCGCCCGTTGGCCTGCACCACAATGAGATCCTGTACCCCGCTCAGCACCACCGTGTCCCGCTCCGCCCACACGATGCAATCGCCGGATTCATGGGCGAAGGCGTTGCCCACCACCACATTTCCGTGGGTGTCCTTGGCGCGCACCCGGGTCAACGCCTCCCACGTCCCCACATCGTCCCAGGCGAACGAGCCACTCACCACCGCAACGGCAGCGCTCCGCTCCAGCAATCCCACGTCGATCGAGATCGGGGTTACGTTCCGGAAGAAGCCATCGATGTCCCCCGCCCGGAGCGCCGGGAGATGGGGAGCCACCTCCGGCGTGTGCGCCTGGACTTCGACCAGCAGACGCTCGGCGGTCCAGGCAAAGAGGCCGCTGTTCCACAACGCGCCCGCGGCCATCAAATCCAGCGCCGTGGCGGCGTCGGGCTTCTCGGAGAAGCGAGCAACCATGCGGGCCCCGTCGCTCAAGGGAGGACCGGGCACGATGTAGCCGTAGCCGGTCTCGGGACGGGACGGCACCACCCCGACCGTGACGAGACGCTCGTGCACGCGAGCGGTGGTCAGCGCCGAGTCGGCGGTTCGGCGGAAGGCCGCGGCGTCGCCGATCGCCCAATCGGCGTGCAGCGATAGCACCTCGGCCTGAGGGTCGCGACGCTGAGCCTCCAGGGTGGCCCAGATGAGTGCCGGAGCGGTCGAGGCGGCGCGGGGCTCGACCAAGATGTTATCGGCTGCGAGCTGGAGCCGTTCCTGCAGACGGGGAGCGAGCGCGGCGCCAGTCACCACCAGAATGCGCTCCCGGGGCACGAGCCCGGAGAGCCGCGCGATGGACTCTTCGGCCGTCGAGCTGGAGCCGGCCAGAGGCAGTAACTGCTTCGGGTTCTCGGGGGTGCTGAGCGGCCAGAAGCGCGTACCCGAGCCTCCAGCGAGAATGACGGCCCATCTCATAGAGGCGGGTAGGCGGGTAGGCGGGTAGGCGGGTAAGCAATAAACATAAAGACTCAGAAGCTCCCAAGATTTAAGCTTCGCACACGCGGGTGAGGGTGTCTCTTTATGAAGGACTGAATCTATTTACAGGGGGGGAAGTCTTGTACCGCCTGCCTGCCCGCTTACCCGCCTATAGCAACGCTGCCAACGCCGGCCGGTGCTGCCGGAGATCGTAGAGCAGCTCCCCGAGGTTCGATTCCGGGGTGACGAGTATCGCCAGGGAGTCGCCGGCCCCGAGCTGGGCGACGATCATGAGGCCGCGGTCGTACTCCAGGACGGCGGTCTGCAACGCGCCCCGCGCCGCTCCGAGGCCCAGGCGGGTGGCGTACTGGATCAGTGTCGCGGTCAGGGCGGCGATGGACTCCGAATCGGCCGAGCCGCGGGAGGCGTGCTCGATCGGAAGTCCGTCTGCGCTGATTACGAGCACCGCCTCAACGCCATCTCGTGCGGCCAGCTCGCGCACCACCTCGCTCAAGACCGCCATCGCCTGGCTCCATCGCGGAGGTAAATAGTCTCGGGCAACGTATGAGTGCCCTTCGGTGAAGTCAAGAAAAATATTGATTCCTCTCTGCGTAAGGCTTAACCTTCCGGCTCATGAGATCACTTGTCCTTGTCGCTCTGTTGCTCGCGGCGGCGGCCTGCAGCGATTCCACCGGGCTGCCCGACGCCACTCTCACCAACGCCGAGCGCACCGACACGCTGTACGCGCTGGTCGGGACTCCCGTCTCCACCCCCAGCGGATACGCGTTGGAGGGCAGCCGGCGCGTGCGAACCGACCTCTCGGTCGACTTCGATTTCGCCTACAATGTCCAATCCGATGGAAGTCGCATCTTCCTGCCCAGGGCGGCGTTGGGCATCGACCCCACAGCGGCGGTGAATCCGGGTTTTCTGGCGAGCGAGCAGACCTTTGAAGCCATCACGGTTGCGCCCAGCAACGGATACGTCACCGACCGCGCCATTCCCATCGTAATCGGATCACGCTATGTCGTCCGCAGCCGGGTCACCTGTGCCATCGGGGTGCCCAAGTACGCCAAGGTGGAGGTGGTGTCGTTCGACGACATAGCGCGAACCGTGGCCTTCCGAGTGCTCACCGACGATAACTGCGGGTTCAAGGGCCTCGAGCCCGGTCTGCCCAAACGCTGAGCGTGATCGACGTCAAGCGACTCCGCCAGGATCCGGTAGCCAGTCGCGCCAGCCTCATGCGGCGGGGGGACCCGTCTCTCGGCCCCACGCTCGACGCCATGCTGGAACTCGACCGCCGGCGACGCGACCTTCTGGTCCGGGTGGAGACCCTGAAAGCCGAGCGGAACGCGGCCAGCGATGAGGTCGCCCGGCGCAAGCGGGCCGGGGAATCGGCCGACGACCTGATGGAGCGGCTGAAGGCCTCGGGCGAGGAAGTGCGGGTGCTGGACCTGGAGCTGCGAGAGATCGAGAGTGCGCTCGACGAGCGGGCCCTCTCGGTGCCCAATTTTCCGGTTGACCAGGTGCCCGAAGGCGACGCCTCCGCCAATCGTCTGGTGCGCGCCTGGGGAACCCCGACGGAATTCGGGTTTCAGGCCAAACCCCACTGGGATTTGGGAGCATCGCTCGGACTCTTCGATTTGCCGGCGGGAGTAAAGATCACCGGCTCGGGATTCCCGCTGTTCACCGGCATGGGCGCAAGACTCGGTCGCGCCCTCGCCAATTTTATGCTCGACCTGCACACCAAAGAGCACGGGTACCTGGAGGTCTCTCCTCCGTATCTGGTGAACCGCGCCTCCCTCACCGGAACCGGCCAGCTTCCTCGATTTGCCGAAGAGGTCTACGCCTCCCCGGCGGACGATCTGTTTCTGATCCCCACCGCCGAGGTGCCGGTCACCAATATCCATCGGGACGAAATTCTCGAGGCGAAGGCGTTGCCGGCCAGCTACGTCGCGTATAGCCCTTGCTTCCGGCGGGAGGCCTTCTCCCACGGGAAGGACACCCGGGGTCTGATCCGAGTCCATCAGTTCGATAAGGTGGAATTGGTCCGAATCGTTCGTCCGGAGCAGTCGCCGGCTGAGCACGAGCTGATTACGGGGCACGCGGAGGCTGTGTTGCAGCGGCTGGGGCTGCCCTATCGCGTGGTGGAGCTGGCTGCCGGGGATACCGGATTCGCCAGTGCCCGCACCTATGACCTCGAAGTGTGGGCCGCCGGCATCGGGACCTGGCTGGAAGTTTCCAGCTCGAGCACCTTCACGGATTTCCAGGCTCGGCGCGCCAACATCCGCTATCGGCCGTCACCGAAGGCCAAGCCCGAATTCGTTCACACACTCAACGCGTCCGGCGTTGCGTTCCCCCGCACCATCATCGCGCTGCTGGAGAACAACCAAGCGCCCGACGGGTCGGTACGAGTGCCGGAGGCGCTGGTGCCGTATCTCGGCGTCGAGCGCTTGACCCCGCGTGGGTAGCGAGCGGCTCCAGCGCCTGGCGCCGGGTATGGTAGTGGCGCTTGTGGCCCTGCTTGCGTGCCTGAGCATTGGCACCGGGCTCCTCATCTTCCGTCACTTCCAGGCTGACGCCATCGCCACCAGCCGGCTCTACTCCGGGGTGTTCGGTGGCCTCAACGATCCTCGCGCCGGAGCAGAGGCGGAGGCGCTGCTCCGGCTGGGCGAGCAGGTTCGATCGCTGGGGCTCCCGCTGGTGGTGACCGATCGGACCGGGAGGGTGACGGCCGCGGCCAACCTGCCGTTCGAGGCGCCGCTCGACGACCCCCAGGTAAAGCTGTATGCCGCTCGCCTCGACCGGCAAAACCCGCCGATCAGTGACGCCGCCGTGGGCACCGTCCACTATGGCCCGCTCCCGGCACAACGGAATCTCATTGCGCTCGCGGTGCTCCAGGGGCTCACGATCGCGGTCATGGTGGCGGTTGCCGTCTTCGCGTATCGCAGCGCGATGGCGGCCCAGCGGGATCGTCTGTGGGTAGCAATGGCACGCGAGGCCGCCCATCAAATGGGCACGCCGCTCACCAGCCTGCAGGGTTGGATCGAGCGAGTTCGCTCCCGGGCCACGCCGCCGCCGGGCCTGGCCGACCACCTCTCTGCCGATGCCGAACGGCTGGATCGGGTGGCCCAGAGATTCGAGCGGATCGGCAATCCGGCCAAGCGGGAGCCGATCGGGCTGGGAGCGCTGGCGGATCGCGTCGCCGGATACTTTCGCCCCCGTCTTCCGCGGCATACCAACATGATCGATCTCCGGGTCGAGGCACCCGGTGCGGGCCCCACGGTGCTGGGCGATCCCGTCTTGTTGGAATGGGCGCTCGAGTCCCTGGTCAAGAACGCCATCGACGCGCTGCAAGGACGTCCCGGCGCGATTATCCTGCGGGTCGGCGCTGATGATGACATGGGTACAATCCGCGTTATCGACGATGGGCCGGGGATCGCAAAAGAGCTTCGGCGTACGCTGTTTGAGCCCGGCATCACCACCAAGCGGGGTGGCTGGGGGATCGGCCTGGCTCTCTCCCGCCGGGTGGTCGAAGACGCTCACGAGGGTGCGTTGATGCTGGAGCCAACAGAGCGAGGAACCTGTTTCCTGATCCGGGTGCCACTGGCCGGGCGGGAAGCATGATCGAAGCGTCCGACCGAACCCTGCAGCATGCGCTCAACCCGGCGCAGCGCGAGGCGGTCGAGCACGTCGAGGGGCCGCTCCTGGTGCTGGCTGGCGCCGGCTCCGGCAAGACCCGGGTGCTCACCATGCGGATCGCCGCCCTGATCGATCAGCACGGCGTCCCACCGCAGCAGATCTTCGCGGTGACCTTTACCAACAAGGCCGCCGGCGAGATGAAGCACCGGATCGGCCAGCTGTTGAGCCGAGATCCATCGGGGCTGTGGATCGGCACCTTCCACTCCTTGTCGGCCCGGCTGCTCCGGCGCGAAGCGGAGCTGCTGGGATTCACCCGCCAGTTCACCATTTACGACGAGGACGACCAACTCGCCCTCATCCGCCGGTTGATGGAGCGGCAGGGCCACTCGACCAAGCTGTTCCCGCCCCGGGCGCTGCAGTCGCTGATCTCCGCGGCCAAGAATCGAATGGTGCCGCCCTCGGAACTGGCTTCGGGCGCATTCGACCGCTTGGTGCAGGTGGCCGCGGAAGTGTATTCGGCTCTGGGACCGGCGCTCAAAGCGGCCAATGCGATGGATTTCGACGATCTGTTACTGCACCCGCTCACGCTGTTCCGCGAGCACCCGGACCGGCTCCGAGCCTACCAGAGCCGCTTCCGCTTTATCCTGGTGGACGAGTTCCAGGACACCAATCGGGCGCAATACCAGCTGGTACGACTGCTGGGCGCCCATGGCAACGTCTGCGCCGTCGGCGATGACGACCAGTCGATCTACGGATGGCGCGGGGCCGACGTCCGCAACATGCAGGACTTCCTCAAGGATTTTCCCGGCGCGAAGCTGGTGCGGCTGGAGGAGAATTATCGCTCGACCCAGATCGTGCTCGACGCGGCTAACGGCGTCATTGCCGAGAACAGCGGCCGGATCGGGAAGACCCTCACCACCCGACGCCGGGGCGGGGAAACAGTGACGCTGGTGGCAGCCGCGGACGAGCGGGACGAGGCCGAGTGGGTCGTCCGAGAGCTGCAGAAGCGAAGCGCCGCCGCGGACTGGGCGTACAACGAGATGGCGGTACTCTACCGCACCAACGCGCAGTCACGAGCCATGGAAGAGGCGTTCCGCCGGGCGGGGGTGCCGTATCGCCTCATCGGGGCGATCAGCTTCTACGAGCGGCGCGAAGTGAAGGACCTGTTGGCGTACCTCCGGCTGGTGGCCAACCCGTCCGACGATGAGGCCTTCCTTCGGGCAGTGGGTGTGCCGCGGCGGGGACTGGGCGAGACCAGCCTCGCCCTCCTCGGCCGGGCGGCATCCCAGTGGGGTAAGCCGCTGCTCGAGACTGCCCGCATTGCCGACCGAATTCCAGACCTGCGGCCCAATGTGCGAGAGGCCTTTCGCGCATTCGCCGCTCTCATCGATGGGGCGGCCAAGCTGCAGCACCTTCCGCCGGCCGACCTGCTGGAGCACATCATTCGGGCCATCGACTATGAAGCCCTGCTCCATGCCGAGGGGCCCGAGGGCGCCGACCGGTGGGAGAACGTGCGCGAGCTGGTGGCGAGCGCCGCCAATTGGTCGGAGGAGGTTACCCCGGCGGAGGACGATACCGGTACGCCCCTGGAGCGGTTCCTCGCGGAAGCCGCGCTTCTCTCGTCGGCCGATACCGTAATCGGGGAAGAACAGGGCGTCACGCTCATGACGCTGCACACCGCCAAGGGATTGGAGTGGCCCGTGGTCGTCCTGTCCGGCCTGGAGCACGGACTCTTCCCGTTGGCCCGTGCGGAAGAACAGCCGTCCGGTTTGGAAGAGGAGCGCCGGCTGTGCTACGTGGGGCTCACCCGGGCCAAGGACAAGCTCTACCTTACCTGGGCCCGGGCTCGGCGCCGTGGCGGAGAGCTTCGGCCGGGCATCGCCTCCCGCTTTCTCCGGGCCATTCCACCTGGAATAGTGGAAGAGCGGCGGACGACATCGTTGTGGGCCCCGGACTGGGGGGCGAGCGGGCGGACCGGCGGCCGGCCGGACCGGCGGTCAAGTGGTGGTGATTGGGCTGGCTACCCATCAGGAGTTGGACCGTCCGCCCGCCCGCCCGCCGGACCGCCCGAAGAGGCATCGCAGGACAGCCCCCGCTACGTGAAGGGCGAGCGGGTGCGGCACCGGCGATTCGGCAGTGGGACCATCAGAGGGCTCACCGGCACCGGCCGGGATCTCAAGGTCTCGGTGGCCTTCGATGACGAGGAGGTGGGGGTCAAGCAGTTGCTGGTGGCCTACGCCGGTTTGGAACGAGAATGGGAGAGCGCATGAGCATCGGGCTGGATGAGGTTCTCCATGTGGCCAGGCTCGCCGAGCTGGCGGTGAAAGAGAGCGAGTTCCGCCGGCTGGTCGAGCAAATGAATCGGATTGTGGACTACGTGGCCCAGTTGAATCAGGTGCCGGCCGATAACGCGGTCGAGCCGTTCCTGGCTGGTCCGCAGTCGGTCGCGCTGCGCGAAGATGTGGAGGGCGCGATGCCCTTGGCCCGCCCCCCGGCGGCGATGGCGCCCGAATTTGCCGATGGGTTCTTCCTGGTGCCCCGCCATGGCGCCATGGAGGATCAGTGACAGCCACAGCGGGAAAGCGGGGAAGCGGGGCGGCAACGGCACGGGAGACTGGTGCACGCCTGACGAAGTCCGCACCCCTGAACGCGGTGTTGCATTGGTCTCAGGAGCTGCTCGATGCTGAAGGGGCGCGGGTCGATGCGATGACTGCTCCGGGCCCGCTCGCGGCTATGCCAGTGGCGCTGAAGGACAACCTCGTCACCGTGGAGCAGCCGACCACCTGCGCCTCCCGGATCCTGGAAGGCTACGTGTCGCCCTATAACGCGACCGTTGTCGTCCGGCTCCGCGCGGCCGGCGCCATGATCGCGGCCAAGACCAACCTCGACGAGTTCGCCATGGGCTCGTCCACCGAGCACTCTGCCTTCGGACGGGTAAAACATCCCCTGGATCCGACCAGGGTGCCGGGTGGGTCCTCCGGCGGTTCAGCCGCACTGGTGGCGGCGGGGGTGGTGCCGGCCGCTCTGGGATCGGAGACCGGTGGCTCGGTGCGGCAGCCGGCGAGCTTCTGCGGGGTGGTGGGGGTGAAACCGAGCTATGGGCGGGTGAGCCGCTATGGTCTTGTCGCCTTCGGCTCCTCCCTCGATTGCGTCTCGGTCTTTGGCCGCACGGTGGATGACGCCGCTCGGGTCCTGAGCACCATCAGCGGACCCGACCCACTCGATGCCACGACCGTTGACCGTGCTCCCATGCGGGTGCCGAAGGCCCTGCCCAACCTTCGGGGTCTGACCATCGGCCTTCCTAAAGAGTACTTCCCGGCTGACCTCGACCGCGGGGTGGCTGCCGCGCTCCGTCGTACCACCGAGCGGATCCAGGAGCTCGGCGGAGAGGTCCGCCAGGTCTCACTCCCTAACTCCACCTATGCGGTGCCGACCTACTACATCATCGCGCCGGCGGAAGCAGCGGCCAACCTGGCGCGCTATGACGGGGTCCGCTATGGCAGGCGGCGCATTGGAGCCGAGGGAGATATTCGAGCGTTGTATCGCACCACCCGGGGCGAGGGGTTCGGCGAGGAAGTGCGTCGTCGGATCCTGGTCGGCACCTACGTGCTGAGCGCGGGCTACTATGACGCGTACTACAAGAAGGCCCAGCAGGTGCGAGCGCTGATCGCCGAGGACTTCAGCCGCGTGTTCGACTCGGGCATCGACTTGCTGCTCACCCCGACCACGCCGACGCCGGCGTTCAAGGCCGGAGAGAAGACCGAAGATCCAGTGGCGATGTACCTGGCCGATGTGTTTGTCTGCTCCATGAGCCTTGCCGGGCTCCCCGCCATGAGCTTGCCGGTGGGCCGGAGTGAGGGTCTGCCCATCGGGGCACAGCTGGTGGCGCCGCATTTCGGGGAGGAACGGCTGTTGGCCGCGGCCCAGGTCCTCGAGCGAACGCTGGATCCGCTGGCGGAGGTGCGCTGATGGCGTGGGAAACAGTGATCGGGCTCGAGGTCCATGTACAGCTGCGGACTCGTACCAAGATGTTCTGCGCCGACCGGACCACCTTTGGCGATCCGCCGAACACCAACGTGTGCCCCGTCTGCCTGGGCCTACCCGGCGCACTCCCGGTACCCAACGGCGAAGCGATTCGTCTCGCGGCTCAGGCGGCCCTGGCGCTCGGCTGCACCGTGCATGAGACCAGCGTGTTCGCTCGCAAGAACTATTTCTATCCCGATCTGCCCAAGGGATACCAGATCTCTCAATTCGACCGTCCGCTGGCCACTGGCGGGAGCGTGACCTTCGATTCGCCCGAGCGAGGCCGCATCCGGGTAGGGATCACCCGGCTTCACGTCGAGGAAGATGCCGGGAAGCTGCTGCATGACCGGATTCCGGGAAAGACGGCCGTGGATCTCAATCGCGCCGGCATCCCCCTAGCGGAGATCGTGAGCGAGCCCGATCTCAGGTCGCCCGCCGAAGCGCGGGCCTATCTGACCACGCTGCGTCAGATTCTGGTCTACGCCGGCGTGAGCGAGTGCAGCATGGAACAGGGGAGCTTACGGGTCGATGCCAACATCTCGATTCGCCCGGCCGGCCAGGCGAAGCTCGGCACCAAGACCGAAGTGAAGAACATGAACTCCTTCGCCAACGTCGAGCGCGCGCTGGAGGCCGAACGGGTTCGGCAGACGGGACTGGTGGAAGCGGGCCGGAAGGTGGAGCAGGTCACCCTGCTGTTCAATGCGGCGGCTGGGCAAGTAAAGCCAACCCGCTCCAAGGAAGAGAGTCACGACTACCGTTACTTCCCCGACCCCGACCTGCCGCCGCTCGTGCTCAACCCCGCCTGGATTGCGGAGCAGCGGGCATCGTTACCGGAGCTCCCCGACGCCAAGCGGTCACGGCTGGAGTCGGCCTACGGCCTGCCGGCATACGATGCGAAGGAGATCACCAGCGAAGCGGCGCTGGCCCACTTCTTCGAGTCGGTGGTGCGTGCCGGCGCCGATCCCAAGACCGCGGCCAACTGGCTCATGGCCGACGTCCGCACCTCCTATAATGAAAGCGGCGCCTTTCCGGTCTCGCCTGAGCGGTTGGCTGGGCTGATCGACCTCGTGCGCGAACGGACCGTGAGCCATCAGGCCGCCAAGCGCATCTACGGCGAGCTGGCCCGTTCGCCCGATGAAAATCCTCGTACCGCGGCGGAGCGGCTGGGTTTGGTACAGGTCAGCGATCACGGGGCGCTTACTGATTGGGTCGACGAGGTGCTTGCTGCGCACCCGGGCGAGGTGGCCCGGTTCCGCGGTGGCGAGACCAAGCTCATGGCCTTTTTCGTCGGCCAGGTCATGAAGCGGAGCAAGGGAAAGGCGGATCCCAAAGGGGTGCAGCCGGTGTTGCAGCTGCGCCTGCGGCAGACGGCGGAGACCGGGCGGTAGGCTCGGCTGCCTAGCGGCCCCCCGGCTGCTCGCTTCGCGTGGAGGTAATAGGCGGGGCCATTTTCTCCAGCTGCAGCAGACTCATCGGATCCACCGAGATTGCACCGTAACGCGCGACCCAGTGCAGGTGAGGGCCGGTGACCCGGCCACTTCGGCCAACCGCACCGATGCGTTGTCCCGCTACCACGGTATCTCCCTCCGAGACGTCGGCGCGGCTCAGGTGAAAGTAGGCGGTCACCACACCGCCCCCGTGATCGATATAGACGGCTCGCCCCGCGAGATAGAAATCCGCCACCATCGCCACGACTCCGCGGCCGGCGGCCCGGACCGGTGCGCCGATGGCACCGGCAAAGTCGGTCCCCAGGTGCCGTCCCTGGAGCTCTCCGTTATAGACTCGCGCCGTGCCGAAAGGGCTGGTGATCCGGCTGGCCCGGGGCACCTGGAATGGCCCCCGCCAGATCTGGGGCCGTTCCTGTGACCGGCGGGACACCTCTCTGCTCCGGGCAAGCTCGGCTCGAATACGTGCAGTGGAGATGCTATCCGGCCTCACGAAGGCCGGCGCGACCGCCAGGACCTCGCTGGCGTAGCCTCCCTTACGCACCGGGACCGACGTGTGGACCGTGTCGGTGCGGTCGCCCAGCTGGAGGAAAACCGAGACCGGAAGTGAGTCGCCGACATCCATGGGGACGCCGACCAGCGCCTTGAATCCGCTATCGGACGGTTGAAAGTGAATCGGCTCGCCAGCCGCTTCACCGGCAACGATGTTGGCCGCGACGCCGGGACGGACCCGGAGCCACGCGAGCGTTCCTTCTATAAGCGAAGCAGGTTCCACACTGAGGGTGGGGCGGGGAACGGAATCCAGGCTCGGGTGAGCAAGGGAGTCCTGGCCCCAGGCCGGGTGCGGCGGGATCGCCCCAAGCAAGAGGCAGACGACAACAAGACCGCGAGCGATCGTCCGCGGATCCAGAGGGCCAACGTGAATGCCGGGAGAGCTCAGCGGTCGCCGCTCACGAGGAGCTTGGGGGAGGGGGCGGTACCTTCAGCCGCGCGCCAGGGCAGCTTCGTGGACATCCTGCTCCAGAAGACTAGCGCCCGGTCGGGGAGCCCGAAGTGCTCGTTGGCGGCCTCCTGCAGCTCAGCGGTATCTCGCCGGCCGGCCTCGCGCATCACCCGGCGGCGCATCTCCTTGGCCGTCTTGAGCGGCCGCTCGCCCGAGGGGTCGAGATGGCGGGCCGAGGAGACCGACTCGGTCAGCAGCTCCATCATGAAGTCAAAGGAGAGGCCCAGGTGGCGCTCCACATCGGCATCGGTGAGCGGCCAACGGCTGTACTCCCGCGCCACCTGGCTGGCGCGCTGCCAACTGGTGGTCTCGGTGAGGTGCACCATGCCCCGGAACAGTCTCCGGTTGGTGCGCACACTGAAAATGGTCGGGGCGATGATGCGATCCAGATGGGCATCCGCCGGCGCGTGATCGAGCAGGATCACGTCCTTCGCGACCTTGGAGTAGGCGTCGCCCAGATGGGCCTCGACCCGGGTCTCCCAATACGAGTGCCCCACCGCCGCGGTGCTGCTGGTGAGCATGAGCTGCCGGGGGACGAAGTAATTGTGGGCGATGGTGTCGGCGGCGAGGTGACTGAGGTACCCCAGTCCGAAGGCACGCAGCGCATCGGAGGCGGCAAGATCGTGGATCTCCTGGCCCACGTGCCAGTAGTGGCAATGTCGTCCCAACGGCGCGTAATGCTTCGCGATCGACGAATCGGCGGCGATGTTGCCGTAGAGAAAATCGAAGGGAAAGGCTCGCAGAAGATCGGCCGCCGGGCCGGGGAGATACGACAGATTCGCGAGGACCGACTCGCCCAGATAGATGTGGGTTCCCGGGGTCCAGGCGTGGGCCTGCTCGGGAACCACCAGGAGGCACAGCCCCACGCCCACTAGCGCGAGCGCGAGGCGGGGAAGGGTCATCAGCGGCTCGGCACCAGGATTCGTCGCACCCGGCCCAGCATGCCGTTACCCCGGCGTAGCGAACGGAGGGCCGCGGCGGCGTCGAGGGCGGCGCCCTCCACTTCGTCGTGCACCACGTCGTAGAGCGTTTCGAGCTCCTGGAGTTTTGTCTCGATCCGGTCGACCGCTCGCACCGTCTTGCGCCGGAGCCGGCGCGCGGTCTGGGCAAAGGCGCCGGTCTCATGCCGCACCAGCACCATCACGTCCTGGGCCTGTTCCGTCAGACGGCGGACGGTCTTGAGGGTGCGGCCCACCTCATCCTGCAGCCCATCCACGATCGTGGCGATCTTGCGCACCTGGCCGGATAGCTTGAGCGCGGCAAAGGCCAGCGCAGCCGCAATCGCGAGAAACGACAGGGCAATGATCGCGAGCGATATCGCCATGACCGGTCCCACCCACGACTGGACCGCGCCGACCTGCAAGAGTGCGAGTAATCTCATACGCTAGTCCTCCGGGAAGGCTGCACCGACTGCTCGAGCGCCAAAGTCTGGGGTCGGCGGTCCGCCCCCCTCTCGCTAATACAAAGCGGTCTCGGCAGCACCGCAACCCCCTCATTCCGCTTGACGCGATTCCCTGGTGAGGCCAGCTTTGGCCATGCCTCCTCGTTTTCTCGTGCACGGCGGCCGTCCGTTGAAGGGAACGGTGCGTCCGGCGGGCAACAAGAACGCCGCACTTCCCATCCTGGCGGCCACCGTTCTCGCCGACGGTCCGGTCGATCTGGAAAATATCCCCCGCATTCGTGACGTCGAAACCATGCTGGCGCTGCTGGTGGATCTCGGCGCAACGGCGGAGTGGACCGGCGCCAACGCCGTAAGGATCGACACCCGCAACGTCAAACCTAAGCCGCTCGACCCGGCGCTCTGCGCGAAAATCCGGGCCTCGATTCTCTTGGCCGGGCCCCTGCTGGCTCGCTTTGGAAGCGTCACCCTGCCTCCCCCCGGGGGCGACGTCATCGGCCGGCGGCGGGTGGATACCCATTTCCTGGCGCTGGAGCACCTGGGCGCGTCGGTCATGGTGGGGGACCGCTACGAGCTCGAGGCCAAGGCGCTCAAGGGCGACGACATCTTCCTCGACGAACCGAGCGTCACCGGCACCGAGAATGCGCTGATGGCTGCGGTGATGGCAAAGGGTCGCACGATTCTTCGGAATGCCGCCTGTGAGCCGCACGTGCAGGACCTGGCCCGGGCACTCGTGGCCATGGGCGCCGAGATCAGCGGTATCGGATCGAACATTTACACCATCGAGGGCGGGCGGCCCCTTGTGGGCACTTCGTATACCATCGGTCCGGATCACATCGAGATCGGAAGCTTCATCGGCCTGGCGGCCGTGACCAACGGTGAGGTCACCATCGAGCCGGTGCGCGTGGAGGATCTGCGCAGCACCCTCCTCGGCTTCGAGCGACTGGGGATTCGCCCGCGGGTGGAGGGAACTCGGTTGACCGTGAGCCCGGGACAGGAGCGGCGCATCCGTCCCGACCTCGGCGGCCACGTGCCCAAGCTGGAGGATGGTCCCTGGCCCGCGTTCCCCGCCGATGTCATGTCAACCACGATCGTCACCGCCACTCAGTGCTCCGGAATGCTCCTAGTCTTCGAGAAGATGTTCGAGTCCCGGCTCTTCTTCGTGGACAAGCTGATCGGCATGGGGGCGCGCATCGTCCTGTGTGACCCGCATCGCGCGGTCATCTCGGGTCCCTCTCCGCTCAAGGGCGGCACGGTGGAGTCGCCCGACATCCGCGCCGGCATGGCCATGCTCCTCGCGGCGCTGGCGGCGGAGGGATCCAGCACGATTTACAACGTGGGCCAGATCGAGCGAGGATACGAGCGCATTGACGAGCGGTTGCGGGCGCTCGGAGCCGAGATCGAGCGGGTGGATGGGTAGAGGCGGGAAAGCGGGAAAGCGGGTAAGCAGGGAAGCAGGGAGTGTACGCAGGGGCGCACAGGCTGCGTCCTTTGCCGCATCGGAACTCCGGGAAGCACCCATCGTCGGAGCCATTCCCCAGTATGAGATCCCCGGGTGGAGAGAATACTACGGTGTCGTCGCCGGGATCACCGGCCGGGGCGACGGGTCCGGACGCGGATTCGATCTGGGTCTTTGGAGTGACCAGCCAGTAGGTGAGGTGATGAGCCGCTGGCTCACGTTTCGCCGAGGGATGTCCGAATTCCAGGCGGTGGCCCTGGGGAATCAGGTCCATGGTGTCGAGATCATGAATCTCGATGCCGGACGCGGGTGGATCCAGATCGAGGGGATCGACGGGTGGATCACCACCACCCCAGGTATCCTCCTGACCGTGACCATCGCCGACTGCGTGCCGGTGTATCTGGTCGCCCCCGGCCGCGGAATCGCATTGCTGCATGCCGGGTGGCGGGGGACCGCGGGTCAGATTCTGGGGCGCGGACTCGACCGGCTCGGGTCTGCTGTCGGCTCTTCTACCGATATCGTAATGCATTGCGGTGTCAGCATCTGCGGCAAGTGCTATGAGGTAGGTTCTGAGGTGATGGTGGGCTGCGGTCTATCGGCCGAGGGAGCCGGGCCGTGGCACCTCGATCTCCGGGAGCGGCTGGTGGCACAGGCAAGAGCCCTGGGCGTCACCCAAGTCACCGTCTCGACTTGGTGTTCGGCCCATGACCGTTCGACGTTTTATAGCCACCGGGGATCCAGAGGCACCGATGGGCGAATGGTGGCTTACATGGGAATGCTTGCTTCCAACCCGCTTCCCGCATAATATTTAGCGGCTGTCCCGGGAGGCGCTGGTACGGGCCGACTGCCGATGTGGGGGAGTTCCCCCACATTTTTTTTCTTCTCCGCCGATGTCTGCCGACGCGCTGCTGGCACCGATTCGCGATCACATTGCCGGGCTCGGGTTCGAGCTGGTGGATCTCCGGCGAACCGGCCCGCTACAGCGCCCCATCCTGCAGGTGCGGGTGGACCGCCCGGACAGCCGACCTGGCCAGGGAGTGACGGCCGACGACTGTGCGGCCATCAGCCGGTCCCTCGAACGTTTCTTGGAAACCAGGGCTATGGTCGGGCCCCGGTACGTGTTGGAGGTCTCGTCGCCCGGGTTCGAGCGGCCGCTTAGGTGGCCAGAGCATTGGCGGCGGTTCATCGGACGCGACGCGCGGGTGCGAGCGAAGTCTCTCCCGGGACGCAGTCGAGTCCGGATTGTTGCGGTTCCTGATGACGAGCACGTCATTGTCCGGCGGGACGACGGCACGGACCTGACGCTCGCCTTCGATGCGATACGGGAAGCGACATTGGTGGCGGATGTGGAGGTGTTCGGTAAACGGCGGTAGGGGGTAAACAGGATGGCAGGTTCGACAGAGATGTTGGCCGCGTTCCGCGAGCTGACGACGGCAAAACAACTGGAGCGCTCCGATCTGCTGGAGCTCTTGCGCGACGGCATTCACGCCGCACTGGTGCGGAAGTTCGGCCCCAACGTGCGGTTCGAGCTGAGCGTGGACGAGCTGCAGGGCACCATCAAGGTGGTGCGCCTCAGGCAGGTCGTCGAGGCGGTCGAGGACCCCAGCTGGCAGATCACGTTGGAGGAGGCCCAGTATGAGGACCCCGACTTCGCGATCGGCGACATGCTCGAGGAAGAGGTCCCGTTCGTGGATTTCGGCCGTCTCGCGGTGCAGGCTGCCAAGCAGCGCATCATCCAGCGGGTCCGTGAAGGCGAACGGGCCCGGATTCGGGAGGAGTTCGCGTCCAAGGTCGGGGAGCTGCTTTCGGGTGAGGTGCAGCAGATCGAGCGGGGCAAGTTGGTCATCATGCTGAACAAGTTCCGCGAGGCGGAAGCCATCGTTCCCTACCGGGAGCAGAATCATCGGGAGCACTTTCATCAGGGCGATACCATCCGGGCCGTGCTCAAGCGGCTGGAGGAGACCCCCAAGGGGCCCCGACTGATCCTGTCCCGGGGCGACCCGCTCTTCGTCAAGGCGCTCTTCAAGCTCGAAGTCCCCGAGATTCAGCAGCAGGTGGTCGAGATCCGCGCCATCGCTCGCGAAGTGGGCAGCCGGACCAAGGTGGCTGTGATCTCGCGCGACGACGCGATCGACCCGGTCGGGGCTTGCGTCGGACTCAAGGGATCCCGGGTGCAGGCGGTGGTCAATGAGCTGGGCGGCGAGCGGATCGATATCGTGCCCTGGTCGCCCGATCCCGAGCGGTTTGCTCGTCTGGCGTTGGCTCCCGCACGGGTGGCTAAGGTCTTTTCCGATCCCGAGGCCAAGACTATCCAGGCGGTGGTAGACGAGGACCAGCTCTCACTGGCCATCGGGCGCAACGGGCAGAACGTCCGGCTCGCCTCCGAGCTCACCGGGTGGAAGATCGACCTCTACTCCAGCCGCGAGTGGCTGGAGCGCGGCGGTGAAGGGCCGCTCTTCGCGCCGCTGCCTCCCGAGGAGGAGATGGCCGGCAAGGTGCCCCTCAGCGAGCTCAAGGGTCTGTCCCCCGATCTCACCGGCATCCTGGAGAGCGCGGGGTACAAGATGCTCAACGACATCCTCGATCTGGAACGCGAGGACATCGCCAAGATCCCGGGCATGACCCCGGAGACCGCGGACCAGCTGATGGCCTTTCTCTCCGAGCTCACGGATGAAGAGGGCGGCGAGGACGCGCGCCCCAAGGCATGAGCGGGTTGCTGGGCCTGCTGGGACTGGGCTATCGCGGACGTCGGGTCGTCGTGGGAGTCGATGCGGTGCGCAGGGAATTGCAAGCGGGAAAGTGCTGGTGCGTGGTCGTGGCGGAAGACGCCAGTCCCCGCGCCGTAGAAAAAGTGGTCCGGCTGGCGAGCGCCAAAGGGGTGCCGTTGCTGCCGGGCCCGTGTGCCGCAGCGATCGGCGCGCAACTGGGTAAGCCGCCTGTCATGGCGGTAGGCGTGCGGGACCGCGCGTTGGCCGGCGGCATGGTGCAGCTGGCAACCGCACGCTCGTAACGGAGGAATGAGTGGTTAAAACAAGAGTCCACGATCTGGCAGCGGAGTTCGGTGTCGCTCCTGAGCAGCTCCTCAACATGCTCAAGGACATGAACATCTTTGTGCGCAGCCATCTCTCGGCCCTGGAGAGCGACCAGGTGTCGGCGGTGCGGGTGCGCTGGGAGCGGGAGAAGCGCCGCAGCGCCGATGAGCCGACCGCCAAGAAAGGCCGCCGCAAGGCTGCCAAGGCGGAGCCCGCCCCGGTCGCGGTTGAGGCCAAGCCGGCCAAGCGGCGCCGTACTGCCGCGGAGGTCGCCCAGGTCGAGGCCCAGGTCCAGGCGGAGAAAGCCGCCGAGCTGGCCGCCCTGGAGCTGGAGCGCCCGGTCATCCACGAGGTCGAGGAGACCGCCCCTGCTCAGTCGCTGGAAGAGCGCGCCCGTGCGCTGTTCAAGGATCTGCCGCCTGCTCCGCCGGAGTCCGAGGAGGGCGAAGTCGCCACCGAGGAAGAGCCGGTAAACGGGGGAGCACCCGAGCCGGCTCTCTTCCGCCCCGCACCGGCGGCACCGGTCCCCAATCGGGCACCATTCATCCCGCCCCGGGTCCAGCGGCCGGCGGCACCGCCGACCCGCGGCCCCAAGCCGGTCTTCAGCAGCAGCGCGCCCGCGGCTCCCGCACGGCCCAGCAGTCCCTCCCGTCCCGGCGCGCCCGGTCGCCCCGGTGGCGACCGCCAGGCCCCGGTCCGCACCTTTGGTCCCGATGCGGAGAAGGGAGGCGGCAGGAAGAAGGGGAAGAAGGGCAAGCGTTCATCGGTGGATCAGGAGGCGGTGCACGCCAACATCCTTCGTACCCTGCAGGGAATGAAGGGTCCGGCAGGACGCAAGGGTCGCCGCACCGACGAGCCTTCTTTCCGCGAGGTCCAGGCCGGACGTCTGGCCGAGGAACGGGAGCGGGAAAAGACCCTGATCCGGGTCAACGAGTTCGTGTCGGTCTCCGAGCTCGCCACCGCCATGAAGGTGCCCGCGACCCAGATCGTCCAGTTTGCCTTCAAGGAGCTGGGCCTGATGGTCACGGTGAATCAGCGCCTCGACTTCGACCAGATCGAGCTGATTGCATCTGCCTTCGGCTTCCAGGCGGTCAAGGAGGATGAGTACGCAGCGGAGGCTGAGCTCGACCAGGCCGAGGAGAGTCCAGAGCAGCTGGTCTCCCGTCCGCCGGTCGTCACCATCATGGGTCACGTCGACCATGGCAAGACCTCGCTGCTGGACTACGTCCGGAAGGCCAACATCGTCGCGGGCGAAGCGGGCGGGATTACCCAGCACATCGGCGCCTATCACGTGGAGCTGCCCGGGGACAAGGAGATCACCTTCCTGGACACTCCGGGTCACCAGGCCTTCACCGCCATGCGAGCCCGAGGCGCGCAGGTGACTGACATCGTCGTCCTGGTGGTCGCGGCGGACGACCAGGTCATGCCCCAGACGGTCGAGGCCATCAGCCACGCCAGGAACGCCGGCGTGCCGATGATCGTAGCCATCAACAAGATCGACCTGCCCACCGCAAACGTGCCCAAGGTCAAGCAGGATCTCCTGCAGCAGAACGTCGTACTCGAGGAATTCGGCGGCACCACCCTTTCCGCCGAGATCTCGGCCAAGAAGGGCACCGGCATCGATCACCTGCTGGAGCAGATCCTGCTGCAGGCAGAGATCCTCGACCTCAAGGCCAATCCGAGCGGCAAAGGCCACGGAACCGTCCTCGAGGCCACCCTCGATCCCGGCAAGGGACCGTTGGCCACCATCCTGGTGCAGCGAGGTACCCTGGTCGGCGGGGACAACTTCATCTGCGGGAAATTTTCCGGACGGGTTCGAGCGCTCTACGACGAGCGGGGCAAGACAGTGAAGGCCGCTGGCCCTTCCATCCCGGTGCAGATTCTCGGCTTCGAGGGCGTCCCCGCTGCGGGCGACGTCTTTGCCGTGGTGACTGACGCCGTGGAAGCGCGTGACATCGCCCAGAAGCGGCAGCGGCTCGAGCGCGAGGCGCAGAACCGCCGCAGCGCCAAGGGCACGTCGCTGGAGGACTTCAGCCGAGCCCTCAAGGAAGGCGAAGTCTCCATGCTGCGCATCATCATCAAGGCCGACCAGGGTGGTCCGGCGGAGGCCTTGGCCGACGCGCTGGCGCAGCTGACCACCAGCGAGGTGCGGGTGGATGTGGTGCACCGCGGCGTCGGCGCCATCACGGAGAGTGACATCCTGCTGGCCAAAGCCTCCGGCGCCATCGTCCTTGGCTTCCACGTCCGACCCGATTCCAACGCCCGGTCGGCGGCGGAGCGGGAGCAGGTGGATGTGCGTACCTACCGCATCATCTATGAAGCGGTTGAAGACGTGCGCAATGCGCTGGAAGGCCTGCTGAAACCGGAGGAGCGGGAGACCGTACTCGGCGAAGCCGAGGTGCTCCAGCTCTTCAAGGTGAGCAAGGTCGGCACTATCGCCGGATGCACGGTGCGAAGCGGCATCATTCAGCGGACCGCCAAGGCGCGGATCATCCGGGATGGCTCTCCGATCTACACCGGTGCCCTTTCCAGCCTCAAGCGGTTCAAGGACGACGTGCGCGAGGTGCGGGAAGGACTCGAGTGCGGCATCGGGATCGAGAACTTCAACGACCTCAAGGTGGGTGACCGGATCGAGTCGTTCCGGATGGAAGAGATCAAGCGGACGTTGGCCCCGGCGGCTGGGGAGAGTCGGGAGCTAGGAGCCAGGAGCTAGAGGCTCAACCGCCAACAGCCATGCACCTCGCCATTACTACCTGGGACCTCCACCTCCCGGGCTGTCATTCCCTGAAGGAGAAGCGCAGCGTGCTCAAGCCGCTGACGTCGGGCCTGCGCCGGACGCTCAACGTGTCGGTGGCGGAAACCGGCCATCAGGACTTGTGGCAGCGAGCCGAGGTCGTGTGTGCCGCGGTGGGCAGCGACCGCGGGGTCGTCGAGGAGATTCTCCGGGCCGCCGACCGCCTGGTGGAGGAAGCCGACGGGGTGCGCATCATGGCTACCGCGACGGTGTTTCGGTGAAGGGTTCGTCGCGCCGTCCAGAACAGGTTGGTGAGACCCTCAGGCAGGTCATCACCGACTCGCTTGCCCGCGAGGTCCGCGATCCCAGGGTCGGCTTCGTCACGGTGACCGCCGTGCTGGTGACCAACGATCTTTCTCACGCGCGGGTCATGGTCAGTGTCCCGGGCGAAGAGAGCGAGAAAACCCGCGCCATCGAGGGTCTGCAGAGTGCAGCCGGCTTTCTGCGGTCCCGTGCCGCCCGTACTCTCACAACTCGCTCGGTCCCCCAGCTGCATTTCGAGCTCGACCGAGGACTCCAGCATGCGGCCCGGATCAACGAGCTCTTGAACACCGTACGGCGGGAGGATCAGGACTGATCGGCGCGGTGCTGGTAGACAAGCCGGCCGGCGTGACCTCGCACGACGTGGTACAGCAGGTTCGGCGCAGGGTCGGGATCCGCGCCGCTGGGCACACCGGCACCCTCGACCCCTTCGCCACCGGGCTGCTGGTAGTCCTGATTGGAAGGGCAACCCGGCTGGCGCGATTTGTCGAGGCGCAGTCCAAGACCTATCTGGCCACCGCCCGACTCGGCATCCGCACCACCACCGACGACCTCACAGGAGCTGTGGTGCAAACCGCCGCCGTCATGCCGGCCGAGCCAACCGTGCGGGAGACGTTGGCCGGATTTCTGGGCGCTCAGGCGCAACAGCCGCCGCAATACTCGGCCAAGCGCGTGGCGGGCGAACGGAGCTATCGCAAGGCCCGGCGGGGCGAGACGGTGGAGTTGGCGGACGTGAGGGTGACCGTCCACTGGATCGAGTTGGTGAAATATGAGCCGCCTGAGCTCACCTTCCGGGCCGCGGTCAGTGCGGGGACCTACATCCGGGCCATCGCCCGGGACCTGGGAGAGCGGCTCGGGGTGGGGGCCCACCTCACCAGCCTGCGCCGGGAAGCGATCGGCTCGCTCCGGGTCGAGGACGCAGTTCCCCTTGAGCAGGTGGCCCCGTCGCTGGTGCTGCCGGCGCGAAGGGTTTTGCGAGACATGCCGGGGGTCGATCTCGACGACGCAGGGCGCAACGACGTCATCCATGGACGAGCGGTGGTGGATGCGAGGGCAGCGGGGCAGCGGGGCAGCGGGTCGGAGGTGGCGTTGCTCGCTGCGGGTCACCTCATCGGTGTGGCTGAGGCAGTGGATGGCTGGCTCAGGCCCAAGGTGGTCCTGGAGACGGTGTGACTGCAGAGTTGCCCCGCCACCCATCTGCCCCGCTGCCCCCGCTGCCGAACGGCACCACCGTCACGGTGGGTTCGTTCGATGGCGTACACCTCGGCCACCAGGCGGTACTCCGGGAGATCGATCGCAGGGCGCGAGCCGCGGGGCGAGCCAGCGTGCTGGTGACCTTCGATCCCCATCCGCTCGAGGTCGTGAACCCGGAGGCGGCACCGCCGCTTCTCACTACCGGGCCCGAGCGGCTGGAAATTTTGGCCCTCTCCCCGCTTGATTACGTGGTTCTCCTCCGGTTCGACCGCCACCTGGCCGGTCTCACCCCGGAGGGCTTCGTGCGAGAGGTGCTGCTGGAACGTTGCGCTGTACGCGAGCTGGTGATCGGTCATGACCACGGGTTCGGGCGGGGACGGAGCGGGGACGTCGAGACCCTACGCCGGCTGGGCGCCGTCCACGGCTTCGAGGTGGACGTAGTCGATCCGGTCGATTTCGCCGGTCAGCACGTGTCCAGCAGCCGCATCCGCCGAGCCGTGGCTGGCGGCGACCTGGCGTTGGCGGGGGCGATGTTGGGCCGGCCGTATGGTGTGGTCGGGAGGGTGGGGGAAGGTGAGCGCCGAGGACGCCTCCTCGGCATCCCGACCATCAACTTGAGCGAGCTGTCACCCAGGAAGCTTCTGCCACCCGATGGGGTCTACGCGGTGCGAGTCGAGTGGCGGGGAGGGAGCGCCGGCGGAATGATGAACCAGGGACCCCGGCCTACTTTTCAGGATGGGCGACGAGTACTGGAGGCTCATCTGTTCGGTTTCGAGGGGGACCTGTACGGCGAGTGGGTGCGCATCGAATGGGTTCAGCGCCTGCGAGACATCGAACGGTTTGATTCCGTGGAGCATCTGAAGAAACAGTTGCAGCACGATCGTATGCGAGCCGAGGCGGTGCTGGCCGAGGCTCCAACCAACACTAGCCGCGTGTCACACGCCTGAGAGCCTGATTCACGATGTTCTCATCCATTCGTTCGCGACTGCTGATCATCGGCCTTCTGGTCACCGCCTCGGTGTACTTCCTTTTCCCCCGGGACATTACCACCCGTGAGCCCGGCCCGAACGGGGTCATGCATGACGTCACCGTCACGCGGGTACCTCTCAAGCGCGGCCTCGATCTTCAGGGCGGCATGCATCTCGCCCTCGAGCTGGATCAGTCCAAGCAGGTTTCCGCCGATCCCAAGAAGGATCTCGACCTCGCTTTGACCGTGCTGCGGAAGCGGATCGACGAGTTCGGGGTGGAGGAGCCACTGGTCCAGAAAGTGGGTGACAGCCGGATTGTGGTGGAGCTCGCCGGCATCACCGATCCAGCCCGGGCCAAAGGCATCGTGCAGCGGAGCGCCTTCCTCGAATTCAAGATCACCGACAAGACCGGGGCGCTGGAGAAGTCGCTCTCCGCCATGGATCGCACCCTGCGAAATCTCGGCGTCAAGGGCGAGAACCAGCCGGAGAAGCCGTCCGCGGTCCAACAGCTGCTCGGTGGCGACACTGCCCATGCCGGGCGGAAGGACAGCACCGCCAAGGACACAGCGGCCGTGATCGGCGGCGTCCTGAGTGGCCTGATTCAACCTTCCGGCGCCGCCGGCGCGGGCGGCCTGCCCGGCGAGTACGCGGTTCCCGAGCCCGCCTACCCTCGAGTCGATAGTCTGCTGAGCATCCCGGCGGTGGCCCGCCAGCTGCCGCGGGGCATCACCCTACGCTGGAGTGCTTCCCCCACCAGCTTGGGGGTGCAGCCGGTGCGCTTTCTGTATGCGCTGGATGAAAAGAGCATCGTCACCGGCAGCAACTTGGTCGACGCCAAAGCCACGTTGGACCCGCTCACCAACGGACCCATCGTCACCTTCGAGCTGGACCGTGCCGGCGGCCGCAAGTTCGGAGAAGAGACCGGGAAGCATGTCGGCGACTACATGGCCATTCTGCTGGATGGCAAGGTGCAGGGGCGCCCCCCGGTCATTCAGAGCCGGATCGGGCGCAATGGTCAGATCACGCTCGGCGGCAAGACTCTGCAAGAGGCCCAGGACTTGGCCCTCACGCTCAAGGCGGGCGCGCTGCCCATTCCGCTCAAGATTGTGGAGGAGCGGCAGGTGGGAGCCAGTCTGGGCAGTGATTCCATTCACAAGGGGATCACCGCCGGCGTCGTAGGCACCGCACTCGTCATCCTCATCATGCTGGTCTTCTACCGGTTGAGCGGAGTGCTGGCAGTGGTCGCGCTCGCGCTGTACATCCTGTTCACCCTCGGCGGCCTGTCGATGGTGAATGCGACACTCACCCTGCCTGGCCTGGCCGGGATCGTGCTCTCCATCGGCATCGCGGTGGACGCGAACGTCCTGATCTTCGAGCGGATCCGGGAGGAACTGTTGCATGGCAAGACGGTACGGCTCGCGATCGACGAAGGCTTCAAGCACGCCATGAACGCCATTGTAGACTCCAACGTCTGCACTGTGCTCACGGCGCTCTTCCTCTTCCAGTTCGGCACCGGGCCGGTCAAGGGATTCGCCGTCACGCTTATCTTGGGTATCATCGCCTCCATGATCACCGCGGTCTTCGTGACCCGGACCTTTTTCATGATCTGGCTGCAGCGTCGGCCCGCCATGTCCACCTTGAGCATCTGACATGCTGAGACTCTTTTCCAACGCGAAGTATGACTTCATCAGTCTCCGGCATTACGCCTACGGACTTACCGCTGCCATTCTCCTTCCGGGCCTCATTTTCCTGCTGGCGAAAGGGCTGAACTACAGCATCGAGTTCACCGGGGGGACGCTGCTCCAGATCCAGAGCAAGAGGCCGGTGAACGTGGCGGAGCTGCGAACCGGACTCGACCGCCAGGGCCTGCACGGGGCTGAGATCCAGCAATTCGGCGCGGAGAACGAGTACGTCATTCGGGCCCGAGTGGCCAAGGCGGGGAGCGACGCCAACGACACCCAGGCCACGGCCGATGCGGTGCGCCACGCGCTCGACGCCGTGCTGGGTACGGGCAACTACACGGTGCTCCGCACCGAGGCTGTGGGACCCAAGGTCGGAGGAGAGCTCCGGCAGAAGGCGTTCCTGGCCATCTTCCTCTCCTTCTTTGCCGTGCTGGCCTATCTCGCGTACCGGTTCGAGTGGCGCTTCGGACTCGCTGCCGTGATCGCTACCGCGCACGACATTCTCGCGACCATTGCGTTTATCGGGGTGCTGCGGCTGGAAGTGAGTCTCACCGTGGTTGCGGCCGTGCTCTCCATGGTGGGCTACTCGCTCAACGACACCATCATCATCTTCGACCGGGTGCGAGAGAACCTGCACCGGCACAAGCATGACACCTTCGAGCAGATTCTGAACCGCTCGATCAACGAGACCCTTCCGCGCAGCGTGCTCACGCACGGGACCACCATGTCCAGCCTCATCGCCCTGACCATCTTTGGCGGCGAGGTGATTCGCCCGTTTGCGCTGGTCATGCTCTTCGGCGTGTTCACCGGAACCTTCTCTTCCATCTACATTGCCTCGCCCGTCCTCATGGCGATCGAGAAGCGCTGGCCCGGTCCCGCCGCGCGGGGACACCTGGGTCCCCGGAAGGCCACGCCTCCGGCGCCGAGCCGGAAGCCGCAGACGGTGGGGTGAGGACGCGGGGCTCCCCGCCTTGCTGATCGACACCCACTGTCACCTCGCCGACTCGGCATATGCCACCGATCGGCCCGAGGTGCTCGAGCGGGCATGGGCCGTTGGGGTCGACCGGGTGGTGGTGATCGGCGAATCCCGGTCCAGCGCGGAGGCGGCGCTGGCCATGGCGGCCGCGGAGCCGCGCCTGGTGGCCACCGCGGGGATCCACCCGCACGACGCCCGGGAATGGAACTCAGAGTCCGAAGCCTGGCTTCGCGAGTTGCTTCGTGACCCGCGGGTGGTGGCCGTGGGCGAGACCGGATTGGACTTTCACTACGATCACTCCCCGCGCTCCGACCAGCACCGCGCCTTTGAGGCTCAGCTGGCCCTCGCGGCCGAGGCGGGGAAGCCGGCGGTCATCCACGCGCGGGACGCGGATGACGAAGTAGCCGCGGTTCTGGCTCACCATCCTGAAGTCACCGCCATCCTCCATTCCTTCAGTAGCGGCATGGGACTCTTGCGAGCGGGGCTGGTCCTCCGCCACTATGTGTCGTTCAGTGGGATGGTCACCTTCAAGAATTGGCGCCTGGACGATGCCGTGCTGGAGACACCGTTGGATCGGCTGCTGCTCGAGACGGATAGCCCCTACCTGGCGCCGGTGCCGCATCGGGGAAAGCGAAACGAGCCTGGCTTCGTCCGTCATGTAGCGGAGCGGGTGGCGGTGGTGCGGGGAATTCCGATCGACGAGCTCATCGCGGCGACCGGCGAGAATGCCGGCCGGGTCTTCCGACTTCAGGAGAGGTGAGAAGTGAGCCAGGTTCCCTCCGACATCGCCATCGCCCAGGCTGCCAAACTCCGGCCCATCGCCGACGTGGCGTCCGAGGTGGGGCTCCAGCCCGAGGAGATCCTCCCGTACGGACGGTATAAGGCCAAGGTGAGCGCGGAGGCCATCGCCAAGAGGAAACCCAAGGGGAGGCTGGTGCTGGTCACCGGCATCAACCCGACGCCCGCAGGTGAGGGAAAGTCCACGGTCACGGTCGGCGTGGCCCAGGCACTCCGACGCCTCGGCAAGAAAGTGATTCTCTGTATTCGCGAGCCCTCCCTCGGCCCGGTGTTCGGGGTGAAGGGCGGCGCCGCCGGCGGCGGCTATGCCCAGGTGGTCCCGATGGACGAGATTAATCTCCATTTCACCGGCGATTTTCACGCGATCACCTCGGCCCACAATCTGCTGTCAGCCATGCTGGACAACCACATCCACCATGGAAACGTGCTCGGCATCGACAGCCGCCGCATCACCTGGCCGCGCACCATTGATATGAATGATCGCGCGCTGCGCTCAATCGTGGTGGGCCTGGGTGGGATGAATGGTGGACCTACCCGCGAGGAGCGCTTCGTCATCACCCCCGCGAGTGAGATCATGGCTATCCTGGCGCTGGCCAGCGACCTGGCCGACCTGGAACAGCGGATCTCACGGATCATCGTTGGGCTGACGCGGGATCGGAAACCGGTCACCGCGGGCGACCTCAAAGCTGCGGGCGCTATGACGCTGCTGCTCAAGGATGCGATCCTGCCGAATCTGGTGCAGACGCTGGAGGGTGGGCCTGCGTTGGTGCACGCCGGTCCGTTCGGCAACATCGCGCACGGCTGCAACTCGGTGGTTGCCACCCGGCTGGGTCTCTCGCTCGCCGATCTGGTACTGACCGAAGCCGGCTTCGGCGCCGATCTAGGGGCCGAGAAGTTCTTCGACATCAAGTGCCGCTTCGGCCAGCTTAACCCGGAGGCGGCGATCGTGGTCGCCACAGTCCGCGCGCTCAAAATGCACGGCGGGGTGAAGAAGGACGCACTCGGTACCCCTGACCTTGCCGCACTGGCGCGCGGGATGGCTAATCTCGAGGGCCACGTGAAGAATGTGCAGAAGTTCGGTCTGCCGGTGGTGGTGGCGCTCAACCGGTTCGTGTCCGATAGCGAGCAGGAGGTTCAAGCGGTAATCGAAGCAGCGCGGAGCTGGGGCGCGCGTGCCGCGCTGAGCGACGTGTGGGCCAGGGGTGGGGAAGGCGGCGAGGCGGTGGCGAAAGAGGTGCTCGCAGTGCTCGACCACGGGAAATCATCATTCCGGCCGCTCTATGAGACTGGCAAGCCGATCAAGGCAAAGATCGAGATCATTGCTCGGGAGATCTATGGCGCCGCCGGAGTGGACTACACTCCAGCCGCCGAGAAGTCGATTGCCCAATGCGAAGCCATGGGTCTGGGCACGACCCCGATCTGCATGGCCAAGACCCAGTACTCCTTTTCTGACGATCCCTCCAAACTGGGCCGGCCGAGCGGCTTCCGGATCAACATTCGGGATGTATACCCGTCGGCGGGGGCCGGCTTCGTCGTGGCGATGGCGGGCGAAGTCATGACCATGCCGGGGCTCTCGAAGGTGCCCTCCGCGGAAGCGATCCGGGTGCTCCCTAATGGTACCATCGAGGGGCTGTTCTGATGCCGCTCGATTTTGTTGCCACTGCTGGCGCCCCCAAGGCGATTGGTCCCTATAGCCAGGGAATCCGGGTCAACGGGTTCGTGTTCACCGCCGGCCAGGTGGCGCTGGATCCGGGAACCGGCGAGCTCGTGGCCGGCGACATCGCCGAACAGACCGCCCGGGCTCTGGAAAACCTCCGCGCCATCCTCATTGAGGCGGGCACCAGCATGGCTCAGGTGGTTAAGACGACGGTCTTTCTCGTCGATATGGCCGATTTCGCGGCGATGAACGAAGTATACGGCCGGGCCTTCGGGACTCACCGGCCGGCCCGATCGACTGTCGCCGTCGCGGCGCTCCCGCGCGGGGCGCGGGTGGAGATCGAGGCGGTCGCCGAGGTGAGAGGTGAGAAGTGAGAAGTGAGAGGGAACGCTTTACCTCTTACCTCTCACCTCTCACTTCTTACCTTCCGGAGGACGGGAGCGGATCGGGCCTGGTGGTCTGGCCGGTCTTCAAAACCGCGATGGAGACGCCTCCGGCGGCTCCGGTGGGTTCGATTCCCACACGCTCCCGCCACCCTCGCCGCGCGGCTGCATCCGTTTGGATCCTGCTTGTCCTGCTTGCCATCAGCTTTGGCTCGGTGGTAGATCTGGCCGCTCAAGTCGCGCCGAAGCCTGCCCGTCCACCCGCCCAGAGGGCACCCGCCCCGACCGACACTCTGGCTCGCCAGTACATCAGCCCCTTCAATGCGCTCTGGCGTTCCATGCTGATTCCGGGTTGGGGGCAGGCCAGGCTCAATCGCAAGCTGGCCGGTGGAATATTCGTGGCCTGGGAGGGAGTCACTCTGGGTATGACCCTGAAGACCCGCAGCGAGCTGCGCTATCTCCGGCGCACCAACTCGGCCCGAGCCAACGACAAGCGCCAGGAGCACGAAGACTGGTGGATACTGCTCGCCTTCAATCACCTCTTTGCCGGCCTGGAGGCCTATGTCTCGGCCCACCTCGCCGATTTTCCTGGTGACCTCCGCTTCGAGGCCGTGCCTGGGGGGGTGGGGGCGGCAATCTCTCTGCCTATCCGGCTGCGATGAATCGGGCCCCCATCGGAATCTTCGACTCCGGCATAGGCGGGCTCACGGTTGCGCGAGCGATCTATGAGCGGCTGCCCCACGAGTCGACCATTTACTTCGGTGACACTGCGCGAGTGCCCTATGGTCCCAAGTCACCGGAAACGGTCAAGCGGTACAGCCTGGAGATCCTGCACTGGCTCCTGGGACAGGGGGTCAAGGCAGTGGTCATCGCCTGCAATACCAGCACAGCGCACGCCCTGGAGGCGCTGCAGGCGGAATCGCCCGTTCCAGTGATCGGGGTGATCGAGCCGGGCGCCAAGGCGGCGGTGTCGGCAACGAAGCAAGGTCCCATTGGAGTCATCGGTACCGCCGGCACGATCGCGAGCAACGCCTACGCCCGGGCCATTCGAAAGGCAAAACCGGGAGCCACGGTGGAGCAACGCGCCTGCCCCTTGTTCGTGCCGCTGGTGGAGGAGGGTTGGTTCGAGCACCCTGCTGCCGAGCTGATCGCCACCGAGTATCTCGACCCGTTGAAGCGCTCCGGGGTGGATGTAATGGTGCTCGGGTGTACCCACTATCCGCTCCTCAAGCCGCTGCTTCAGCGGATCATGGGACCGGCTACCCGTCTCATCGACAGTGGGGAAGAGACGGCGGCAGCGGTGGAGAGCGCGCTGCGCACTACTGGTCTCGACGCTCCGGCTGACGGCGATCCCTACCACCGCTTCGTGGTGAGCGATGACGAGGCCCGGTTTCGGCAGGTGGGCTCGCGGTTTATCGGGGAGCGACTGGGGAAGGCTGAGGTCGTGCCGCTGGGCTGAATCTGCACAGTTCCGCGCCGGAGTCAGTCGCTACGGCATAGCGGAATCCGTCGAACCACGCTCCCGGATTGAGGTACTGCCTTCCTGTTGCCGAGGTCGAGAGCATCGCTCGGTGAGTATGCCCCATGATCAGAAGATCGACCTGCGGCTCGTCGGCCAGGAGGCGTTCGGCCCACTCTCGCTGACGGGCCCCCGCGCGTGCTAACTTCGTTTCGTCGACGGTATGGTCGCCCAGCATGGGACTCAACAGGTCCACCAGGCGAAGCCCGACATCGGGATGCAGGAGCTGGTAGACCGCGGCTGTCGCAGGGTGCTGAATGACTCGGTGGATCAGCCTGGCTTGCCAGCGCGGCTCGGTCAGCCCATCGCCATGGATCGCCGTCACCGTGTGACGTCCGATCCGAAAGGTGGCCCGCAGCGGATTGAAGTTGAGGCCGAGGTCTCGCTGCCAGAACCCGCTGTCCCACCGGTCATGGTTCCCTCCCACCATCACGATCGGCACCTGGCGCCGAAGCCGGGCCAGCGCGGCGGCGACGTGGAAGCCTCGCCGCGGAATGACCCGGGAGTAGGTGAACCAGAAGTCGAAGAGGTCGCCGTTGATGAGCAGGCAGTCGCCCAGGGTAGGCACGGCATCGAGGAACTCGAGCAGCGCATCCTCAACGCCGGACGATGCCACGCCTAAATGGGCATCGGAGACAATGACGAGGGAGTGGCCCAGCACGGCGCCAAAGATGGACCCCCCCTCTGCCGACCGCAACACCCGGGGAATGTGACGGCAACGCCGCCCCGAGCGTCTACAACCGGTGAGGCTTTCATGGCGACCCAGTCTCCGGCAATCTCGGAGAGCCACGTGCGGGTCAACTACTCCGAGACCGACCAGATGGGGGTCGTCTATCATGCCCGGTACCTGGTGTGGCTCGACATCGCCCGGACCGAGCACCTCCGCCGGAGCGGCATGAGCTACCGCGAGCTGGAGGCCGCGGGGCTTCGGCTGGCGGTAAGTGAAGTGTCCATCCGCTATCGCCAACCCGCCCGCTACGACGATGCCCTCCGGATCCGCTGTTGGGTCCGCGAGGTCGCTTCCCGGCGGGTCGATTTCGGCTATGCGGTTGAACATGCCGAGGACCATCGCCTGCTCGCCACCGCATCCACCAGCTTGCTGGCGCTCGATACCAGCATGTCGCTCAGCCGGCTTCCCACGCGGGTGCGGGACGCGCTGCACCCCATCCCCGATCCCGTCAAGCTCTGATCATGCGATCATCGGGTGTGCTGTTCTGGCTCGGCGTGGGCCTTTGCCTTCCTGCCACCGCCCGGTCCCAGGAGGAAGCAGTCGTCGAGCAGCTCGCGCCGGTGCTTGCCGCCGAAGACGCCCGGGAGTGGCAGCCCGACCTGTTTCGGCGGGCCTTGGTGGCTCCCGACCCCATGGTTCGCCGGATCGCCGCCGTGGCTGCCGGCCGGATCGGCGATCTCCGCGCGACGCCTCTCTTGGTTCACCTCCTGGATGAGCCCGACTCGACAGTTCGGGTTGCGGCCGCCTTCGCCTTGGGTCTGCTCCGGGATTCAGCGGCGGTAGAACCGCCGATCGAGCGTCTCACCGGACTACCACCACTGGATACAGCCAGTGCCGACGAGGCGGTCACCGCCATCGCGAAGACCGGGGGCCGGCGCGCCTCGGAGTTCTTTGCCTCGGTCCTCAACGGGAAGGTGGCTCTCACTCAAGTCGATCCCGCTCCAGCCCGGAACCAGATGTTGCTCGAGAGCTGGCGACTGGGAGCCGAAGCCCCGACTGCGGCGCTGTTGCCCTTTGCCGACGACACCACCCTCACGGTGCGCTGGCGAGCCATTTACTCCCTGGGACGCCTCCGTGCGCCCGCGGCCGCCACTCATCTGATAGCGGCGCTTCGGGCCGAGGACGCGGGGACCCGGGCGGTCGCGGCGCGAGCGCTCAATCGGGAGTTCGCAGTGGCCGCAAAGCTGGAGCCGGCCACCGTGGCGGGACTGCTCGGAAGAGCGGTAGACGATGACGATGCCGGCGTGCGGGTCAACGCGCTGCGGTCTCTAGCCAGTTATCACGACTCGACCCAGGCGCCGCTGATTGCCTCCCGTGTCGATGACCCGGACCCTAACGTGCGGGTACAGGCTGCAGCCAGCCTCGGCGAGCTGCGAAGCTCGGTTGCCGGCAGCAGGCTGGTTCGGGTGCTTCAGGGCAAGGGAGGGTTCGCTCTCCGCCGCGAGGCGCTGCTCGGCTTGGCGCGCAGCGACCGGGCGGCGTTCGGGTCGGCGGTGAAATCGTGGCAGTCCAGCGCCGACTGGCGGGAGCGGGCCGTCGCCGCGGAAGGCTGGGCCCGGGCGGGCGCCACTGGCGCGCCCTGGTTCACCTCGGACCGAGATGGTCGGGTGATCGCCGCCGGTCTTCAGGCATGGGCCGACACCGTGAAGGGTCCCAATCAATCTTTGGACGATGCAGCTCGGCGGCTCCTGGCCCACGCCGATGGCGGCGTGCGCAGCGTCGCCGCGGACGTGCTCACCCGGACCGCCGATCCCGTCGATCTTGCCGCCCTCACCGCAATGTTCGGCCGAGCGGCGCGGGACTCATTCCCGGATGCCTCGCTCTCGGCTCTTAACGCGATTTTGGCCATTCGGCGTCGCAGCGCTGCTGCCGCGGCCCGAGTCGATCGCGAATTTCTGGAGACGGTCCCCCGCCCAGCTAGCTATCTGCTCCGTCGCTGGGCCGAGACCAACTGGCCGGAGGCAGCGAACCGTTGGGGGCCGCCGTATCCCCTCGCCACCGGTCGCACTCTTCAGGACTACCGGGACATCGCGCGCCGGTTTCTGGTCGCCCCTGATTCGGTGGCACGGCCCCACATATTCATCGAAACCGAACAGCGCGGCGTCCTGGAGGTCGAGCTGTTCGGACCCGACGCGCCACTCACGGTGGCTAATTTTCTCCGGCTGCTGGATCGCCGCTTCTTCGACGGCAACCGGTGGCACCGGGTGGTGCCCAACTTCGTCGTGCAGGATGGCGATCCCCGGGGCGACGGCTTCGGTGGGCCGGGTGGCTCGATTCGGGACGAGATCAACCGCAACCGATACGGCTTCAAGCCCATGCTCGGTATGGCTCTCTCCGGCCCCGACACCGGCTCGAGTCAGTGGTTTATCACCCTGTCACCTCAGCCTCACCTGGACGGCACCTACACCGTATTCGGGCGGGTGGTCGGTAATGTTGCTCCGCTTGCTCGGATCACCCAAGGCGACGTGATTAGGACGATTAGGAGATGACAGAGAAGACGGAGAGGCCGGTAAGAACATTTTTCATGGGGTTGGCGAGGCACCTCTCCGTCCTCTTTGTCCTCTCCGTCCTCTCCGTGCCTGCAAACGCGCAGTTCTTCGCCTTCGGCCAGAATAAGATCCAGTATCGCAAGCTGGACTGGCGGATCATTCGAGGCCCCCACGTCGATCTCTACTACTATCCGGCCGAAGCCGAGCTTGCCCCGGCCGCGTTGGCGTATGCCGAAGCCAGTTACGACACCCTTGCGGTGCAGTTCGGCCACGATGTGGCTGCCCGAATCCCGCTCATCGTCTACGCCTCCCATACCGATTTCGAGCAGACCAATGTCCTTCCGTTCACCCCCCCGGAAGGACTGCTGGGCGCTACCGATTTCATGAAGCGCAGAGTCGCGCTTCCGTTCCGCGGGAACTTCGCGGAGTTCCGCCATACTTTGCGGCACGAGATGGTGCACGTGTTCCAGCTCGACCTCCAGGCCGAGAGCTATTACCAGGCACCCCGCTCCGGCCGGTTCAGCTTTCCGCTCTGGTGGAGCGAGGGACTGGCCGAGCTCTGGTCCGCGGGTGAGGATGCCCGCGACTACATGATCCTTCGCGAGCTCACCCTCAGTGGTCGATTGCCGCCGTTTCGCCAGCTGACCTATGTGACCGGCGGAATCGTCTATCCGCTGGGAGGGAAGATTCACCGCTGGTTGGCCGACAAGTATGGCGATTGGCGGGTGGCCGTGATGTACAAGGAGCTCAACCGGTATGAGACCTTTGAGGAGGCCATTCAGGCCACCTATGGCCGATCGCTCGACCAGCTGAGTGAGGAATTCCAGCTCGCGATGCGCCGTGACTACTATCCGTCGGTGGATAGTCTGGCGCCGCTCACGATCCTCGGTCGGGAGATCACTCAGCTCGCGGTCAAACCCACCTTCGTGCCGGACACCGCCCCCAATGGTTCCGGCGAGGTGATTTACCTCTCGCCGGCCAGCGGCTACGTCACCGCGTACCGCAAGCGCTTGAGTGGCGGTAGACCTCAGAAGGTGGTCACCGCCGGGCGGTCGGCCGATCTCGAGGCATTCCATCCTTTCGACTCGCGCATGGACGCCTCTCGTCCCGGATTTCTCTTGTTCGCTGCCCGCTATGGCGACCGGGACGCCCTGGTCGTTTGGGATCTCAAACGAGGAAAGATGGCGGGGCGATATCAGTTCGACCGGCTCGTGTCGATCCTCTCGCCTACCTGGATGCCGGATCGTCGCAGCATCGTCTTCAGTGGACTCTCGGAGAGTGGCGTTTCGGACCTCTACCGGGTGCGGCTCCCCAACGGCACGCTGGAAGCGCTCACGCACGACCGCTATCAGGACCTCGATCCCAGCCCGACCGTGGATGGCCGTCGTATCGTGTTCGCCTCCGATCGGACCGCCGGCGGGCTCGATGGCGCGGTCAATCTTTTCATCCTGGACCTCGCCAAGGGAGGCATCCATCAGCTCACCCGCGGCAAGTGGGTGGACGAAGGTCCGTCCTGGGGACCCGATGGGCGGGTGTACTTCACCTCGGATCGTGATGGAGTGCTGAACGTGTTTTCCACCGACACCTTGGGCGAGGGCCGGCGCGAAACTTCGGCGTGGAGCGGTGCGTTCGATGCGGTGCCGCTTCCCGATAGTAGCGGGCTGCTGGTGGGAGGATTCCACGACCTGAGCTGGAACCTGTACCGCTATCCGGTCGATACGGTCGCCCGAGCCGACCGGTTCTCCCTCGACTCCGGGTCGGCGGCAGGGCAGTGGGCCTGGGCGACTCGGTCCGACACCGCGATCGGGAAAGCCGCCGGAGAGCCGTATCGCCGGCGGCTCACGCTGGACATTGCGGCGGGCGACGCGGTCTTCGTACCCGGATATGGCAGCGCGCAGGGGGTCGCATTTCTGATGAGCGACCTGCTCGGCGACAACCTCCTATTCGGCTCGCTCGGCTCGTTTCAGGGCCGGAACCTCGGCAGTCTGGTGGACAACATCAACGCGACGGCGATCTACCTCAACCGAGCGCGGCGGCTCAACTGGGGCCTGGGCGCCTTTCGTACCAAGGGCCGCAACTTCGAAGGCGACCGCGTCGTGGCCTATGATGAGACTGCCGGAGGAGGGATCGGTCTCTTGCGTTATCCCCTCAGCCGGTTCACCCGGATCGAGGGCACCGTCGTCGTCGAGCATTCCGATCGGGTGGATTTCACGCTCCCCGTGGATCAGCCGCGGAGGGTTGGATGGATCGCCTCGCATTTTCTGAGCTTCGTCCACGACAATTCGCTCTGGATACCGTCCGGACCTATCGACGGCGGGCGCATCAGCGTCACGGCCGGAATCTCCAGCGATTTTACCAACAGCCGGTTCGACAGCTACCTGCTGAGCGGCGACTGGCGCCGGTACTTCCGCCTCGGCTCCCGGAGCACCTACGCCGTGCGCGCGTACGGGTTCTACAGCGGAGGTGACCGCCCCAAGAGAACCAACATCGGGGGCACCACCGCCTTGCGGGGCTACCCCGAATTCGGGTACATCGTCGGTACCCGGGCCTACATGCTGAATCAGGAGGTGCGATTCCCTCTGCTGACTCACCTGACGCTGGGAACTCCGTTCGGCGACCTCGACTTTCCCGAAATTCAGGGTGGCCTGTTCATGGATGTCGGCAAGGCCCTGCTGCACTCCGACTCGGACCGTGCTCTGCTCGGGAGCTACGGTCTGAGCCTCCGTCTCGCCCTCGCCCCCCTCGCCGTACTGCGATTGGATATCGGCCGGCGATTCACCAATCGCGGCTACCAGGGCTACAGTCTCAGCGCCGAACAGCAGCACCCCAGCTTCCTGCACTTCTTCTTCGGCTATAACTACTGATGCGGCAATGTGTTGGGCTTGACCGCCCCATTCTCCTGGCCTATCTTGGCCTGGTCGGGGCGGGGTGCCGGAGCGCACCTGGTCCCGTCGTCCCCGCCCCGTTAGAACCGGTGACGGAAGCGCAGGTAGACCAATGGGTCGCCTCCACCATTCCCCCGGAACGTCTGCGGCATCGATTCAAGTGGCTATTTCAGGACGAGCGTGGCAGCGCGGGTGGGAGGGGGAGTGCCCGGATCGCGCCCCCGGATTCACTGCGATTCGATGTTGCCGGCCCGTTCGGGAGCGGCGCGGCCTCGGCAGTCGTCGTTGGCGACCAGCCGGTGTGGATGGAGCCACCGGACGCCATTGCCAAGCTGGTTCCCAATTATCCCTTAATGTGGGCGATGTTCGGAATCGCCCGGCCCCCGTCACCGGACGTGGCGTTACGGGGGCTCTCGACGGGTACAGTGACGGCGTGGCAGTACGCTGGTGCCACCGACACGATCGAATACGTCCGCACCGCCGGCCAACCCGGCCGCCTCGTTGCCCAGGTCCACCGCGCCGGCGAGCTGCTCGGTCGCGCGGAAACCACCCTGGGCCCGGACGGGGTCCCACTGAAGGCGCGGCTCACGGTGCCCAGCGGCCCGGCGCGACTCGATCTCACCTTTCTTTCGACGGCACGGGACTCCTTTGCACCTGAGATCTGGCTTCCTCGTAAGCCTTAGCGCGCTCGCGCTCAGCGGTTGCCTCTACGGCTTTGCCGGCGGTGGCCTGCCACCGTCCATCAAGACGGTGGCGGTCTTGCCCTTCGACAATCAGACGCCCGAGCCGACCCTGACTCAGGAGATCTCCCGGGCGGTGCGCGAGGCAGTTGAGTCGCGCCTTGGACTCCGGCAATCCACTGAGGCCAAGGCCGACGCCGTGGTGCGGGGCTCCATCACCCGGTACGAGCCCGATCTCCCGGTGGCATACCAGGGTGGAGACAGCAGCCGGGTGACCGTCACCCAACGCGAGGTCCAGATCACCGTTTCGGTTGAGATTCTCGATCAGAAGCAGGGAAAGCCACTCTGGCAGCGCAGCGGCCTTACCGTGCGGGGCACCTACGAGCCCGGCCGGGAGGCCGACGGGCGGAGAAAGGCCCTCGACGATTTGGTGGTCAACATTGTGGAAGGGGCGCAATCCCAATGGTGAGCCATTTCTTCGTCCATCGTCCCCGGGCCGAGCGGCCGCTCTAGCCCTCGGTGCACGATCTCTCGATTCCCCACCTCTTTCTCATTCTGGCAGCGATGCTCGTCGCGGCCAAGCTCTTTGGTGAGCTGGCCGAGCGCTTTGGACAGCCAGCGGTGCTGGGTGAACTCGTCGCTGGTGTGCTGCTCGGCGGCAGCGTGCTGGGCATCGTTCCTGCGGACGGCCCCGCGGCGGAGATCGTCCACGTGCTCGCCGAGCTGGGCGTGGTGCTCCTCCTGTTCGAGATCGGCCTCGAAACCGACCTGAAGCAGATGTTCCGGGTCGGTGCCGCTTCGCTCTCAGTGGCCACCGTCGGCGTGGTACTCCCGTTCCTGTTCGGGTTCCTCTACTGGGCTTATGCCCCGCATGCTGGGAGCGACGGAACCAGCGACCTTACTACCGCGGCTGTCTTCGTGGGGGCGACACTCACGGCCACCTCCGTCGGCATCACTGCCCGGGTGCTCTCCGATCTCGGCCGGATGCACACCCAGGAAGCCAGAATCATCATCGGGGCGGCCGTGATCGACGACGTCATCGGGCTGGTGATCCTGACTGTGGTCTCGGGCATGGCCGCCGGGACCTCTCTGGGTACTCTCGACGTTCTGCGGGTGTTCGGCATCGCAGTGGGATTTCTCGTGATTGCCGTGGTGGCTGGCAGGTTCCTGGTCCCCCGCCTTTTCGACCTCGTGGTCCGGATGCGGGTCCGTTATGTCCTCCTCGTCTTTGCCGTCGCTTTCGCCCTCAGCCTCTCCGCCGTGGCGTCGCTGGCTGGGAGTGCCCTGATCATTGGCGCGTTCGCGGCCGGAATCATTCTTTCAGGAACGAACCAGTTCGACACCATCGAGCGGGAGGTCCGGCCGGTCGCCTCGATCTTCACCCCGATCTTCTTCGTGAGTGTAGGGGCCTCGGTCAACCTTCGGCTGCTGGATCCGACGCGAGAGGGGTCTGCAGGTATTCTTGGAGTGGCAGCGGCCATCACCGCGCTCGCCATCGTGGGCAAAGTGGCCGCGGGCTGGGCGGCACCATGGGTCAAGTTCCGGCGGCTGGTGGTCGGCGTAGGCATGGTGCCACGGGGGGAAGTAGGCCTCATCTTTGCCGACATCGGGAGGCGCTCGGGCATTCTCAATGAAGCCGTGTTTGGCGCCATTCTGCTCATGGTAATGGCCACCACCTTCGTGGCGCCGCCGGGTCTGAAGCTACTCTTCGGTGCGTCGCCTTCCGAGTCGGGCGAGTCATGACCGACACCCGGAGAAAGCTGCACAGCCGCTCCGAAGCCATCGCCTGGCGGGCCCGGCAAAGCGGACCCGTCGTATTCACCAACGGTGTCTTCGACTTGCTGCACCCTGGCCACGTGGAGCTTCTGGAAGCGGCCCGGCGCGAGGGAGCTGCGCTTATCGTCGGGCTCAACAGCGACGCATCGGTCCGGGGCCTGGGTAAGGGTGCCGACCGGCCGGTGACGGGAGAGGCTTCCCGGGCTCGGGTCTTGGCCGGGCTTGCCGCGGTGGACTGCGTGGTGCTCTTCGACGAAGAAACCCCGCTGGAGCTGATAAAATCCCTCACCCCCAACGTGCTGGTGAAGGGCGCCGACTACCCGCGGGAAAGCATCGTTGGGGGCGACTGGGTCGAGTCCCGCGGTGGCCGGGTCGTCCGGGTTCCGCTGGTCGGCGGCTTCTCGACATCCTCTATCGTGGAGCGTCTTCGTGCCTCGTCCTGACGGTCGGCCGAACGATCAACTGAGGCCACTCGTTCTCGAGCGGCGGGCGAACCCCTATGCCGAAGGGTCCTGCCTCATTCGGATGGGGGGAACCCTGGTCCACTGCACAGCCAGCGTCGAGCAGGGAGTGCCTCCCTTCAAGAAAGGCACTGGGGAGGGCTGGGTTACCGCCGAGTACGCTATGCTGCCCCGCGCCACGGTCGAGCGCACCTCGCGGGAGCGGAATGGCCCCGGCGGCCGCACCCAGGAGATTCAACGACTCATCGGACGCTCGCTCCGGGCCGCGATGGCAACCATGTCGTTCGGAGAGTTCACCATCCGTATCGACTGCGATGTGCTCCAGGCTGACGGTGGCACTCGTACCGCGGCCATCACCGGCGGCTGCGTAGCCCTCGCGGACGCGTGCGCCTGGCTGGCGCAGCGAACCACACAGCCTTCTCCTTTTGGGCAACTGGTCGCGGCGGTGTCGGTGGGAGTGGTGGAGGGCGAGCTGCGACTGGATCTGGCTTACGCGGAAGACAAGGATGCCGGGGTCGACGCCAATATCGTGATGGTGGAACCGGCCGAATTTGTGGAGGTGCAGGGAACCGGAGAGCACTCGACCTTCACCCGGGGACAGCTGGAGACACTGCTCGACCTGGCCGAGGGCGGGATAGCCGATCTCTTCCAGGCCCAGCGCAAGGTGCTTAACCAGTGAAGGTGTTGGCTGCCACCCGCAATGTCGGAAAGCAGCGAGAGATCCGGCGGATACTCGCTCCCGCCGGCCTGGAGATCGTGTTTCCCGATGACATCTGGCTCCGGGAGACGTCCGCGGGAGACGCGCTGGAGCAGGCGCAGAGCTTCGAGGCCAATGCCCGTCGGAAGGCCCAGTATTTCGGTCGGCTCAGCTCATTGCCCACCTTTGCTGACGATTCCGGGCTGGAGGTCTTCTCCCTCGGTGGCGCACCGGGAGTACACTCGAAGCGCTGGGCCGGCGCTAAAGGGACCCCGGACGAGGTGGATGCCGCGAACAATGCCGAGCTCCTACGTCGGTTGGCCGGAGCGCCGGAAAGACAGCGAGCGGCTCGTTATCGCTGTGTGCTGGTCTTTCTACGCACCCCCGACGCCGTACCGACCATCTGCCATGGCGACTGCACCGGCCGGATTCTAGAGACGCCGAAGGGGAGCGACGGGTTCGGCTACGATCCGCTCTTCTTTAGTGAGGAGCTGGGCAAGACCTTTGGCGAAGCCACCGCCGAGGAGAAGGACCGAGTGAGCCACCGCGGACGAGCGCTGCGGGCGCTGGCGCAGAGCCTCAAGCCCTGAGCGGCTTTTGCGTCAGGGTGGGGATGCCGTTAATCTCTTGCTTCGACATCAGTGCGGGGTGTGGCGCAGTCCGGTAGCGCGCCTGCTTTGGGAGCAGGAGGTCCCGGGTTCAAATCCCGGCGCCCCGATGGAAATCGACCTTGGACGACAGCGGCAGCAGGAGCCGCGGCACTTCCATCGTCTATCGTACCCATCCCGGGGCCTTCCACGCCTTGGGGTCGAATATGGCGGGATCCAGCTTCACATTAGCCTTTGGGTTGCTGTACTCCTCCCTGACTTTCGGTTCTCCCCCTGACAGAAAGAGCACCTCCATCCCGACCCAGCCGCCGCCCAGCCCAATGTATTTCTGGAAGCGGGTGTCGTTGGTCACCGCCGGATTCTTCTTCGATGGCTCCAGGCTCCGCACGAAGTAGAGCCGCTCGGCATCGATCCAGAACTGCGGGCTGACGGTATCGCCGGCCTCCGCCCCCACCACGTAGGTCGCCCGTCCCTGCCAGGTGGTTTGATGCAACTTGGACAGATCGAAGTTGAGCCCCCGAAGTTTCCCAACGATCTCCGAAACCGGCGCCTCGTATACGTCGAACCCAAGCACCATCAGCGGGTGCACTAGCGGCTTGGCGTCCTTCAGTTTGCCCTGCTCGAATGCGTAGACCGAGTCGTTGCGGAAGAGGATGGTCTTCATACTGTCCAGGGGAGCCACGTCGATCCGCAACTTGCCCGGCAGTTCCAACGCCTCGTACCAGGTCTCGACCTTGCCGTCGGGGAGGGTGGTCTTCTGGGTGAATGTGAGAGTACGGTACCACTTGCCGGCGTAGCGGTCGCGCATCTGCGCGATTAGATCCTCACCATTCTTGGGCTTCGTTACTGCACCGTCCGGAAGCCCGGCGAGAGCCAGGGCACACAAAATCAATGGCAGTCGGTACACCGGGCCTCCAGGGCAGGGATGAGGTTGGAGCGAATCCAGGCTCTACGTCCGGCATGCGCGGCTGGTTTCTCAGCCGTTATACTTGGTTGCGTTTTCTCCTCTCGGCGCCCGTAGCTCAGTTGGATAGAGCAACAGCCTTCTAAGCTGTGGGTCGCAGGTTCGAATCCTGCCGGGCGCATCGGTTCCTCCCCCGAGCCAGGGAACACACCATGGACCCATGGGCCAATTAGTCGGGCGGCTTCTCCCCCGGCGAGCCGAGCTGCGGCCTATGCTTCGGCTGGCGGTGCCGGTAGTCATCATCCAGGTAGGGATGATGGCTATGGGCGTCGTCGATACCATCATGGTTGGCCACGTCTCAGCCCAGGCTTTGGCGGCGGTGGCTCTGGGGAATCTCTACTTCTTTTCCCTTGCCATCTTCGGTATGGGAACGTTGATGGTCCTGGATCCGGTAGTGGCTCAGGCGGTCGGCGCCGGAGACCAACCCGCCATCGCACGGGCGGTTCAGCGCGGCTGTCTCATGGCAATACTGCTCGCCATTCCCACATCCATCCTCTTGACCGTAGCCGCGCCGCTGTTCGAGCTGGCCCACCAGCCGCCCGAAGTCATACCCCTTGCCGCGCGCTATTCAGTTCGGACAGCGCCCGGGGTTCTTCCATTCCTGCTCTTCATCGTCTTCCGCCAAAGCCTTCAGGCCATAGGACGCATCGCGCCAATCGTCGGGGCGATCCTGGCCGCCAACCTGGCCAATGGTCTATTGAATTGGGCTCTCATATTCGGCCACCTCGGCTTCCCTGCCATGGGCGTGGCGGGGTCGGCCTGGGCCACATCCGTGAGCCGGGGGCTCCTGGTGCTGGGACTCTGGCTGGGGGCGAGGCGCCGGCTCATCCCGATGCTCTACCCGGTCAGACCCGAGACCTGGCACCTGGAACCGCTGCGCCGGATGCTCCGGCTCGGGGCCCCGATCGGAGCGCAGCATGTGCTGGAGTTCGGAGCCTTCGCTCTCGTAGCCCTGATGATGGGATGGATCGGAACCCGCGAGATGGCCGGGCACCAGATCGCCATCAATATGGCGGCCCTCACGTTCATGGTCCCGCTGGGCGTGGGAGACGCCGCCTCGGTCCTGGTAGGCCGCGCCGTGGGGCGGGGGGACGTGCTCGGCACCCGGGCCGCCGCTCGAGCCGCCTTCGCCTGTGGCGCGGCGTTCATGTCGTTGACGGGAGCGGTGTTCCTCACTGCCCCCGCGGCGCTTGCCCGGCTGTATACCCAGGATCTCGACGTGATCGCGGTCGCCATCATCCTCATTCGGATCGCTGGGGTATTCCAGATATTCGACGGGCTTCAGGTAGTCGGGGTCGGTATTCTCCGGGGATTGGGAGATACCCGTGCGCCGATGCTGATTTGCCTGCTCGGGTATTGGCTGCTGGGCATACCCTTGAGCGCCTACCTGGCCTTTGGAGTCGGTCTAGGGCCGGCAGGTCTCTGGTGGGGTCTCGTTCTGGGCCTCGGAGTGGTGGCGATCCTGCTCCTCGCCCGGGTCCGTAGCCGCCTGGCGCGGAAACAGTCGCGGGTGATGATCGATAGTCAGCCTCCCCACGTCGCTGGCAGTCCCGAGATAGCGGGGTAGATACAAGAGAAGGGCGACAGAGTTAGCCGCCCTTCTCCATTCAGTCACCGGCAGTCGCGAAAGTTGCTTGCGGTCCCATCAGCGGGACGCCTCTTCCTCCGTCTCCTCAGTCTCCTCGGCATCGACGTTGATCACGCTCTCCGCCAGATCGCTTAGCCTCTCGTCGGTGGTCTCCTCTTCCTCGAGATTCTGGCCCAGCAGGTCGTGCACCTGATCGTAGCCGAGCATCTCGGCATAGGTACATACGCACCCGTAGCTGGCAATTTCATAGTGCTCCACCTTCTGGGCTGCCGCGATCAGCGCCGCGTCCATGACCGATGGCTCGGCATCTTCTTCCATGAGCTTCTTGCCCTCTTCGATCAATCCCGCCATCCCGTCGCATTTCTTTCCCTTGGCCGGCACGCCGAGGAGTTTGAAGACCTGATTCAGCCGCTCGACCTGGCCTTCGGTCTGCTCCAAGTGCTCCTCAAACGCCCTCTGGAGCTCGGGATGGGAGGCAGCCTTGATCATCTTGGGTAGCGCCTTCAGGATCTGGCCTTCCGCATTGTAAATGTCCTGCAATTCGTGGACGAGCAGGTCGTCAAGCGATTGGAGCTTCGCCATTGTGGTCTCCTTAGTCGGTACGTGGTTCGGCAGGAATACGATCTTCATGTCTCTCGCGGGCGCAAGCCGACAGATGGTTGTGGCAGCGGGTGACAACCTAAGGAGCGCGTTGCAGCAGGGACCGTGTTCTGCGTCACCCGGAATAGCCGCTGCGGGAGGGGATATCGGGTTGATCGCTCCCGATGGAAGACCCACCTTCCAACCGGGCGCCAGCTCGCCTCGGCCGACCCGGACCCGCCTGGGGGCTCATGGGGACGGGCGGTTCAGGTTGGAAGGCTGGATTCGACCCGCTGAGATCCCTCAGTACTCTGGGGATTGTCCGGGAAGGGCCTCCTGGGTCGACCCTTGCGCCTCCCAAACCCGCCTGTTAGAGTTGCCGGCCTCCGAGGGGAAAATCAGTAGTTCCCACTATTGACAAAACAGCGCTGCTTCGGTATATTATCGGGTTCGTTCCGCATTAGGACCCGGCCCAGAGGTGGGGACCGGTGGCAGGCGAAATCATTCGCTCACCGATGCTTACCCTTGACCCAGGCCCCGCGGATAGTTAGGTTGATGGGCTGTCGGCGTTTTTCGACGCCAGCCTCGTTCCAAATGCTCTTTGACAAGTGATGTGAGCTAGAAGTGATGGAGTGCGGACCCTTCGATCTGGGCGGACACAGAGGCCGTTCAGATAGGGTTTACTCTGATCATAGTGATTCGGACGACAGATATAACCAGGTCGTTCGGCTAGAGCTGTTCAAGCACTCATTGGAGAGTTTGATCCTGGCTCAGGACGAACGCTGGCGGCGTGCCTAACACATGCAAGTCGAACGGGACCGGGGGCAACTTCGGTTCAGTGGCGGACGGGTGCGTAACACGTGAGGAACATGACCTTCGGCGGGGGATAGCCGGCCCAACGGCCGGGTAATACCGCGTACGACCATTAGGGGACATCCCCGAATGGTGAAAGCAGCAATGCGCCGATGGAGTGCCTCGCGGCCTATCAGCTAGTTGGTGAGGTAACGGCTCACCAAGGCAACGACGGGTAGCTGGTCTGAGAGGATGGCCAGCCACATTGGGACTGAGACA
>JBGQLP010000003.1:0-145506 GCA_041500125.1 Gemmatimonadota bacterium
CCCCGGGGCAGCGGCTCCGCTTGATGCCGATTCAGAAGAAGTACCCGATGGACGAGGTGCTCCGCGCCGCCCGGGCATTCCGAAAGCGGGTCACCTTCGAGTATGTCATGATCGCGGGAGTCAACGACAGCGAGGACGACGCGGACCAGCTGGGCAAGCTGGCCCGCCGGCTCGGAGCGCTGGTGAACATTCTCCCTCTGCATCCGGGAGGCGCCCCGGACCTCACGCCGACCAGCGGAAACCGCATCCGGTCCTTTGCCGAAAGACTGCGCAATCAGGGGATAGAGGCGGCAGTGCGGCGGAGCCGGGGGCTCGACATCAACGCGGCCTGTGGGCAACTACGCGTCGAAGTCGAGAAGCAGAGGCGGGGACACAAAGCGTGAGCGTTTTCTAACCAGTAGCTCCAAACCCTGCCGCAATCGTATTGATCGACAACAGCAGCGCCGAGCGCTGATCCTCCTGGGTCAGGTCTCCGCCCGACTCGCGGAACCGGCGCAACAGCTCGATCTGCTGCCGGCTTACCTGATTGATGGTGGGTAGCCGGCGGGCCAGTCGCCGACGGAAGCGGGGGTAGCGCTCGACCAGCTCCTTGCCGCCGCTGATGCGAAGCACCGCCTCGACCGTGCGGTGATACTCGTCTTCGACCAGCGACAGAATATTGGAGCGGACCTCAGCATCCGGCACCAGCTCCGCGTACTCCCGCGCGATGTCGAGGTCGACGTAGGTCAGGGTCTTCTCCACTTCGTCCACGATGAGCCGGAACAACCGGGACTCAGTGAACATCCGATTGAGCAGCGCGGCGCCGCGCTCGCCTCGCACTTGCAGGAAGGTGAGGATGCCGCTGCCCACCCCGTACCACCCGGGCACGAAGTGGCGGTTCTGCGACCAGGCGAACACCCACGGAATTGCCCGCAGGTCGCTGAGCGAGCGCGCGCCGAAACGGCGGGCCGGCCGGGAACCGAGATTGAGCAATGAGATCTCTTCCAGCGGGCTTGCCGCCTGGTAGTAGGCCAGCAAGTCGGGATGATCCACCAGCTGGCGGTACGAGGCCTGAGCGGCTCCAGACAGCGCCTCCATGACCTCATCGAACTCCGCGGTGGGCGCCAGTGCTTTCTCCCGCTCCGACTTAAGGGAATGCTCCACCACGCTCGCGGCCAGCAGCTCGATCTGATACTGCGCGGTTCCCCGGTTGGCGTACTTGAAGGACACCACCTCACCCTGTTCCGTAATCCGCATTCGTCCCTGGATCGACCCCGCCGGCTGCGCGGCGATGGCGCGACCGGTAGGAGCGCCGCCCCGGCTCACCGACCCGCCGCGCCCGTGGAAGAAGGCGATGGGGATCCCCGCCTCCTTCCCCAACCGAGTGAGCTTGATCTGTGCCTTACTCAGCTCCCAGTTCGAGGTGAGGAATCCACCGTCCTTGTTGGAATCGGAATAGCCGATCATGACCTCCTGCACTCCGCCCTGGGCCCGCACGCTACGCCGCACCAGGGGCACCGCCAGCAGCTCGCGCATGATGGCGGGGGCGCGCTGGAGGTCCTCGATGGTCTCGAACAATGGCACAATCGGCAGGGTGCAACTTTCCACTCCGGCGGTATCGGCAAACAATCCGGCCCGTTTGGCCAACAGGTACGCCCCCAGCACATCGCTCACACTGCGAGTCATGCTCAGCACGAAGGTGCCAAACGCCTCGCGATCGATCTCCTCCCGTAGCTGCCGCACCAACTGAAACATCCCCAGCGTCTCCGCGGACTCGGGCGGGAGCGAGGGAACTGGTGCGCCGCCCGTCAGTGGCCGAGCCAGTTCGGCTCCCAGCCATTGCCGCCACGTGTCCGAGCTCTGTTCTGCCAGTCCATCCGCACCCGCTGCGCGGGTACCCGGCCCGTCCGCCTGTCTCCGAAGATCGGCCAGCGCCGCGTTGAGCTTGGTGGTGTTCTCCCGCACGTCGAGGCGCACCGTGCTGAAGCGGAACGACTCCACCTCCCGGCGGACCGGGCGCACCAGACGGGTGGCGATCGAAACGCTCCCTGCGGAAATGAGCGCATCCTCGATGAGCTTGAGGTCCGCCACCAGCGCATCGGCCGAAGCGTAGCCCGCCGGATCGGGCGAGAACTGTCCCCGTTCGGCCGCGGCGATCATGACATCCACGCGACGCACCATGCAGGCCAGGTACTGACGGAACACCTCGCCCGGGTTGCGGGTCGCGATCTCGTCGCCATCCCCGCTCGCCGCCAGCTCCCGTTCCAGCGCGTTGCGGAAATTGTCGGGGACCGGCATAGCGCGCTCGGTAATGCTGAGTGCCCGGACCAGGTCACCCAGGCGTCCACGGTAGCGGCGCAGTCCGGTAAGCCGATTCTCCAGCAGGGTACTGCGGGTGACATCATTGGTGACGAATGGGTTTCCGTCCCGGTCGCCGCCGACCCAGGAGCCGAACTGAAAGAATGGTGGAACCTGGAACGGTTGGCCCGGATAGGCCTGCGCCAACGTCCGCTCGAGCTTGTCGAGCAGATCGGGCACCGCCTCGAACAGCGTCTCATTGAAGAAGTGAAGTCCCCAGAAGACTTCCTGCGGCACGGTGGGCTTGGCCAGGCGAAGCTCGCCGGTGTTCCAGAGGAGCTCGATCTCGTTCTGCAGTCCGTCGATCAACGCCTGGCGCTCTCGCGGGGTCCAGCGGGGCGACTCCAGGTCCACCAGCCTCCGGTAGATCCGCCGGTGCTTCTCCAGCACTGTCACCCGCTTCGCCTCGGTCGGATGGGCGGTGATGACCGGCCGGACCCGGAGGACCTCCAGCAGCGCGCGGACCTCGGCGGCCGGGATTGTCGCCGCCGCCGCCGCGGATATCACCTGGGCAAAAGTGCCCCGCAGCTGATCGTGACCCCGCTCGGCCTCGACCTGGCGCCGCCGGCGCATGGCCGCGTTCTGCTCGGCGATGCTGAGCAGTTGGAACCAGATTCCCTGGACCTGAAGGGTTCGGGCGAGCAGCTCCGGGCTGAGCTCGGAGACCGCGCGCTCCCCGCGCAGCACCGATTCGACCTCGGGCTGGCGATCGCGGACCAGGCTCAGCAGGAGCCCGCTGAGGAGCTCGACGACCTCGTTGGCGTAAGCGGCGGCGCTGGCTGCGGCGGGATCCGCCGACTCGGGCAACGAACCGGCGGAAAAAGGCTCGAGCAACGTCTGGATCACACGACGCGATCGCGCAGAGGCGCGCCATCGAAGAAGAGGCGCAGATTCTCCAGGGCTCGCATGCCCATGGCGATCCGGGTCTCGTGGGTAGCGCTGCCGAGATGGGGGAAGAGCACCACGTTCTCCATGGTGAGCAGCGCCGGCGTTATCTGGGGCTCGCGCTCGTACACATCGAGACCGGCGCCGGCAATCGTTCCGTCGCCGAGGGCCTGGACCAGCGCCGCCTCGTCCACCACGTCGCCGCGGGCGGTGTTGATGAGAAAAGCGCTTCGGCGCATCAAGGCCAGCCGCTCCCGGTTCATCAAATGGTGGGTCTCCGGCATGGCCGGGCAGTGCAGCGACACGAAGTCAGCCTCTTCCAGCACCTGCTCCAGCGACGGCCTCGGCTCAGCGCCCAGCGCGGCGGCTTCCGCGGCCGAAGGTGGATAGGGATCGTGGAAGATGACTCGCATCCCGAAGCCGTGGTGGGCACGCTTGGCCACCGCCCGCGCGATGCGACCCATGCCGATCAGGCCGAGGGTCTTGCCGCTCACCTGGGTACCCATCATGTGGGTCGGCCGCCAGCCGGTCCATGCGCCACAGCGAACGTGACGTTCCCCTTCTCCCGCGCGGCGGCTCACCATGAGCAGCAACGTGATCGCGATGTCCGCGGTGGCCTCGGTGAGTACATCCGGCGTATTGGACACCGCCAGACCCCGGTCCTTGGCGGCCGCGGTGTCGATGTGGTTGAATCCCACCCCGAAGTTGGCCAGCATGCGCGCCCGGAGGGGCTCCGCGCTGAGCACGTCGGCGGTGAGCTTGTCGGTCACGGTGCAGAGAAGGGCGTCGGCGGTTCGAAGCGCCTCCTGCAATCCTGCCGGGCCGAGCGGCCGGTCGTCGCGGTTGAGTCTCGCGTCAAAGTCCCGAGTCAGCTCTTCCTCGACGACACCGGGCAGGCGGCGAGTTACCACTACGGTGGGACGGGCGCTCACTTCACCGCAACCTTCTTGCGCGAGGACCGCTTGGTCAGGGCCGAGGCGACCGTCGAGCCCAGCTCGGCCGGGCTGGCAGCGACCGTAAGCCCGGCCGATCGCATGATCTCCGACTTCTCCGCCGCCGTGTCACCGAAGGCGGAGATGATCGCCCCGGCGTGACCCATGCGCCGGCCCTTGGGCGCGGTAAGCCCGGCGACGTACCCGATCACCGGCTTGCTCATATTTTCCTTGACGAAGAGCGACGCTTCGGCTTCCTGCGGGCCACCGATCTCCCCGATCATCATTACCGCCTCAGTCTCGGGATCTTCCTCGAACAGCTTCAGCATGTCCACGAACGAGCTGCCGTTGATCGGATCGCCACCGATGCCGACGCTGGTGGTCTGCCCGATGCCGAGCGCGTTCATCTGCGCTGCCGCCTCATAGCCCAGCGTCCCGGAACGGGTGACCAGGCCAACGTTGCCGCGGGAGTAGATGTGCCCCGGCATGATTCCCAGCATCGCCTTGCCCGCGCTGATGATTCCGGCGCAGTTGGGACCGATCAGGGTGGACCGCCGCTCCTTGGGAAAGCGGAACAGGTATCGCTTGACCATCATCATGTCCTGGGCCGGAATTCCGTCGGTGATGGTGCAGATAAGACGGACTCCCGCGTTGGCGGCTTCCATGATGGAGTCGGCACAGAACGCGGCCGGCACGAAGATGATGCTGGCGGTAGCGCCGGTTGCCCGCACGGCTTCGCGCACCGTGTTGAAGACCGGCCGATCGAGATGCCGGGCGCCGCCTTTGCCGGGTGTGACGCCGCCGACCACGTTGGTGCCGTACGCGATCATCTCCTTGGCGTGGAACGTCGCCTTGTCGCCGGTGAAGCCCTGGACGATGACGCGGGTGGTTTCGTCGAGAAGAATGCTCATGAGTGTCCGTTCCCTCCGGCGACGTCGCGGCTGCCGGAATTCGGGCCTTTGGCGCGGGCTCGGGCGGATGATTGACCGGCACGGGAGGCGTTGAGCGCCTGCACCACCCGCTCTGCGGCCTCCGACAAAGTATCCGCCGTGATGATCGGGAGACCACTTTCCTTCAGGATCCTGCGGCCTTCTTCCACGTTGGTTCCGGCCAGGCGGACCACCAGCGGGATACCCAGCTGGGTCTCCCGGGTGGCCTGCACCACACCCTGAGCAACCCAGTCGCAGCGATTGATGCCGGCGAAGATGTTGACCAGGATGGCGCCGATCTTGGCGTCCGACAGCACCAGGCGGAACGCGGCGGCCACCCGGTCGGGTGAGGCGCCACCGCCCACGTCGAGAAAGTTGGCCGGCTGGCCGCCCGCGTGCTTGATCATGTCCATGGTGGCCATGGCCAGGCCGGCCCCGTTGATAATGCAGCCGATGTCGCCCTCGAGCGCGACATAGTTGAGCCCGTACTCCGCCGCCTGCGCCTCGCGCGGGTCTTCCTCGGCGTAGTCGCGCAGCTCGCTGACATTGGGCCGGCGGAACATGGCGTTGTCGTCGAAGGTCATCTTGCAGTCGAGGGCGAGCACCTGCCCGTCTCCCGTCACCACCAGGGGATTGATCTCGACCATGGTCGCGTCCAGATCGCGGAAGGCGCGATAGGCCCCGAGCAAGGTGGTGACCGCCCGGCTCACCTGCGCGGGAGCCAAGCCCAGGCCGTAGGCAATCTCGCGAGCCTGAAACGCGCTCATCCCGATGGCCGGCTCCACCGATTCCCGCAGGATCGAATCGGGCGCGCTGTGCGCGATCTCCTCGATCTCCATGCCGCCCTGGGGATGCGCCACGATCATGATGCGCTCGGTCTTCCGGTCCAGCACCAGGCCAAGATAGAGCTCGCGCTCGATGGGGACCGCGGCCTCGACGTAGAGCCGGTGAACGACCCGACCCTCGGGCCCGGTCTGGTGAGTCACCAGCCGTTTGCCGAGCAGACTCTTGGCGGCCTGGCGGACCTCGTCCTCACTGGAACAGAGCTTGATACCGCCGGCCTTGCCCCGCGCTCCCGAATGGATCTGCGCCTTCACCGCCCAGCGGTCCCCGCCGATCTCGGAGGCACGATAGACCGCCTGTTCCGGACTGTAGGCCACGCCGCCCCGAGGAATGGCGACGCCGAAGCCGGCAAGGAGCTCCTTGGCCTGGTACTCGTGGATGTCCATAGTCGATCCAGAAGGCGGAGATCAGTGTGGGAGAGAGTTCGCGAGTCACGAGTCGCGAGTCTGCAACTACAAGTATTGAATTAGCCTCAAGTCGAGCAGAACGCTATTACACACCAACTCGCGACTCGCGACTCGCGACTCGCAACTTACCATTAATCGCCTTGTCCGTATCCACCACATTCTGCGCCATCCGGGCCGACGCCGCATCGATCATCCGCCCGTCCAGCTGAGCCGCGCCCCTGCCCTCCCGGGCCGCCTGCTCCAGCGCCTCGAGGATGCGCCGGGCCCGCTCGACCTCTCGCGGGGGCGGGGTGAACACCTCGTTGGCCAGCGCGATCTGCGATGGATGGATGGCCCACTTCCCCTCGATGCCGAGGGCGGCTCCCCGGCGTGCCGCCGCGGTGTACCCATCCGGATCCTTGAAGTCGCCGAAGGGACCGTCGATGGGCCGGAGCCCGTAGGCCCGGCAAGCCACGACCATCCGGGAGAGGCCGGCGTGCCACTGGTCGCCCGGATAGTCGGGATTGAGTCCCCCAATGTTCACCGTCCGGGCCCGGCAGCTCGCCGCATAATCTGCGACCCCGAAGTGCATCGCCTCCAACCGGCGACTCGACTGCGCGATGGCCTCCACATTGGCCATCCCCAACGCCGTCTCGATCAACACGTCGATGCCGATCCGATGGGGGATGCCCTTGGCTTCCTCGATCTGGGTGAGCAGGGCGTCCACCAGATAGACATCGGATGGCACCCCGACCTTGGGAATGAGCACCGTGTCGAGCCGATGGCCGGCCTGCTCCACCACATCAACGACATCACGATACATATAGTGGGTATCGATGCCGTTGATCCGGACGCAGATGGTCTTTCCCCGCTCCCGCCAGTCGTGCTCCACGAGGGCGGCGATGACGTTGAGCCGGGCCTGCACCTTGTCGGCCGGAGCAACCGCATCTTCCAGGTCGAGGAAGATGTAATCCGCCTCGCCTTCGAGCGCCTTGCGGAACATGCCCGGCTGAGAGCCGGGGACAGCCAGCTCGCTCCGTTGCAGCCGGGGGCGGGCCGGCTCGTAGCGGGTATGACTCATCGGGCCGCGCCGACGGTGGCCTTTCCCTTGGCGGCCGGCGAGCCAGGCTGGGTCTCCGCCGCGCGCGGCGGCAGCTCCCGCTTCGAAAGCGGAGCGGCAGTGCTCCGCCAGTATTCCTCCGCCGCGGCGACGCCGCTGCCGGGGGTGACCTTGATCCCTACATCGCGCATGGCCATCTCCGCTCCGCCGATGGCTCCCACCAGCATGAGCTCGTTGAGGTCGCCCAGATGTCCGATGCGGAAGAGCTTCCCGGCCATCCGCGCGAGACCGGCCCCCAGCGCCAGATTATACCGGCGATAGGCGATGTCGATCACTTCGGCCCCGTTGAAGCCCGCCGGCACCATGATCGCGCTCACCGTGTCCGAATTCCACTTCGGCGCCCGGGCACAGAGCTCCAGGCCCCAGGCCTTCACCGCCAGGCGGGTACCTTCGGCCAGCCGGTGGTGGCGAGCAAAAACATTTTCCAACCCTTCTTCGAAGAGGATCTCCAGCGATTCACGGAGACCGTAGAGCATGGGCAGTGACGGCGTATAGGGAAAGTACCCGGTGGCGTTGGCTTTTCTCATATCACCGAAGTCGAAGAACACCCGGGGGAGCTTGGCCTGATCGTACAGGCCCAGCGCTTTCTGGCTGGCACAGACGATTCCCAGGCCGGCCGGAAGCATGAGACCCTTTTGGGACCCGGTCACCGCCAGATCGACTCCCCACTCGTCCATCCGGAAGTCGATGCTCGCAATGGAGCTCACGCCATCCACCATCAGGAGCGCGGGATGCTTGGTGTCGTTGAGCGCCCGGCGTACACCCGCTACGTCGCTGGTGACCCCGGTGGCGGTCTCGTTATGCGTGAAGAGGACCGCCTTGATGCGATGAGCTTTGTCGGCGGCGAGCGCCTCCTGGTAGCGCTCGATCGGAGCGCCCTCACCCCACTCGGCATCGAGCACGTCGACCTGGAGACCGAGCCGCTGGGCCATGTCGATCCAGAGATGACTGAACATGCCGAAGCGAGCGGCGAGCACCCGATCCCCGGGAGAAAGCGTATTCGAGAGGGACGCTTCCCACGCACCGGTGCCGCTGGCCGGGAAGATGAACGCCTGCCCCGAGCTGGTCTTGAAGATCTTCTTCAGGTTCTCGAAGAGCGGCAACGCCAGCGAGGGGAAATCGGAGGAGCGGTGATCCTCCATCGGGCGGTGCATGGCGCGGAGCACCCGATCGGGCACATTGGTGGGCCCGGGTACGAAGAGGAAGTTTCGGCCGGACATCTGGGGAACCTCTCGAAAGCTGATTGGGGTCACTACCTTGGAGTACTGCTGAATACTTATTCGCAATCCATGAATAACACTTTGTGAACTTTTTCACAAGACTCTGACACGGGAGCCATCTTCCCTGCCCGCCCACCCCGCTTTGCTGGCTGACCTCTACGCTGCGGCGACTTCCGCCGTTGCGCCAGGGCCCGCCCTTACCGCCCGGCTCGATGACCTGGATTGGGACCCCAATCCGAGGATCTGGGTTCTGGCGCTGGGGAAGGCCGCGCTGCCCATGGCGGAGGCGGCGGTTCACACGCTCCAGCAGCGAGGGGTCCAGCCGGCGGGCGGTCTCATCGTGGCGCCCGCCGCCGGTAGGAGTCCGCATCCGCAGTTGACCTACGTCCAGGGCGAGCACCCTGAGCCCGGGCCGGGCTCTCTCGCCGCAGCGGGGGCTCTGGGCGAACTCACGACCCGCGTCGGAGCGGGCGAGGAGGTGTGGGTTCTCCTCTCGGGTGGGACCACCAGCTTGATCGGGGCCCCCGAGCCGGGAATTGCCCCCGATGAGCTGGCCGCGATCTACCGGCTCCTGCTCGGTTCCGGTCTCGATATTACGGCCATGAACCGGATCCGTAAGCGTTTCACCCGCTGGGGCGGCGGCAAGCTGGCCCGGGCTCTCGAACCGGCGCGAGTCAGGGTTTACATCGTTTCCGATGTCATTGGCGATGACCTGCCATCGATCGGATCCGGCCCGTGCGTTCCCGATCCCACCACGGCTACCCAGGTGCGAGCGCTGCTCGAAGGCGCCGGCCTCTGGAACCGCATACCGCAGTCGGCCCGAGCGCTGGTGGCCTCAGCCGAGGCGGGAAAGACGGCGGAAACGCCAAAGCCGGGCGACCCAGCCTTCTCCCGGGTGACTCTGGAGCTGATCGCCAGCAACCGATTGGCCCTCGAAGCCGCGGCAAGACGCGCGGCTGAATTCGGCCTCGTTTCATCCGTCATACCGACGCCGATCTCGGGTGAAGCAGCGGTGGCCGGGGCGAGCATCGCAACCCATCTGCTCGACCAGTGCGCTTCGGACCCCGGTTCGCAATCAAATGGGTCTGCTCTCATCTGGGGTGGCGAGACCACCGTGAGTCTGGGTGAACAGGGTGGCGGGCTAGGCGGCCGCTGTCAGGAGCTGGCCCTGGCCGCTGCGCGGGTGATGAAGAATGCGCCCACTGGTCTGGCGCTGCTGGCCGCGGGCACCGACGGCCGCGACGGACCGACCGATGCGGCCGGTGCCATTGTCGACGGGAAAACCTGGGCTGCCATTGCAGGGAGTGGACGGGATCCGGCTCGCGACCTTGCCGCGCACGATGCCTACCATGCACTCGATGCGGCGGGAGTGTTGCTCCGGCCCGGGCTCACGGGGACGAACGTGATGGATATTGTCATCGGGATATGCGAAAGACCAAAGCGTCAGCGGGGCAAGGGGGAAAGGCGTAAGCGGTAAGCGGTAAGACAAGAGCTAGGTAGAGGCTAACCCATGCTCCTCATCCCTGACGCTTACTTTGCTCCTCCCGCTTACCGCTCACGCTTGGCCTCGTCCCGCTTACGCTTTCTTGTCTACGGATGCAATTCCAGCTTCGGCCTGAAGTCCTCCCCTAAAATCACGCTCACATCCACCCGACGAAACGTATCGGTCTCGACTACCACCTTCCCGGCTCCGAGCGCCGCGGCCACGTAGCGCGCGCGTTCCGGGTCGCCACGACGCACGATGACCCGGGTCGAATCCGCCAACGAATCGGCATTGCCGAGAAAGACCACGTCCAGGCCGTGGCTGCGCAGGATCCGGGTAGCGGTGCGGGCCGCGCCCTGTCTCTGGGTGCCATTCAGCACCTCGACCTGCACCCGACCCTTGGGCGCGGGGGCGAGCGACGGAACCGGCGGGTCGTTGCCGCGCGCGGGTCGGAGCAGGAGACCGGCGCCGCCCGCGAGCGCGACGAACCCCGCGGTCAGCGCGAGCCCGCGCCAGTGGCGACGAGACTGTTCCAGAACCGAAGGGTGGGATCGAGAATCGGCCATCCGGACTTGACGGTATGAATGAGACGGGCACGGGCGACTTCGCGCAGGACGCCACTGATGTCGTCGGGTAAGCGCCCCGCCAGATCGGCGCGCTCCTGACGCTGGAACTCTCGCCCAGGATCGAGGTAATCGGCACAGTAAAGAATGCGGCCCACCATGTCCCACTCGGCCAGGCCGACCGAATGGTAGCGCACCGCGTCGAGCACGCCCCGATCATCCTCGCCCTCGGCCCGGGCGTGCGCGGCGCTGGCGGGGCCATGCCTGAGCTCCGGCGGCCCCGGAGTGCTGGCAGCCCACTTCTCGAGCTCCCCCGGCGGCGCGTCCCGCAACGCGTCATGCAACCACACCGCGCGAAGCCATCGGTTGCGCTCCGAATCGGGCACGCCCAAACGCTCGGCCCATCCGGACGCCAGCTCGGCCACCCGCTGAATGTGCTCCAAGCGCTCCGGGGACACGATCGCCCATTCCGGTAACGTCGGGCGCAGCTCGGGCGGAGTCGGGCGGGGGGAGCGCGCGAGTGGCGGCGGTCCGCCGTGGGTCAACCCAGGCCTCTGGCCAACACGATGTTGTCGATGAGGCGGGTGCCCCCGACTCGCCCGGCGATCGCCACTATGGTGCCGGCATTCACGGTGGTTACCGGCGCGAGAGTTTCGGGCTCCACCACGGCGATGTACTCCACCGTCACCTCGGGAGTCGTTGTCAGCTCCAGCCGCATTCGCTGTTCGATCGCGTCGACGCGGGTTTGGCCTTCACACCAGGCACGATGCGCCGCGAGCAGTGCACGACTCAGAACCACGGCTCGGCCCCGGTCTTCAGCGCTGAGATAGGCATTGCGACTGCTCAGCGCCAACCCGTCGGCCTCGCGCACCGTCGGCACGGCCACGATCTCGATTGGCCAATCGAGATCGCGCACCAACAATTTGATCAGCGTGAGCTGCTGAATGTCCTTCTGCCCAAAGCAGGCCAGGTCCGGCTCGACCAGGTGAAAGAGCTTTGAGACTACCGTCAGCACGCCGGTGAAGTGGCCCGGCCGCGCGGCTCCCTCCCAGCGTTCGCCGGTAGGGCCCGCAATCACTCGCACCTCGGAGCCCGGCGGGTACATCACCTCGAGGGGCGGAACGAATAGCGCATCGACACCACGGCCGGCCGCAAGCGCGCGATCGCGCGGAAGGTCACGGGGATAGCGCGCCAGATCCTCATGGGGACTGAACTGCAGCGGGTTCACGAAGATGGTCATGATCACCGCATCGGCCCGCTGCCGGGCCTCATCCACCAGCGTCAGGTGCCCCTCATGCAGGGAACCCATGGTAGGGACGAGACCGATCCGGTGTCCGGCGGCGCGTTGACGCCGGGTCCACAGCCGGAGCTCAGGAATGGTGGTGAGCTCGAGCAGGCTCATTCAAAACTGTGCTCCTTCCCCGGATACTTCCCCTCGCGCACCTCACTCGCGTAGACCCGCACCGCGTCCCGCACCGCGTCGCCCAGCTTGGCGAAGTGCTTCAGGAATTTCGGGGCAAATTGCTCATTCAGGCCCAGCATGTCATGCAGCACGAGCACCTGGCCATCACACTGCGGCCCGGCCCCGATCCCGATGGTCGGGATGGTGAGCGCCTGGGATATGCGGGCGGCGAGGGCCGCGGGAATCAGCTCCAGAACGATGCTGCACGCACCCGCGGCTTCGAGAGCGTTGGCGTCGTTGATCAGGCGATCGGCCCCGGCCGCATCCCGGCCCTGCACCCGATAGCCACCGAGGGCGTGCACCGACTGGGGGGTCAGGCCGAGGTGACCGATGACGGGAATACCCCGCTCCACTAATGCCGCGACGGTCTCCGCCATGTGGCTCCCGCCCTCGAGCTTCACTCCGTGCACGCCGGACTCTTGTAAGACCCGGCCTGCGTTCCGAATCGCTTCAGGAATGGTGATCTGATAGGTGAGGAATGGCAGATCCACGAACACCAGCGCCCGGCGGGAAGCGCGGCGCACTGCGCCGGCGTGATAGATCATCTGATCCAGGGTGGTGCTGAGCGTGGTTTCGTGTCCGGCGAGCACCTGGTTCAGCGAGTCTCCCACCAGCAGCACATCCACGCCTGCCTGCTCCAGCAGCCGGGCGAACACCGCATCGTAGCAGGTGAGCATCACGATGCGGCGCTTCGCCGCTTTCATGGCGACAAGATCGCTCACCGTCAGAGGTCGCGCGTCAGCATTCATTGGGATTCGATTTCCGCCAGCTCTCGTTGCCAGAAGTCTCGATGGGGAAGCCCGGGATGAGGAATGATAAGGTCTCGGTCGTTCACTCGCCGATTGCCGAACCGAACGATGTCGAGATCCAGGGTCCTGGCGCCCCACCGCTCCGTGCGTTCGCGCCCTTCCCGACGCTCGATCTCGCGGCAGGCCTCAAGCAAAGCGCGGGGCTGCAAGCCGGTCTCGAGCAGGACCATCTGGTTCAGGTATGGGGGTTGATCCATGCCGCCGAGTGGGAGAGTCTCTTCGATGGCGGAGGCGGCGACGAGCGACGTGTGTGGGAGCGAGGCCAGGGCCTGGCGAGCCGCGCGCAAGTGAGCATCCCGGTCGCCCAGATTGCTGCCGAGTGCCACGTAGACTCGCTCGCGCTGCGATTGTCCTGCGTCAAGCCTCGACGGCAAAGTGACTCGCGATACGCTGGAGATCCGAGGCCAGATCGCCGAGCTCCTGGATGGCGCGCTCGAGCTCAGCCTGTCCGGCGGAGGCCTCGCCAGCGCGCTTGGCGAGGGTGTCGGTGTCGGCCCGGCTCTTAGCGGAGCTGGCGGCCACCTGCTCGATCTGTCCGGTCAGGGAGTTGACGGCATCGCGCTGCTGGGCGGCGGTGACGGCGATGGCCTTGGCATGGCCGCCGGCTTCACCGGTGGTTCCCACGATGGCGTCCAGCGCCTTGGCCGCGTCGGCGCTGAGCTCCTCCACCCCTGCCACGACGTCGCGGCCCCGTTCCATCTGACCCGAGACCGACAGAACCTGATCAGTGATCTCTCCCAGGAGTCCGCCCGCCTCGCGCGCCGCGTGGAGGCTCTGGGCGGCGAGGTCGCGCACTTCCGAGGCCACCACTGCAAAACCACGCCCCTCCCGGCCGGCCCGTGCCGCCTCGATGGCCGCATTGAGCGCGATGAGGTTGGTCAGGTCGGCGATCTCTCGAATCGTTCCAATGAATCCGGTGATACGCTGGGTGAGTGCTCCCAGGGCGGCTACCCGATCCGCCCCGGCAGCGACGAACCCCTTGAGCTCGACCAGGCGGTTGATGGCGTCGCCGATCACGTCCCGGTTGCGCGCGGCCACCTCAGCCGCGGTGCCGCTGGCGGCCGCTGCCTGGGCGCCCTGGTTCATCATATCCTGGGACGCATTGGCCAGCGAGCCGGTGGCGCGGAGCCCGCCGGTGGCGAACTTCTCCAGCTCCATGGCGCCTTGGCGCATACCCAACGAGACGTCCGCCAGCGCGGTGGCCGAGGTCCGGAGCGAGTCGGCTACCCGGGCCAACGTGGTCACCTGCTCGCCAATCTGGCCTACTGTCAGCACCAGGGGACGGCGCAGTTCGGCAATGTGAATGGCCGTCGCCATCTGGCCGGCCAGGGTGCTCATCGCCATCATGTCCTTGGAGCCGTAGGCATGCCGCTTATGGTGCTCCACCTCGAGAAGGCCCAGGATCTCCTCGCCGAAACGAATCGGATGGATGACCAGCGTCTGCACATCAGTCAGGAAATCACCGACCCGCTCATCCCCCTTGACGTCTTTGAGGACGATCGGCTCTCGGGTTTCGACCACCTCGTGCCGCAAGGGGTTGAGCGCCGATGGCGGCTCGCCGCGGTTGTCCCGGCCCAGAGCGCTGCGGTAGGCCAGCGATACATCGGAGCCGGACACCCGATACACCCGAAAGTCCCCCCAATCGAGCAGCCGGTATGCCAGCCGTTCGATCTGGCTGAACGATCCCTGGAGCGTGGCATTGCTCGCGATGGCCGCTTCCATCAGGTGGACCTTGTTCAAATCTTCCGCGCCGATGGCTTCGTCCAGGATCTGTCGGGTGAGCAGCCCCAGCACGCCGAGCGCCAGCGCCACGGCAACCCAGCCGACCGGAGCGAGGGTGGCTAACGCGGTCACCACGACGGTGGCCGCGATCAGGGTGAGCAGATAGGAGCTGATCTCCCAGCGGAGGATGAGAATTTTCTCCGCGCTCTCCAGCTTGTTGCGGATCAGCAGGCTGAAATAGAAGAGGGCGCGGCTGAGAAAGAAGTAGAGCGCGACCAGAATGGCGGCGGCCGGAAGGAAGTCGAGCGTGAGCTCCGACCCCCCTCCCAGGGAAAGTATGGCCGCATAGGGACCGTACGCCGCCATGAATCCGATGACTTCACGGCCGGCGTTGATGAGCCCGGCGCGAGGTTGCTTCCGCAGCATGAAGACGTCGCCCCCGGCGACGCCGATCCACAGCGCGGCGAGGACCGGGGTCGGCCCGATGCACACGGCCCCGACCAGCGTCGGAACCGCGGACTGAGTGAGGTACGAGTACTTACTCAGGCGGACCGGGACGGCCCGAAGAACGAAGATGCTGGCGGCCAGCAACGCGGTAGAAATCGGATGGCCGATCCATCGCGGGTCCACCAGGAGCGCCGCGATGAGCAGGGCCAGCCCGCCGACCGCCATCACCTGGGTGAAGCGGCCCATCAGCCGGTGAACGTTGATCTTCATTTGGGCTCGCTCCCGTCCAAGGCCCGCCGCAGCGAGGTCAGGAAGCGCCCCGCAGCCCTCACTCCGTCCCGGCCCAGAATGTCCACCAGCGCGCTCCCGACCACCACTCCGTCGGCCATCTGGCCCACTGCGCCGGCCTGTTCGGGAGTGGAAATACCGAAGCCAACCGCCACCGGCAGCGGAGTGGCCCGCCGCACCGCAGCGACCGATTCCGCCAACCCGGCTGAGAGCACGGAGGTCGCGCCAGTCACTCCGAGCCGGGCCACGAGGTACACGAAGCCCTGGGCTCCCCCGACCGCAGCTGCCAGGCGCTGCGGCGAAGTGGTGGGCGCGATCAGACGAATGAGATCCAGTGCGCTCCCCTGAACCGCAGCCTCGACCGTCGGGTCGGCACCGGCAGGGAGATCGGTAAGAATGAGCCCGGCGATACCGAGGGCCTCGGCGTCGGCCAGGAATCTTGGGATCCCGTAGCGTAAGATCGGATTCAGATAGCTGAAGACCACGACAGGGCGGCTCAGCTCCGCCTGAGAGATCAGCTCCAGAGTTCCGGCGAGGGTCATCCCTTGCCGCAGCGCCTCGAAGGTGGAGCGTTGAATCGTTGGTCCGTCAGCGAGCGGGTCGCTGAAGGGCACCCCAACTTCGAGGATGTCCGCCACCTCCGCGGCAGCGCGGAGCGCCGCTACGCTCGCGTCCGGGGTCGGATACCCTGCCGTGAGGTACGGAATAAGTGCCGTCCGCCCCTTGGACTTGAGGGCGGCCCAGGTCGAGGCGAGGGCTGACTCAGACGAAGTAATCGCCAACGGTAATCCCATAGCGGGCGGGGTTGGTGACCTTCACGATGGACCGCCTATAGGCGCCGCTCTCGTCTTTTTCGCTGAGGCTGACCTGAGTGCCGGGCGCCGGGACGGGCCCGCCGTCCGCGTCTACGGCGATCCGCACCAGCGGGCGCTTGAGCTGCTCGCCATCGGGATTGGGGGCCGCCACGACGCCAACCTCGAAAGTGTCCAGAATGACGCAAGTACCCACCGGATAGATGCCGATGAGGTTGATGAGCGCCTTCACCAGAACCCGGTCGTAGCCCCGATTGGTGTTCTCCCACATCTCGCGCAGCACCTGGTCCGGCTCGATGGGCACCGTCTGGTACACTCGCCGCGTCGTCGCCGCGTCGAATCCGTCAGCCACCGAGACGATCCGCGAAAAAATCCCCAGGGTCCGTGGGCGCACCACCTTGGGATACCCGGTGAGATCGGTCTTCATGTGGTGCTCGTGGGCCACGAGAATGGAGCGATAGGGAATCTCCTCGTAGCCCCGCATGCCGAACAGGGTGAGCGCCCCGTACCAGGGATGCGCCTGGATGATCTTCCATTCCTGCTCGTCGAGCTTCCCGGTCTTGTTCAGCACTTCGGCCGGAACCCGTGCCTTGCCCACGTCATGCAACAAAGCCGCCATCCCCAGATCGCAGAGCTGGACTTTGGAGAAGCCGAGCTTCTTGCCCAGCGCAACCGAGAAGATGCAGACGTTCACCGAGTGGGTGAACGTGTACTCGTCGTAGTCGCGAATGGTGGTCAGACCGACCATCGACAATTCGTTGTTGAGCACCTGATCGACCACCAGCTGCACGGCCCGCTTCACCCGCTTGAGGCCGGTGGAGCGCCCGAGCCGTACTCCGGCAATGACATCCTTGGTCACCGCCACGCCCTGAGCGTAGACCTGCTTCGAGGCCTGGCGCGCTTCCGCGGAGCTTCCGCCTTCGGGCTGGCCCCGCTCGACCTCGAGGTGCACCACCTTGGCCGTGTCCAGCCGTTCCTGTAGCTCCTCCAGGCGCTCGTCCACCTGTCCTTTGTCGCTGAGGCTGAGGAGGACGCTGAGGAAAACTTGCCATTCCCGCCGCTCGACGCCCGACCGTACCCGGAGGGCCCCGATCTCGAAGGCGCGGAACATGGCCAGGATATGACTGAAGGAGGCGTAATTATCGAGCTCCAGACGAAGCCGGGTGGAGTTGACGAAGATGAAATCGCCCGCCATCCGGATTTCCAACTCGATCTCAGATTTCAGCAGGGCACGGGAGGTGGCGTCGAGGTCGCTCAGCGCCTTCTGCACGGTCGCGTTCTCGACCGGGTACAGCTTTAGGCTGCGCAGCGCGGTGTAGAACGCGAGCAGGAGCGAGCGCCCGCCCAGACGCAACTGCCCGTCGTTGGACTGCCCTCGGCCGGCCGCCTCGAGGGGTTGGGTCACCGGGCCGCCTCGCGCAAGGCGCGGCTCACCGCGTTCCGAACCACCAGCTCCTTGTCGTCTGCCGCGCGATTGAGTATGTCGCGAACCTCGGGACTCTTGATCTTGCCCAACGCCATCGCCGCGCAGGCGCGGGTCTCGGGCGGCTCCTTCATCTTGATCAGCCCCCGTTCCAGGAGAATGGCGGTCAGCGGCTTGAGGGCACTGGTCCCTGCGATGGCTCCGTAGGCTTCGAAGAACGCCATCTTTTCGGTCAGATCCATGTCCCGGCCCGACTTGCCGACAACGACGGCCTCAACCCGGCGCAGTGCCCCTTTGTAGCCGCGAGAGCCGGCGGCGCGCACCGCGGCCAGGCGGACGCCCCGGTCGGGATCGTCAATCGCCTTGTCCACTACCGTGAGTGCGCCGGGAGTGCCCAGTTGGCCGAGCGCCTGGATGGCGGCCATCCGCACGGCGGGATCGGGATTCCCCATCGTCTCCGCTAGCCCCGGCACGGACTGGCTCAATCCCAGGCGCCCGCACATCGCCACCATGCCCAGGAGCGCCGGCGACTCCGGCAGCTTGAGAATCCGTTGCACCTCGGCCGGGTAGGTATTCGCCAGGCGATCCACCACCTCTTCCACCATCTTCCGCAACGGCTCGGACGAGAGATTCGGCTGCCAGCTCACCAGGGGCTCGAGCGCGCTGGCTCGGAGCTCACGAAGGACCTCGGCCGCATGCTTATCCACCCCGAGGTCGCTTGCCTCATCGAGCGACTGCAAGAGCTGGCCCACGATGGCGGGCTCGCTCAGCTTGGAGACGAAGCCCTCGAGCCGCTTGGCCTGTTCGGGCTGCAGCTCCTTCACCCCTTCCCGCAGGAGCTTGCTCTCGCGGAGCACCCCCGCAGCGCTGCGAAAGTCGCGCGCGTTGAGAAGGTTGGGGAAGAGTTGCTCGAGGACTCGCAGGATCTCGTCCCGAACGGCTCCATCGGGATTGAGTTCCATCAGGTCGTATAGGACGTTGAGCGCACTGCCGCGAACGTCGCGCTGGTACTCCTCTTCCAGCTCCCGCGCGAGGTAGCCGACCTCGGCTTCGTCGAGGAAGTACAGCGTGGAGTCGAAATCGTCGACATCCACTACGTTCTTCGGCTTGGGGGGCGCCTCCTCCGCTATGCGCGCCTTGCGCTCCTGGGGGGTCTGGCCATCACTGATCCCCCCCGACGCCTGCGGCACGGCTCCGCCGCCTTCGCCGGCAAAGAAGTCGATGAACCGGTATTCGATGAACTGAAATTCGTGGGCCCACAGGAGGGTGGGCAGGTCATCGCCGGCATCCTGAGGGAGAAAGCGAGCCTGGTTGATGGTCGTGAGCAGCTCGGGAAATTCCTCCTCCTCGGCGCCCCGGCGAATGGTCAACATCCGCATGCCATCTTTGAACAGACTCCAGGACAGGCTTTCGGCCTTATTGATCTGGCGATAGACCACCTGATCTTCCCAGAGGAATTCGGTCTCCACCACCTTGAGCACCAGCTCCTCGGTGGTCGCCCAAATCGGCTTGAAAGCGGCTCTCACATTCTGGATGGCGCGCTGGTAAATCGGATTATTGGGCAGGTAAATCTGAAAGGCGCGGAGCGCCTTGACCATCACGGCGATCAGCTCGGCAACCTGGGAGGCGGGGAGAACCCCGGTCGGCGCTTGCGGCTGCGGCTGCGGCTGCGCCGTCACAGGGTGATCCCGAGACTGGCCGCTACGTGCGCCACGTCTTTGTCACCTCTTCCGCTCAGACACACCAACACCACGGCATCGCTGGGGAAGTTCCCGGCCGAGCGGCGGACCCAGGCCAGGGCGTGAGCGGTCTCCAACGCCGGAATGATTCCTTCGAGCCGGGAAAGCGCCTGGAACGACTCGAGCGCCTCGGCATCGGTCGCCGTCTGGTAGCTGACCCTGCCGGTGTCCCTCAAGTAGCTGTGCTCGGGTCCGACACCGGGATAGTCCAGCCCGGCGGAGATCGAGTGAGCCGGAGCCACCTGGCCGTCGGCATCCTGCAGCAGGTAGCTCAAGCTGCCGTGCAGCACACCAGGACTGCCGGCGCTCAGGGTTGCGCTGTGATGACCGGACGCGAGGCCCTCGCCGGCGGCCTCGACCCCTACCAGCCGCACCCCCGCGTCGTCCAGGAATCCGCTGAAGATCCCCATGGCGTTGGAGCCTCCGCCTACGCATGCCACCACGGTGTGCGGCAGCCGGCCGTAGCGGGCGAGCATCTGTTCTCTGGCCTCCCGCCCGATGACCGACTGGAAATCCCGGACCAGCCGCGGGTAAGGGTCGGGGCCCACAACCGAGCCGATGATATAGTGCGTCGTCGGGACGTTGGTCACCCAGTCGCGCAGCGCCTCGTTGGTGGCATCCTTCAGCGTCCGGGTCCCCGACTCCACCGGGATGACCGTGGCACCGAGGAGCTGCATCCGATACACATTGAGCCGCTGGCGCTCTACATCCTCGGCTCCCATGTAGACCACGCACTCCAGATCGAAGCGGGCACAGACTGTCGCGGTCGCGACCCCGTGCTGACCAGCCCCGGTTTCGGCAATGATCCTGCGCTTCCCCATTCTGAGAGCGAGGAGCGCCTGCCCGATCGTGTTGTTGATCTTGTGCGCACCGGTATGGTTGAGGTCCTCGCGCTTGAGCACCACCTTCGCCCCGACCGCCTGGCTGAGGCGGGGAGCCTCGGTCAGCGGCGAAGGCCGGCCCACGAACTCGGCCAGCAGGGCGTCGAGCTCGGCCCAGAACGAGGGGTCCTCCCGAGCGGCGTCGTACAAGGCGGCGAGCTCGTCCAAGGCCGCCACGAGGGTCTCGGGCACGTACCGGCCGCCGTAGGGTCCGAACCGGCCTGACACCGCCCGCTCAGGTGATTGAGCTATGGGCAAATACCGCCTCCGCGAAACGCGCAAGTCTGTTTGGGTCCTTGATCCCCGGCTGGCGCTCGACGCCCGAGCTCACATCCACCACCTCGGGCCGCACCAGGGCCAAGGCTTCGGCGACGGTCTCCGGCGTCAGCCCTCCGGCCAGGACCATTGGGTGCCCGGCCAGCCGGCCTCGAGCTTCCCGGGCCACCGCAAGATCGAGCGGGACACCTGCCCCACCAGGTGAATGCGAAACCCGAGGCTCGACCAGTACGGCGTCGGATTCAGGGATCGCCTCCCGCAATGCATCCAGATCGGAAGGCACCGCGATTCGCACGACCCGCCAGACCCGAAGTCCGGCGGCCCGGAGCCGCGCCGCTACCGATGGGGGATAGGATCCGTGCAGCTGAGCACCGCTAAGCCCCGCCTGCTCACATATCTGGAGGATTTCTTCGGCCGGCTGGTCGGCAAAAACCCCCAAGACCGGAACTCCGCCGCCAGCCTGGACCACCTCACCCGCCCTGGCTCGAGTTACCGCTCTGGGTCCTCCAGCAAAAACAACGCCCAGATACGAGGCTCCAACCTCCGCGGACCTGGCCGCGTCCACCGGACGCATGAGTCCGCAGATCTTGATCTTAACGGTCATGTCTCCGGATGGCCGATAGCTCGCCCAGAAGTCGCTCGGGAGAAGAGGCCGCCGAGAGCGCCGTCCCGATCAGGACCGCATCCGCTCCAGCCTCCGCAACCCGCACCACGTCGGCTGGTCCACCCACCCCACTTTCCGCCACGGCGATGCGGTCGGGGGGGACCTGTCGGACGATCTTCCAGGCCGCTTCCGTGTCGATCCGGAAGGTGTCGAGGTCCCGGCTGTTCACGCCGATGACGGAGGCGCCGGAATCCAAGGCGGCACCGAGCTCAGCCGGTGTATGGACCTCGACCAGAGCATCGAGTCCCAGCTCGGCAGCGTAGCGCAGCAGCCTTTCCAGCCGAGCGCGCTCCAGCACGCGGACAATCAGCAGAACGGCGGAAGCTCCCGCAGCCCGGGCCTCGAGAATCTGGACTTCGTCGAGGATGAAATCCTTGCGCAGCAAGGGCAGCGGACAGCGTCCGGCAGCGGCCCGGAGATCATGCATGGAGCCACCGAAATAGGGACCATCGGTCAACACGGAGATAGCGGCCGCGCCGTGCGCGGCGTAAAGCGAGGCTCGTTCGCCCGGGTCCAGATCTTCACGAATTGAGCCGGCCGAAGGCGAGCGCCGTTTCAATTCCGCGATGACCGCAACGGTGGGCCGGCGCAGCGCAGCTCGAAACGAGGGACGCGCCACCCGGCTGCCCTGAATCTGCCGTTCCAGGGTCTCCCGCCGGCGGCGGAGTGCCGGTAACCCCCGCTGGGTAGAGCTCAGGATTTCCTGTAGGCTGACAGGCATCTTGTCCTTCGGCCGGTGTTCGGGTACCTTTGTTCGGGCTCTATTCGGTCGCCACATCGACTAAGGAGGAGATCCGGATGCCGCTGACCAAGCGTCAGAGCGAAATTCTCAGCTACCTGCAGGGTCACATACACGGTCAAGGCTACGCGCCGAGCTTCGAGGAAATCGCCGAGCAGTTCGGATTTCAATCGCTGGCCACGGTGCACGAGCACCTCACCAACCTCGAGCGCAAAGGGTACATTCGCCGCTCTTACAACGAGAGCCGGTCCATCGAGGTTCTGCCGCCCCGGGGCACCTCGGCCGCCAGCGAAATCCCGCTACTGGGCAAAGTGGCAGCCGGCACCCCGATCGAGTCGCTCATGCACCAGGAGACCATTGCGGTCCCCGATCAGATGCTCCCTCGCCGGGGCCCCAACTACGCGCTCAAGGTCCAGGGCAGCTCCATGATCGACGAGCACATCGTCGATGGCGACATCGTGGTGGTGCACGGCAAACAAACCGCGGAAAGCGGCGAAATGGTCATCGCGCTGGTCAACGGCAGCGAGGCCACCGTCAAGAAGTTCTACCGCGAGCCGGGAGGCTGGATCCGGCTTCAACCCGCCAATTCCTCCATGCAGCCCATGCGCTTTCAGGAGCGTGATGTGCTGATCCAGGGCGTCGTCGTCGGAGTCATTCGGAAATATTGACGCACCGGCGCACCTCGGGTGCGCCCTACCGTCGGGGGGCGGCGGCCCGCAGGCGCTCCAGCGCTTCGGCCGCCGCTCCCTTCCTCAGCGATTGCTCTCCCCGCTCGACCGCTTCATCGAACGACCAGCCGTTCCCGGAAACGTAGAGCGCCGCGGCTGCGTTGAGCAGGGCCGCACAACGGACGGCCGCTTTCCCCTGCCCCGCCAGCAAGCGCTCGATCTCGGTCGCATTGTGGGCCGGCTCACCCCCGGCCAGCTCCTCGAGATCGTCGCAGGCCAAGCCATGACGCGAAGGCTCCAGCTCCCAGCGGCTGGCTTGGCCATCGCGTATCTCCCAGACTGACGTGCGACCCGAGGGACTGATCTCGTCCATGCCAACCGCGGCGTGGAGCACCAGGGCATGCCTGACGCCGAGCCGGCCAAGGGCTTCGGCGACGAGCGGAGCGTGGGTCTCCTGGGCGACTCCGACCACCTGCCGGGTCACGCCGGCGGGATTCGCCAGCGGGCCCAGCAGGTTCATAATCGTCGCGACCGCCAACTCCTTCCGCACCGGCCCCAGGTGCCGCATGGCCGGGTGATACGTCGGCGCGAACAAGAATACGATCCCCGCCGAGCGCAGCACGGTGGCGACCCGCTCGGGGGGAACGCCGATGTCGACCCCCAGGGCCTCCAACACGTCTGCCGAGCCCGACCGGGAGGTGTAGCTCCGGTTGCCATGCTTGGCGACGGGGACACCAGCGCCCGCCACGATGAATGCGGCCGCGGTAGAGATATTCAGCGTGCCGACTCGGCCACCCCCGGTGCCGCAGGTGTCAACCAACCGATGTGACTCACTGATCTCGAGGCGTACCATGGCACACCGAAGCGCGAGCGCAGCCCCGGCCACCTCGTCTGCCGTTTCCCCTTTGGCCCGCAATCCCATCAGCAGTGCGGCAGCGTGAACCGGACTGGCGGCTCCCTGCATGAGCACGTTGAAGGCGGCGGTGGTCGCCTCCTGATCCAGTGACCGACCCTGAGCGAGCTGCTGAATGGCAAAGCGCAGCGGGGAGTCGTCGGTCACGGGACTCGAGCCAAGGCGATGGGGGCAAAAACAGGGGGTTGGCGGAGGTTCGGAAAGTGTACCCGCCCAGACAGTCTTTTGTCAATCATGACAAGCAGTTGCGTAGCTTGCTCGGGGTGCGCTACCCGGCTAGATTCCGGGCCGATGAGCCGGACCTACCTCGCCACGCTGCACTACGACGGCACCGGCTTTGTCGGGTGGCAACGCCAGCCCGCCGGACGCTCGGTTCAGAGCGAATTCGAGCGAGTCTTGGAGCGTCTGTTTGGTCGCAGAACGGTGGCTCATGCCGCCGGACGAACCGATGCGGGTGTGCACGCGCTCGGCCAGGGAGTCAGCTTCCACGCTCCACTCAGTTGGACCGGTCCCGCGCTCCGGCGGGCCCTCAATGCCCTGCTTCCCCGCGATTGCTGGGTCGAGCTGGTCCATCCAATGCAGCCGGGCTTTCACGCCCGGAAGTCCGCGCTGTCCCGACGCTATCGCTACGACATAGGCCTGGAGCAGTCCTCGGGCTCTCCCTTTCGCCGCCCCTATGAATGGGCGCTGGGAAGGGATGTCGACCTGGACCTCCTTCACGCCGCTGCCCGCCTCATTCATGGCGAGCACGACTTCCGCGCCTTTGCCGTGAAGGGGAACAAGCCGCACTACCGCTGCCGCCTCATCCAGGCCGAGTGGGCACTTCGCTCCGAGGGGCGCGGAGTGAGCTTTCAGGTCGAGTCCGACCGATTTCTCCACCATATGGTCCGTCTGCTGGTGGGAACCATGGTCGATGTGGCGCTCGGCCGCAGGCCGCTCGGCGACATGGCGGCTCTGCTCCAGCGGCAGGACAACGGCGAGACCAGTCCGCCGGCTCCGCCGCAGGGCTTGTATTTCGTCGCTGCCAGCTATCCGCCCGAGCTCTTCGAGGACCCAGTGGGAGAACCGCGTGCAGCTGCCTACCTGGGCTAATCTCGCTAGGCTAACTCTCGCGGCCGGTCTAGTGGCCTGCCGGGACGCGCCGCATCGCACTCTCAAAATCGCATCCGCCGGAGTCCAGACCCCCACCCGGGTGGTCCAGGCGCAGGCGGCCATCAATGTCTCCCGCCGAACCGCGCTGGTGGCGGCGGCCGACCGGGTCTCGCCCGCAGTAGTGTCCATCAACGTGAGCTCCCGACAACAAGCCACGCCTCGCTCGCCCTGGGACTTCTTCTTTGTCCCCGAAGGGGCCCGGCTGGTTCAAGGGTATGGCACCGGGTTCATCATCCGGCCAAGCGGCATCATCGTGACCAACCAGCACGTCGTGGCGAATGCCGAGAGGGTAGTGGTGACCCTTCCGGACGGAAGCGATTTGCCCGCTACCGTGCTGGGGGAGGATCCGCTCACCGACATCGCGGTGCTCCGGGTGCGGCGGGAGAATCTCCCCACTGTGACCCTGGGACGCAGCACCGATCTCATGATCGGCGAGTGGGTGGTGGCTCTGGGAAACCCCTACGCCTATCTCCTCGGCAACGCCGAACCGAGCGTCGCTGTTGGCGTCGTGAGCGCCACCGGCCGCAACATTCTGCCGGGTGAAGACCAGACGGGACTCTACCTCGACATGATCCAGACCGATGCCGCCATCAACCCTGGCAATTCGGGCGGTCCCCTCACCAACGCGCTCGGCGAGGTCGTAGGGGTCAACTCGTCCATTTTCAGCAACAGCGGCGGATCGGTTGGGCTGGGCTTTGCCATTCCCATCGAGCGGGCGGTGCGAGTCGCCGACGAGATCATCAAGAGCGGGACGGTCCGGCGCGCCTGGGTCGGCCTCGAGGTCGAGGGCGCCAACGCCATGCGGGAATGGAAGAGCCAGGGCGGCGTGGCCATCGCCAGCGTTGCGCCAGAAGGCCCTGCCGTCCGGGCCGGACTGCGGGCGGGCGATGTGTTGATCGAAGCCAACGGCCGGCGGTTACGCAACTATCTGGACTGGGAAGCAGTGAAGCTCGACCTGCACGTCGGCGATGCGGTCGAGGTGGCGGTGCGGAACGGCAGCGCCACCGTGCGTCGCCGGATCGTGACCGGCGACCTTCCCACCGTCAGTGCCGAAAAGATCACCGTGCTGCAGGATCTCCAGTTGGTGAACGTCACCCCGGCGATTCAGGCGGAACGCGGAATCCGCAGTGAGCGGGGCGCGCTCATCTTTCGCCTCTCTCCCCAGGTGAGCCGGGCCACCGGCCTCCTGCCGGGAGACGTCATTGTTGGGATCAATCGCTCGCCGGTGCGGAGCGCGTCGGAGGTCTCCGATCTCTTGAACGTGCGCCCCGGACAGGTCATCCGGATCTACGTCGAGCGCGACGGTCAGATCACCTTTACCGACCTGGTCTTCCGATGAGCGACGACCGCTGGCGCTCGCCGCTCGGCTCCCGCTACGCGTCACCCGCCATGCAGACGCTGTGGGGCGAGCCTCACCGCATCGGACTCTGGCGGCGGCTCTGGCTCGGCCTGGCCGAGACCGAGCGCGAGCTGGGACTCGACATCCCGGAGCAAGCCATTACCCAGATGCGAGCCCACCTGGACGACGCGGATCTGGCCGCCGCTGCGCGATACGAGCGCCGCTTCCGGCACGATGTAATGGCGCACATTCATGCTTTCGGCGATCAGGCGCCGGCGGCACGGCCCTACCTCCACCTTGGGGCCACCAGCGCGTTCGTGACCGACAACGCCGACCTGGTCATCATGCGCGATGGCCTCCGGTTGCTGCTGGGGCGTCTGGTGGCGGTCCTCGGTGCGCTCGAGAAATTCGCGACCCGATACGCCAATCTTCCGTGCCTGGCGTACACCCACTTCCAGCCAGCCCAGCTCACCACCGTGGGCAAGCGAGCCGCCCTCTGGATGCTGGACTTCGGCCTCGATGCCGAGGAGATCTGCCATCGGATCGAGTCGATGCGCTTCCGCGGCTGCAAGGGGACCACCGGAACCCAGGCCTCGTTTCTCCAGCTCTTCGGCGGCGATCACGACAAGGTGCGCGAGCTGGACCGCCGGCTGTCGGCCAAGCTCGGCTTCGAGAGCTCTTTTCCGGTCACGGGACAGACCTACACCCGCAAGCAGGACAGCGTGGTGCTGGACAGCTTGAGCGGAATCGCCCAATCCGCGGCCAAGCTGGCCGGCGACCTCCGGCTGCTGCAGCACGAAGGCGAGCTGCTGGAGCCGTTCGAATCGGAACAGATCGGCTCCAGCGCGATGGCGTACAAGCGCAACCCCATGCGGGCGGAGCGCATCAGCGGGCTGGCGCGGTTCGTGATCTCGCTGCCGGCCAACACCGCACACACCGCCGCCAGCCAATGGCTGGAGCGGACCTTAGACGACAGCGCTAATAGGCGGCTGACTTTGCCTGAGGGATTTCTCGCCACCGACGCGATTCTCGTGCTCGCCACCAACATCGCGGCGGGACTGGAGGTCCGCGAAGAGGTGATCCGGCGCCATGTCGCCGACCAGATGCCGTTCATGGCCACCGAACGCTGGCTTCTCCTCGGGGTCTCGGCCGGCGGCGATCGTCAGGCGTTGCACGAGGTCATCCGGCGTCACAGTCTGGCCGTCGCCGAGGCGGTGAGCCGAGGCGAGGCCAACGATTTGCTCGCCCGGCTGGCCAACGACCCCGCTTTCCGCGTGCCCGCCGCCGCCCTTCAAGCCGAGCTGAACCCGGCGAACTACACCGGCCGCGCGGAGCGACAGGTGGGTGAGTTCGTCGAGGAGTACCTTCAGCCGCTACTGGCCCGAGCCCGCCCGCTCGCGGCCGAGGCCGAGGCAGCGGAGATCGTGGTATGAAACCTCCCGAAGCGACGCTGGTCCAAAGCCGGCTCCCTCTACCACTCCTGCGGCGGGGCAAGGTCCGCGAAGTGTATGTGGTGGACGACGAGTATTTGCTGCTGGTCGCGAGCGACCGGGTCAGCGCCTTCGACGTGGTCATGCGGGAGCCGGTTCCCCGAAAGGGAGCGGTCCTGACCCAGATCAGCGCCTTCTGGTTCGAGCAGCTGGCCAACGTGTTCCCATCTCACTACGTGACTGCCCGAACTTCGCAGATCCTGGAGCGGGTGCCCGCGTTGGCGGGACTGCAGCGGGAGATTGCCGGAAGAGCCATGCTGGTGCGCCGGGCCGAGCCGGTGCCGTTCGAGTGCGTCGTGCGGGGCTACCTATCGGGCTCGGCCTGGGCCGAATACCGCAGTCGGGGCACCCTCGCCGGCGAGCCCCTGCCGGACGGGCTGGTGGAGAGCTCGCGGCTCGATCCACCGCTGTTCTCCCCCGCCACCAAGGCCGAAACGGGGCACGATACCAACGTCACCTTTGCGACGGTGTCCGCGGCGCTTGGCTCTCAGCTCGCGGCCAAACTGCGCGACGCGAGCTTTGCCATCTATCAGGCGGGCCGCGACCACGCCGAGCGCCGCGGAATCATCATCGCAGACACCAAGTTCGAGTTCGGCACCGATGGGGACGGTACTCTCCGGCTGATCGACGAGCTGCTGACCCCTGACTCATCCCGTTTCTGGCCCGCCGATCAGTACGCGCCCGGGCACACCCAGCCGAGCTTCGACAAACAGCCGTTGCGGGACTATCTCGCGTCGCTCAAGGCAACCGGCCGCTGGAATGGTGAAGCCCCGCCGCCTTCACTGCCGGCCGAGGTGGTAGAGTCAACCAGCCGGCGCTATCTCGAGGCGTACCGATTGCTCACCGGGCATGAGCTGAGCGAGGACCTGTGATCCGGACCGCACCCGAAGGCCGTTGGTTCATCGCCGGCGCCTGGGTTGTCGCCGCGGCCCTGCTGGTGGGGGCATTCCGGCTGGCCACCCCAGGCTGGTGGGTGGCGGCGGTGTTCTGGCTTGCGTTGGCCGTCTGGGTGGTTGCCTTCTTTCGCGATCCGGTGCGGGCGGGCCAGCGAGGCGAGCGGCTGATCCTGGCGCCAGCCGACGGCAAAGTGGTGAGCATCATTGAAACCGACGAGCCCGCATTCCTCGGCGGCCGAGCGCTTCGGATCTCGATTTTCATGAACGTCTTCAACTGTCACGTGAATCGCTATCCCACGGACGGAACGGTTCAATACCGTCAGTACAACCCCGGCAGGTTCGGCCACGCGGGCGCCGAGAAATCGAGCCTGGACAACGAGCAGTCCTCAGTTGGACTGACCACCCAGCGGGGTAAGCTGCTGATTCGCCAGATTGCAGGTCTCATCGCCCGCAGGATCGTGACCGACCACGAAGTCGGAACTCCCGTGCGCCAGGGCGAGCGCATGGGCATGATCCGATTCGGCTCCCGGGTGGACCTGTTCCTCCCGGTGGGAACTCGGGTACTGGTCAACGAAGGCGACAACACTCTCGTGGGGGTGACCGTGGTGGCCGAATGGAGCTGAGACAGCGGAGGGAGGGTCTCCGGCGGCCTTCGATGCGCCAGGTCGTCGTAGTCATGCCGAGCGCCTTTACCCTCGGCAATCTCTTCTTCGGATTCTGGGCCATCGTATCCGCGTTCAACGGAAATTTCCGCTGGGCCGGATGGTTCATCGTGTTCGCCGGTATCCTCGATATGCTCGACGGCCGGGTGGCGCGCCTATCCGGGACCGGCACCCGGTTCGGGGCCGAGCTGGATTCGCTGGTGGACGTCATCTCCTTCGGCGTCGCCCCTGCACTGCTGATGTACTTTCTCGATTTCTCCAATGCCGGACGGTTCGCCTGGATCCTGTGTTACATCTACGTCGTGGCGGTGGCCTTGCGGCTGGCCCGGTTCAACGTGCTCTCGGCGGGGAAGCCGTCCACCGGGTGGTTCACCGGCATGCCATCACCCGCGGCGGGAATGACGCTCGCCGCGTACTATCCGTTCAGCCAGACCAATTGGTATCGCATTTCCCTGGGGTACCTGGACCTGCAGCACGAGGGCCTGGTCGTCCTCATGCTGCTGCTGGCGGTCCTGATGGTGAGCAACGTGAAGTATCCCAAATTCCCTCCCATTGGAATTCGGAGCGCCCGAGGGATCTTCGGCCTGGTGGTCCATCTGGTCATCCTCCTCGGCGGGCTGCTCGCACCCGAGTATTTTCTATTTCCTTTAGGGCTCTTCTACATGACGTTCGGGATCGCGCGGGCAACCCTCCTCGGTCTCATGGAACGGACGGAGCCAGTTCCGATCACCGATGAACGGCTTGCCGACGGCAACGACCCCATGTTGCCGCCGCCACTGTCCCACGAACGGCGCGGCCGATGGGGCGACCGCCGCCAGGAGTCGGATCAATGACTTTCCGAGTGCACGTGCGGGTGATGCCGCGGACCGGACTGCTGGACCCGCAAGGGCAGGCGGTGGAGCACGCGCTGACGGCCCTGGGCTTCGAGGAGACGACCGCCGTCCGGGTCGGCCGCGCCATCGAGATGGATGTGGACGCCGGCTCCCGCGATGAGGCGGAGGCCAAGGCGCGACAGATGTGCGACAAACTGCTGGCCAATCCGGTGACGGAAGACTACCTGCTGGATATCGAGGAGGACTGATGCCCCGAGTGGCGGTGGTCCGGTTTCCCGGCAGCAATTGCGACTTCGATACCTTGCGAGCGGCCGAGCGGTACGGCGGCGAGGCTTACTTCGTGTGGCACCGTGACGTCGATCTGCGCGGCGCCGACATCGTGATCCTTCCGGGCGGATTCAGCTACGGCGACTATCTCCGGTCGGGCGCCATCGCCCGGTTCAGCCCGGTGATGCAGGCGGTCCGGCGCCACGCCGCCGATGGCGGTCCCGTCCTCGGCATTTGTAATGGCTTCCAGATCCTGTGCGAGGCGCACCTGCTGCCGGGAGCCCTGCTGCGAAATGCGGGTCTTACCTTCGTCTCCAAGCCGGTGGATGTCACCGTCGAGCAGATCGACACCGCCTTCACCTGCGACTACGAGCCCGGTGCCAGGCTGCGGCTACCGGTCGCCCATGGAGAAGGCCGGTTCGTGGCCTCCGAGGACACGCTGCGCCTGCTGGAGGCGGAGGGACGAGTGGTGCTGCGCTACGTCGCTGCCACCGAGCGCTCGCCCTTCCAGCCGAATCCCAATGGCTCGGCCAACCATATCGCCGGAATCTGCAATGCCGCGGGCAACATTGTCGGCATCATGCCTCACCCGGAGCGCGCGGCGGACCGCATCCTGGGTTTGACCGGCGGTGCCGGGTTCTTTACCTCACCCATCTCCTGTCACGAGGACAGCTCTCAGCCCAAGGTGTCAGGTCAATGAAGTCAGACAAGCCAAGTCGCAACGAGGACGAGTACTTTGCCCGCGAAGATGCCGAGCTGATGCGGAAGCAGCGGGAACGGGCCCACTCGGCTGCGGTCGAGGCGGAGCGGAAGACCCATTACATGAAGTGCCCGAAGGACGGGTACGATCTCACCAGCAGCGAGTACCACGGCGTCCAAATCGAGAGCTGTCCGCATTGCGGCGGCATGTGGCTCGACGCGGGAGAGCTGGAGGCGGTTGCCCACGAGGACCACCCCACCGTGCTGGGCCGGGTGCTCTCCGACGCATTCTCGGCCTTCCGCCGTTCGCCCCGGGCTCGCCGGACCGACAAACCACCCCGCACCCCTGGCAACCCTCTCAGCTGAGGACACGGGAGTGACCGTTCCCGGCATAGACAGCGCAGTCACCGAGGCCGTCTCCCTTCCCGGAGAGCGCCCGGTAACCCCTGAGGTAGTGCGGGAGCACAATCTCAACGAGCTGGAATACGGCCGGATCGTGGAGCTGCTGGGCCGGACTCCGACGCTCACGGAGCTGGGGGTCTTCTCTGCCCTGTGGTCGGAGCACTGCTCCTATAAGCACTCGAAGCTGGTGCTGAAGACATTCCCGACGAGTGGCCCCCAAGTGGTCCAAGGGCCGGGCGAGAACGCGGGCGTGCTGCGACTGCCTGACGGCTGGGCGGTAGCCTTCAAGATCGAGTCCCACAATCACCCGTCGGCGGTCGAGCCGTACCAGGGTGCGGCTACCGGGGTGGGCGGCATCCTGCGCGATGTTTTCACCATGGGTGCCCGACCGGTTGCGCTGCTTAACAGCCTGCGCTTCGGTCCGCTGGAGCATCCCCGCAACCGATATCTCTTCGCCGGCGTGGTGCGGGGCATCGGGGACTATGGCAACTGCGTCGGCGTCCCCACCCTCGGTGGCGAGGTCAACTTTGCCCAGGGGTACACCGGCAACCCGCTGGTGAACGCCATGTGCGTGGGCCTGTTGCGGGAGAGCGATCTCATCCGGGCCGCCGCACAGGGCGTCGGAAACGTGCTGCTCTGCGTCGGAGCCCGGACTGGGCGGGATGGGATTCACGGCGCCAGCTTCGCGTCCGAGGAGCTCTCCGAGAAGAGCGAGAGCCGGCGGCCCCAGGTGCAGGTGGGTGACCCATTCACCGAAAAGCTCCTTCTGGAGGCCAGCCTGGAGCTGATCACCGGCCGCCTCATCGTAGCCATTCAAGACATGGGTGCGGCGGGGCTCACCAGTTCGTCGGCCGAGATGGCGGCTCGAGGCGGCGTGGGGGTGGAGCTTGACACCGGGCTGGTACCCACCCGCGAGGAGGGCATGACGCCGTACGAGATTCTGCTCTCCGAGTCCCAGGAACGCATGCTGGTGGTGGCGGAGCCCTCCAGGGTGCGCGAGGTCCAGGCGGTGTGCGCCAAGTGGGAGCTCGACGCCACACCAATCGGCCACGTGACCGACGACGGGATCTTCCGGGTGCGGCATCATGGCCAGACGGTGGTGGCGATACCGGGCCAACGCCTGGTTGAAGACTGCCCCCTTTACCAGCCGGAGGCGCGGGAGAGCGACGAGGCCCGTCAGCGCCGCGCCACGGTAGACCCGCAGGAGCCGGTGGTGGATCTGGAGGGAGCTCTGGAGATGCTCCTGGGTCATCCGGACATCGCCAGCAAGCGCTGGGTCTACGAGCAATATGACTCCACAGTCCAGGCCGCTACCGTGATTCCCCCCGGCTCCGATGCCGGTGTCATCCGGGTCGCGGGAACCGATTTTGGACTGGCGATGGCGATCGACTGCAATGCCCGGCTGGTCGCGCTCGATTCGTATGAAGGAGCCAAGGCCGCGGTGGCCGAGGCCGCCCGCAACGTCGCTGCGACGGGGGCGAAGCCTTTGGGGATCACCAACTGCCTGAATTTTGGGAATCCTGAGCGGCCCGAGGTGTTCTTCCAATTCCGGGAAGCCTGCCGCGGCATTGCCGACGCGTGCCGGGCCTTCGGCACCCCGGTGACTGGGGGAAACGTCTCCTTCTACAACGAGAGTCCCAACGGCGCCATTGACCCTACGCCGACGATCGGCATGGTAGGCCTGTTGTCCCGGATCGAAGACCGGGTCGTGAGCTACTTCGATGCCCCGCAAGACGAGGTGTTCATCCTGGGTCAGACCAGCGGAATCCTGGGGGGCTCGGCCTACTGGGCAGAGGTCTGTGACTTTGTCGGGGGAGACCAGCCGGCGGTCGATCTCGACGCCGAGCTCCGCCTGCAGCGCTTCCTCGTGGCGGCAGCCGAACAGAAGCTCCTACGCTCGGCGCACGACTGCTCGGAGGGAGGCCTCGCGGTCGCCCTGGCCGAAGCGGTGATCGGCGGACCGTACGTGCCGGGCAGCCTGGGAGCCAGCCTCGATCTGACCGGCTACGCGCCCGACGTGCCCATGGACGGGTTGCTCTATGGCGAGGATGGGGCCCGAGTGGTGGTGTCCTGCTCCCAGGCGGCGGCTCGCCCGCTGATCGCCCTGGCTGACCGGCATGGCGTCCCGGTATTCCGCGCCGGGCTGGTCGAGAGCGCCGGAACCCTGGAACTCCAGGTGGGCCCTCACCTGTTCTCCTGGAGCACTGACGCGCTACGACGCATCTACTTTGACGCGATTCCCCGCCGGATGCAGCATCCCGACGTGGATCGAGCGGCTGGAGAATAGCATGTGCGGTATCATCGGCGTCTCGGGCATCCCTGACGCTTCCCGGCTGGCGTATCTCGGACTCTACGCCCTGCAGCACCGGGGGCAGGAGAGCGCCGGCATTGTTGCCATTGATCGGGACGGGACCGCACGGTCCCACCGGGGCATGGGACTGGTCTCGGAGAACTTCGACGACGAGACGCTGGCGGCGCTCCCCGGCGATGTCGCGGTCGGCCACACCCGGTACTCCACGTCCGGCAGCACGGTGCTGGCCAATGCCCAGCCCTGCAACGTGAATACCCGCTGCGGCCCGCTGGCCATTGCCCACAACGGCAACCTCATCAACGCGGACGCCATCAAACGCGACCTGGTGGAGCGAGGCGCCATCTTCACCAGCTCCAGCGACACCGAGGTTCTGGTCCATCTGATCGCCCGTTCCGAGGCCGACACGGTGGACGATCAGATCCGGGACGCGCTGGAACAGGTCGATGGGGCCTACAGCCTGGTGATCAGCGTGGGACGAACCATGTACGCGGTGGTGGACAGCCGGGGCTTTCGCCCGCTCGTCATCGGCCGGCTGGGCAGCGGGATCGTGGTGGCCTCGGAGACCTGCGCCCTCGATCTGATCGGCGCCTCATTTCACTGCGAGCTCCGCCCGGGTGACTTCGTCCGGATCGACAACGGCCAGGTCACTCACCTGCCCCGCCTGGCACCGCGGCCGGTAACCCGCTGCGTCTTCGAGCTGGTGTACTTCGCCCGGCCCGACAGCAGCGTCTTCGGCAAATCGGTGGATCGGGTGCGGCGTGAGCTCGGGCGGCAACTGGCCCGGGAGCAACCGGCCACGACTGGCGAGGTCGTCTTCAGCGTGCCCGACAGCTCCAACGCCATGGCCCTCGGGTTTTCCGAGGTCTCCGGGATCAAGCTGGAGTACGGGCTGATCCGGAACCATTACGTGGGTCGCACCTTCATCAACCCGACCCAGGCGCTCCGGGTCGCCAAGGTCAAGATCAAGTTCAATCCGGTTGGCGAGGTGATCCACGGCAAGTCGGTGGTGGTGGTGGATGACAGCCTGGTGCGGGGAAACACCAGCAAGGAGCTGGTGCAGATGATCCGGGCCGCGGGGGCACGCGAGGTCCATCTCCGCCTGGGGTCCCCACCCATCACCGGCCCCTGCCACTACGGCATCGACACCCCGACCCGGGAAGAGCTGATCGCCTCCACCCACTCGGTGGAGGAGATCCTGCAATTTCTGGGGGTGGATTCGCTGGGATACCTCTCGCTCGATGGAATGCTGCAGGCAGCGGGCAAGGACACCGGTTTCTGTCACGCCTGCTTCTCGGGCAAGTACCCGACGGCCACACCCGACGATCCGGTGCGGCTTCGACATGCGGCACCGCTGATCGCGACGCCCGCATGAGCGGTCCGTACACTCAGCCGCTGGTCTATTCCTTCGGCCACGGTCGAGCGGACGGCACCGCCGCCATGAAGGACGTGCTCGGCGGGAAGGGCGCAGGTCTCGCCGAGATGACCACCATCGGCATTCCGGTCCCACCCGGCTTCACCATCGCCAGCAATCTCTGCCTGCATTACCTCGAGAGCCGGCAGTTTCCCAAGCGACTCCAGACCCAGTTGGAGAACGCCCTCCAGCGGCTGGAGACCAGCACCGGCAAGCATCTGGGCGACGCCGACAACCCGCTGCTCGTATCGGTCCGATCCGGTGCCGCGGTATCCATGCCTGGGATGATGGAGACGATCCTGAACCTGGGCCTCAACGACGTCACGGTGGAGGGGCTGACCCGTCAGAGCGGCAACCCCCAATTCGCCTGGGACTCCTACCGGCGGTTCGTGCAGATGTACGGGAGCGTGGTGTTCGAGCTCTCGAGAAAGCCATTCGAGCAGATCCTCGACGAGCACAAGCAGCGCTGCCGGATCAAGCGGGAGATTGATCTGCCGGTCGAGGAGATCCAGGCAATCGTCCGGCGGTTCAAGGAGCATATCCGCGCGGAATCGGGCCGCGAGTTCCCCACCGAGCCGCTGGATCAGCTCTGGGGCGCCATCGCGGCCGTGTTCGAGAGCTGGAACACCCGGCGGGCCATCGATTACCGGAAGCTGCACGACATTCCCGACTCGATGGGGACTGCCGTCAACATCGTCGCGATGGTGTTCGGCAATCTGGGTGAGGACTCAGGCACTGGGGTCACCTTCAGCCGCGACCCATCTACCGGTGAGCAACGGCTCTACGGCGAGTACCTGCTCAACGCCCAAGGCGAGGACGTGGTATCCGGAAGCCGCACGCCGCTGCCCATAGACAAACTCAAGGAGCAGCTCCCCCATGCCTATCAGGAGCTGGAGCGGGTGGGCCGCACGTTGGAGCGGCATTTCCGCGATGTCCAGGACATGGAATTCACCATCGAGCGGGGCAATCTCTACATGCTCCAGACCCGGCGCGCTCAGCGGTCGGGCCACGCTGCGGTGCGCATAGCCTGCGACATGGTGGACGAGGGGCTGATCTCCGAACAAGAGGCCGTCGCCCGAATCCCGCCCAACGACCTGAACCAGCTGCTCCACCCAACCATCGACCCGGGAAGCCGGCTCGATCTCCTCACCACCGGCCTACCGGCCTCACCTGGCGCAGCCTGCGGCACCGTAGTGTTCGATGCCGATCAGGCCGAACGGCTGGGCCGCGCGGGCCAGTCGGTCATCCTGGTTCGCCGGGAGACGTCACCCGAGGACTTCCACGGCATGGTCACCGCCAAGGCCATCCTGACCGCGCGCGGCGGAATGACCTCTCACGCGGCCGTGGTGGCCCGCGGGATGGGCAAACCCTGTGTGGCCGGAGCGCAGGCGCTCAACGTGGATGAGAAATCCAGCCGGATGTCGGTAAATGGCCGGAGTCTGGGAGAGGGCGACTGGATCACGGTGGATGGCAGCAGCGGCAAGGTATTCGCCGGTCAGGCAGCACTCATAGCACCCGAGTTGAGCGGCAACTTCACCCGGGTCATGAAGTGGGCCGACCGGATCATGCAGCTCCGGGTCCGGGTGAATGCCGATACTCCCGCGGATGCACACCGGGGACGGGATTTCGGGGCCGAGGGGATCGGGCTCTGCCGCACCGAGCACATGTTCTTCGACGGCGACCGGCTCGTGGTCATGCGCCAGATGATCGTGGCCCAGGATACCGCAGGCCGCAAGCGAGCCCTGGCCAAGCTGCTTCCCATGCAGCGGGGCGACTTCGAAGCCATCTTCCGCGCCATGGAGGGCTACCCGGTCACCATCCGGCTGCTGGATCCGCCCCTGCACGAGTTTCTGCCCAAGGACGCCGCGGAGGTCGAGAGCCTCGCGCGCGAGCTCAAGATGGATACCGCTGTCCTCAAGGGTATCATCGACCGGCTGCACGAGGTGAATCCCATGCTCGGCCTGCGCGGCTGCCGGCTCGGCATCATTTATCCCGAAATTACCGCGATGCAGGTGCGGGCGATCTTCGAAGCGGCTTGCACGGTGGCGGCGCGCAAGGGACGGGTCATGCCCGAGGTGATGATTCCACTCACCGCGAGCGTGGTGGAGTTTCGGAAGCAGGCCCTCATCGTTCGGCAGGTAGCGGAGGAGGTCTTTCAAGAACGGCAGATCACGGTGCCCTATCTTCTCGGCACTATGATCGAGCTCCCCCGCGCCGCGCTGACCGCCGACGAGCTGGCCCGAGAGGCGCAGTTCTTTTCCTTTGGGACCAACGATCTGACTCAGACCACCTGGGGACTCTCGCGGGACGATGCCCACCGGTTCCTCCCCTATTACCTGGAGCATGGTGTCGTGGAGGACGATCCCTTCCAGGTACTGGACCAGGCCGGTGTAGGCAAGCTCATTGCCATGGCCTGCGATCTCGGCCGCCGCACCCGGCCCGATCTCAAGCTCGGGATCTGCGGCGAGCACGGCGGGGAGCCGGCGGCAGTCGCCTTCTGCGACCGACTGGGAATGAACTACGTCTCGTGTTCCCCCTTCCGGGTGCCCATCGCGCGGCTGGCCGCAGCTCAGGCAGCGTTGGCCGCCAGGGGCACCATGGATCGAACTCGCGCTACCGTCTGATGACTCAGCCCCTCGTTGGAATCGTGATGGGCAGCGACTCCGACTGGGAGGTCATGCAGCACGCCGCCAAGCGGCTGCTCGAGTTCGGAGTCCAACACGAAGCGCGGGTCGTTTCGGCCCACCGGACGCCTGACCTGCTGTACCGCTACGCCGAGGACGCCGCGGGCCGCGGACTCCGCTGCATAATTGCCGGCGCCGGTGGCGCCGCTCACCTGCCGGGAATGCTGGCCGCCAAGACTCTTCTGCCGGTGCTCGGCGTTCCCATCCCCACCAAGCATCTTCAGGGCCTCGACTCGCTGCTTTCCATCGTTCAAATGCCGGCCGGCATACCGGTGGCCACCTTTGCCATCGGTAACGCCGGCGCCGGCAATGCGGGGCTGTATGCCGTGGCGATCCTGGCCCTCCACGATCCAGAACTGGCCGATCGGCTGGAGGAGTTCCGCCGGACTCAGGAGCAGCGGGCGCTCGACATGAGACTGCCGGAGCCCTCGTGATCCTTCCCGGCGCCACTGTGGGCGTCCTGGGCGGGGGGCAGCTGGGGCGGATGTTCACCTTGCAAGCACGCAGCATGGGCTACCGGGTGGTGGTGCTGGATCCCGATCCACAGAGCCCCGCCGGAGCCGTTGCCGACCGCCAGATCCGCGCAGCCTACGACGACGATCAGGCCCTCGCCGAGTTGTCCAAGTGTTGCGCAGCGATCACCACCGAATTCGAGAACGTTCCCGCCTCGGCCCTGGAGCGACTCGCCCAATCATCGTTGGTGCGCCCTCCAATCCAGGCCGTGGCTACGGCCCAGGACCGCATCGCGGAAAAGTCCTTCTTTCACAGCCGCGGGTTCCCGACCGCCCCGTTCCGGCCGGTGCGCAACCGGCAGGAGCTGATTGCGGCCTTGGCGGAGGTTCCTCTTCCCGGGTTGCTCAAGACCAGCCGCTTGGGTTACGACGGCAAGGGCCAGGCGACGGTCGAGAACAAGGCAGATGCGGTCCGCGCCTTCGAGCACTTCGGCCAGGTTCCTTGCGTCCTGGAGCAGAGAGTAGAGCTCGAGCGCGAGCTATCGGTGATCCTGGCACGTGGCTCCAACGGGGATATCGAGACGTTCCCCGTGGCGGAGAACCACCACCGCGATGGAATCCTCGAAACCTCCGTCGTCCCTGCTCGTATCTCTGAGAAGATGGCTCACGAGGCGCGGGAGCTTGCTATGGCCCTCGCCGAAACGATGCAATACGTCGGCGTACTCGGCGTGGAACTGTTCGTCACCCGTGGTGGCCAGCTGCTGATTAACGAGATGGCTCCGCGACCCCACAACAGTGGGCACTACACCATGGACGCGTGCTCGGCGGACCAGTTCGAGCAGCAGCTGCGCACGCTGTGCGGATTACCGTTGGCCCGGCCGTGGCTGATGTCCCCCGTAGCCATGATCAATCTTCTGGGCGATCTGTGGAGTGATGGCGAGCCGCGTTGGGAGGAGGCGCTGAGGCGTCCCGGCGTTCGATTGCACCTGTACGGAAAGGCGGAGGCACGGCCGGGGCGCAAGATGGGACATCTCAATTGCCTGGCCGCCGATTCCAACGGCGCTTTGGCCATTGCTCTGGAAACCAGAGACGCCCTCAGCCGTCGGAGGGTGGGTTAACAATCACAAGGAGACTCAGCGTGTATCTCTCTGCCATGCTTGCTGCCGTAGCTACGATGGTTGCTCCACCGCGGGGCGCCGCTGCGGTAGGAATCACTCATGCTGACACTGCTTGCGCGGCGCGCAATGTTCCGGTTCCTGGAAGGAAGAGTCCCCTCGACTCGGTCTCGTTCACCATCGCCAAACAACCGGTCAAAGTGTGCTACGGCAGACCATCCTCTCGGGGACGGGTGATGCTCGGCGGAAAGGACGTTCCCTACGGCAAGTTGTGGCGCACCGGAGCCAACGAGCCGACAATCTTCTTGACGCCGATTCCGCTCAAGGTAGCCGGCCTACAGGTACCGGCCGGCGTGTACTCGCTCTACACGGTGCCGGGGGCGAACGAGTGGGAAATCATCGTGAACCGCTCGATCTCCCAGTGGGGCAAGGAAAATCAGTATACGGATGAGATCAAAGCTCAGGAGCTGGGCCGGGCCAAGGTGAAAAGCGAGAAGCTGGCCGCGCCGGTCGAGACATTCACCATCCGGGCCGAGCCGGCGGGCAGCGATGCCGTAACCCTCGCGCTCGAGTGGGAGAAGACCCGAGTGCGGATTCCGATTCAGGCGGGAAAATAGACCTGGCGTTTCTCAACCCGATCCTCATCCCGAGCGCAGCGAGGGACCTACTCCGCAGCGCTCGGGACGAGGATATCAGCTGGGCCGGATCTCCTGGACACCGTCAATCAATCGCTCGACCTCCTCCTCCGTCGTGTAGCAGGCGCAGCCAGCCCGCACCAGCCCCTGCCGCAACCCGAGCCGCTCCACCACCGTCGTCGCGTAGAAGTCTCCACTGGAGACGAAGACCGCTCGGCTGGCCAGCTGCTCGGCGACCGCATCAGGGGAGCTGCCTTCGACGGTGAAGGCCACCGTCGGAGTCCGTGGCGATGTTGGTGCCGGACCATATAGCGTCACTCCGTCGATGGCGTGGAGGCCGTTCCACAGCCGATGCAGCAACCTCTGCGCGCGGCCGTGCAGGCCGGTGAAGGCGCTGCGCAGGCGATCCCGGCGGGTCTTGCCCGTGCCGAGGGACGCGAGGAAGTCGACCGCGGCCGCGGCACCCACGATGCCTTCATGATTCTGGGTTCCAGTCTCGACCCGCTCCGGCGCGGTGTCCGGCGCCGGGGCCAGCTTGGGGACGTCCAGCCCCTGCAGCAGCTCTTCCTGGGCGAAGAGAACACCAAGGTGCGGACCATAGAATTTGTACGCGGAGCAAGCCAGGAAGTCGCAGGCCAGCGCGCGCACGTCGACCAGCTCATGGGGAGCGAAGTGGACGGCATCGACGAAGATGAGGGCCCCGGCTTCATGAGCTAACCGAGCCGCCCGGGCTACGTCAGTGATGGTGCCCAGCGCATTGGACGCGGCGCCAAGCGCCAGGAGACGGGGCCTGGCTGACATGAGCGCCTCCAGACGATCCCAGTCCAGCTGCCCGGTTCCGGGCTGGACCGGCACCGATGCCACCGTGATCCCGCGCTCCCGCTCCAGGGCGCGCCAGGGCGCCACATTGGCATGATGATCCAGCTCGGTGATCACGACCGTATCGCCCGGCCCCCACGTCCGTCCCAGGGCACGGGCCAGATGGAAGGTCAGGGTGGTCATGTTCGCCCCGAAGGCGATTTCGGTGGGAGCCGCCCCCAGGAAGTCGGCCATGGCCTCTCTCGATGCTGCGATCAGCGCATCCGTCTCCGCGCTGGTGGGGAAACGCCAATGCGTGTTGGCGTTGTGATGGTAGAGATAGTCCTTCATGGCCTCCACCACCGGACGGGGCACCTGGGTTCCGCCGGGACCGTCGAAATGCGCCACTGGCAGGCCTTGGTGGTGTCGCTCGAGGGCAGGAAAGGCTGAGCGGAGCTGATCGTTGGAGACGACTTGCTCCGCATCCGAGAGGGGCATGGCCTGCTTCAGCATTGGTACTCCTGAGATGTTCTCGATAAAGAAAGCGGGACACTCGCCAGGAGTGTCCCGCTTGATGGAGGCGCAGGGAATCGAACCCTGGTCCGAGTAAGTATCCAGAACCGCGTCTACGTGCGTAGGCTCGACTTCTTGCCGTCACTCCGGAGCGCTGTCGAGCCGACCTCTCCAGAGCCTATCTCCTGAAATCTCGCCGGTCGCATCGGAGCGATACGCTCGGCCAGCCCGGATTTGCGATTCGACGCGAGGCGCCCCAGGCGGGCTCCGTCGGCCGAAGGAGCATAAGCGAGCTTAGCTCAGCTTACGCAGCCAGTGCCAGTTCAGTATTGGCAGTTGAATCATTCCAGACGGTTTAGCCAGGAACCTGGACCTGGGCACGCTGCAATTCCTTCATCAAACCCGTCGAAGCCAGTCGCCCCCGGGTGGGAGAATTATAGTCGATAGCGGGGCTGGAGGAAAGACGGACGGTCGGTCAGGCGGTCGGACGACCGAGTTTAAGCGCGAGCTGGAGGCGTAAGCCTGGCAATATGTTAGATGGGATACCTAAGCCAGTTTGGTAAGGGCTCCAGCCTCTGTTTCGGGACCGCCCGTCCGGCTGACCGCCCGGCCGCCAGCCCTCACCTCCCCGCCTTCTCTACCCTGTTCCTCCCGCTCCGTTTGGCCACGTACAACGCGGAATCCGCCTGCGCCGGCAGGTTATCCAAGCTGCGGCTGGTCTCCGGGCAGGCCGCGACGCCGAACGAAGCGCTCAAAGGCCACGTGCGGCCCCGCCAGTCCCAGGCGGTGGTGGCCAGCTTGACCCTGATCCGCTCCGCGATCCTGGCTCCGAGATCGAGGTCGGTCTCCGGCAGCCAGACCGCAAACTCCTCACCCCCGATTCGGCCGGCGACATCCCAGGTACGGATCTGCTCCCGGATGATGCGAGCGAAGTGGACCAGCGCGGCATCCCCGGCGGGGTGCCCCAGCGTGTCGTTGAGGTTCTTGAACCGATCGATGTCGGCATAGACCAACGCACCCTGCTTGGCGCTGATGAGGGTGAACGCCTCATCGAAGCCCCGGCGGTTGTGCAGGCCAGTGAGCGGGTCGAGCGTGGCGGCGCGCTTGTGCTGATCGGCGTCCAGTGCTTTCGCGATCCGAGGGCCGGCATTGCCGATGGCCTCCATCAGCTCGGCCCGGGTATTTCCCACCGGCTCCTTGCCGGCGGGAAGCCAGATGGCCACCGCGCCCACCAGCTGAGCTCCGTTTTTCATCGGCTCGAGCAGTACCGCGGCCGGGCGACTACGCCGGTCAGCTACGACACCGCCGAGGGGATCGCCGACTGAGAGGCCGGGCTCCAGGATACCCAGGGCCACCCGAGCCAGCTCGCTGTCGGGGTGCAGGAAGCTATCGAGCAGCCGGCGGTCGCCGCGGCCGGACACCCCGATGACCCGTACCCCGCTGCTTTCGACCGACGCGACCACCACCTGCGCATCGAGGGTCCGCTCCAGCTGATAGGCCAGCCGGAGTCCGACGCTTCCCACCGACTCGAGCGATGCCTCCTGGGATTGCGCCTGGGTGAGCGCGACGATGTGCGGCCTGCGGCGTACGCCATCGAGCAGCCGGCGCAGGTCGTCCTTGACCCCATCGAGCCCCAACGACTCGAACTGGTCCGTCAGCAGCAGTCCGACCGCAGCTCCAGCCTGGGCGTGAAAGACCAGGGTCCCGCCCTCCATCCGCTCGACTCCGCTCTGCTCCTGATCTCGGGCCCGCTCCAGCCGGCGGTCGACGGCGACGATCTGTGTCACCGAGAGCCGTTCCGGCTCGATGATGCGTTCCGCTCGGGGGCCTTCTTCGTTCGGGTCCAGCTCGGTGATCCACACACCGATGGCCCGATTGGCTCGGCGCAGCCATTCGAGCGCGGGATCCGGCAACAGATGCGGTGCGACACCGGACCGCATGCCTCGCGGTGGCAGGCGGCGACCAAGGAACCAACCGAGCACACCGGCTCCGAGAGCGAGGAGGACGAGCGCCAGGGCCTCCATCAGTCGCGGAGCCATCCCCGTTTGCGGAACCAGAGGAAAATCACCAAGGTCACGAATCCCATGGCCGCCATCACCGCGGGATAGCCCCAGCGTTCGCGCAGCTCCGGCATGAACTGGAAATTCATGCCGTAGATTCCAACGATGAAGGTGAGTGGGAGGAAGAACACGGAGAAGACCGTGAGCACCCGCACCACCTCGTTGGTCCGGTGGGAAGCCAGCGCAAGCTGGATGCTGAGCAGGTTGTTGACGTCCTCCAGCAGCTCCTCCGCGAAGAAATGCATGCTCTCGACGTTTTCCCGGAGATCCTGGTAGAGCGGAGCGGTAGGCTCGGAGCCAGGCACCAGCTTTTTCACCGCGTCGAGGGTGTGCAGCAGCATTCGGCGCATCAACGTCACTCTGCGCTTCACCAGATAGATCCGCCGTAACAGGCCGGCGAACTCGTGCTCGCCGAACACGGTTGCCTCGAAACTGTCGATGGTGGTCTCGGCTTCCTCGAGCGGCTTTTGATAGGTTGCGACGGCACCGTTGATCAAATCGATCAGTAGGCGGGGGATATACCCCTTTCGTCGCTCGTCGGATCCTTCGGGAGGCAAGGCTTTGCGATATCGTTCCATCAGCTCGGTCAGGAACGGCTGCTCGGTGCGATGGATGGTGATCAGAAAGTCGGTGCCGTAGAAGATTGCGACCTTGCGGGTCAGCTCCTGCAGAGTGGAGCAGTCCTGAGCCGAGGCGGTGTCGATGGCCCGCACGATGATGAACGTGGTAGAGCCAATCCGCTCGTACTTGGGCAGGTGCTCCGGTTCCAGCGAGTCTTCCACCGAGGTGGGGTGGAGCCCATATCGGCGGGCGATCTCACCCAGTTCCTCTCGAGTAGGGTGGACCACATCCACCCCGGTGAAGGGCGGATCGGAACTGGATAGAACCGTGCGAGCCGTCATGCCCGGCAGATCCGGCTGGCGGCAGCGGCAGCGCCGAACCCGTTGTCGATGTTCACCACGGTCACTCCCGCCGCGCAGGAGTTCAGCATCGCGAGGAGAGCGGCCAGGCCACCGAAGGAAGCTCCATACCCCACGCTGGTCGGCACGGCGATGACCGGGACGCTGACCATGCCACCAACCACGCTGGGAAGCGCTCCCTCCATGCCTGCTACCACAATGACGACCCGGGCCCGCTGGATCTGCTCGCTCGCCGCGAGTAGCCGATGGAGGCCGGCGACCCCCACATCCACCAGCCGTTCCACCGGATGGCCGAAGGCCTCGGCCACGACCGCTGCTTCTTCGGCCACCGGGAGGTCGCTGGTGCCTGCGGAGACGACCAGGATGGTTCCGGTTCGTGGGGACCGCTTGGGAGCCTCGGGTGCCGGTAGATGAACCGTGCGGGCGAGCGAATTCCAGACCACCCGGGGAAACCGCTGGAGTAGCCGACCCGCGACTTCCTCGTCGGCCCGGGTCCCGAGAAAGGACCCGGATGCCGCCTCCAGGCGCTCACAGATGGCGAGGACCTGGTCGGCGGTCTTGCCCTCGCAGAAGACCACCTCGGGGTGCCCCTGGCGCAGGGCGCGATGATGGTCGATTCGGGCAAAGGAGAGGTCTTCGAACGGGAGGTGACGCAACCGGTCGAGCGCCGCCTCCGGAGCGATGCGGCCCGCGGCCACGTCGGCGAGCAGAGCTTCGAGCTGCTCGGTCGTCACGCCACCTGGGCGACTGGCTCGAGATATTGGAGAAAGATCGCCTCCGCCTCCCCGATCGATTCGATCTGGAAAAGGCGCTGCCGTAGCGCGCTCGAGCCGTGCAGTCCCCGAGTGTACCAGCCGAGATGCTTGCGGAATTCCAGTACCGTCCGGCGAGTGTCTCCCTGGAGCCGGATGGCCAGCCGGGCGTGGTCCAGCGCGACCGCAAAGCGCTCCGCGGCGCACGGAGCCGGAGGCATCGGATTGCCGGCCAGCAATGCCTGTCCATCCCGGAACAGCCAGGGGTTGCCGAAGGCACCCCGGCCGATCATGGCGCCGGCGCAGGAGGTGTGCTCCCGCATGCGCACGATGTCGGTCGCGGTTTCCAAGTCGCCGTTGCCGATGACGGGAATGTCCAGTGCCTCCACCACCCGGGCAATCTCGTCCCAGTTGGCCTTGCCGGAGAACATCTGGGTGCGGGTCCGCGCGTGGAGGGTAAAAGCCCTGGCACCGGCGTCCTGCATCCGAAGTGCAATGCTCACCGGATCGCGGCTCTCATCGTTCCACCCACTCCGGGTCTTGACCGTCACCGGCAAATGAGTCGCCGCGATCACCGCCCGGATGATTCGAGCGACGAGGTCCATGTCCCGGAGGCAGCCCGAGCCGCCGTTCCGCTGCACTACCTTCTTGACCGGACAGCCGAAGTTGATATCGATGAATTCGGGCTGGTAATGCTCCGTGATCAGGCCGGCCGCCTCGGCCATAGCGTTGGGGTCGGCGCCGTAGATCTGGATGCCGATCGGCCGCTCCACCGGCTCGAACTCCGCCCCTTCGAGGGTAGTTCGAATCCGGCGGCGGATGGCCTCGGACGAGAGGAATTCGGACAGCACGAGATCGGCGCCCATTCGCCGGCAGATCTGGCGGAAGGGCGCCTCGGATATGCCCGCCATCGGAGCCAGGAGGAGCGGGAAGGAATGCGCGGATGTATAGGGCAACTGCATGGCGAGAAAATACTTGGCCGCCCAGCAGCGGGCAATGGAACCAGTCGCTTTGACAGTCCCTCCAGCTGGAATTAGGTTGCCGAGCCTATGAGCCTCAAGGACTTCTTCAGCCCCGACGCGATCACGCTGTCACTGCGAGGCGGATCGAAGGACGAGGTCCTGGCCGAGCTGGTCGGATTGCTTCGGATGGATGAGCGGTCGGCGGGCACGCTGCTTCGGATCGTCCAGCGACGGGAAAACCTCGGCTCCACCGGCATCGGCCGCGGCATTGCCATTCCGCACTGCCGATCCCTGGTGGTGAACCGGCTGCGGCTCGCCTTCGGCCACCGGACCCAGGGCATCGAGTTCCAGGCAATCGACAGCAAGCCGGTGAGCAACTTCTTCCTGATCGTGGCCCCTCCGCTCGAAATCTCCAATCAGTATCTGCCGGTGCTGGGCAAGATCGCCCAGTTCGCCAACCAGCCGGACGTACCGGAGCGGCTCGGCACCCTCAAGTCAGCCGATGATTTCTTCAGCCTGCTGGAGGAGAAGGGAGTGTGATAGCTTGGAGGTGGGACGTCAGAAGTAGGAGGGGGCGTCGGATGGGGACCATTGCGGGTTTTGCAGCGTCTGTCTTCCTGAGCGAGTGCACGATCCTCGCTCTCGATCTCGGCTCCCACCTGCCACCACTCACCGCGCAGATCCCCACCCCTCGTTCAGCGTTCGAGTATCTCCGCGATTCCCTCGCATCCACGTCCGACACCACCGCACTCAGAAGCATGCAGCAGACGGTTCGTCGCTCCGATCCGCTTCGGGCCGGCGTGATCGGCCTGCGATTGGGTGAGCTGCGCGCGGACTCCGACTTCAGTGATGCGCTCTCCAGTTTTGGCCGAGCCTCCCAGCGCGATCCGGGACGCCCGGAATCCTGGTTCGGTTTGGGGCTGGCCGAGACGGGCCGGTCCGAGTGGGAAATGCGGAACCCGTTGACTCTCGGAAGTCGCGTTGGTCTCGGGGCCTTGGAGCGATCCGCCGCGGATTACCTACGAGCCCTGAAGTCGGATGTCCGGTTCGTTCCCGCGGCCTTGGCCCTGGCCGATGTCTCCCTGGCATTGCTCGACACCGCTCGCCTGAGGATTGCGCGGAATGCATTGCGGGGCGTCACCCAGGCCTTGCCACTCGGGCCTCCAGAGCTCTTCCTGGCTTGGGGGCGAGTGGAAAGGGCGGCTGGCAGTCTCGATTCGGCGGGTCTCGCCTTTGAACGCTATCTCTCCGCCGGGGGAAACCGCGGGCTCGGCCTGCTGGAGCTGGCCCGCACCCGCCTAGCCCTGGGACAGGCCGACGGGGAGGCGCCCTACTACGAAGGCGCCTCCCTCGACGATGACGAAGCGACTGCCGGGTATCGTGCCGATCTGGCCCTCCTGGTCGGCTCCGCCGGCCTGACCGAGTTCGACCAGCTCCGGGGAGCCGCTCGGGTTGGGTACCTTCGGCGATTCTGGACCGATCGCGATCACTTCGATCTCCGCTCGGAGGGTGAGAGGCTCCGCGAGCATTATCGCAGGCTGGTGTTCGCCTGGACCCACTTCCCCCTCACCATCAGCCGCCGATACTACGGCCGCCGGGATGCCTACCGATCCGGAAATCACGAAATAGATGACCGCGGAATCATCTACCTTCATCACGGTAACCCGGACCAACGACTCCGCCCCTTCGTGTTCGGCGCCATGCCGAGCGAGTCGTGGCTTTACGTCCGAGCAGAGGGCGACCTGATCTTCCATTTCAGCGCGGGCTACGACCGGAACGGCGGGGGCGACTTGTATGACTACCGCCTGGTCCAGAGCGTGCTCGATCTTCACGGAGCCGCGGATGCCCCGATAGATCAGCTCCTGCTGTCCCGCCAGGCGTTGTCCCCCTTGTACGGGAGGATGCTCAACTGGGGTCCCTATGGCGCGACTCAGGCCCGCGCCGAGGAACGCCATCTCGGAACATCCAGCATCTGGATCGGGACGACAACCGACACTTACGAGCTACGCTTCGGGCGCCGGCTGGCAGCCGTGGCTGACTTGATCGCGGTGGGACGAAGCTCAGGCCGCAGTCTGGCGCACTTCGTGTTCGCCGTGGGTTCCTCCGGCACATCGATGTTGCAGGTGGACGACGGTGTGGCCTACCCGGTCCGGATACGCCTGGTCGTATTGGACGCCCGGGACCGAGCCGTGGGGGGAGTCGACACGATGGTCGTCGTTCGCCGCGCAAGGCGACTCACCGAGCGCGAGTACCTCGTCGGGCGGGCGGAGCTTCCACTTCCCCCCGGCCGCTGGAGCTACCGGGCCGCGATACAGCAGGGTGAGAGCGCCGGAGTAGTGCTGCGGAGAGATACTGTGCTGGTGAGCCCCACGGACGGAGCCACCCTCTCACTCAGCGATATTGCCCTCGGCACGAGAGGCCAGGCGGTTCCCTGGGTGACGGACGCGGCGGATACTGTTCTCCTGGCACCCTCCGCGCTGTTCCGCAAAGGTGCCGAGGTGGAGATCTACTATGAAGCGAGCGGAGCGACAGCACGAACCCAGTATCGCCACGACATCACCATCCTGCGGCGTGACGGTCGGGAATCACGCTCAAAGCGCCAGCCGATGGTATCGCTGTCGTTCAATGAAGCAGCACCAGGCGAGGTCATACGATCCCGCCGCAGCGTGCGGCTCGACCGTCTAAAGGCCGGTAACTACGTCGTAGAGGTCAGGGTCACCGCACCCGATGGAAGTTCCCAGGTGCGCCGGCGGGCGATACGCCTTTCCAGAGATTGAGTGGGGTGGCCGGCTATTCCCATTCGATGGTCGCCGGCGGCTTCGAGCTCACGTCGTACACCACCCGATTGACTCCATCGACCTCATTGGCAATCCGGTTGGACACTCGGGCCAGCACATCCGGCGGGAACGCGTACCAGTCGGCCGTCATCCCGTCTCGGCTGGTGACCGCGCGCAGTGCGATGACTTGATCGTAGGTCCGGCCGTCGCCTTGAACCCCTACCGAACGGATCGGCAGCAAGACCGCGAACGCCTGCCAGATGTCGTCATACAGTCCGGCGGCGCGGATCTCCTCGGTGTAGATGTGGTCGGCACGGCGCAGAATCTCCAGATTGTCGGGTGTCACGTCGCCCAGGATCCGGATTGCAAGCCCGGGTCCGGGAAACGGGTGCCGCCCCACCATTTCTTCTGGAAGACCCAGTTCCCGCCCCACCTGGCGCACCTCATCCTTAAATAGTTCCCGCAGCGGCTCCAGGAGCTTGAAGGGTAAACGCTCCGGAAGACCTCCCACGTTGTGATGGGTCTTGATGGTGACCGAGGGCCCGCCGAGCGGTGAGAGCGATTCAATCACGTCGGGATAGAGCGTGCCCTGCACCAAGAAGCCGACGTCCTTCCCCACCGATCGGGCCTCCGCCTCGAAGACATCGATAAAGGTGTGTCCGATGCGGCGCCGCTTCTCCTCCGGATCGGTGATCCCCTCGAGCCTCTCGAGGAAACGCTGGCGGGCGTCCACCACCCGGAGGTCGATGCCGAGGTGGCGGCGGAAAGTCTGTTCCACCTGCTCTCGCTCGTGCAACCGGAGCAGCCCGTGGTCTACGAAGATGCAGGTGAGTCGATCGCCGACAGCGCGGTGCACCAGGACGGCGGCGACCGAGCTGTCGACTCCGCCGGAAAGCCCACAGATGACCCGCTGGCTGGGCCCGACAAGGTCCTGAATGCGGGCGACCTCCGTCTCGACGAAGTGACCCGGCGTCCAGTCGGGAGTGCAGCCGCAGATCTCGAACAGAAAGTTGTTGAGGATCTCGCCGCCCCTCGGCGTGTGGGCCACCTCAGGGTGAAACTGCACCCCGAAGAGCGGGCGCTTCTTATGCTCAAAGGCGGCGATCGGTGAGTTGACGCTGGACGCCGTGACGGTGTAGCCGCTCGGCGGGGTGTCCACATGATCGCCATGGCTCATCCAGACCGGCGTTTCCTCACCTTTCCCGAATCCCTGGAAAAGCCGTCCGCCCTCGACCCGAAGGTTGGCCCGGCCATATTCGCGTCGGTTCGCGCGGGTCACAGTGCCCCCAGAGAGGTGCGCGAGCAGCTGCATGCCATAGCAGAGTCCCAGCACGGGAGTGTTCAGCTCCAGCAGTTTCGGGTCGGCAGTGGGAACGCTTTCTCCGTACACCGAATTGGGGCCGCCGGACAGGATGATGCCCTTGGGTTTCCATTGGCGGATCCAGTCGACCGTGCGAGAGGGTGGGTGGATCTCGCAATAGACGTGGGCCTCCCGCACCCGCCTTGCGATCAGCTGGGTGTACTGGGACCCGAAGTCGATGATCAGAATGCCGTCGTGATGCTGGGTCACTGGGGTGACAACCTCTCGCTTGCGTACAGCTGCTCCATCTCCTCGCGCGGCCGCGCGATCCACCAGCGCCCATCATCCACGATCACCTCCGGCGGCCTGGGGCGGCTGTTGTAATTGGAGGCCATGACGAACCCGTACGCGCCGGCGCCCAGTACCGCGAGCATTTCGCCAGACTCCACCGCCGGGAGCATGCGATCCAGGGCGAGGAAGTCTCCGGTTTCGCAGACCGGACCAACCACGTCGGCCCGTCGAGGAGGGCGGCTCTGCTCCTCCACCTCCACGATCTCATGGTACGCCTGGTAGTGGCTGGGCCGGACCAGGTCGTTCATACCGGCGTCGACCACCACGAATTCCTTACCTCCCGAGTGCTTCCGGTAGAGCACCCGGGTGAGGAGCACACCGGCACTGCCGACCAGGAAGCGGCCCGGCTCGAGGTATACGGTGAGCTTGGTTGGAGCCAGCAGCGGCACGATCGCAGCGGCAAACTCAGCGGGATCGATCGACTGCTCCTCGGCGTAGCGGATGCCGAGGCCACCACCCAGGTCGATGACCCGAAGTGTAGTGAGACCGGCTCGCCGAACCCGATCCAGTAGCTCGATCAGTCTCCGGATGCCCTCGAGGAAGGGCTCCATGTCCACCAGCTGGCTGCCCAAGTGCATGGCCAGGGTGGTGAGCTGGAGTCGGGGATGCCGCAGGATGTATTCGGCCGCGGGCACGACCTGATCGCTCGGAAGCCCAAACTTGATCCCGGTCTTGCCGGTGGAGATGTAAGGATGGGTGTCGGTGGTGACGCCGGGATTGACCCTGATCCCCACCGGTGCTGGTGCCGTGGCTTCATTCGCGATCCGGCCGAGCAGCTCCAGCTCTTCCCACGATTCAACGTTCAGGTGCCCGATGCCCGCATTCATCGCTAGGCGGAGCTCGGTCGCGGTCTTGCCTACCCCGCTGAAGACCAGTTGCTGGGGTGTGAACCCCGCGGCGAGTGCCCGGGCCATCTCCCCGGCGGAAACGATGTCGGCGCCGGCACCGAGCTCTCGCAGAATCCGAAGCACCGCCAGATTGCTGTTGGCCTTCACCGCATAGCAGATGCGGTGCGGGAGCGGATTCAGCGCCGAGTCGAGCGCCCGATAGCGGTCCCGAATGGCCTCGGCGCTGTACACGAAAGCGGGCGTCCCAACCTGTTCCCCGATCTCGCCCAGCGAGACTCCCGAGAGGTGCAGCGCGCCGTCCTGGCGGGCGAGTCCGGCTTCGCTGAACAGGTCGAGCAGCCGACCAGGCGCGCTCGCCTTCAATACGCCTTCGCCCACACGGCCTCGGCCACGCTCGGGCGGCCGCACCACATGCACTTGGTCGGTGCCACCGGCGAGCGAAACTCCAGGTCCGGCAGGACCCGGATGGTTGCCTTGGTCTGCTCCTTGATCTCGGCCTCGCACTCCGGCCGGCCACAGAAGCCGCCGTACACCAACCCGCCCTCGTGCTCCATCTTGGCGATAAACTGCTCCTTCGTCGCTCCCCGTATAGTGGCCGCTTCCCGCCGAGCCAGCGCCGCCTTCAGTAGGTCGGTCTGCATCTGATCCACCGCGGCAATCATGCGGGGCCCCAGTCCGGCCAGCGGTACCGACTCCTTCTTGCCGCCGGTTCTGCGGGCGAGCACGGCGGAGCCGGAGGCCAGGTCGCGAGGTCCGATCTCCAGCCGGAGCGGCACACCCCGCCCCTCCCACTCATAGTACTTGGCGCCGGGTTTTATCCCTTCCCGCGCATCGAGATGAACCCGGATGCCGGCAGCCGCCAGCTCCTTGCGCAAGCGTTCCGACGCCTCGACCACCTGGGTCCGCTCCTCAGCGCTCTTGTAGATCGGGACGATCACCACCTGGTATTGCGCCAGCTTCGGGGGACACACCAGGCCCAGATCATCGCTGTGGGTCATGATCAGGGCTCCCACCATCCGGGTCGACGCACCCCAGGAGGTATTCCAGACATGGTCGAGATCTCCACTCGCCGTCTGGAAGGTGACCTCGAACGCCCGGGCAAAGTTCTGGCCCAGGTTATGGCTGGTGCTGGCCTGGAGCGCCTTGTTGTCCTGCATGAGCGCCTCGCAGCTGTAGGTGCGGAGCGCGCCGGCAAACCGCTCGCTGTCGGTCTTCCGGCCGGTGATGACCGGCATGGCCATCCACCCTTCCATGAAGGTGCGGTAGACCCCGAGCATGCGCAGAGTCTCCTCCTCCGCCTCGGCCTCGGTGGCGTGCGCGGTATGGCCCTCCTGCCACAGGAACTCGGTGGTGCGGAGGAAGAGCCGGGTGCGCATCTCCCAGCGGACCACATTGGCCCATTGGTTGATCAGCAGGGGAAGATCGCGGTAGCTCTGGATCCACTTGGCGTACATCGCGTAGATGATGGTCTCGGACGTGGGCCGAATGATCAGGGGCTCGTCCAGCTCCTTGCCGCCGGCGTGGGTCACCACCGCCACTTCGGGCGCGAAGCCCTCCACGTGCGCCGCTTCCCGGGACAGAAAGCTCTGGGGAATGAAGAGCGGGAAATAGGCGTTCTGATGCCCGGTGTCCTTGAACATCTGGTCCAGCGCTCGCTGCATCTGCTCCCAGATGGCGTATCCGTTCGGCCGGATGACCATGCAGCCGCGCACCGGGCTGTAGTCCGCCAGCTCGGCACGGGCTATGACCTCGTTATACCAGGCGCTGAAGTCGACGGCGCGAGGGGTGAGCGCTTTGGTCTCAGCCATGAACCCGGGCCTTGATGATTTCCAGTGATGAAGACAACGGTACCGCCTCCTGAGAGCCGGAGCGGAGATCTTTCACGACGATCTGGCCGCGGGCGCGCTCGTCCGGGCCAAGCACCAGGGCCAGCCGGGCGTTGCGCGCGTCCGCCAGGTTGAGCTGCTTCCCGACCGTCTGGGGCGAGAGCGAGTACTCGACCCGCAATCCCGCCTCGCGAAGCTGATGGGCCAGCGCCAGGACGTGCGGCAGATCGTCCTGGGAGATGAAGGCGACAAACACGTCGATGCTGGAGATGTCCGTCGGCACCATTTGCTTGTCCCGCAGCAATTCAGTCAGCACTACATCCCCCATGCCAAAACCCACCGAGGGAAGATCGACGTCACCCAGCGAGTTGAGAAGGCTGTCGTAGCGGCCACCGCCGCAGATTGCCCGCAGCGTACGCCCGGTGTCGAACAGCTCGAAGACGGTGCCGGTATAATAGGCCAGACCCCGGACAATCCCGAGATCGAGGTCGACAAAATCCCCCAGCCCCATGGCATGCAGCGCCCCGGCCACCTGCTCCAGCGACCCCAACGCCGCGGCAGCATCGGGCTTGTGGGACAGCACCCGTTTGAGCTTGGCGATGTCCTTTACTTCGGTAGCGGCATTGAGAAAGTCGGCGATGCCCGGATCGATCTTGAGGTCCTCTAGCCGCTGGCGTTGCGCGGCGTCGCTCCTTCTCCCCTGCTTGTCGAGCCAGGCGTATACCCCCGCCGCCTGAGCCTCACTGAGACTAAAGGAGGCGAGCAGTGCATTGAGCAGACGGCGGTCGGACAGACGCACCCGGACGGTGTCGGCGCCGAGGCCGAAGCCCCGGATGACGTCGACCGCCAGCGCGATGATCTCCGCATCGGCCAGCGGACCGGGCTCTCCAATCAGGTCGCAGTTGAGCTGGAAGTGCTCTCGAAGGCGCCCCCGTTGCTGCCGCTCGTAGCGGAAGAGCTGGGGGATGGAGAACCAGCGGATGGGTTTTCGGAGCTCACCGGCTCGGGCGGCGACCATGCGGGCGAGCGTGGGGGTCATCTCCGGTCGGAGGGCTACGTCACGATCTCCCTTGTCCTTGAAATTATAGAGCTGCCCGACGATCTCCTCCCCGCTCTTGGCGGTGTACAGATCCAGGGTCTCGAGCGGTGGCCCGTCGTATTCCTCGAACCCGTACCGGGTCGCGACCGTGCGCCAGGTTCGAAAGATGTGGGTCCGGAGGGCGAGATCGGCGGGGTAAAAATCACGAAAGCCCGGCAGGGCCTTGGTTTTCATGGCGGGAGTATAAGTGGGAAAGGCGTGAGCGGGAAGGAATGAAAAACGTAAGCGGGACTAGGACAAGCGTAAGCGGTGAGCGGGTTAATGCCACAAAGCGCCGTAACTCGCTTAGGCAGAGGAACTATCTATTGATGACGTAATGCGTGCGCGATCATCGATCCTTACATGCTTGGTAGGAGGGCGCTCTTTGGCCAGCTTCAGCGTGCGTCACTATCTGTTCAGCTCAACATCGCGGAGGGCTATGCCTTTGGCGACTCGCCCTCCTTCACGCGGCACCTGGCAACCGCCTACGGGTCTGCTGTTGAGACGGGAGAGCTGCTGGATTGTCCTCGCCCCGCTCACGCGGTTTCGGCTAGGCTTCCATCCCCAACGTCTGCATCACGTCCCCAACGGTGTGGAATGACCCCGTCACCAGCATCGTGCCGGCACCCTCTTGAACCCTCAGGATGGCTTCCTGAAAATCGGGGACCAAGGTCCAGATCGCGTGCGCGGGCGGTCGCGACGGATCCCGGAGCCAGCGGCCCAGCCACTCGATGTCCCAGCCTCGGGCCGCAGCGGTGGGCGCGATAGTGAGGAATCCCCGGTCGATCGCCTGATCCAGCTGGACCAGCATCTCGGGCCACTCCTTGTCACCCAGAATCGAGACCAGCGCGTGCAGCGGCCGAGGCGGGCGCAGCACCGCCAACGCGCTGACCAGCGACCGCATGCCGTCGGGGTTATGGGCCACGTCGAAGAGCCAGCGGCCCCGGCGGTCGAGCCGCCCCGCCACTCTGGCGGCGCCGAACGCCCGCTCGATCTGTTCCGGTGTCGGACGGTACGGTGGCGGCAGGGCGCACAGTATTCCGTGAGCCACGGCGGCGTTCCGCCGCTGGTAGGGCCCGGCCAGACTGAGGGGACCGCACCACTCATACGCCGGCGGGAGGACCCGGATATCGGCGCGCGCACGCCGGGCTTCCCGGCGGAGCACCTCGACCAGCCTGGGATCGCTTTCTCCAATCACGAACGGCACCCCAGGCTTGGCAATGCCGGCCTTCTCACCGGCGATCTCTTCCAGTGTGTCGCCCAGGTATTTCATGTGGTCTCGCTCGATCTTGGTCACACCACTGACCAGCGGGCGCACGACGTTGGTACTGTCGAGCCGTCCGCCGAGCCCCACCTCGACCACCGCAATCTCGGCGCCCCGGGCGGCGAAATCGGCAAAGGCCAGCGCAGTCGTCGCCTCGAAGAAGGTGGCTTTGCGCTCGAGGACGGGCGAGAGTAGCCGTCCGGTCCACATGGCTACGGCGTCCTCGGAGATGGGGACCCCGTCGACCTGGATGCGCTCTCGAAACGAGATCAGGTGAGGTGAGGTGTAGAGACCCACCCGCCAGCCTGCCTCCCGGAGAGCGGCGGCTACCAGATTTGACACGCTTCCCTTTCCATTGGTCCCGCCGATGTGGATCGAGGGCATCACCTGGTGCGGATTGCCCAGCGATTTGAGCAGCGCCCGCGTGGTCGCCAGCCCGAACTTGATGGTCGTCGTGCGGGGAAAGAGGAAGTCGAGGGCCTCTTCGTAGGTGAGCGACATGGAGTCTCGATCGAATGACCAGTAGTCCGCCGCGGCACGCCGTGGCTGGAACGACCGCGCCCCACCCAACGGCAAATCCTGGGTGGGGCGCGAAAGCGGGAGTCCGCCCGGAATCAGCTCAGCTCGGCAAGCTCGACGTGCGGGCGCTGACCCTGCATGTGACGCAGCAGCCGGGCGGTCGTGTCGCGCAGCGAGGCCCGGGGGACCACGTCGTCGATCTGGCCGTGTTCCAGCAGGAACTCGGCGGTCTGGAACCCGTCCGGGAGATCCTGACCGATGGTCTGCTTGATCACCCGTTGTCCCGCAAAGCCGATAACGGCACCCGGCTCGGCCAGGACCACGTCGCCTTGCATGGCAAACGAGGCGGAGACGCCGCCCGTGGTGGGATCGGTCAGGATCGAGATATAGGGAATGGATTCACGGTTGAGCTGCGCGATGGCGGCGGAGGTCTTCGCCATCTGCATGAGAGAGAGGACGCCTTCCTGCATCCGGGCGCCACCCGAGGTCGAGATGATGACGAGGGGAATCTTCTTCTCCAGCGAGCGCCGGGCCAGCCGGGCGATCTTCTCGCCCACGACCGAGCCCATCGATCCACCCATGAACCGGAAATTCATCACCGCGAGATTGAAGGGAAGCCCATCGAGGCGAGCGCTGCCGGTAAACACCGCGTCGTTCTCGCCGCCCTTCTCCCGTGCCGCCTTCAGCCGATCGGGATAGTTCTCGAACTGCAGGGGATCGGCGGAGCGGAGGCCCCCGTACAGCTCGCGCCAGGTTCCCGGATCGGTCAGGAGCTCGATGTATTCCTCGGCCCCGATCCGCCGGTGCTTGCCACATTCCGGGCAGACATTGAGCGCTTTCTCGAACTTTTCCCGGATGTCGATGTGGCCACAGCTGTCACACTTCTCCCACGCGTCGGCGGGAATTTCCAGCCGTTCACGCTGCGACGTCCGTGGCTTGCGCTCCTTCTTAAACCATGCCATCACGGCCATAGGAGATAGGTAGCGTCGAGGGTGAGCGAGCGGTGTCCGGCCTGGTAAACCCATGCAATCTCACGATTCCCCGCCTCCGGCGCCAGACCCCTGAAAGTAAGTCCCTGTCAGCTATCGGCATAGCCGGATAACCGGGAGTCCCAGGCCACCCGGAGCGCCACGCCGAGGCAGAGCGAGCAGATGATGAAAAAGGAGCCACCGTAAGAGAAGAGCGGCAACGGAATGCCTGTGATCGGCATCAGGTTGACCGTCATTCCCACGTTCTCGAAGACGTGGGTAAAGAAGAGTCCCACGATCCCGAAGACCGCCAGGCTGCTGAAGGAGTCGGTAGCGCGCCGAGCAATGCGAATGAGGACGAGGAAGAGCGCAAGGAAGAGGCTCAGAGCCACCAGCACCCCGACGAAGCCGAGCTCCTCACCCACAACGGAAAAGACGAAGTCGGTGTGCTGCTCGGGGAGAAACGCCAGCCGCTTCTGGGGTCCCTCGGTGTACCCGGTGCCAAACCACCCGCCCGAGCCGATGGCCACCCGGGACTGGATGGCGTGGTACCCCGCCGCGCGAGGATCGGCCTCCGGATCGAGGAAGGTAAGGAGCCGGTTCTGCTGATACGGCGCCAGCCGCTTCCACAGGGGCATGGCGATGGCACCCATGACGACATTGGCGGTGAGGAATACCACCCAGTCCCAGACGTAGGGCCGCCAGGCAATCAGGATCAGCACGAACAGGATGATCCATACGCTCCACGCGAGCGTATGGAATGCCAGCAGCAGACTGACCACCGGCGTCGCCAGCATGAAGAGCATGCGAGGCCGAACCCCGGACCAGAACAACATGGCGAAGAAGATGCCGACGAACACCAGCGCGCTTCCCAGGTCCGGCTGCTTCAGCACCAGGAGGCAGGGCACTCCGACGATCAAGACTGGGCCGATGAGGTCTCGCAGCGAGCGGGGCGGCTCCTTTCGGCTGGAGAGGAACCGGGCCAGCATCAGCACCGTGGCGACCTTGGCCAGCTCCGATGGCTGCCCGATCTGGTGCCCTCCGACGGAGAGCCAGCTGTGGCTTCCTACCGCAGTTCCCGCCCCGGTACCCACCATCAACACCACGACCAACAGCAGGATGCTGAAAGCGTAGACTGCGGGCGCCACCCACTCGAGGACCCGCATCGAGACGTGAAAGATGATCCAGATGGCGACAATACCCACTCCGAACCACATGAACTGACGGTACCACACGCCGGCGGCCCGCGTGGGTACGTCAGTCTGGCCGGCGGAGTACAGCGTGGCGAGACCGAACAGGACCAGGCAGAGGCTGACGGTGAGCAGCTGCCGGTCGATGCTGGCCGTCCTCATGGCTCCGGCTCCGGCACCGGAGAGGAGTCGGCGGCCGCCGCCTGAGCCGCGGCAGAATCGGGGTTCAACTCGACCGGCCGGGGCGCGTTGTCCGGACCGTTGGTCGATTCGTCAAGCAGCACGCCCAGCTTGACCGGACCGGTCGCCTCGGGGCCAAGGATGTAGCGCCGTAGCGCCTGAACTACGTAGGGCGCGACGACAGTGCCGTGCTTGGCAAACTCCATGATCCCGCCCACGATGAGCTGCGGCTTATCGGCGGGTGCAAAGCCGATGAACCAGCCGTGATCCTCGCCGTGCGGATTCTGAGCGGTTCCCGTCTTGCCCGCCACGGCCAAGTCGGAACGGCGACTGGCCGCCGCAGTGCCCCGCTCCACCACCGCAGTCAGGGCGTGGCGCAGACCATCCAGCTCCCTCTGGGTCAGGCCCAGCGACTGCCTTCGGCTGGACGTCGGCCGGACGATGTATGGGGTGACCGCCTCGCCCGTGCCGGCCAGGCCTTCGTAGAACTTCATCATGTTGATCAGGGTCTGGGTGTTCTCGCCCTGACCGATCGCGAAGTTGAGAGTGCTGCCTTGCTGGCTCCAGTTGCGGGGTCCGTAGAGCTTGTCGAAGTACGCCAGCGACGAGGGGTAGATCGGATTCAGCTCATTCTCCAGGTCGATGCCGCTCTTGTCCCGGAAGCCCATCAGCAGACCGTCCTGAATGATCGCTTCCAGCCCCAGCCGGAGTCCCAGCTGGTAGAAGTACACGTCGCAGCTGGCCGCCACCGCGCCGATGAGGTCGAGCGTCCCGTGCCCTTCTCTTTTCCAGCAGCGGAATACCCGGTTGCCGAGGCGCATTCCTCCCCGGCAGGGCTCGGGCATGACGGTATTGAGCTGGATCAACCCGCGCTTCAGCGCCATCGCCGCGATCGCGAGCTTGAATGGTGAGGCCGGTGGGTACCGGGCCTGGATCACCCGGTTGAGCAGCGGTTTTGCCGGATCGTTGTTCAGCCGCTTCCACTCCGCCGACGAAACACCGCCGACGAAGTGATTGGGATCGAAACCTGGCGCCGAATAGAGTGCCCGGATCTCGCCGCTCGGCGTCATGGCCACCATGGCCCCCCGAACCCCCGAGGGCCAGATGCTATCGACGAACCGCTGGAGATCGAGATCCACCGTGGTCACGATGGGCTTGCCCGGAGTGGGAGAGAGCGTGGCGGACGGAGCGCCTTCTCGCACCAGGCGGCCCCGCGCGTTTACTTCGATGTAACGCACCCCTTCACTGCCCCGAAGCGTGTCATCGTACTCCCGCTCCAGGCCGGCCTTGCCCACAATCGAGCCCAGGATAGCGCCGGGATAACGATCGGCGGCCAGATCGGCCTCGGTCACCTCGGAGACGTAGCCTACCAGGTGGGCCACCGACTTCCCGGCTGGATACGTTCGCTTGGGCTCGGCCTGAACGACCAGACCAGGCAGGGCCGAGCGATGTTCCTCCAGCTTCGCGACGATCTCGAGAGAAGCGTCGCCGAAGACGAGCGCCGGCTGATAGCGAGCCTGAGCGTAGCGCTCGACGATGTCGCCGATCTGGACACTGTCCAGCGGAACGTAGCGCCGGACCCGGGTGAGGACTGCCTTCAGAGAATCGACCGACGAGGCCAGCAATTTGACCGAGAAGCCGGGCACGTTCTCCGCGATAACCCGGCCGTTGCGGTCGAAGATGGTGCCTCTCGGCGGGGTGAGCGGAATCGGGCGAAGCCGGTTCGTCTCGGCCTTGAGCTGGAACTTGTCGTGCTGCAGAACCTGGGTGCGGAAGAACGCGCCGACCAGCACCAAAAAGGCGCCGACGAGAACCATCCGGGCAATCTCGGCCCGCTCCCTGACTCGGTACGAATCGAAGCCGTTCACGCGTCCAGCCGGATCGAGAACCAGGCTCGAAAGGTGACCAGCACCAAGAGGGTGAATCCTGCCGTGGTGACCGCCTGGAGCGGACTGTAGATCGTCAGCTCGGTCAGCAGCTGGCGGTGATCGACTCCGCTGGTCATCAACACGACCAGATCTCTGAACCAGAGGCCCACCGCCACGAACGCGGCATTGACCAGCATGTTGTCGGCAAAGAACACGGCCCGGCCCCAGGCGGCAAAATAACCGACCAGCGTGTGCGCCAGCGCGCCAGCGCCGAACCGGGCCGGCGTGAGAGTGTCCTCGATGAGCCCCACCAGAAATCCGGCGACGGCGCCCGCGCCTGGACCGCTGCGCATCGCGAACAACATCAGTGCGATGAGGAGGAAGTCGGGGCTCACCCGGGCGTTCCACAGCCGGGGCCGGATGTAGAACTGGAGAACCAGGAGCATGATCATGACGAACAGCAGCTGGACTCGGGTAACCCGATTCGCGCTCATGGGGTGGAGTCCTTCGCAGCACGGAGCTGCGAGGTGGGAGTTCCACCCATTATGGGGGACGCGCGGCTCAACGAATCGCGCCGGGCGGCTCGCGCCGCCTTCACTGCCTGGGCCATCGAATCAGCTCGCTGAATCCGTGCGAGGGAGTCGAGCCGCATGGCCTCGATCAAGGAGTCGCTGGGGAAGGCGGCGGCCAGATCGCCGCTCCGGGTTCCCACCAACACGAGCACGTGGGCGGCCGAGCCCGGATTGGCGGCCGGCTTCAGCCGGTACACCCGTTCCCAGCCGGCCTCCTCCCGGACGGTTCCCGTCACTGTCCCGATAGGAATGCCCTTGGGAAAGACACCGCCTAGACCCGACGAGAGCACCAGGGTGCCGAGCGGCACCGAGTCACGGTAGGGAACTCCTCGGAGCTCCAGCGAGCCCTCGGCATTACGGCCCTCGGCCGACGGCGCCACCACCCCGAGGGCATTGCCACCCACCGTAAAAGCACTCACCCGAAATTCCGGATGGGCCCAGGACATGGCGATGCTGCTCCTCGAAGTCACGCTGAGGATGACCCCGATCAAACCGTCAGGCGCGATCACCGGGTTGAAGGGGGCGACGCCCTGCCGCGAGCCCACGCTCAGCAGCAGGGTGCGGCCGTCGGTGGCGTGCGGTTGGTGCAGGATCTCAGCCGGCACATAGGTCGTGGTCAGTCGGTGACTGAGACGAAGCAGTTGTCTCAGCCGCTCATTCTCCGCCCGCAGCGAGGGGAGAAACTGAGCCAGGTAAGCCGCCGAGTCCCGTTCGGCGGTCACGATGCGAAAGCGCACCCGGCTGGTACGCCCCTCTTCCGCCCGCGTCTGGAGCCAGACCAGCGGGGCCAGGACGGTCTCCCGCAGGGTGTCCGCCACCCCGTATCCCCAGCTGGCTGGAGAGAACAGGCTCACAATGGAAAAGCCGAGACACAGGATGAAAAGCACGGTGTCTCGGCGGGTGTAACGGCGGTCTGAAATACTAACCATTGCTCAGGACGAAAGAACGCTGCGGTATTTCTCGAAGTCGTCGAGGATCCGGCCGGTGCCGCGGACCACGCAGGTCAGTGGGTCCTCATCCACGTGGATGGGCAGTCCGGTTTCCTGGGCGAGCAGGAGGTCGAGTCCGCGGATCAGCGCGCCGCCCCCGGTCATGACGATGCCACGGTCCACGATGTCGCTCGCGAGCTCGGGCGGAGTGATCTCCAGAGCGCGCCGCACCGCGTCGACGATCTGTTGAATCGGTTCCTGGACGGCCTCGCGGATCTCAGTCGAATGGACCCGCACCGTCTTGGGGATGCCGGAGACCAGATCGCGACCCTTCACTTCCATCTCCCGCTCGTCTCCGGTAGGAGCTGCCGACCCGATCTTTATCTTGATGGCCTCAGCCGTCGGCTCCCCCACCAGCAAGTTGTAGTTCTTGCGCATGAACTGCACGATGGCCTGGTCGAGCTCATCGCCGCCGGTCCGGATCGAGGTGTCGGACACGATCCCGGACAGCGCGATCACCGCGATCTCGGTAGTTCCCCCACCGATGTCGATGACCATATTGCCGGTCGGGGTTTCCACCGGGAGACCAACGCCGATGGCCGCCGCCATGGGCTCGGCGACCATGAGGACCTGCTTGGCCCCGGCGGTCTCCGCCGAGTCGCGCACCGCGCGTCGCTCCACTTCGGTAATCCCCGAGGGAACGCAGACGATCACTTTGGGTTTGACCCGGAAGACGTGCTTGTCGATGATGGTTTTGAGGAAGTAACGCAGCATCTTCTCGGTCACATCGAAGTCGGCGATTACGCCGTCCTTCAAGGGTCGCACGGCCAGGATACCGTCGGGCGTGCGGCCCAGCATCCGCTTGGCTTCGAGGCCGATCCCCTTGATCCTGCCGGTGGCCTTTTCGATGGCGACGACGGAGGGCTCATTGAGCACAATGCCCTCGCCTTTGACGTAGACGAGGGTATTGGCTGTGCCCAGATCCACCGCGATCTCGTTCGCGGGGAGCCAGGACATCAAATTCCATGCGGGAAGCTTCATCGAGGAGCCGCTAGATACATGGCTGGTGAAGGTAAATGGACGACTACCCCGCTGGAAGCGCATTCACTGCCTTGCCGCCCCGCTGTTATCTCCCGCTACTTCCGAATCCACCAGCGCCTCGGGTGGTCGGCGGTAGCGTCTCCACCGGCCGGAACGTGGCGCGCTCGACCCGGGCAATGACCATCTGGGCGATGCGCATCCCTCGGGTGATCCGAAACGGCTCGCTGCCGAGGTTCACCAGCGCCACCATCAACTCACCCCGATAATCGCTGTCGATCGTGGCCGGCGTGTTGGGCAAGGTGATGCCGTGACGGAGGGCCAAGCCCGACCGAGGGCGGATCTGGCACTCGTACCCATCCGGCACCGCGATGCTGAACCCGGTCCGGAACAGCTTCCGCTCCAACGGCGCCAGCTCGCCGTCGTCCGCGCTGGCCAGGTCATGTCCTGCCGAACCGGGGGTGGCCGGACTCGGCAGCGGGAGACCTTCGGCATGAGGAAGGCGGGCGAGCAGCACCTCGACCACACCTCCGGGCGTGCCGGGCTCAGACAACGGTGTTGACGTCGGTCAGGGGGAGTCGGAAGGCCTCGGCAACCCCAGGGTAGACCACCTTCCCCTCGACCACGTTCAGACCGAGCCGTAGAGCTGGATCGGACTTGCACGCCGCACGCCAACCCTGTTTGGCGAGCTTAAGTCCGTATGGCAGCGTAGCATTGGTGAGGGCAAGGGTGGAGGTTCGGGGGACGCCGCCTGGCATATTTGCCACGCCGTAATGCAGAATGCCGTCTACGAAGTAAGTGGGATCCTCGTGAGTGGTGGGCTTGATGGTCTCGACGCAGCCGCCCTGGTCCACGGCTACGTCAACAATGACCGACCCGGGCTTCATCAGCTTGAGATCAGCCCGCTTGACCAGATGGGGAGCCTTAGCGCCAGGGAGGAGTACTGCGCCGATGACCAGGTCGGCCCGGCGGATGGCGTCCAGGATGTTGTGCCGGTTCGAGTACGCGGTATCGACGTTGGCGGGGAGGACATCGTCCAGATAGCGGAGGCGGTCGAGAGAGATGTCCAGGATAGTGACGTGAGCACCCAGCCCCGCCGCCATCTTGGCCGCATTGATCCCCACCACACCGCCTCCGATGATCACGACCTCGCCCGGGGCCACCCCAGGGACCCCGCCAAGCAGGATCCCACTCCCCCCGAACACCTTCTCCAGATATTTGGCCCCCTCCTGCACCGCCATCCGGCCCGCTACCTCGGACATGGGGGTGAGGAGCGGCAGCTCACCACTGGGGAGCTGCACCGTTTCGTAGGCCACCGCGACCACGCCGGAGTCGATGACGGCACGGGTAAGGGCTTGGGCCGCGGCGAAATGGAAGTAGGTATAGATCACCTGCCCCTTCCGCATGCGGGGCCATTCCACCGCGATGGGCTCCTTCACCTTCATGATCATCTCGGCCTGGCGCCAGACCTCGTCCGCGGTCGGGAGGATGGTGGCACCGACTGCTCGGTAAGCATCATCGGGAAAGCCACTCCCGTCGCCGGCCCCCTGCTCTACCAGCACGGTGTGCCCCACCCCAGCGAGGGCCTCTGCGCCGGCGGGGACCAGGGCGATGCGATTCTCGTTGGTCTTGATTTCCTTCGGGACTCCGATGCGCATCCGAGCTTCCTGGGGTAAGGGTGCAGAGCTTTTTCTGTTCACTGTCACGCTTTATCAGGACCTAGTCGAACCACCGTCTGCCGTTCGGGGGCAAAGAACTCCCTCGCCACGGCGGCGACCTCATCCGGGGTCACCCGGTCGATCTCCCCCAGCATCTCGTCCAAGGGGCGATAGCGATCCTCATAGAGAATGAAGCCAGCCAGCCGGGCCATGCGGGCACCCGGACTCTCGAGCGAAAGCATGATCTGCCCCTTGAGCTGTTGCTTGCCGTTGGTCAGCTCCGCCAGCGGCAACCCCTCTCGCGCCAGGCGATCGTACTCGCCCCTGATCGCCTCGACGGCCCGGTCGGCGGTGGACGGCTGGGTGCCCACGTACACCCCCAGCTGACCCGAACCCTGATAAAAATGCTTGTAGGCGAAGATGGCATAGGCGAGACCCAGCTCCTCCCGCACCCGCTGAAACAGGCGGCTCGACATGCCGCCGCCGAACACATTGGTCAGGATGGCGATCGGAAAGCGCCGGGGATCCCGCAGCGGGAAGGTGTCGGTGCCAAACACAATGTGAGTCTGGGAGGTGTCGCGGTGCTCGGTACAGTCGGCCCCTCGGACCGCGGGCACCGGGATCACCCCACTGCGGGGAACTTCCCGGGTCACCCCCTCGAACCAGCCTTCCCGCTCGAGCACGGTGATCAGCTGATCGTGGCTCACATTGCCGGCGGCAGCGATCACGCAGTTGCCACGATAGTACCCCGCCCGGTGAAGCGCGCGGAGGTCGTCGGAGGAGAGTGCCTCCAGCGTCTCCGGTTTTCCCAATATGGAGTAGCCGTAGGGATGGTTGGGCCAGAGTGCCTCGGCGTGGAGCTCGAACACCAGATCGTCCGGGGTGTCGGCCACCCCGTTGATCTCCTCCAGAATCACGTTGCGCTCGGACTCGAGGTCGCTCTCCCGAAGCAGCGGCCGGCGCACCAGATCGGTCAGGATTTCGACGGCGAGAGGAAGATCGGCGTCGAGCACGTGTGCCTGGTAGCTGGTGTAGTCTCGTCCGGTAAAGGCGTCGAGGCCGCCCCCGCGCACCTCCAGCTCGAGGGCAAGCTCCCGAGCCGTGCGGCGCTCGGTGCCCTTGAAGACCATGTGCTCGAGGAAGTGGGAAATGCCTAGTTGGCTGGGACGCTCGTGCGCGCTGGCGGTGCGGACATAGATACCGACTGCTGCCGAGCGAACGCCCGGCAGCCTTTCGGTGAGGACGACCAGCCCGTTCGGCGCTGTGGTCCTGAGCAACCCCTCGTCGAGACGAGCCGTTTCCACGAAGGATTAGTCCCGGGGAAGCAGCGCCTTCCGGGAAAGCTTCATGCGACCGCGGTCGTCCACTTCGAGCAGCTTGACCTGGACGATATCACCCTTCTTGACCACGTCCTCGGTCTTCTCGGTTCTCCCGTGCTGCAGCTCACTGATGTGGAGCAGCCCCTCGACCCCGGGCAGGATCTCGACGAACGCGCCGAACGCGGTCGTGCTCTTGACCGGCCCTTCGTAGGTTCGGCCGACTTCCGGCTCGGTAGTGATAGCGGCGACCATGGCCCGCGCCTTCTCTCCGGCCTCACCGCCCACCGCAGAGATGGTGACCACGCCGGTGTCCTCGATGCTGATCTTGGCGCCGGTGGCGTCCTGAATGCCCCGGATGGTCTTGCCCTTGGGACCGATGACATCGCCGATCTTGTCGGGCTTGATCTGCATGGTGAAGATCCGCGGGGCGTACTTGGACAGCTCGGTCCGGGCCACGGGCAAGACCTTGGCCATCTCCTTCAGGATGTGGAGGCGACCCTTTTTGGCCCGCTCCAGCGCCTGTTCCATGATCTTGAGCTCGAGGCCCAGGATCTTGATATCCATCTGGATCGAGGTGATGCCCTTCTCGGTGCCGGCTACCTTGAAGTCCATGTCGCCGAGGTGATCCTCGGAGCCGAGAATGTCGGTGAGGACAGCGACTTTATCGCCTTCTTTGATGAGCCCCATGGCCACGCCGGCGCAGGCGGCCTTCATCGGCACGCCCGCGTCCATCAGAGCCAGCGACCCTCCGCACACGGTGGCCATCGAGGACGACCCGTTCGACTCCAGGACCTCGGAAACGACCCGCATGGTGTAGGGGAAGTCTTCGTAGTGCGGCAGCAGCGGCTGGAGGGCCCGCTCCGCCAGCGCTCCGTGCCCGATCTCGCGGCGGCTGGTGCCGCGAATCATCTTGACCTCGCCGGTGGAATACGGCGGGAAGTTGTAGTGCAGCATGAACGACTTGGTGGTTTCGCCAGCCACGTCGATGCTGTCGATGCGCTGTTCGTCATCGGTGGTGCCGAGGGTGACGGACACCAGTGCCTGAGTCTGTCCCCGGGTGAAGAGGGCGGAGCCGTGGGTCCGGGGCAGCACTCCAGTTTCGATGGTGATCGGCCGGATGGTGTCGAGGTCTCGTCCGTCGACCCGCTCGGAGCGCTCCAGGACCTGTTTCCGCATGACCCGGTACTCGATCTCCTCCAGCTCCTCCGCAATGTCCCGGCCCTTGTCGGCGTATTCCGCGAGCAGTTGGCCGAGGATCTGCTCCTTGACCGCTTTGACATTGCTGGAGCGGCTCGACTTGTCCTTGGCGTTGATGGCCTGGGCCAGCTGGGTTTCGGCCAGCTCGCGCACCTTGGCGAGTAGCACCGGATCGGGCTCTGCCTTGGTCCACTTGAGCTTCTGAATGAGCCCGACCTTATCCATCAGCTGCTTCTCGAGGCCGAGCAGCTCGCGAATTCCCTTCTGCGCAATCTTCAGGGCCTCGAGCATCTCAGATTCGGAGACCTCGAGCGATCCGCCCTCGACCATGACGATCGAGTCAGCCGAACCGCTCACCAGCAGGTCGATGCTGGAGAACTCGAGCTGTTGGAAGGTCGGATTGAGAATCCAGTTCCCCTCTACCCGCCCGACCCGCACTCCCGCCAGGGGACCGTTCCAGGGCACCGTGGAGAGACTGAGCGCGCTCGAGGCCGCGAGGACACCCAGCACGTCGGCGTCGTTCTCCTGATCGGCCGACAGTACCGTGACGAAGACCTGCACCTCATTCTTGAACCCTTCCGGAAACAGCGGCCGGATGGATCGGTCGATCAGCCGACTGGCCAAGATCTCCTTGTCGGAGGGGCGGCCTTCGCGCTTGAGGAACCCGCCGGGAATCTTTCCCGCGGCGTAGGTCTTCTCGCGATATTCGACGGTGAGGGGGAAGAACGGGAGGCTGGAAGTGTTCTGGGAGACAGTTACGGCGGCGAGCACCATCGTATCGCCGAAACGAACGAGGGCGGATCCCGCGGCCTGCCTTGCCACGCGGCCGTTCTCCAGCATGAGCGGGCGTCCGGCGAACTGAGTTTCGATCCGTTGTACGGTCACTTCTTTACTCTCTCTCTGTGGATGGCTTCTTTGCTTCGTCTCAATGGGTCTAAGAGAGGACGTCACGAGTTAAACCTTCACCTTAGACCTTGGGGAAGAGAGTTCGGATACTGATGTCAACACTGTTGACGTCGGTTCTTGGACCCTCAATAAGGAAGGGCGTCCCGTCTGCCCACCAGGACGCCCCTTGTTGGCGCAACAGCTAGTGCCGGAGGCCGAGCTGCTCGATGAGCGCTCGGTAGGTCGGCAGGTCGCTTCGCTTGAGGTACGTAAGCAGCCTGCGGCGAGTCCCGACCATCTTCAGCAGCCCTCGGCGGCTGTGATGGTCCTTCAGGTGGGTGCGGAAGTGATCGGTGAGGGAGTTGATCCGCTCGGTGAGAAGAGCCACCTGCACCTTGGCGGAACCGGTGTCGGTTGCGTGAGCCTGATGCTTGACCACCACCGCCTGCTTGTCGAAACCCATGCTTCGAATGTCCTCTGTACGAAGTCGCGCCCCGTAATCCGTTGTAGCACTGCAAAGTAAGCGCGGGCCGGCAGGTGAAGCAAGGCCCGACCCGGGGGGACTGCTTGCTCCCCGATTCCAGATGAGGTAGCGTCTCTCCCTGCCATGACCTCCACCCCTGAGCCGATGGCCGGCATTGTCCGGGTAGCCCCCTTTTCGGGGTTCTTTCAACGGTTCGACGAGCTGATCGGCTCAGCCACCCAGATGGTGCTGTACTTCATCCATTCGCGCCGTTGGCGGGAGAACCATGATGCCGCGCTCAAGGCCTTTCTGGCGCGCGGGGGCACGACTCTCGAAGTCTTCCTGCCCGACCTCGAAAATCACGAGCTCATGTTCTCGTTGGAGCGGCACTTCGATGACGGGCCCCTGATTCCCAGCCTTGTGGTTGACGCCTACCGGTACTTTGCCCGCCTGGCCAGAGACTTTCAACGACCGACGGATATCTGGCTGTTCAGCCGCTACCCTACCTATTCCTTCTACCGCTTCGATGAGCGCGCAGTCCTGGCGCTGTACTCGAATACGGCAGCCAAGAAAGAGCTGCCCGCATTCGAGGTCTCGACCGATGGCGCCCTGGGGAAGTTCCTGGCGACGGACATCGAAGACTTGAAGAAGGAGTGCCGCAGACGCGCCCCGAGCGAGCTCGAGGCCCTGATCGCGAGCGTGACCGCGCCCTAGCCCCCGAAGATCCGCCGCAGGTCGTTGGAGAATGCAAGGCCCATCAAGAGCACGATGAGCACGAGCCCCACGGTCGTGAGCCGCTCTCGCAGCTTCAGCGGCAACGGTCGGCGGATGACCGCCTCGGCCAACAGGAACAGGAACTGGCCCCCATCCAGCACTGGAACCGGCAGCAGGTTGAGGATGGCGAGGTTGATCGAGATCAGCGCCATGAAGCCGAGGAAGGTGTCGAGACCCATCCTGGCGCTCTCGCCCGCCAGCTGGCCGATCAGGATGGGACCGCCGACGGTCCGTCCCGAGATACGGCCGCTGAAGAGACCCCGTACGGTACGCACGATCTGGGTGGAGGCTCGAAGCGTGGCTCGGCCACCTTCGACGATGGCCTGGCCCAGGCTCAGCTTTTCCGAGATGAATCCGGTGCCGACGGCCACCCCGATGCGCCCGACCGCCCGCGGCTTGCCACCCGGCCCGGGAATCGAATCCAGATACGGTCGCACGTTGTAGCTTATTCGCTGGCCGGCTCGGGCGACCTCTACGGTGAGGTCTTGGCCCGGGTTCCCCTGAAGCGTCTCCAGCAGATCGTACCACTGGCGAACCCGGCGGCCGTTCACCGCGACGATCGTGTCGCCTTGGCGAATCCCGGCACGCCCCGCAGGCTTGTCCCGCAGCACCTCACCCACGATCGCCGTACGGAAAGGTTGGAGGGCCTGGGCAGCCTTGATCCGATCTTCCAGCGCATCGGGATGGATCGGCAGAACCACCCTCGACCCATCGTCCAAACGGATCCGCACGTCGGCGTCCGGCGTGTTGACGATCCCCGAGACGACCTCGTCCCAGGACTTCACCGAGTCACCGTTGATGCTCAGGATCCGGGTGCCGGGCTGGATCTGCTTCAGCGCTTGGGCCGAGGGCGGGACGGATTCTTCCACCACACGCCCGACTGTGGTCACCGGGTCGATCTGGCGTCCGTTCTTATAGGCCAGGAAGGCGAACACCGCCCAGGCGAAGAGCGCATTCATGGTGACGCCGGCCAGAATCACGACCATCCGCTTCCAGATCGGCTTGGCTTCGAATACCCGGTCCGGCGGCACGGAAACGGTGGGAGCGCCCCCCTCGAGCGCGCTGCTGCTGATGTCCTCTTCCCGGCTGGCCATCTTGACGTAGCCGCCGAGCGGCAACCAGGAGATCGAGTATTCGGTCTCGCCGCGGCGGAAGGTGAGCCACGGAACGGGCGAACCCAGGCCGAGCGAGAAGCGGTACACGTAGATGCCGGCCCACTTGGCCGCGATGAAGTGCCCCGCCTCGTGAACGAAGATGAGAACCCCAAGCACGACGATCAGAGCGACTACCGTTGTCAACACTATTGCCTCACACTTTGTCTGGCCTTCTCCCGAGCCCACCCATCAGCAGCCCGCACTGCAGCCACCGAGCTCGCCGGGCACGGCGTGTGGGCATCGAGGGTCTGCTCGATGGTCTCGCTGATTCGGCCGAAAGGAATTGCACCCTGTAGAAAGGCGGCGACCGCCACCTCATTGGCCGCATTGAACACCGTTGGTGCGGTACCCCCTGCCCTGCCCGCCGCGATCCCGTAGGCCAGTGCCGGAAAGATCTCGGCCCGGACCGGCTCAAACGTGAGCGGCCCAGCCGCAACCGGATCGAACCGGCGGACTCCGGCATCCGGAAGCCGCTCGGGATGAGTCAGGGCGTACAGAATCGGCAGCTCCATGGAGGGGAAGCCCAGCTGGGCCAACACACTCCCATCCCAGAACTCGGTGAAGGCATGCACCACGCTTTGCGGATGCACCACCACCTCCAGCGAGTCGTACGGGAGACGAAATAGATAGTGGGCTTCGATCAGTTCCAGAGCCTTGTTCGCCAGGGTAGCGCAGTCGACGGTGATCTTGTTGCCCATTCGCCAGGTCGGATGCCTTAATGCCTCTTCGACCGTGGCGTGATTGACTCGCTCGGCACCCCACTCCCGAAATGGTCCGCCTGACGCCGTGAGGATGAGCCGGGCCAGGCCGTTGTCCCGCCCGGTGATGCATTGCAGGACGGCACTGTGCTCCGAATCGATCGGAACGATCTCGCCGCCGCCGGCGCAGGCCGCCTGAGCCACGAGGTCGCCCGCCATGACCAGGGTCTCTTTGTTGGCCAGTGCCACGCGCTTGCCCGCCCGGAGAGCGGCAAGGGTGGCCTCCAACCCGGCGGCGCCGACGACCGCGTTCACGACGATGTCCACCTCGGGATGGGTGGCCGCCTCCACCAGGACCTCGGGGCCGGTGGGCCAGCGCGGGTCGCTGAGGGCGCCGGCCAGGCCGGCGTAAGCCGGATGCCACTCGGCCACCTGGCGCTCCAGGTCGTCGCGGTTCTGCCCGGCGGTCAGCGCCACCAGGCGGAAATGCTCCTGCTGCCGCCGCAACACGTCGAGGGTGCTGCGGCCGATGGATCCGGTTGAGCCGAGGAGGGCAACTGCTTTCATCAGATCACCCCGAACAGGCGATAGAGCGCTGCCGCCGTAGGAATGACGAAGTAGAGCGAATCGAACCGGTCGAGCACTCCGCCGTGGCCGGGAATCAGGCTGCTCGAGTCCTTCACTCCCGCCTCCCGTTTGAACAAGGACTCCGCCAGATCACCGATCTGACCCACCACTGACAGCGCCCCCGCTATCACCAGCAGTTGCCACAGGGGTATGAGGAGGCCCACCCGGGGAAAGATCAGTGCTCCGAATAGCGGGGCAACCACCAGGCCGCCAACCAGTCCCGCCGAGCTGCCCGACCGGGTCTTACCCGGACTCACGATAGGCGCGAGCTTCGGCCCGCCGAAGGCGCGGCCTCCAAACATGGCGGCGGTGTCGCAGACCCAGGTGACGACCAGAGGAAAAAACACCAACCAGGCGCCGGCCCAGGAGCGCTCGGGGTATTGGCTGTGCCGGATCGCCAAAAGAAACGCAGGGAGCGCTGCGGTATATGCCACGGCCAGCAGGGTTACACCCGCCGCCGACAGCGGGCGATCCGCCGGAGAGCGCGCGGCCAGGACCCAGGTGAGCAGCACGATGAGCCAGAGCGCGGCCAGATAAGGCCAGCCCGCCACCACGAAGGCCCGGACGTCGGCGGCCACCAGCGTGGCGTACACCAGCGGAGCGAGCGCCGCCGCAGTCACCAGGCCAAGTGGCCGAATCGGTCGAATGCCCTGCCGGCCGGCCAAATCGAACAGCTCTCGGGCACCGAGCGCACCGGCGACCGCCAGCAGGAGGGCAAGGAGCCCGCCTCCATACCATACCACGCCCAGCGCCAGGGGAATCGCAACGACTGCAAATCCCACCCGCCGAATCAAATTGGCGTCCATACTCATCCGGCTTCGACGCGGCCGAACCGCCGTTCGCGCCGCTGAAACTCCAGGATAGCCTCGAAGAGGTGGCGCCGGGTAAAATCGGGCCAGAGAACGGGGGTGACGTAGAGCTCGGCGTAGGCGAGCTGCCACAACAAAAAATTGGAGATCCGCATCTCTCCCGAAGTTCGGATCAGCAGATCGGGATCGGGCCATTCCGCGGTATAGAGCATCTTCCCGACGGCGGCTTCGTCGATATCCGAGGGATCCAGCCGACCCGCGGCTACCGCTTCGGCCAGCATCCGTGCCGCGCGGGCAATCTCCGCTCGAGCGCTATAGGAGATGCACAGGTTGAGCGCCAGGGCGTCGCCGCCGGCCGTGTCCGTCATGATCCGCTCGACCGCGCGCCGGGCACCGTCGCCCAACCGATCGAGATGACCGAGGATGCGCACGGAGACCCCCTGCGCCCGCAGCTCGGCTGCCTCCCGGGCGATGTACTCCTCGAGCAGCTTCATGAGCGCCTCGATCTCTCCGGCCGGCCGCTTCCAGTTTTCCTGGCTGAATGCAAAGAGGGTGAGCACGCCGACCCCGGCCTGGAGACATCCTTCAACGACTTCGCGCACCGCTTTCATGCCCGCGTGATGGCCGAGTGGCCGGGGGAGGGAGCGGCCCTTGGCCCAGCGCCCATTTCCGTCCATGATGATGGCGATGTGGCCCGGGACGGCGCCGTGCATCCGAAGTCGCTGAAGCAGATCAGTGCTCATCCGCTCAGACTTCCATGATTTCCGCTTCTTTCGCGTGGATGAGCCCGTCGATCTGCTTGATGTGGTCGTCGGTGATCTTCTGAATCTCTTTCTCGGCGTGACGCTTGTCGTCCTCCGATATCTTTTCCAGCTTCTTCACCTTCGAGAGGGTCTCGGTCCGGGCATGGCGCACCGCAATCCGGCCTTCCTCGCCCAGCTTGTGGACCACCTTGACCAGGTCTCTACGCCGTTCCTCGGAGAGCGCCGGTAGCGGTACCCGGATGAGGTTGCCCTGGGTCGCCGGGTTCAGCCCCAGATCAGACTCCCGGATGGCCTTCTCGATGGCGTGGGCGAGGGACTTGTCGAAGGGCTGGACCGTGAGCAGTCGAGGCTCGGGAGCCGCCACCATCGCCACCTGGTTGAGCGGAACCGAGCTGCCATAGGCTTCCACTCGAACGATGTCGAGCAGAGACGTGCTCGCCTTGCCGCTGCGGATGGAGGTGAATTCCCGCTTGGTGCTCTCGACCGCCTTGTGCATCAGATCCCGGCCGTGCCTGGTCAGTTCGGGGATGGTGCTCATCGGACGATGGTCCCCACATCCGGGTCGCCTTCCAGGACTCGCCGGATGGCGCCGGCTTGGTTGATGTTGAACACCACGATGGGTAGCTGGTTGGCCTTGCAGAGACCGAAGGCGTTGGCATCCATCACCGCGTAGTTCTTGACGATCGCCTCTTGGTAGGTGAGGTCGCGGATCAGGGTGGCCTTGGGGTCCGTGCGGGGATCGCTGGTGTAAATCCCGTCGACATTGGTGGCCTTGAGAATCACCTGGGCCTCGATCTCGAGAGCCCGCAGCACCCCGGCCGTGTCGGTCGAAAAGAAGGGATTGCCGGTGCCGGCGGCAAAGATGATGAGCCGGCCCTTTTCCAGGTGGCGGATGGCCCGCCGCCGGATGTAGGGCTCGGCCACCGACTCCATCCGGATGGCGGTCATCACCCGGGTATTGACTCCTATTTTCTCCAGCACATCCTGTAGCGCAAGAGCGTTGATGACCGTGGCCAGCATCCCCATATAGTCGGCGGAGACCCGGTCGAGTCCCTCCCGGCTGGCGGCGGTGCCGCGGATGATGTTGCCGCCTCCCACGACCAGGGCAAGGTGCACGCCCAGCGCGTGGACCGCTTTCACTTCTTCGGCGAAGGCCTCGACGGTATGAAAGTCGAGGCCGAAGCCCTTATCGCCCCCCAGCGCCTCGCCCGAAATCTTGAGCAGGGCGCGGGTGTAGGCGAGGGCCATCAAGCTTCTCCGATTTTAAACCGGGCGAAGCGACGCACCGAGATTACCTCGCCCAGCTTGCCTGATGCCTCCTTGATGAGCTGACCCACGGTCTTCTTGTCGTCGCGCACGAAGGGCTGCTCCGTCAGGGTGCGCTCAGCCACGAACTTCCTGAGCTTCCCGTCCACGATCTTGCCCCGGATGTTCTCCGGCTTGCCCTCCTGCGCCACCTGCTCCTCGGCGATCCGGCGCTCCCGTTCCAACAGCTCGGCCGGTACGTCCTCCGGGTTCACCGCGATCGGATCGGCGGAGGCCACGTGGAGCGCGATGTCACGGGCCAGCTGTTGAAAGTCTTCCGTGCGAGCCACAAAGTCGGTCTCGCAATTGAGCTCCACCAGGGATCCCACCTGGTTGTTGTGGTGCAGGTAGCTCACCACCACTCCCTGCGAGGCCACCTTGCCCGCGCGCTTTTCCGCCTTGGCGATCCCCTTCTTTCGGAGGATCTCCGAGGCTTTATCCAAGTCGCCGCCCGACTCCTCCAGGGCGCGTTTGCAGTCCATCATCCCCGCGCCGGTGCGGGCTCTCAGATCACTCACATTCTTGGGCGATACCGTCGTGCTTGCCATAATCTCCAAACCAGGTCGACTCAGGGGTGAATAGTAAAGCCGCCGCTCCCGGCACGCACAGGCCTGGAGCGGCGGAGAACGCCAGCGGGCAGCGGCGGGTTACGCGCCGGCGTCGCTCGCCGCGCTCGGGGCCGCCGCCTCGGGAACTGCCTCGGCGTCGGCGTCGGTCTTGAGGCGCGCAGCGATGGCTTCGGGCTTGGGCCGCCGCTTGCGACGGGGCCGGCGCCGCTTCCGGTCTGCATCCGCATCGCCCTCACTGCCGGCGTCGGTGCTGTAGGTCTCGGCCTCGAGATCCTCGGTGACTTCGCGTATTGGCATCTGCGCGCGGGCCTCCTTGATCACATCGGACAACGCGGCCGTGATCAGGGAGACCGAACGGATGGCGTCGTCGTTGCCCGGCACCGGCACCGTGATGACATCGGGATCGGCGTTGGTGTCGACGATGGCCACCACCGGGATACCCAGCTTGTTGGCCTCGGCGACCGCGATCTTCTCCTTCTTGGCATCGACGACGAAGAGGGCGCCGGGCAGCCGGCTCATGCCCTTGATGCCTTCCAGGTTCCGGCTCAGCTTCACCCGCTCCCGCTCGAAGAGCAGCTTTTCCTTCTTCGTGTAGTTCTCGAAATCGCCCTCGGCGGCTCCCTGCTCCAACTCGCGCAGGCGGCGGATCTGCTTCTTCAGGGTCTGGAAGTTCGTCAGCATGCCACCCAGCCAGCGCTCGGTGACATAGAACGCGTTGCAGGTCTGGGCCTCGGCCTGGACGATGGCCTTGAGCTGCTTCTTGGTGCAGACGAAGAGGACCCCCTCGCCCTTGAGCACCACATTCTTCAAGAGCTCCTGGGCTTTGTTGATCTGACGCAGGGTCTTCTGCAGATCGATGATGTAGATGCCCGAGCGCTCGGCGAAAATGAAGCGCCGCATCTTCGGATTCCACCGGCGGGTCTGGTGACCGAAGTGCACACCGGCTTCGAGCAGGTCCTGCAGTTGGGGCTGTGCCATGCTGTGACTGACTTCCTGTCCGATTTGGGGTTAGGCGTCCACCGCGTTCATCTCCGGCTGCGACCCCCGCAGGGGCACCCACAGACGGATCCCGCGATGTGCGAAGTCAGGCGGTCGGTCGGACAGGCGGTCAGTTTCGTCCGCCCGTCCATCCGTCCACCCGGGATTACCGCTTGCTGAACTGGAACCGCTTCCGCGCGCCAGGACGACCGGGCTTCTTCCGCTCGACCGCCCGAGGATCCCGAGTCATCAGACCCGCGGCCCGGAGCTTGGTCCGGTGCTGGCTATCGGCTTCCACCAGTGCCCGGGCGATGGCGTGCCGCAGCGCGCCGGCCTGACCAGCCTGGCCGCCACCGTTCACGTGGGCCTTCACATCGAACGCGCCCAACGTATCCGTCGCGGTAAAGGACTGCTGGATGTGCTGCACCAACGACGGTCTCGGGAAATAGTCGCCGAGCGTGCGCCCGTTGATGTCCCACTTGCCGGTGCCCGGCGTGAGATAGACGCGGGCCACGCTGGTCTTGCGCCGGCCGACCGCCTGCCACCGGAACTGGGGTGCTGCTGTCATGCGCTCGCCTTCGTTTTGGTAACGGAGAACGGTTTGGGCTGCTGGGCGGCATGCGGGTGCTCCGGGCCGGCGTACACCTTGAGCTTGCCCCGAAGCTTCTGCTTGGCCAGCGACGTCTTCGGCAGCATGCCGAACACGGCCTTCTCGATGACGCGGTCTGGGTGCTTGGCCAGCAGATCGCGCGCCGCGGTGAAGCGCTCGTGGCCCATATACCCGGTGTGCCGGAAGTAGACCTTATTGGTTTCTTTCCGGCCGGTCAGCTTCACCTTGGAGGCGTTGATGACCACCACGAAATCGCCCCCGTCCATGTGGGGCGTGTAGGTCGGCTTGTGCTTGCCGCGAATGAGCTGAGCCACCCGGCTGGCGAGCCGTCCGAGAGGAACATCTTCCGCATCGACCAGGTGCCAGTCGTGGCTGATGTCCGCCGGTGTGGCGGTGAATGTTTTCATCTACTCCGCTGCCGTAGGCTTTGAACTGGGCCAAACCGAAACAGACTCACAAGATAGCAGGTGGTCAAGGTTTGGGTCAAGTGTTTCTATCCTCGAACTCCACCAGCACCTGCCCCTTCTCCACCGCTTCCCCCGGCGCCACTCGTACCGATTTGACCACCCCAGGGGCCGCCGCCTTGAGCTCGTTCTCCATCTTCATCGCCTCCAGCACGATGAGCCCCGCTCCAGCGGTCACCGCATCACCCTCCCGGGCCTGCACTCGAACGACCAACCCCGGCATGGGAGCCTTGAGAACCTCGGCGGCGCGGCGTTGATCGCCGCCACCGGTCAGGCTGCGGATGTGCCGGCTGCGCTCGTCGAGTACCTCCACCTCCAAACGCTCGCCTCCGGGCGCGAGCGCCCACCGGCCGCGGCCGAGCGGCTCGACCGACAGGGTCAGGGGCCGACCATCCAGCAGCAGTTGGCGGAGTGGAGTGCCGGGAATGAAGTTCAGGGTGGCGTTCTGAGTGTCGCCGGCAATGGTGACGTTCTCGCCATCCACCTCGACCTCGATCGCCTGGCCATCGATCAGCACGACGTACTTCATGCCGGCTCCAGCACGGCGACGGTTTCCACGTGCGTCGTCTGCGGAAACAAGTCGAACGCTTGCACGCCCACCAGCTCGAAGTGCTCCAGTCGCAGGAGATCTCGGGCCAGGGTAGCAGGATCACAGGAGATGTAGACCAGACGGTCGGGCCGGACGCGATCCAGCTCGGAAGCCACCCGCTCATCCATCCCGGTTCTCGGCGGATTGACGATCACCAGATCGGGCCGTCCCAGCTTGCGCAGCAGGTCTTCCACTCGCCCCGCGAGCCGCCGAGCGGCCGGTCCTCTCGCCTCGGCCTCGGCGACGGCGCGACGATCCAGCTCCACGCTCTCAACGATCGCTCCCCGGGCCGTGAGGAGAGCCGTGGTCTCACCGATTCCGGCATAGAGATCCCACACTTTCCGGCCGGACACCTCACCGAGCTGTTCGACCGCGAACTGCCGCACCCGGTCACCCATCTCAGGATGCACCTGCTCGAACACGGTGGCGGGAAACGCCTCGCCCGAGCCGGCCATGGCACGAGGAGCCCCGCCTTCGGGCTGCCACCATATGGTGGCTGGGGTGCCGTTGCGACCCAACTCACGATAGAGGTGGTCCGCCCCGGACCAGACTTCTCCTGGCCCGACGCGAACCAACAGATGCCTGCCCCCACCGCGATCCAGCCGGAGTACAACCTGCTCCAGCTGGGGCGGCAGCAGCGTCCGGAGCTTTCGGACCATCTGCCATAGCTCCATCAGCTCGGGTACGGTGATGTGGCACCACTTCAGATCGAAGATCTGATCGGGCCGATCGTAACGGTACAGGCCGATTCGGCGGCCGCCCTCCCGGACGTGGAGCGTGAGCTTGGTGCGGTAGTCAAACGTCTTCTCAGCCGGAACGATGGGCGGGCCGGGAGCGTCGCGCTTGGCGATCCGCCGGAGCGCGTCCCCCACAAACGAGCGCCGGCTGGCCAGCTGAGTCTCGCTATCCACGTGTTGCAGCTGGCAGCCGCCGCATTCGTCCTGCACGTAATGGGGACACCGGGGTTCCACCCGATGCGGCGACGGCTCGACCACCCGGGCGAGTCGAGCCCGGGCATAGCGCTTGTGTTCCCGGAGCCCGGTTACCTCGACCAGGTCACCGGGCGCGGTCCGGGGCACGAACACGGTTCTGCCATCGGGCAGCTTACCCACGCCATCCCCGCCCGCTGCGAGGCGAAGGATGCGCACCGGCGTCACCTGAGGCCTTCGCTCCGCGCCTGCCTGGCCCATTCACCCCCAGGTGCCCCATCGGCAATGATGGGCGGACGCCGGCTTTGGCGAGCCTCGTCCTCCGCCAGTGCGGCGGCGACGGCGATGTCACGGATCCGCTCCGGCGCGGTAGCCACGTTCAAGAGGTCGGTTCGGCGCTCCAGAAACTGGATGTCGATGTCTCCCTCCCGGAAGGACGGGTCCGCCATCAACCGCCGGTGGAAGGCCTGATTGGTGGCCACTCCGACGATCACCAGCTCGTCCAGCCCCTGCTTCATCCGTCCAAGCGCCTGCGCCCGGTCCGGCGCCCACGCGATCAGTTTGGCGAGCAGTGAGTCATAGTGCAGCGTGACTTCATCGCCGATCTCGATCCCGCTGTCCCAACGCATGCCTGGTCCGGCCGGAGCGCGGAGATATTCGATACGGCCGGTAGACGGGAGGAAGCCATTCGCGGGGTCTTCACTGGTAATGCGGCATTCGATGGCCCAGCCGCGCGGTTGAAGGGCTCCGGGTTGGATCCGCATGGGCAGCCCACCGGCAATTCTGAGCTGCTCCCTGACCAGATCGATCCCGTAAACCAGCTCCGTCACCGGGTGCTCGACCTGAATGCGGGTGTTCATCTCCAGGAAATAGAAGAACCCGTCCGCCGTCACCAGAAACTCGCAGGTCCCCGCGCTGCGATAGCCGACTGCCCGCGCAGCGGAGACCGCAGCCTCTCCCATGCGCGCACGTAATTCGGGTGAGACCGCAGTCGAGGGTGCCTCTTCGACCAACTTTTGATGCCGTCGCTGGACGGAGCACTCCCGCTCGCACAGATGGATGGTGCGCTCTGCGTCGGCCAATACCTGGATCTCGATATGGCGGGGTCGTTCGATGAACTTCTCCAAGTAGACACTGGCATCACCGAAGGACTTGAGTGCCTCCGAGCGAGCGGTGTCCAGGGCCGCAGCGAGCGCGGCCGGCTCCCGGACCAGGCGCATCCCCTTACCGCCCCCACCAGCCGCCGCCTTTACCATGACGGGAAAGCCGAGTCCCTCCGCGGCGGCGAGCGCGGTCTCTAGGTCCTTGATGGGTCCACCGGCGCCCGGCACGATCGGCACGCCCGCGGCCTGCATCCGGCGTCTGGCTTCGGTCTTGTCCCCCATGGCCCGGATGGCGGCTGCCGGAGGGCCGACGAAGATGAGCCCCGCGCTCTCTACCGCCTCCGCGAACGCCGCCCGTTCGGCGAGAAATCCGTACCCCGGGTGGACGGCATCGGCTCCGGATTCCCGGGCGGCCGAGATCAGCCGCTCGATCGAGAGATAACTCTGCGATGGGGCAGCGGGCCCGATCGCGATGGCCCGATCCGCCGCCCGCACATGAGCGGCTCCCCGGTCGGCCGCGGAGTACACCGCGATGGCCTCGAGACCCTCTTCATGGCATGCACGGATGATTCGGAGAGCAATTTCGCCGCGATTGGCGATGAGGACGCGTTTTACGGCCGGCATGCCGGCGGGGGCGCGTCTCCGAATGCCGGGAGGAAGCTGCTACAGAGAAGCGAATTTAAGCGCGCGGCACTGTCATAGATGCCGCGAACATCGCGGATCCAGACCGATCCCCCCTGGCGGGACGCCTGGAGCAGCTCGGTCACCGAGAGGGCCTCGGGGCCGGGCTCGATCGACCGGCTGACTCGGGTAAGGCGGAACGGGTTCCAGGTGAGCGGGGGGGCCGCCGCGCTATCGGCGGTCGGAGTGAGGCAAAGGGGGCGGCGGCCGGCAACGTCTTCCAGCGCACTCCGGATCGGGAGCGTTGGATCGATGCCCATGGCTTCCGCCATCCGGCGGCGGTAGATGGAATCGGTGGCGTAGCGATCGGGGCGGATGGGGAGGATCTCCCGGGTCCGGAGATCGAGGTTGTCATACCACACCGAGAGCGCCTCGAGATCGCTGCCCAGCAAGAGCACGCCACCCGCCGGACAGGAGCTCAGCAGATTGGCGCCGAGCTCCAGAATGAACCCGGGCATCTCCGGAGTATTGGGACGCATCCGGGCGGGTCCCCCGATACTCCACCCTGAGTCTTCCACGAACACGACCGACCGCTCCAGCTCGGCGAGGCCGCGATACACCACCCCGGAATCCACCGAAAGCCGCACCGCCTGATCGAACGCGGTGGCGGCGAAATCCAAATAGAGAAGGCCATCAGGATCGCCCCGATGGCCTTGGAGGTGCCAGTCACGCGCGTCGAGAAGGTAGAACCGGCCGAGCTGGAACCAGGCACGGCCGTCGTCCGGAGCCATGGCGAGATAGCGGCCGAGCATATCGATCGCCATCTGCCGCTCGCCCGACCGCTCCAGTGCGGCGGCCCGGGGCGCCACGTTCGGATCGATGGCCGCCTGGGCGCTCAGGCTCGCCGCCCCGACCGCCGCCATGGCAGTGAGCACAGCCAATCCCCGGCGCCATAGCGATTGCGCCGAAGGGGATGGAATCGGCTTAGAACTGCGGTGACACATGTGTGCCAAAAATGCCTCGGGGGTCACAACTTGGCTAGTAGGGGACGCCGCCAGCGGCCGGGATGACACGAGCCGGCTCACAGCGGAATGTTCCCGTGCTTCTTGGGCGGGTTCCGGTCCCGCTTGCCCTTGAGCATCCGAAGCGCCTCGATCAGACGGGGGCGGGTGTCCCGGGGGTCGATCACATCGTCGATATAGCCCCGAGCGGCGGCCGCGTAGGGATGGGCAAACTTCTCGGTATACTCCTCGATCAGTCGCTCGGTCGCGACAGCCGGGTCTTTCGCCTTGGCGATCTCATCCTTGAAAAGGATCTCGACTGCGCCCTTCGGTCCCATGACGGCGATCTCGGCTGAAGGCCACGCCAGGTTCACGTCTCCGCGGATGTGCTTCGAGCTCATGACGTCGTAGGCGCCGCCGTACGCCTTCCGGGTGATCACGGTGAGTTTGGGGACGGTGGCCTCGCAGTAGGCATAGAGCAGTTTGGCCCCGTGTTTGATGATCCCGCCGTGCTCCTGAGTTACGCCGGGCAGGAATCCCGGCACATCCACGAAGGTCACGATCGGCAGATTGAAGCAATCGCAGAAACGGATGAACCGGGCCGCCTTGATCGACGCGTTGATGTCGAGCACGCCGGCCAGCACCGCGGGCTGATTGGCCACAATGCCCACCGGACTGCCGCCCAACCGCCCGAAGCCGACCACGATGTTGTCCGCGTGACCCCGCTGCACTTCCAGGAACACCTCGTCGTCCACCACTCGGCCGATGACGCCGTGGATGTCGTAAGGCTTGTTCGCGCTATCCGGGATCAGCTCCAGCAGCGCCTCGTCCCGCCGTTCGACCGGATCACCGGTGGGGCGATGAGGTGGCTCGTCCAGGTTATTGAGCGGAAGGAATCCGATCAGCTCGCGTACGGCCTGGATGCACTCGGGCTCCGAGTCGTGAACGAAGTGGGCGACTCCCGACGTCTCGCCGTGGGTATCAGCCCCGCCCAAATCGTCAAAGCTGACCTCTTCATGGGTGACGGTCTTCACCACGCTGGGGCCGGTCACGAACATGTAGCTCACCCCACGCACCATGAAGATGAAATCGGTGATAGCCGGGCTGTACACCGCCCCGCCGGCGCAGGGTCCCAGCACGGCCGATATCTGAGGAATCACTCCGGACGCGAGAGTATTCCGGAGGAAGATGTCGGCGTATCCGCCAAGTGAGGCCACCCCCTCCTGGATCCGGGCACCCCCCGAGTCGTTGAGCCCGATGACCGGCGCCCCAGTCTTGAGGGCCAGATCCATGATCTTGCAGATCTTCTCCGCATGGGCTTCGGAGAGCGAGCCACCGAACACGGTGAAGTCCTGGGAAAAGACGTAGACCAAACGGCCGTCGATCCGGCCCGAGCCGGTGACCACCCCGTCGCCGGGGAATATCTGCTGATCCAGGCCGAAGTCGGTGGAGCGGTGGGTGACGAAACGGTCGAGCTCGATGAAGCTCCCCTCGTCGAGCAGCAGATCGAGCCGTTCGCGGGCGGTAAGCTTGCCTTTCTTGTGCTGCTGCGCGACGCGCTCCGGTCCCCCACCCTGCTCGGCGAGGGTTTGGCGGTGATGAAGAACGTCAAGGAGCTTTCGGGGCTCGGGCATCGCGGGGAAGATATAGAAGACGGAGAGGACGGAGAAGGCGGAGCGGTGAAAGAAAAAGGCGAAGGGATCGCTCGATCCTCTCCGCCCTCTCGGTCTTCTCCGTCCTCGCCGCCTTCTATTCGGTCGCCGTCGTCTCCTCGAACGCCGGCTTCACTGGCGGAATGATCGGCTCATCGGGATACCCGATGACGGCCAACACAATCCGGTGATGGATCGGATCCACCTCGAGTACCTTGAGGTCGAGCACTTGACCTTCCTTGACCGCCTCGCCGGGGTTCTCGATGTCGGGCACGCCCAACTGCGACATCGGCACGAAGCCTTCGATGTCGTTGCCCAGATCCACAACCACACCCTTGTCCATCAACCGCACCGACCGGCCCCGCAGCTCCATGCCGATGGGATAGGTCTCGCCGATCTTGAGCCAGGGATCTTCCTCGGCCTGTTTGAGGCCCAGTGAGATCCGCTTGTTCTCGGCGTCGATGTTGAGGATCACCACGTCCACCGCGTCGCCCTTCTTGACTACCTCAGAAGGATGCTGGACCCGCTTGGTCCACGACATGTCGGAGATATGGATCAGTCCGTCGATGCCGGGCTCGATCTCCACAAAGGCGCCGAAGCTGGTCAGGTTCCGCACCTTGCCATTGATGCGGGTGCCCACCGGGTACTTGAGCGGAAGCACCATCCAGGGATCCTGTTCGGTCTGCTTCATGCCCAGGGAGATCTTCTCCTCGGCCTCGTCCACCTTCAGCACCACCGCTTCGATGGTTTCCCCAATGCTCACGATCTTGGAGGGATGGCGCACGTTGCGGGTCCAGCTCATCTCCGAGATGTGAACCAGTCCTTCGATGCCGGGCTCGATCTCCACGAAGGCGCCGTAGTTGGTGATCGAAACCACCTTGCCTTGTACCCGGGTGCCGACCGGGTACTTGGCGGCCACATTCTGCCAGGGATACGACTGCAGTTGCTTCATGCCCAGGCTGATGCGCTCGCGCTGCCAGTCGATGTCGAGGATCTTGACCTCGACTTCCTTGCCGATCGCTACCATCTCGGTGGGGTGGGAAACCCTGCCGTAGGACATGTCGGTGATATGCAGCAGGCCGTCCACGCCGCCCAGATCGATGAACGCGCCGAAGTCGGTAATGTTCTTGACTACGCCCTTCCGGACCTGGCCAACCGCCAGCTCCTTCATCAGGTGCTCGCGCTTGTGGGCCCGCTCGTTTTCCAGGATTACCCGGCGGCTGACCACGATGTTCCGCCGCCGCTTGTTGAGCTTGATGATCTTGAACTCGTAGGTCTGGCCCAGCAGCTCGTCGATGTTGGGCACCCGGCGGAGAGCGATCTGGCTGCCGGGGAGGAAGGCGTCCACCCCCATCAGGTTCACCACCACGCCACCCTTGATCTTCTTGACCAGGGTGCCCTCGACCGGCTGATCGCTCTCGTGGGCCACGCGGATCTTTTCCCAGACCCGCATGAAGTCGGCCTTCTTCTTCGATAAAACGACGGCGCCTTCCTGGTCCTCCAGATGCTCGAGAAAGACTTCGACCTCATCGCCCTCTTTCAGGGAATGGGGATCCTTGAACTCATCCAGCGGAACCGAGCCCTCGGATTTGAACCCGACGTCGAGGATGACCGCGTTGTCGGTGACTCGGAGGACCTTGGATTTGACGATCTCGCCCTCGACGATCTGCGACATGGTGCCCTCGTACATCGAGAGCATCTGCTCGTAGTCCTCGTCGCTGTAGTCCTCGTCGTATAGATCCTGGCGAACGCGCAGGCCGGTGGGAGAGATGAACTGGTCGCTGGTAGGATGGAGTTGATCGAGCATGCGAAGCTGTGCCGTCCTTTAAAAAGCCGTGCCCCTGAGGCCACGGGTAAGAGTGGAGCCGCGCCCCCGGCGGATGCGCCGAGGTCGAGAGCCAATGAGGATAAGGCGCGAGGCCCCACAACGCAAGGCCTATCAATCGGTTGACTGTTGAGAAAAGCGGTCAGGTCACCGGCGGGAGAAGATCGGCCGAGCCCGGTCCACGATGAACCGCACCTGTTCGGCGAAGCCCATGGCCGTGGTATCCAGGTGGACGGCGTCGGCGGCCGGGAGCAGAGGTGCTACCGCGCGGGTGGAATCGGCGTGGTCGCGCGCGGCCAGCGCCGCGGTCTCGGCATCGAGGTGATCCCGCTGGATGGCGGCGCCCCGCTGGCTGATCCGACGGCCGGCCCGGGCCTCGGGGGAAGCAGTGAGAAAGATCTTCAGATCGGCATCGGGGAAGACCACGGTGCCGATGTCCCTTCCATCTACCACCACGTTCTGGCCGGCGCGTACCATCGCGCGAAGCCGGGTGTTGACCCACTCCCGGACCACGGGGATGGCCGCGATGGCGGACACATGCGCCGTCACCTCGACGCTGCGGAGGGCGTCCTCCACCGGCTCGCCCTCCAGGTAAGCGGCAAAGCCGGCGCCATCTGACTGCAACATGAGACCGCGATCCTCGGCTGCTCGCAGGATGGTCTCCGGTGCGAGGTCACGAACCGGATCACTGCCCTGACAACCCCGCCGGGCCCATTCCCTGAGCGTCACCAGGGTGACCCCGCGGTACAGAGAGCCCGAGTCGAGATGCGCGAACCCGAGAGCCTCCGCCACCGCCCGCGCGGTGCTGGACTTGCCCGAGGCGGATGGCCCGTCGATCGCGATCACGCCGCCGTTCATCTCCGAGCCCTCTTCCCGATTCTCCGGAGCGTCTGGGGAAAGTTCGGAAAACTGACCGCCGCGGACGCCAGGTTGTCGATTCGGACCCGGGCCTTGGGCAAGGTGCCCAGCACAGCAAAGGCCATGGCAAGCCGATGATCCGCCGCGGTTCGTACCCTGCCGTCGGGTACAGTATCGCTCCCCTCCACCACCAGATCCTCTCCTATCACCTCGGCGCGGGCTCCCACGGCGCGGAGATTTTCGGCCATGAGCCCGAGCCGGTCACTTTCCTTTACCCGGAGCTCTCCCACCTCTCTGAAGGTGGTGCGGCCTTCCGCCCGGGAGGCGAGCACGGCCAGAATGGGGATCTCATCGATGAGCCCGGGGATCTCGTGCGCGGCCACCTCAGTGCCGCGCAGCCCTCCCGGTTTGACCACCAGGTCTCCCACCGGCTCGCCGAACTGGGCGGCGCGGCTCTCGATCCGAACCTCAGCGCCCATCCGGCGCAATACCTCGAGGAAGCCGATCCGGGTGGGATTGACCCCCACGCCGGAGATCCGCAGCTCGCCGGCCTCGGCCAGGACCGCCGCGCCTACCAGAAAAGCGGCGGAGGACGGGTCGCCCGGCACTTCGATCTCAAACGGCTCGACCCGGCCGCTCGGCGAGAAGTGGATCCAGCCCTCGCTCTCCCGGACTCCGTACCCGAAAGCACGGAGCAGCCGCTCGGTGTGGTCGCGGGAGCGGCCCTGTGGCTCGCGCAGCGCCACTTCCACTTCCCCGGCAACGCCGGCAAACAGGAGCGCGCTCTTGATCTGCGCGCTGGAGACCGGCATGTCGTAGGTCAGCGGCTTGAGCCGGGCACCTTCGACCGTGAGGGGGAGGCCGTCTCCATTCCGTTCGATGAACCGCGCTCCCATCTCGGAGAGAGGACTGGTGACCCGGCGCATCGGCCGGCGTCGAAGCGAACTGTCACCGGTGAGCGTGGTGGAGAACTGGTGAGCGGAGAGGAGACCCAGCAGCAGCCGAGTGGTGGTGCCCGAGTTTCCGCAGTTCAGCGACTCGATGGGACGGCGAAAGCGTCCCCTCCCCTGCACCGTCATGGTTGCCCCCATCCGGAGCGGCGAAAGCCCGGCGCCGAGCTGCCGCAAGACCCGCGCGGTAGAGCGCGCATCCAGTGAGGTCAGCGCGCCGCCGACCCGGCTGGTCCCCCGCGCCAGAGCCGCGAGCAGCAGCACCCGGTGGGTGATGCTCTTGTCGCCGGGGACCCGGACCGTGCCGGCGACCCTCACCGTTCGATCCCCTCGCGGAAGACCTTTGCCGCTTCGAGAAACCGGCGGAGCCCGGCCACGTCCCGGCTCGCCAGCAGTCGCCGCAGCTCCGTGATCTCGCCCTCGGTTTGTTCCAGAGCTTCGCTCACCGCAGCCTGATTGTAGAGCAGGATGTCGACCCACATTTCGGGATTGCTGGCGGCGAGCCGAGTCGTGTCCTTTGCCCCACTGCCGAACGAGACCGCGCTGAGTCCCCGGTCCGCCAGACTCTTGGCCAGGGCATAGGCGATGGCTTGGGGCAGATGACTGGTCCAGGCCAGCTGCCGGTCATGCGCCTCGGCGTCTATCCGTACCGGTGCGGCTTCCAAGGTGCGCTCCCAGAAGCTGGCGACGGTGTCGGCCGCTCGATGTCCAGCCGACGTTCCGCTCTCACAGATGTAGACCACGCACCCGCGGAAACGATCGGGACGGGCGGAGCCGAAGCCGGTCTCGTGGGTGCCGGCGAGGGGGTGGCCGCCGGCAAACCGGTCGCCTAGCCCGGAGGCTACGGCCTGCTTGACGACGGGCGCCTTCACGCTGCATACGTCGGTGAGGAGGGTGCCGGCCTCGAGGACGGAGGCCAGCCCCGCGATCAAGTCCAGCGTGGGACGTGGCGGCACCGCGAGCACCACCAGCTCGGCGCCCCGGATTGCGCGAGTGGGCGTGTCGGCCAGCTCCGTAATCGCCGCGGCCTTGAGGGCACGCACCCCCTCGGACGGCTCCGGCGAGTATCCGGTGACTCGGGCAACCCCGGCCAGGCGGGCCTGCCAGGCGAGCGATCCCCCGATCGCTCCCAGGCCGATCACTGCCAGCGAAGACGGGCGCACGTGCCGCTAGGACGAGAGTCTGAGAAACGCATCCGATGGCCGGGGGAAGCGGGTACGACCGTGTCGTTGTTGCCGGAGGACAGCCAAGATTGTACTGATATGTGACCTGATTCTCAACGGAACCCGCGCGCGTGGCCAAGATTCTCATCGTGGAAGACAGTCCGGACAACATGAAACTGTTCCGGACGCTCCTGACCCTCAAGGGTCACGAGGTGACCGGCCTGACCGGCGGCGAGGGACTTCTCGGCGCCATCGAGGGCGGAAACCCCGATCTGGTCCTGATGGACATCCAGCTGCCGGGCAAGGACGGCTTCGCACTACTCCGGGAGATCCGGAGCTCGCCGTACGGAACGGTGCGGGTGGTTGCGCTGACTGCCCATGCCATGACCGGCGATCGCGAGCGCGCACTCCAGGCAGGCTTCGACGGGTACATCACCAAACCGATCGACGTCCGCGGCTTTCCGGAACAGGTTCAACGGGCGTTGCAGGGCGAGCGGTTGGACGGGTAGCGAGCGAGTCACTCCCGCTCGTATCTCAACAGGATCAACGTGCGAGCCCCCAGGGTCACGATCCCTTCGGATACCCGGCGGTGGGCGGAGTGGGAGGTATTAACCACCTCGGTCCAAATCCCTGGATGCCCGAGTCTCGGCAAGGTGAAGCTCTTGGAGCGCCCGCTCGAGTTCAGCAGCAGCAGCACATCCCCCGCCTGGGTACCATCGCTGTGAATGAGCATGCCCAGTACGTGGTTGGCTGGATCGGTCCACTCCGCGACCGTCATTTCCTTTCCATCGGGTCGAAGCCAGGTGAGATCCTTGAGCTGCTCCGGACCCTCCGGCTGACGGCGGAAGAAGCTGCTTCGCCGCAGTAGCGGAGTCGCCGCCCGGATGGCAAAGACCCGTCGGGTGAACTCGAGGAGATCCTGCTGCTCCCGCGTCAGCCGCCAGTCCACCCAGGTCAGCGGACCATCGTGGCAGTAGGCGTTGTTGTTGCCGGACTGAGTGCGCCCCAACTCGTCCCCGTGGGAGAGCATCGGTACTCCCTGGGAGAAGGCCAGCGTCGCGAGGAAGTTCCGCTTCGTCCGCTCTCGCACGTGGAGGACGCGGGGAGACTCGGCGGGGCCCTCGATACCCCAGTTCCGGCTCAGGTTGTAGTCGGTTCCGTCCCGGTTATCCTCCCCGTTCGCGAGGTTGTGCTTGGTCTCATAACTGACCAGATCCTGTAGCGTGAACCCGTCGTGACAGGTGACGAAGTTCACGCTGGCCTGAGGAGGGCGCCCGCCAGCTTCGTACAGGTCGCTGCTCCCGGAGAGCCGCGAGGCGACATTCCCCACCTGCCCCGAGTCGCCCCGCCAGAATTGCCGCACGGTGTTCCGATACTTGTCGTTCCACTCGCTCCATCCCAGGGGGAACCGTCCCGTCTGATAGCCGTCCGGGCCCAGGTCCCAAGGTTCGGCGATGAGCTTTGCCTGAGCCACGACCGGGTCGCGCCGAACCTCGTTCATGAACTCGCCCGCCATGTTTACCCCGCAGTCCTCCCGGGCCAGCACGGGCGCAATGTCGAAACGGAAGCCATCGACGTGCATCTCCGTGACCCAGTACCGGAGGCTGTCCATGACCAGCTGCCTCACCCGCGGATGCCGCAGATCCACCGTGTTTCCGCAGCCGGTGAAGTCGGCGTAGAACCGGGGTCCTTCCGGGTGAGGCCGATAGTACAGGGCGTTGTCGAGCCCGCGAAACGACAGGGTGGGCCCCAGCTGGTTCCCCTCGGCGGTGTGGTTGTAGACCACATCCAGAATGACCTCCAGGCCGGCGGCGTGAAACCGCTGCACCATCGCCTTGAACTCCGTCACCTGTCGGCCGGCCGGTCCCGCGTGGCTGGCAAAGCGTGCATCCGGTGCGAAGAACCCGATGGAGCTGTAGCCCCAGTAGTTGGTCAGCCCCAACCCGGCAAGGCGCCGTTCGGAGACCATGTGGTGCACCGGCAGGAGCTCTACGGCGGTCACGCCGAGACTCTTCAGGTGATCGATGACGGGATCGCTGGCGAGGCCGAGGTAGGTGCCCCGGAGCTCCTCCGGCACCCCGGGGTGCAGCATAGTCATTCCCTTGACGTGGCACTCGTAAATCACGGTTTGATCCCACGGAGTGCGCAGGGGCCGGTCACCGTTCCAACTGAAAGCCGGATCGATGACCAGAGCCTTAGCCATCGCCGCCGCGCTGTCCGCGGGATCGGCGATCAGGTCGCGCTCAGCCTGCGGCCTCTGAATCGGAGATCCCGAGAGCGCGTCGCTCCACCCGATCGTTCCGCTGACCGCCCGCGCATAGGGATCGAGAAGCAGCTTGGCCGGGTTGAAGCGGTGACCCTGCTCGGGCACGTAGGGTCCGTGTACTCGATAGCCGTAGGCCTGCCCCGGCCGAACATCCGGCACATGAGTGTGCCAGACCCCATCGGGGCGCCGGTGCAGCTCGATCCGCTCCGACTCAGTGGCATCGCCCGGGTGGGCATAGAGGCAGAGCTCCACCCGGGTGCCATGCTCCGAGTAGATGGCAAAACTGGCCCCCAGGCCGTCCCAGGTGGCGCCGAGGGGTGCCGGTGCGGAGTCTTTCTTCAGCGCGCCTTCCTGACTCGCGAGAGCCCCCGGATTACCACCGCGAGCGTCACCAGGGTCCAGACCACGGTAAACGCTACCTTGGCGGGATCCGAGACGGTTCGGAGATGGCCCAGGAAGTAAGCGGCCACGAAGACAGCATCCACCAGCAAGACCACGCCGGCCAGCAGCAACGCTTCGCGCGCCACCGGCTTCATGTCCCTGCCCCCAGCGGACGGGCCGAGCCCAGCTCCGCCGGCCGCATGGCACCCACACCGCTCGCGTTGCCGGTGACGACTCGCCGGTGGTAGTCCAGCTGGCCGAGATGATAGGCGAAGTGAGTGGTTAAGTGGACGAGATAGTCACCGGTGGCGACGCGGACCCCGGCAATGGCCTCCGGATAGTCGGCCGCAAGCTGCGCCTCCGAGAGATGCGTCGCTAGGCCTGATCTGACGGCCGAACGGGCGGCGTCGATCTCGCGGAGCAGCTCCGCCCGAGGCACGTCGCGCCGAGCGAATTCCGCGGCCCGATCGCGAACGTATCCGCTTCCACCCAACCGGGCCCCCACGTAGTGCTGGAGATTTCCGGTGAGATGGAGCACCAGGGTGCCGCCGGTGTTGATGATTCCGGGCACCCTCTGCCAGAGGGCCTGGTCATCGGGGTAGGCCTCGACCTCGCGCCGGAGAGCCCGCAAGTCGCGGTCGAGAATGGTGGCAATGGCGGCCGGCACCACACCGGACTGCGCCACTAGTGCGCTGCTCCGCTTTCCCCGACGCGATGATCCTGACGCTGGAAGGCGAGGAACTGATGGATCGCGTTGATTGCGGCTGGGTCGTCGGAATGAATCCGGAGCTGGGCGCCCCGGGGAAGGCTATCGGTCGTGTAAGAGATGTGAGATCGCCGCTCAGCCATGACGGCGGTGCCGGGCACCTCGCGGTCGTGCACGAAACCAGGCAGCGCGAAGTCTCCCCGCTGGAAGGCCTGACCAATCATGCGCATATGGCTTCGAATCTGGGCGGTGCCGGCGGAGTCGGTGCCGTCGCGCTGGAGCGTGATCCGCCCGCCATCGGGGAGCGGCTCGAAGCGATGCGAGGAAGTGTACTGGTCCACGCCCATGGCCATGTGTCCGCGAGATTGGACTAAGCCGAAGGCGCTGTCGGCGGAATCGCGGGCGGCGGAGCCGGCCAGAGAGGGTCGCCCTTGCCGGTCGCCGCAGGCCGTAAGAACGCTCAAGAGCAATAGAAGCGCGCGGGACATGGAGGCTCCGTCTTCAGTCCTGCAGGTCGATTTGTTCCAGCTCGCGGTCCGTGGCCCCTTCACGGAGCCGGCGAAAAATCGACTCCAGCAGCTCCACCCCTATGAGCAGGCCCACGGTCACGACGCTGAGGACCATGGCAGCGACGAGATGACCCAGACCGATCAGCGACCCCAGCGCCGCGAGCACCCAGATCACGGCCGCCGAGGTCACCCCAATGACGGCGCCTTCGCGCGCCAGGATCACTCCGCCGCCCAGGAATCCGATGCCGGTCACCACCTGCCCCAGCACCCGGGTGGGATCGACCCGTTCTCCGCCAAAAGATGAGCCGAGGGAGACAAAGAGCTGGGTGCCGAGACAGATGAGAATGCTGGTGCGGATACCGGCGGCCTTCCCTCGAAGCTGCCGCTCCAGCCCAATGATCCCGCCGCATAGAATCGCGGTGCCCAGCCGGAGCCAGAAGACCTGGGTGTCGGGGTCGAGCGGGTCGAAGGAGGGAGTCATGGCTCCGTGGGGATCACTTCCGGCGCTGGCGGGCGATGGGCAGGACGCTGGCGCCGAAGACCTGCTCGTCGACCCAGCGGAGCAGGGCGCCATCGAGCTCCATCAGCTCCTGACCCGGGGTGTGCGGCAGGACCGGACGGCGCTTGCCCTCGTTCATGAGATACCACATCGGAGGGATGGCCGGCTCGCCCCGGCGCTCGTTGGCCACCTGGGCGTCGTAGGATACGAAGTGAAACTCGCGGCCGCGGTGGTGCAGACGACGCTGTTCGACTTTATGGGTGCTCACGGAAGACTCGTTGGAGTGAACGGGCGCGCGAGATCCGGTGGCCCCGCGCGCGAGTGCTCGCCACCGGGCGCGGGTGAAAGCCGCGCGCGGGAAATCTAACCGCTCAGCCGCCTCCGAGTATGATCTGATCCCGATCGAGCATGTCGGGATGGTCCTTCAGCCAGGCGAGCACCCTGCCCCGCACCGACGCCTCGCTGTCCGATGGCGTCGCCGGAAACCGGGTGAGCGCGGTCCCTCCAATGGTGACGTACCACATGGGGGGCTCGTCCTGAGGCAGTGCCTGCCCTGAAAGCGTCTGGCTTCGATTCAAGGCGGCGGTGATTTGCTTACCCCGATAGTCCAGCGTCACCCGATCCACGGTCTTCTTCATGTACACCCCAGTCTGGGCCGGTGCTTTGGCTTCGGTTCGCCCGGCAATTTTCGAAGCTCAGGTGCTGTCGCTGGCTCGGAGCTCTTTGGGACCGGCGAAGGTGACCTCCACGGTATACCCATCCGCGTGGATGAGCGCTCCCAGCAGCCGGCGGGCGCTCTCCTCCGCGTGTGCGGTCACGGTTAGTTCGCCGGCGGCGCCAATGAGCTGGTCGCGCGCGAGCTGATAGATGGTGTCGCGATCTTCCGGCCGGAAGACATTCCACAGTCCATTGCGCTCGTCATAGGTCTGGAGCTTGGTCACTTCCACGCCGAGCACCTTGGCTCGCGGAAGCACGATGGCAATCCGCCGGGCCTGGTGGTCGATGTTCACCTCGGTGCCTGCATCGAGATCGAGACCGGCGAGCACCTTTCCGGTCACCACGACCAGCGATCGTTTGGTGGAGCCGAGGCGCCGATTCTGGTAGACCACCACGTCCCGGACCGTCGTCTCGCTGCTGACGAGCTTGGCCACCGCCTGCATCTGCTCGACCACCACTCCGTGGCTGACTGTCGTCTCGCCTCGGCCCGGGAAGAGGCCGCGGGCCCGAGGCGCGAGGTGGCGAATGGCAACACTGATGAGAAGGAGGGCCCCGGCCAGCAGCAGGAGGGCGACAACAACGGCGGTGACGGGCCGGCGAGGGCGCGAGTGAGCCATGGCGCCCTTCAGAACTCCCGGCGTTTCATTTCCTTGAAAAGGCGCTCGGTCTCGGGTTCCTCTTCAGCAGGGCGCTGGCGCAAGGTAGGATCGAACTGGGCTGCACGGTCGCGTTTCGGCCGCACTGCCTTTTCGGCGTTCTTCTTGGCTAGCGCCGCAATCCGGGCATCGTCACGTTTGGACATCACTCCTCCAGTTGAGGTCAGTGCTGCTGGGCTCGCTCCACGCTGCGACTGAGGTCCAGCGCGGCCTCGCGTAAGCCGGTAAGCTCGGGATGTCGCCGGCCGAGCGCGCCGGTACCGAGATCGCCGCTCAAGCCGCGACACATCTCCGTAGCCCGGCGGATACGGAACCGCTCCTGAAAACCCTTGAAGTCGTCCGCACCGGCGGCGCTGAGAAGTCCCCAGAGCCGGAGCCGCATGTCATCCAGCGCACTCTTGAAGTCCTCCAGCCCTTCCACCGGCTCGTGGTTCCCAGCCAGTCGCGCTTCCACGTTCTGAAGCGTCGAGCTCAGAGTGGCGATGAGATCCGCAAAATTCGGCTCCGCCATCCCTCCTCCACACGTGCGAGAAAAAAATCCCTGCGGTTGGATACGGGCAAGGGTCAGCCGGGCACACCCTCGACCAGAACCATCTCGGTCTCAGCGCAGCTCTGCCGTAGCGGCCGCCACACAAGGCCACGGACGGTGAGGCCAGCTGCTTGTACCGATCGTAGGCTTCCCGGTCCCTCACAGTCACGTTCAACACCACGTACGCCGGCAACGCGCTCCGGATGTAAATACCTCAACGATGACTGAATGACAAGTATCTAACTATTGTTGCAGTAAACTGATACAGCAGCCCGTGAACAAATCACTTTAGAGGATTACCGCTTGGCCGTCTTGTCGTGGTAGACCACGACCGCGCCGCTCGGTCTCGGATCCAGAGCCACAACCTGGTCCACCTCAGCGCCATGCTCTTCAGATTCCCGCGAAGGGTGTCGATCCTGGCCTGATTCTGCTGCCTGGATTCGGCATAGCTCTGCGCCATCTGCTCCCGCATCCTGCCGGGGACCTGGGCGGCGGCAATGGCATCCTGAACGCTCACCCCCTTGATGTCCGCCGGCTTCACGTCACGAAATCCCTGGAGGTCTTGATACTTGAGCGACGGAATCAAGATCGCCTCCAGAGTCTAGCCATAGAGTCCACGGGCCATTGCGGTGGCAGCGAAGACCATGAGCACGACGATCCCCGCCTGGATGAAGCTGATGCGGGCCAGGAGCGGCGCCAGCCGGGTGTCGGGCAGCTCTCCCCTGCCCACCCGAGTGCGCCAGCGGATGAGCGTGATCATCGGCCGGAGTTCCAGGGCGAGAATCAGCAGAAGAAGAGCCATCTTCGTCATGAAAGCGTGGCTGTGCAGGTAGTAATCGGTTGGCTTCTCGGTTCCCCCGAGGAGGCGCCAGAGACCGGTGCCGATCCAGAGCAGAGCGGCCAGTCCCCACACCGTGTCGGCGAGAAAGACTCGCCGAAGTCCAGCAGGGTCGAGCGGGCCCCTGAGCCCCCGGCCGCGCACCCAGACCGCGCCCAGCCCCAGGCCGAGCCCCAGAAGATGAAGAGAGGCGAGCAACCACCGGAGCATCATGGACGGCGCTCGCGCACCTCGTAGTGAGCCGACCGATCGTCGAACCGCAACAGGAGCTTCCGGGCGGCCGGAGGAACCACCGCGCGCTCATAGTCCTCGCCGGCAAAGGCGCGCACGGCGTCGAGTGACTCGAACCACATGACGGTGATGAACTCGTCGGTGTCGCCCAGCTCCCGCCGGAGCAGATCGATGCCGAAATAGCCCTGAAGCTTCCGCGCGGAAATGCCGTGGAAGATTTCCTCCCGGAGGAGGGAGTCGTACGCATCGGCATTCTCTGGCGTGGTCCAGCCGTGCCGAATCCGGCAGATCAAGGACGATTCTCCCTCACCGGGGCGTCGCCCCGCGATCGCCGCCAGAGCGTAAGCAGCATGGCGCCGAGATTCGCCCCGGCCAGACCGGCTCCAACTAAGATCATCCCCCGCGCGAAATAGCGGAGCACGGTGAGCTCTTTGACGTCCACCGCCACGAGGAGCAGCTTGGCGCTCAGGAGCGCCGCCGCCCCTGAGAAGAGCAGGAGCTGCAGCAGCAGGAGGGGACGATATCCCATGCCGGCGTAGAGCCAGTACAAGGCGAGGCCGACCAGCACCCAGGCCACGATGCCGGTTCGGGTACTCTGTCCCACGGGGAGCTCGCGAACCAGCGGGACAACCAGCAGGCACAGGGCCGCCAGCATCAGGAGCAGCTTCCAGCTCGCCCGCCACAGCTCGCGCGGGGAAGCGTCCTCTGCAGTCGGTAGGGTCGGTTCTCGGTACACCTCAGCCTCGCTCATCAAGCCCGCTTCATTCTACGCCGGTTCCCCCACTTCGGGAACGGCCAGGTGGGCGGGCGGTACGCGCGGATTCGGCGACCCTAGCTCGAAGAATGACACGGTTGGGGGCGATTTGAGAGACTCCCATACCAACGGCCGCTGCGGCCGGGAGACCTGCCCGGCCTCCCCATGTCTCCGGGGGACGATCGGGGCTCTCCCTGGCCCATGGATTGCGTGGTCGCGGAGTCGTGAGCACTCCAGCATCTCCTGCCAGTGGTTCCCCCGGTCTCGAGCGAATTCGCACGGTGATCGTGGACGATCACGACGAGCTCGGCCGGTTGGTGGCTCAGCGCATCGCCGAGGTCATCCGGGCCAAGCGCGCGGCCGGACACCGCGCCGTGCTCGGCCTGGCCACCGGCTCTACGCCCATTGGGGTATATCGCGAGCTCATCCGCATGCATCAGGAAGACGGATTGAGCTTTGCCGACGTGATCACCTTCAACCTGGATGAGTACTACCCCATGGATCCGGCGAGCATCCACTCGTACCACCGGTTCATGCGGGAGAACCTCTTCGATCAGCTCGATATCGCTCCAGCAAACATCCATCTCCCCCGCGGTGATGTTCGCCGAGACGAGGCGGAGGCGGAGTGCCAGCGATATGAGTACGCCATCCGAGCGGCGGGGGGAATCGATCTCCAGCTGTTGGGCATTGGGCGCACCGGCCACATCGGTTTCAACGAGCCCGGCTCCGGCGCGGAAAGTCGCACTCGGGTCGTCACCCTCGATCTGGTGACCCGGAAGGATACGGCAGCCGACTTCTTCGGCGAGGAGAACGTTCCCCGCGAAGCCATCACCATGGGCGTCGAGACCATCTTCGAGGCGCGGGAGATTCTCATCCTGGCCACCGGAGAGCACAAGGCCGACATTGTCCGGCGCGCGGTCGAGGGAGAGGTAGATCATGAAGTGGCCGCAACCTTCCTGCAGCGCCACTCGAACACCACTTTCTATCTCGACCACCCGGCCGCCGCGGCCCTCACCCGCATTGCCACCCCGTGGCTGCTCGGCTCGGTCGAATGGACCAGCAGCCTGGTCGTTCGCGCGGTCACCTGGCTGTCTCACCAGACCGGCAAGGCCATCCTCAAACTCACGCAGCGGGATTATGCCGAGCACCGGCTCTCCGCGCTGGTCGCCCGCTACGGCTCTCCCGGCGCGCTGAACGGAGAGGTGTTCAACGCACTCGGGGCCAAGATCCGGGGCCGCTCCAAGCTGCCCCGGGGCAAGCGCGTCATCTGCTTCTCGCCTCATCCGGACGACGACGTCATCTCGATGGGCGGCATCCTGCACAAGCTGGCTGCGAACGCCAACGAGATCACCGTCGCCTACATGACCAGCGGCAATCTGGCGGTCTTCGACCACGACGTGCGCCGCCATCTCGATTTTATCCACCGTCTCGCGGCGGAGCGTCACCTCCCCGAAGCTGCGGCGGCCGACCTGGAGCGCCGGGTAACTGACTTCCTCGCCAGCAAACGGCCCGGTGATGTCGACATTGCCGAGGTGCAGGACGCCAAACGGATCATCCGGGAGTCCGAGGCAGTGGCGGGCATCCGCACGCTGGGACTCGACGAACGCGCCGCGCGGTTTCTGAATCTTCCGTTCTATCGCACCGGCAAGGTCCGGAAGGATCCCATCGGGGCAGACGATGTAACCATCGTGCGCAACCTGCTCGACGAGGTCCGGCCCGATCTCGTGTTCGTGGCCGGCGATCTGTCGGACCCCCACGGAACTCATCGGGTCTGCAAGGAGGCCGTCGAGAAGGCACTCGAGCAATACGTCTGCGCCGGGAACGCGCGGCCGGAGGTCTGGCTCTATCGGGGTGCCTGGCAGGAGTGGCCAGTAACCGAGGCCACCTGGCTGGTGCCGCTCTCCCAGGAGGAGCTGCGGCTCAAGATCCAGGCGATCTTCAAGCACCAGTCCCAGAAGGACACCGCGCCCTTTCCAGGACCGGATGAGCGGGAGTTCTGGCAGCGGGTCGAGGCCCGCAACAAGGGAACAGCTGCGGAGCTCGATCGCCTTGGTTTGGCGGAGTACTTCGCGATGGAGGCGTACGTCGTGGAGGGAGCCTAGGCTTGCTCCAGCACCCGGTATACCACCCAATGTTGCGATCCGGGAACGATGAGCGGAGCCAGTGAGTCAGAATGCGCTTTGAATTGAGGCGCGCCCATGCCGGCCAGCGCGGCCTCGAAATCGGCGAGCGACTCGAACGTGTACTCATCGATGAGGTGAGAGGCGGAGGCTCCTACCAGCCCGGCGAGCAGGCGGGCACCTCGGGCCCGCCGAAATTCGGAGCTGGTGAACTTCTCTGCTCCCCAGGCCCGCATTACCCGCAGAGCCTCGGCCTGTTTCCCATAGACAATATCCAGATGCCATTGGCAGATGAGCATGGGTCTACTCCAAGTCCTCGTCTTTGGGGAAACGACATCCGAGCGACACTAGGCTGTCCACGCAGTCCCGCGGGGAATGGCGAGCTTTTCCTCGAGAATTCGCATCACCTCTCCCGGTACGGCCGCTTCGAGTAGCCTTCCGGCGGTGGGGAGGCTCCTGAAAAACGAGCGGGCCGGCTCCGACGGCTGCAGCAGGATGACGATCTTATCTGCCTTGAGCGCCAGGGCAACTTCAGAGAGCGTCCCCGGACCTTCCACGCCGCAAGCCACGATCACGTCGCTGGTGAGCACATTAATCGCGTTGCGGGCTTCGCCTATACCGGTGAACACGGCTACATCCACATCGGGCCCGGCGCCGGAGACTCCCGGAAGGATGCCGAGGGTCAGACTGCCCCGGACTTCCTTGGCGCCGGCGGACGCCGCGGCCATGACCCCTTCCGGGCGCCCGCCGGTAAGCACGATCCAACCCCGCTCCGCCAGCAGACGGCCGAGCTCGCGCGCTGCCGTCAGGCAGCCCGGGCTGGGTTCACCCGCCCCCATCACGCCGATGACCGGTCGCCGCATGTCACCGCCTCGCAGGGTACATCGTGTAGGTTTGACCCATGAAGCGCACGCTACGGTACGCCCTCCGCCTCTTGGGGCGCGCATTGCGCCTGCGTTGTGCCAATTGCGGAGGGCGACCGATCTTCCGCTCCTGGTTCCGGATGCGTGAGTACTGCCCGGTCTGCGGAATTCCTCTGGAGCGAGGTGAGCCCGGCTACCAGGTCGGTTCTTACACGTTTAATATCATCGCGTCGGAACTTGTCTTTGCGATTCTCCTTATCGTAGTCCTGGTCGTCACCTGGCCCGATCCGCCCTGGACATTGCTTCAGTACGGAGGCATTGCGCTCATGGTGCTGGCGCCGTTCCTCCTCTACCCATTCTCCAAAACCCTCTTCCTGGCCTTCGATCTTCTGTTTCGGCCGGCCACCCCTGAAGAGCTTTCTTAGGCAGCCACCCCCGCAGCTGAATCTCGGGATGCCTCGACCAACGTACTGAGAAGCACTCCGAGCATTCCCGTCATGCCAACGGAAGAGGACACTCCCCATGCGACCCCAATCGTCATCTGCCCTGGCTACCCTACTGCTGACCTTCTCTTCCGCTCTCGTGGCTCAGGACCAGCGGGCGGCACTGGTTGCTGCCGATCGGGCGGCTGCACAGCTGAGCAGTGACTCGGGCTTTGCGGCGTCGCTGCTGGGAACCGCTCACCGCAATGTGGTGCTGCTCTGGCCCGGCGCTCCGGTCGCAGCCGGCCCCGAGGAGCTGCGGAAACTGCTCGATGCCCTGCCCCACCGCGATTCCCTCCGTCTCACCTGGCAACCCCTCGGACTGGAGCTGGCCCGGGACTCGACGCTCGGAGTGACCTGGGGCATCGCGGTGGCCAGCACGCGTTGGGGCGATACGCCACCCCGAATCGGGCGCTACACCACCACGTGGCGTCGCGACGAAGGACGATGGACTATTGCCGCGCTGCTCGTGACCGGCGTAGCACCCATACCGCCCGCTGCTCTACCACAAGGATTGCCCCTCACAAAGGAGCCGGCCCGTGCTTCGGGCGTGGCCGCGCCATTTGTGGCGGCCGATCTCGCCTTTGCTCGACTGGCCGGTGAGCGCGGCGCAGAAGTGGCCTTCCGGCGTTGGGCCGCGCCCGAGTCCTTCACCCTCGGCGGTGGAGGGCTCATGACTCGGGGACCGGCAGCGATCGGAAGCGCGGTCGCAGGCCCGGCGGCGTGGCGTTGGCATCCGGTGGCGGCGGGTGCCAGTGTGAGCGGCGACCTGGGCTGGACGGTTGGCGAGGCGGTCATCGCGCCCAAGGGCGCCGATCCAGACTATGGCAAGTATCTCACCGTGTGGGTCCGCGGTCCGGGAGGCCAAGTCCGCTTTCTTACCGACGGAGGGAACGCCCGGCCTCCGACACCGTGACCTCTCAGTCGCCAGGTTCCCTCCTGGGCTCGGGTCGCAGCAGCCACCACACGAGACCCGCAACGAGGAGGCTTACCAGAGCAATGGCTGCATTCACCATGAAGAACGTGCGGTAACCGTCCGGCTTCCCGCTATGAATCCGGTGACCAGGACAACGAGGGAACGGAGGGTTTGCACCGGGGAAGTCCTTCCCTGAGGTGGTCTTGGCGCTTCGGGTTGACAAGGCTACCCCATGGGGGTATCTTGTCCCCGTCGCGAGCCCACCCTCTGGGGGAAGAAGAGATGGCGCTACCCGGGCGACCATTCCATCGCGAACTGTAGCCGTAAGCGGCTCGGCGAACACCACTTAAATCAACAGACCTCCGGCTGGTTCGAAGGCCGGAAACGCTCTCGCCCCAGCGACCGATTGGTCGGCCTGCTACCGTCTCGGCCTTGCCGTATGACCGCAGCGCGCTCCGGAGCGAACAGTGTGCGGTCATGCCCTCCCTCAGGGGAGAGAAAGTGCGTGCGTTCATGATCTACAACAGGAATCGCTTGTATGGGAGGGCCTGGTTTCAGGCGAGCACGATCGGACTGATGGCGTTTCTCGCTGCCTGTGGCGGCAGCGATGGGGTCGGTCCTTCGGCCGAATCTCCCACCGCCGCTGCGCCCGCTCCGACGGACTCAACCCCTGCTCCGGACTCCGCGCTTCCGGTGGACTCCACCTTGGTACCCTCCGGTGACACGGGCCTCGGCGGCGCCGCAGGTATCGCACTTTCCGGCTCTGCAGCACCCGGTATCGTCTTTGCCTCGACCGACCTAGACAATGCCCTTCTCGGTTCAGTACACACTGGCACCCTCCGGGTCCCCGGTCCCACCACCCTTCTCACCGAGCTGTCGATCGCCCGCTCTCACAGCGCCCGGTTCATGATCAAGCTGGTGGGAGGATCCGACTCGTGGGTGAAGAATTCTGACGGGACCTTCAGCCTCACCAAGTGGAAGGCGATGGTCGACCGGTTCAAGGCCATCAATTTCAGCTCTTACATCACCGACGGCACCGTTCTCGGCCACTACCTGATCGATGAGCCCAACCGGGCTGCCAAGTGGGGAGGGAAGGTCATCCCTCAGGCGACCCTGGAGGCAATGGCCAAATACAGCAAGCAGCTGTGGCCCGGTGTAGCCACGATGGTACGGGTGGTCCCCAGCTGGCTCGCCTCGGCGCCAATCACCTACACCTACCTTGACGCAGCGTGGACGCAGTACACCGCCCGCAAGGGCGATGCGGCCAAATGGCTCGCCGGTGAAGTCGCGGCGGCCAAGAGCAAGGGACTCGGGTTGGTGGTGGGTATGAACGTGCTCGACGGCGGGAACGGATCCAGCGGGATTCGGGGTTACACTAGCGGACTCTATTCCATGAGCGCCACCGAACTCCGTACTTACGGAACCGCGCTGCTGAACAACAGCTACGCCTGCGGCTTCTTCCAGTGGACGTATCTGTATGGGAAGACATACTACGCCCGCACCGATATCAAGAGCGCCATGGCTGACTTGTCGAACAAAGCCAAGGCTCACGCCAAGACATCCTGCCGACAGTAGGCACCCGACGGTAATGAAACGAGGGCCCGGTGGAATTCCACCGGGCCCTCACGCTTTTCACCCTGCCGTCTCAGACGTGATCTACCACCGCCTTCACTCCCCGCTCCCTGGCACAATGAGCACAGCAGAAGAACGTTCCCTTAGCCTCTATGCCGTGACCTATGATCTTGCATCCGCAGTGATCGCATACCGGCGCCAGCTTGTGAATGGCACATTCGAAGCTGTCGAAGGTATGAGTTTGCCCGGCGGCGACGACTTGAAAAGACAGGTAGTAGTCGTTTCCGCAGATTTCGCAGCGAGCCATTGAGTCCTCCATATCGAATCAGGGTTCGGCAGCCTGGCGTGCCTCCACTCGACGGGCGAGGTCCGCCGGCCGGGTGCCGAGGAGGCGGCCGACCGGGCTGACGTAAATCTCGGCGCCGTGGGGTCCGAACTCGGTGGCAGCTGGATAGGAGACGACCCAGCCGCGTGGCTTTGAACGGAGGGCTTGAATGCCGGCAAAGGCGAATTGAGTCGTTGGCGATCCCAGCCGGTTCGCGTCCGGTCCCATCAGGCGGCCGGCGGTGAAACGCGCGCCGGCATAGGAGGCTCCGATCAGGCCCGCGGCGATGACGACAAGCAGGAAGAAGGCGCGCATGGGGTCTCGGGTCGAGGAAAGCGCGGCTCAGCCGCGGCGTTTGAAGTACTGCACCGCCCGCTCGTGCTTCTCGGCTGCGGCTCTGGTCTTGAAGGTACCCAGGTTGCGCCGCTTTCCAGTCTTGGAATCCTTCTTTCTGGAGTAAAGCCGGTACTCACCCGAAGCTAGTTGCCGGATCATTCGAGGCTCCTTGGTTATTCCGCTCCCAGCTCGGTGCGCTCCACGGTTGGGGAACCCGGCGAGGAGCGCAGCAGCAGCCAGCCGCCCACGATCGCCGCCAGGTACAATAGCACGCCCAGGAGATATATCGCCCCACCGAGCGCCTGGTCCCGCTCCACCCATCCCCATTGATCCAGCAACAGCGCCCAGTCGTGCTCTCCGCCCCCGACCAGAGGCAGCGCCTGAGTGCGGGCGTCTCTCACATACACGGAGATGTTCCAGCAGTTCTGCCCCAGCCACCAGAGCGGCACCGTCGCTCCATGCCGATCACCGGCGCGCCACAGAGCGATGACGAACGCCGCCGGCACGATGAGCTGCATCAGGGTGCCGCCGAGTAGGGTCAGCGTTTCCCCACCGAACGCGAACACCAGATGCCCGGTCTCGTGGATTGCCAGATCCAGACTGTCGAGCCACCGATAGTCGCCCGGGGTGCGAAGGCAGGCCCATCCGTAGACCGCAAGAACGATGGTGAGAGCGGCGCGCCACCGCCGCTCGCCGGTTGACCGGCCGCCAGCGTTGTCCAGATCTCCCCCAGCCGGATTTGACGGTGATAGTGAGGTGGAGCCCTATGAACTGCCGAGCATGCCCGCTATTCGAACGATCGTGTTCCAGTTGCGGGTGGCACGTGGTCCTGAGGGGCCTGGCGAACCGCGGCTCGGAGATCCCGGGTCCATCCCTCGGCGTCTCCGTCGGGCGGCTCGAACGACCAGAGCACTTCGGCCCGACCCTGCCCCACGCGCACGCGCACTCGTCTTCCATCCCGCTCAATCGTCACGTCGCGACGAGTGCGAGGTGTGACCTCCAGCCCCACCTTCGAATTCTTGTGTATCAGAATGGTGATTGGAGTGACCACGATGGAGGCGCGCCGGTCTTCCCAGCGGGTGCTCCGGCGTCCGGGTGCCTCGGTGTAGCGAAAGGTCAGGTCGGCTGCCCGCCGCACCACGCCTTCTCTTTCCACTCGAGCCTCGAGATCGGCCGGCAGCCGGGCGGTGGACTCTGCACCGCAACCGAGAAGCAGCAGGCTTACCCTGAGATGTCGCGGACGCACGCTAAGACCTCACCGGGTCGCCGCCCGACAAAAGTGACGCAAATGAGCCGCCACAAGGCGATATTGCGACACACTGCGTCTAGCAGATGTCGCAATCGGGGCCCTACCCTCGGCGCTTGGAGTGAATGGTATATGTCGACCTGGCTTCGAATCTCCGCCCTTTTTTTCGTTCTGGCAACCGCCTGCCACAGCGGAGCTCCGGGCGACACGGTGCCGGCCGAGCAGACCCGCGCCCGCATCGAGAATCAAAACTCGGTGGACCTGGATATCTATGTGCGCCGAAACGACGGGCGGGTCAGCCGGCTGGGCTTTGTGCCGGCCAATGAGAACGCCACTTTCGCGTTGCCAGCAGGTCTGACCGCAGGCAGCGCGTGGATTCAGTTCGAGGCCAGACCCTCTCGGGGGTCGGGCGAGCCTGCCGTGAGTGAGCAGTTTCCGGTAAAGCAGGGAGACGAGATTACCTGGTCGGTGCCGCCGCAGTAGCAGGGAGCCGGAGCTGATGCGAGCGTCAAGTGCAGGGTAATGCCCGGAGCGAGACTCGAACTCGCACGGCGCTTACGCGCCAAGGGATTTTAAGTCCCTTGCGTCTACCGATTCCGCCACCCGGGCTAGAAAACGTTCTGTCCTACGGAGCGTTGACGCGCACCCCACCGCTCGTGAGTTGGGTCCGCCCGGCTGCCCTGCGGTCACCCGGCCGGTCACCAAGTCAACCGACGCGATCGTCGCGACCTCAGAGGACCACCGGAGGGTGGACGGCGTGGCATCCGGTGGCAGGCATTCCCGCGACGCCAGCGCGGCATGGAGGCAGGGACTCTCCACAGGCCCATAGCAGAAACGCGACCGGCAAAAATGCGGCCCCACCGAGTCGCATCGGCACCCACCTCCCGGGGGGATACCCCAATATACCGCTTCAATCGGGAAGCGGTTCCCGGCGCACGCCGGCCGAAGCTCGGGTGCTCCAAGTCGCGGGCGAACGACCGAAGCCTCTCTCGAAGTCGCCCGTGATCTCCGCCACGATCCGCGCCTCTCGCTTAGCCGGCGCGAGCACGACGACTGCCCCACCCCAGCCCGCGCCGGTGAGTCGCGCGCCGTACGCCCCATGCGCGACCGCCGACTCGACGATGAGATCCGCCTCGGGAACGGTGGATTCATAGTCGCGCCGGAGCGACTCATGGCCTTCCACCAGCAAGCGGCCCAGCCGCTCCAGGTCGCCGACGGCGAGTGCCGCCGCAGCCGCCCGCGTGCGCGCCGTCTCGGTGATGATGTGGCGAGCCCGGGGCACCAGAGGCGGGGGAAGGCGACGCTCCATTTCGGGCACATCTCCGAGCGGGAGCTGCGCCAGATAGGTGAGGCCGGGGCGCCAATCCCGGCAGAATGCCAGCGCTTCCTCGCACTCGCGGCGCCGCTGATTGAGTGAGCCGCCGGTAAGGCGGTGGGACAATCCGGTCTCCACAATCCAGAGCCGGCTCGCGAGAGGCACCCGTTGCAGGGTGCCGGTTGCCGTTTCGAACAGGAGAGCCGAACCCCGCTGGCCATGCGCCGCGATGGTCTGATCCATCCGGCCGCAGCGTACGCCCACTTGGTGATATTCGGCGCGAAACGCCACGTCGGCCAACTGGCCTGGGGAGAGCCGCCGGCCTGCGAGCAGGCTCAACGCTTTCGCAGTGGCCACAGTGAGCGCGGCTGATGAAGACAGGCCGGCTCCGATCGGCAGCGTCGTGGCTACCGCGATCTCGGCCCCCGGCGGCGCCGCTCTGAGCGCACGCAGCTCACGTACGACCCCAACGATGTAGTCGGTCCACTCCCGTCGCATCGGCGCCTCAACTTCTACTTGGCGAATCTCCGGCTGGGTATCCGAGACCAGCACCCACCCATCGGCCGGTCGAGCCACCGCCGCCGTACGCCGCTCGACGGTCACCGGCAACACCGGGCCGCCGTTGTAATCGGTATGCTCCCCGATCAAATTGACCCGCCCCGGAGCCGATGCGGCCACTGTGGGACGGGTGGCAAAGCTCGCCCTAAACAGCGAACTTGCGAGCCTTGCTGCGGATAGAGCGTTGACGCGGGACGGCATCTCTCGGGAGGGACTTTGGGGCATTGCGCGTGGCGCCTCGGAATTGTTGCCTGTCTGGTTGTGCCATCGCAGATCCGGGCGCAGCTCCCTCCGGTCGGTGTGCCCGGCGGAGTGCTCCGCGTGGAGCTCGACGGCGCGCTGGAAACGTTCGACCGGCGCTTCCGGGAAGGACATCTCGAGGGCTACGGAGCCGACCTTTCCAGCCCCGCGCTGGGCAGCGATCGGATCCCGCTCCTGACCGACGTCGACGCGCGGGTCGGCCGGATCATCGGCAATAGCGGCTACCACATCAATCTAGGGACCTTGACCACCGACGCCCATGCCGACGTGGGCACCGGATTTCTGGGACTCAGCCTGGGGCTGACCGGACCGATCACGCTCTTCGGCCGGATTCCGCTGGTGCGCACCCGGGTCCAATCGGCTGTGCGGTTGAATTCCGCCGGTGCCGACGGCGGTCCCAACCCGGGAATCGGTAACCAGTCTGCTTTCTTCGGTCAGTTCGACGCGGCCCTCACTACCCTGAGCAACAAGCTGGCTGCGGGCGACTATGATGCGAACCCCAGCCAGAAGGCATTGGCTCAAGCTACCCTGGCGGATGCCACCGCGGTCAGGACCGACCTCTTCGGACTCCTCGCCGATCCCACCACCGCCTCCGATGTCATTCCCACGGCATCGAGCCCCGCAGGGACCGCGGTAGACGCGCGGATAGCCGCGCTGCAAACCACGCTTTCCAGTCTCAACGTCCCCGGTTTCACCCTCACCCCGGGTCTGCCATCGGCCCCACTGACGGAGGCCGAGCTGGACCAGTACCTGACCTCGCCGGGCGGTCCCCTCGCGCTGCGCCTGGACCAGGCGAAGATCACCTTCCGGGGTGACGCGGAGGCTGGTGCCGCACTGACCCTGGTAGACCGGTGGGACCGGAACCGGCGCGGCGGGTTACGGGCAGCGGTCTCCGGGCTGGTTCGATTTCCTACCGGGCGCCGCGACAGCCCCGACCGCCCGCTCGACATCGGCACCGGAGACGGGCAGACCGATCTGCAGCTCGATGCCGTCACCGATATCGGAGCCGGATCGCTCGGCGCGCGTCTGAGCGGCACCTATGTCCGGCAATTGCCCGGCACCATCCTCGCCCGAGTGACCCGTCCCAGCCAACCAATCGTGGGACCTGACCGGCTCACGCGGGTTCGATGGGACCCGGGCGATATCGTGTCCATCGGTGTCCGGCCGTTCTACCGGCTGGCTCGCACCATCGCGCTGCAGGCTGGGGTGGAGCACTGGTTGCGCGGCACCGATCGCTATTCGTATCCCACACCCGCTGATTCGCTACCGAACATCGATCCGAACATCATGGCGGAGGAATCGAAGGCGAACGCGACCATGCTTTCGGTGGGCATCACCTACTCGAACCCGGGCGGACTCAGACCCGGAGGAACCGGGTGGCCGGTGGACGCGAGCTGGAGCTATGAGCGGATCTTACGGGCGGGAGGGGGCCGGGTACCGGACACTCATCGAGTGTCGGCGCGGTTCCGGGTGTATTTCGGAGTGTGGCAATCCTCGCCACGAACACGGTGAGCTTACCGCTGCTTGACCGGTGCGGCTGTCCGGAGCATCGCCTGCGCGTGCCGCCTGGCCGCATCCCCCTCACTGTCACCCAGCATCCGCGCGATCTCGTTGACCCGGTCCTCCCCGTGAAGCACCTGCACGTCGCTGGTGGCGATCCCTCGCTTGGCCTCCTTGGAGACCACGAGGTGGCTGTCCGCCCGGGCGGCGATCTGGGGCAGGTGAGTGATCACCAGCACCTGATGCCGTTCCGCCACCTCAGCCAGCGCGGCGCCGACCTGCACCCCCACCTCTCCCCCGATTCCCTGATCCACTTCATCGAACACCAGGGTGGCGATGGCGTCGTGCTTCACCAGGACGACCTTCAGCGCGAGCATCAGTCGGGAGAGCTCACCGCCGGACGCCACCTTGGCGAGAGGCTTGGCCTCCAGGCCCAGGTTGAGCTGCACATTGAGCTGGACGCTTTCCTGCCCGTGGGGTCCCGGCTCCGCCAGAGGCAGCAGCACCGCTGAAAGCTTCCCGCCGGGCAGCCCGAGCCGGGGCAGCAACCGGTTGACTCCGCGGGCCAGCCGGTCCGCGGTCTCACGCCGCTTGGCCCCCAGTGCCGCCGCCGCCGCATTGAGTCCGGCCTCCGCCGCCGAGCGTCGGGCGGCAAGCCCGCGGAGGTCGGTGTCCGCGGTGTCCAGCAGGTCGAGCTCGGCCGCCGCCTCATCCCGCGTGGCCAGCACCGCCTCGAGCGACGCGCCATACTTGCCGCTGAGGCGGAAGAGGAGATCGCGCCGGCGCTCCACTTCGGCCAACCGATCGGGATCCTCTTGCACCGACGCCGCATACTCGGTGGCGAGGCGAGTGAGCTCGGAGACATTGGCGTAGGCCGAGTCAAGCATCTCCCGCCACTCTCCGGTAGCAGGGTCGGCCTTCTCGAGGGTGGTGAGCGCGCGGTTGGCGACGCCAAGCGCGCCGAGAGCATTTCCCGCCTCGCCTTCGAGAGCGTCGACCATGCGCTGAGCCTGTTCGACCAGTGCGCCGGCCTGGCTCAGTCGCCGGGCCTCCACCTGCAGGGCCTCATCTTCGCCCGGCTTGATCTTCGCCGCGTCGATCTCGTCCACCACGTGGCGCAGGTAGTCCGCTCGCCGGCGCACCTCGTCCCGCCGGGCCGCCAGGGATGATTCCTCGGCCCGGAGCGCGGCCACGCTCGCGTACGCGTCGGCTACCGCACCGCGTTCCGCCTCGGCGTGGGCAAAGGCGTCGAGGATGTCGCGCTGCGCCTCCGCATGGAGCAGCGACTGGGTCTCGTGCTGTCCGTGGAGATCCACCAGCAGGGCGCCCAGCTCCGCCAGCACCGCAGCGGTCGTCGGGCTGCCATTGACCCACGCGCGGGAGCGGCCCTCGGCCGAGATCTCGCGCCGGATCACCACCCTGCCTTCTTCGACGTCGAGACCGAGCTCCTCTATGCGCCGGCGGGTGGCCGGGTCGATCCCCTCGAAGGCCCCCTCAACCACCGACTTCGAGGCGCCCGGCCGCACGCTGCCACTCGCGGCCCGCTCTCCCAGCAGGAGGGCGAGCGCGTCCACCAGCATCGACTTCCCTGCCCCGGTCTCCCCGGTGAGCACATTGAGGCCGGAGCCGAGCTGCAGGGTGACGTCGGCGATGGTGGCGAGGTCGCGGACTCGCAGCTCGGCGATCATTCCTTCAGCTCCCTTCCCGAGAGATCGCCCCAGTGAAGCTTCTGTCGCATCCGTCCGAAAAACCCTTCGTCCCCGAGACGGATGAGGGACACGCGATGCTCCGCCCGGCAGACCTCGACCGACTCGCCGGGCGCGAGGGTGGTTCCGGTCTGGCCGTCGAAGGAGACCAGGAGATCGTCGGACCACCCGGCGATCGGCTCGATGACGATGCGATAGGTGGCCGGGACTACGAGTGGCCGCACGGCGAGCGTGTGAGCCGCGACAGGGGTCACCACCATGGCTTCGACCCCAGGCACGACGATGGGGCCACCGGCGCTGAGGCTGTACGCAGTCGAGCCGGTAGGGGTGGCGACGATGAGGCCATCGGCGCTGTACGGTCCGACATTCTCACCTTGGATGTAGACGTTCACCCGGATGACGCGCGCGACGCCGCCCTTGTGGACGGCGACGTCATTCACCGCCATCTGAGTGGAGCGGGTCTCGCCTTCGGCATCGCGAATGCCGGCCCGGAGAGCCTGACGCCGCTCGATCTGGTACCGTCCGGCAACCAGGGCGTCGAGCGCCAGGTCCACCGTGTCCAGGGTGGCGGTGGTGAGGAAGCCCACCCGGCCGAGATTGACGCCCAGAATGGGGATTTCCTGGGCGCCCAGCAGCCGGGCTCCCCGCAGTAAGGTCCCGTCCCCGCCGAAGGTGATGAGCGCGTCGAGATGGACCGAGTCGAAGGGAGGAACCTTCCGATTCCAGAACGGCTCGAGTCGCGGCTCGCTGTAGAGGGAGATGCCTCGCTCCGGTGCCGCGACGGCCACGTGCTCCAGGACGCCCTTGAGATCCGCGTACCGCGGGTTGCCAACGACGCCGACCTTCATCGGGCCTCGAGAGTCTCCTCGTGCTGCAACGCCCCGATGCGCCGGGCGATTCCTGCGGCGGTGAGCCCGAAGCTCTCCAACTGCTCGGCCCGGGGAGCCTGCTCGATGAGCCGGTCGGGCACGCCCAGGGCTACGACTCGAACCTCCGGATGGGTGGTCTGGAGCGTCTCAGCCAGGTAAGCGCCGAACCCGTTCACGATGGTGCCCTCCTCGACCGTCACCAGGATCCGGTGCTGTTGGGTGAGCGATTCCAGCATGGCCAGGTCCATCGGCTTGAGGAACCGGCAGTTGACTACCGCGCAGTCGATCCCGTCGGCAGCCAGCAGCTCGGCGGCCGCGACCGCTGGCAATACCATGGTGCCCACCGCGAGGATGGCCACATCCTTCCCTCGCCGGAGCTGCTCCCAGGTACCGTAGGGGACGGGAGCGATTTCCGAGACCGGGCTCAGCTCGGCGGGTGCCTTGTCCCGGGGATAGCGGGTGCTGAACGGTCCATCGTGGGTCACAGCGGTGCGCAGGAGGCCAACCAGCTCATTGCCGTCCTTGGGCGCGGTCACCGTCATCCCCGGCACGGCCAGCATGTACGCGATGTCGTAGAGTCCCATGTGGGTCTGCCCGTCCTCGCCCACGAGACCCGCGCGGTCCATCGAGAACACCACCGGGAGGTGCTGCACCGCCACATCGTGGATGACGTTGTCGTATGCCCGCTGGAGGAAGGTGCTGTAGATCGCGCACACCGGCCGGATACCCTGGGTGGCCAGACCTCCGGCGAACGTCACCGCGTGGCCTTCGGCGATCCCGACATCGAAGAAGCGCTCGGGATACTTCTCCTGAAAGACGCTGGTGCCAGTGCCCGACGGCATGGCGGCGGTGACCGCCACCAGCTCGGGATGCTCCGCCGCCAGCGCCGTGAGCCCGGTGCCGAAGACCTGGGTCCAGGTCGGTGGGCCGCTGGATTTCTTGCGCGCTTCACCCGTGACCGGGTCGTACGCGGCCAGACCGTGCCACTTCTCCTGATTGGACTCGGCGAAGGAGAAGCCCTTTCCCTTCTGGGTCATCACGTGGAGTACCCGCGGGCCGGTCATCCCGCGAACGAATCGCAGGGTGTCGCAGAGCTTCTGGAGATCGTGGCCATCGATGGGCCCGAAGTAGCGGAAGCCCAGCTCCTCGAAGAGCATGCCCGGCGAGAAGAGGTTCTTGACGCTCTCCTCCACGTTCTTCGCGAAGTCGACCACGCCCTCGCCGAAGACCCCCCGCAGCGCAAAGGTCATCCCTTTGATCCGCTCGCGTAGCCGGTTGGTCCGTGGGTCGGCAACGATCCGGCCCAGCATCTTGCTGATCGCCCCGACATTGGGCGAGATCGACATGCCGTTGTCGTTCACGATCAGGATGATGTCGCGCTCGGAGTGGCCCGCGTTGTTCATCCCCTCGTACGAGAGCCCACAGGTGAGGGCGCCGTCGCCAACGACCGCCACGACTTTGTGCTGCTCACCCTTGAGATCCCGCGCGGTGGCCATGCCGAGCGCGGCTGACATTGCGGTGCCCGCGTGGCCGGCGCCGAACTGATCGTGGTCGCTCTCGCTTCGTTTGAGGAATCCGGAGATCCCGCCCTCCTGCCGCAAGGTGGGGAACCGGTCGTTCCGGCCGGTGAGCAGCTTCCAGGCATAGGCCTGGTGGCCGACGTCCCAGACGATCTTGTCCCCGGGTGAGTCAAACTCATAGAGGAGGGCGATGCTCAGCTCGACCACACCCAGGCTGGCGCCGATGTGACCGCCGGTGATCGAGCAGCACTCGATGAGGCGGTCGCGGATCTCCTGGGCCAACTCGGGGAGTTGGTCCCGACGCAGGCGCTTGAGATCCTCTGGGGACCTGATAGTAGCGAGCAAAGACATGGCGGTTCGGGCCGAGGTTTCCTCATCCCGAGGGAGCGCTGCGACCGAGGGACCTTACCCGCGGGGTTTCCGGAGCCCGCTGGCTAGGTCCCTCGCTACGCTCGGGATGAGGATAAAGGTGTCAGCTGCGCACGACTATTCTCAGGACGTCCTGCTTACAATATACCCGGCCAAAGCACCCAGGGCGCCCGATGGGACGCCCGCGCGGTCGAGATGGGCCACGGCACTCCGAGCCAGCTGCTGCGCCTCAGCTCGGGCTCCCTCGATCCCCAGCAGCACCACGTACGTGGACTTTTCGAGCTGCACGTCCCGGCCCGCCGTTTTCCCCAGCTCATCGCTGGTCCCGGTCGCATCGAGGACGTCGTCCGCAATCTGGAAGGCGAGGCCGATGTCCTCCCCGTATGCGGTAAGGGCTTCCAGCTCCGCCGCTCCGGCCTCGGCCGCCAGGCCCCCGAGTGTACAGGCTGCCCGAATCAGCGCTCCGGTCTTGCCCCGATGAACCCCGGTCAGATCGGGCAGCTTGAGCGCCTGACCCTCGGCCTCGAGGTCGAGCCACTGACCCCCGACCATCCCCTCGATGCCCCCGGCCTGAAAGAGCTCGCCCGCCATCCGTCCCAGTACCGAGGAGGGCAGAGCGAGCTCACGGGTGGCGACCGCGAGAAGGCGCGCGGCCATCGGCACCAGAAGAAAACCAACCCGCGTGGCCGTGGGGACATCGAAAGCGCGGTGGGTGGTCGGGCGACCCCGGCGGAGGTCGTCGTCGTCCATGCACGGCAGATCGTCGTGCACCAACGAGTAGGCGTGCACCGTCTCGACCGCAGCCGCCACACCGGCAATCCCCGGAGAGTGTCCGCCGAGCGATCGGTATGCCGCCAGCAACAACGCGGCCCGAACTCGTTTGCCCGGTGTTCGGAGGGCGTACGCCAGCGCCTGTCCCTGCCGGCCGCCGATCTCCCGCTGGAGCCGCTCGGCCCAATCGCCGAGGAGGAGGTCGAGAGCCTCTCGGGCCTCGATCAGCAGCTCGGTGGCAGCCCCCGCTCCGGAGGCGGCCTCAGGCATCAAGGTCGGTCAGCCTGAGATCTCCGTCCGCCTCTTCCAGAACGGCCTGCACCTTGAGCTCGGCGGCCACGAGGCGCTCTCGAGCCGCGCGGAGCCGGGCGACACCTTCCTCGAAGAGCGCGAGCGCCGCGTCGAGCTCCACATCGTCCGCCTCGAGCTTGCGGACGATCTCCTCCAACCGGGCCAGCTCGTCGCCCAGGGGAGGAGTCAAGGATGGTCCCGCACCGGTCTTGGCCATTACATCACTCCACGCGGGCCCGCACGTCGCCATCGGCCACCCGCAGACGGAAGCTTTCACGGGGGACGAAGTCGGCCCGGTGCTTCAACACCCGCCCGGCTTCACTCATCGGGACGGCGTAGCCCCGGCCCAGGACCCTGAGCGGACTCAGGGCGTCGAGCTGCGCGGCCAGACGATCGGTCAGGTTGCGTCGCGAATCGAGCACGGCCTCGACCCCGGCGTGGAGCCGGTCGGCAGTGCGAGCCAGCCGGGCTCGGCCGAGTCGAGTCCTGCCGGAGAGTCCGGCGGCGAGCCGCACCGAGAGATCATCCACCAGTCGGAGTACGTCGCGCCGGTCGGAGACGGCCAGCTCCGCCGCAGCCGACGGAGTGGCGGCCCGGACGTCGGCGACGAGGTCGGTCAGCGAGATGTCGATCTCGTGTCCCACCGCCGATATCGTGGGCACCCTGACCGCGGCGAGGGCGCGGCATACCGTCTCGCTGTTGAACGCAGCGAGGTCCTCCCGTCCGCCACCACCGCGGCCCACGATACAGACATCCAGGTCATGGATGCGGTTCACCAGGGAAAGCGCCCGCACCAGCTCACCGACGGCACCATCTCCCTGGACCCGGGCTCCCACCACCAGGATGCGGGCGCAAGGCCAGCGCTTCCGGGTCACGGTCACCACATCATGGATCACGGCGCCATCGGGACTGGTCACCAGGGCGACGGTGCAGGCGTAGATCGGGATTTGACGTTTGCGCGAGAGGTCGAAGAGACCATCCTTTTGCAGAACGGTCTTGACCCGCTCCAGCTCCTGCTGCTGCCGGCCCATGGCCGACGTGGGGATGACCCGGGTGACGGAGAGCTGGAACTCGCCTTTTTCCTCGTAGAGAGCGGGCTTGGCAAGCACGAAGACTTCAGTGCCGTCCGCAGGCGGCCTTCCGCCCCGCTCGGCGTACATCTTCCACATGCAGCACTTCACCTGGCTCTTCTTGTCGCGGAGGGTGAAGTACCAATGGCCGCTCGACCACACCTTCACCTGCACGACCTCACCCCGCACCCAGAGCGGCATCGGATGGTTCTCGATAAGCCGTTTGACCGATGCGCTGAGCTGGCCGACGGACCAGACGTGATCAGTTGGGGATGGCGTGCTGAACGTGAGTGATAGGGTCATAGCAATTCAAAGTTCCGCAAAGCCTGACACGAAAGATTCCGTGATTAAAGATCTAATCGAGGTCGGCCTGCTGCATTGCCTGTAAAGTATTCTGGAGCAGCATCGCAATGGTCATTGGGCCGACGCCGCCGGGGACCGGAGTGATGGCCGACGCGATCTGGGCCACCTGCTCGTAGGCCACGTCGCCCACCAGGCGGTAGCCCTTGGGCCGGGACGCATCGTCCACCCGGTTGATCCCGACGTCGATCACGACGGCGCCGGGACGCACCATGTCCGCGGTCACGAACTCGGCCTTCCCGATGGCCGCGATGAGGATATCCGCGCTGCGGGTGACGGCCGGCAGATCTCGGGTTCGGGAATGGCAGACCGTGACCGTCGCGTCGCCACCGGGCCCCTGCTGGATCAGCAGATTGGCCATGGGCCGGCCCACGATGTTGGAACGACCCACGATCACGGCGTGGGCTCCCTTGGTCTCGATCCCCGAACGGATCAGCATCTGCTGAACGCCGTAGGGCGTCGCCGGCCGAAATGCCGTCTTGTCTCCAATGACCAGCTTGCCGACGTTCATCGGGTGAAAGCCGTCCACGTCTTTCGCAGGGTCGATTCGCCGCAGCACCTTCTCGCTGTTGATGTGCTTGGGCAGGGGGAGCTGGACCAGAATGCCGTGGATCTGGGGATCGGCGTTGAGCCGGTCAACCGTGGCGAGCAGCTCGGCCTCAGGCGTATCCGGCGGCAGCCGGACGGTGACCGAATGCATTCCCGCTTCTTCGCAGGCCTTCCCCTTGGAGCGGACGTAGACCGCGCTGGCGGGGTCCTCCCCCACCAGCACTGCGGCCAGCCCCGGCCGCCGCCCGCTGCCCTTCATCCGGGCGACCTCGGCGGCGACCTCATCCCGAATAGCTTTGCCGATCACGGTGCCATCGAGAATCCTTGCACTCATCGGGCAAAATCCACGGCTCGGGTCTCCCGGATCACCACCACCTTGATCTGACCAGGGTACTGTAGCTCGCTCTCGATTTTCCGGGCGATGGAGTCGGAGAGTATGGCGGCGGCGCCGTCATCGATCCGATCGGGCGTGACCACCACCCGGATCTCCCGCCCCGCCTGAATCACGTTGCTCTTCTCCACTCCGGCGAAGCCATTGGCGATCTCCTCCAGGCGAGTGAGCCGCTTGACGTAGCTCTCGAACGCCTCGCGCCGGGCGCCCGGACGCGACCCGCTGATCGCGTCGGCCGCCTGCACCAGGACCGATTCGGCCGACTCGTGCGGCACGTCGTCGTGGTGGGCCTGGATGCAGTTGATCACGGGTCCGATCTCCCCGTACTTGCGGGCCACCTCCACGCCGAGCTCTACGTGGGTCCCTTCACTATTGTGAGTGAGAACCTTGCCGATGTCGTGCAGCAGGCCGCCGCGCTTGGCGAGGGCCACGTCCAGATGGAGCTCGGCGGCCATCATCCCGGCGAGCCACGCCACTTCCTTGGAGTGGTCCAGGATGTTCTGGCCGTACGAGGTGCGGTAGCGCATCCGCCCGATGAGCTTGATGACCTCGGCGTGGAGACCGTGCACACCGGTGTCGTACGCGGCCTGCTCGCCCAGCTCCACCAGTTGAGTGTCCAGCTCCTGCTGGATCCTCTGCACGATCTCCTCGATCCGGCCCGGGTGGATCCGGCCGTCGGTGATGAGGGCCTCGAGCGAGCGGCGAGCCACCTCACGCCGGATGGGGTCGAAGCAGGAGATGATGACGGTGTCGGGGGTGTCATCGATAATGACGTCCACCCCGGTCGCGGTCTCGAAGGCGCGGATGTTCCGACCCTCGCGCCCGATGATGCGGCCCTTCATCTCGTCGTTCGGCAGCGCTACGGCGGCCACCGTGCTTTCCGCGGTATGCTCCGCGCCCAAGCGCTGTATCGCCATCGCGATGATGCGGCGGGCGTCGCGGTCGGCGGTGCGGCGGGCCTGCTCCTTGATGTCGCGGATCAGTGCGGCGGCCTGTCCCCGGGCCTCGTCTTCCACCCGCTGGAGGATCTCGCGCCGGGCATCCTCCGCCGAGAGGCCGGCGATCCGCTCCAGCTTGAGCCGCTGTTCCTGAGCCAGGCGGTCCGCCTCTCCCTCGCGGCTACGGAGACTCGTCTCCCGCTGAGTCAGGGCCTCCTCCCGGTGGACGGCGCCCCGCTCGCGAGCTTCGATCTCTTCCAGCTTGCGCTCCTGGACCCGGGCCCGCTCGTCCGCCCGGCGTTCCAGCCGCTCCCATTCCTCCCGCCGCCGCTGGACCTCGCGATCGAGCTCCTCCCGCAGCTTGAGTGTCTCCATCTTCGCCGTCAGGAGCAGGTCCGACTTGGCAGACTCGGCCTCCCGCTGGCCCTCGGTGCGGAGCCGCTCCGCCTCGGCGCGGGCCACCCCCAGGACGCTGGTCGCACTCCGCCGTTGATTGCGAGTGTAGAGGAGGATGAATACCAGCGCGGCGGCCAGCCCGGCCGCCACCCCGGAGAGCATCGGCAGGAGGAGGGATTGCAGCATTTTACGGGACGCTCCTCAGGACGCTACGCGACGACCACGCTTGGCGGGCGGAAGCAGCCGGGCCAGATCGTCCGCCATGGCGGACAGCCGGTCGGCGACGTCGCGGTCGCCCCGGCGGGCCTGAAAGAGCTCGTCGGTGATGGCGAGACCGGCCAGGATTGCTGCCTTATGCGACTCAACCATGGGCAATGTGTCCCGCACCCGCTTGAGCGCGGCGTCGAGGTATGCCGCGACTTCCCGGGTGTACTCGGGCGGTACCTCGGATCGGACGGTGTATTCCTCGCCACCGATGAAGACCCGGACTGCGTTCTTGGTGGTATTCACGCCGCGTTGCCTCCGCCATGCTGTTCTAGGAACGAGAGCCGGCCGGCGAGGACACGCAGCCGATCTTTGGCCGCGTCGATCCGCTGCCGCAGCGTCTGATTCTCGGTCTCGAGCTCGACCACCCGCTGCCGAGCCTGGGTCAACTCGGGGCCGGCGACGATGCCGCCACTGGCTTTGGCCTCCTGCAGCTCACCCTCGGCCTTCAAGGTGCGCCGCCGCCACCCGGCCAGCTCTTCCGCCAGGTTATGGACGACGTGCTCCAGGTCGGTGAGCGCTTTCTGATCGGGACGATCGTATTGGTATGCCACGGTTACTCTCCACCTGCTGGGCTGCCGGCATCGCGGCGCTGGATTCCGAGCTCTCCGCCAAGCGCGGCGAGCATGCGAGCTTCGACGGCATCGACTTCCGCGTCGCGCAGGGTACGGTCCGGCGCCCGGAATGAAAGCCGGAAGGCTACGCTCCGGGTCCCGGCGGGAAGCTCCGGCGCGCGGTAGACGCTCTCTATAAGAACCGACTCGAGCAAGGACCCGCCGACCCGCCGGAGCAGCTCCTCCACCTCTCGGACCGAGGTCCCTTCCCGCAGCAACAGCGCCAGCACCCGCTCGGACGACGGCGTCGAGGGGAGGGGAGCGAATCGCACTGGGAGACGCGGAGCGGGGTCCACCGCCAGCTCGAAGCCGAAGAGGGGCGCCGCCCACGGGGGCACGTCGGCCTCGATCGGACCGGCCTGGCCAACCGTTCGCCCCCGAGAATCCTGGGCGATCCAACCCGACCCTTCAACCTGCACCACGCCTCCCGGAACCGCCAGAGCGACAGCGGCCTCGAACTGACCCTTGAGATCCCACAGATCGATGCGCCCTTCGCCGGAACCGGTCCAATGCTGTGGTTCCCTCCGCCCGGTGAGGACGACGCCCACATGTCGCTCTTCCCGCGGACGCTCGCCGGATGGCCCGGCGATGAATATCGTGCCGATCTCGAAGAGGCGGACATCAGCCACGTGCTTGGCCCAGTTGCCTTCGACTAGCCGCCCCAGGCCGGGCAGGAGCCGCCGCCGAAGATACCCCTCGGTGCTGGAGAGCGGGTTTGCCAGGGGCACGCTCTCCTTGCCATCGGCTGGAGCCATGGGCAGCGGCAGCACCTCGATCAAACCTTGCCGGGTGAGGCCCTGGCGTACCTCCGTGGTGATGCGCTCGATCGCCGCATCCGGAAGAACGCTGGACCGAAAAGGACGCAGCTCCGCCGGAAAGTTTTGGTAGCCGTGGAGGCGAGCGACTTCCTCCACCAGGTCGATCTCCCGGGTCAGGTCGGGACGCCAGCTGGGGGGTTCGACCGCGATCCTTCCGTCATCCGGCTTCGGCACCAGGGTGGCGCCGACTGCCACGAGATAACTCTCCACCGCATGCCAGGGCAGCTCAATGCCGAGCACGTGGTTCACCCGGGATGGGCGCAGAAAGATCCGGGGCGGGTTCGCGGGACCAGGTCCGAGATCTACCGGGGCCGCCACCAGCTCGCCTCCGGCGGTCGCGCTGATGATCTCGATGCAGCGGCGCATGGCCTCGACTCCACCCCAGCGGTCGATTCCCCGCTCGAAGCGATAGCTCGCCTCGGTGGACAGACTCAGGGCCCGCCGAGTGCGGCGCACGAGGGTGGGATTGAAGTACGCGCACTCGAGAAAGACAGCCACGGTGTCGGCGCTGACCTCGCTGGCAGCGCTCCCCATGACGCCCGCGATGCCGATGGGGCCCTCGTCGTCCGCGATGACGGTCATCTCCGGCGTAAGCTTGCGCGCTATGCCATCCAGCGTCATCACCAACTCACCGGCCCGCGCCCGCCGGGCGATCACGCTGGGCCCTTGCAGCTTGGCAATGTCGTAGGCGTGCATCGGCTGGTTGAGCTCGAGCATCACGTAGTTGGTGGCATCCACCACGTTGTTGATGGAGCGGACGCCCACAGCCTCGAGCCGATAGGCCAACCAGGCCGGCGAGGGTCCGATCCTGACTCCCCGCAAGACCGCACCCAGGAGACGGGGGCAGCCCTCGGGATCTTCGATGCCGGCGCGCACACCGCCAACCTCGGTGGTATTGCCCACCCGGCGGGCTGGCGGGACATCGATGAGAACCGGACTCGGAATGGCCGGCAAGCGGAACGGCACTCCATAGGAAGCCGACAGCTCCCGGGCGATGCCCTTGTGGCCCAGCAGGTCGGGGCGGTTGGGCCCGACATCGATGACCAGGCGATGATCGGCAATCGGTAGCGCATCGAGCAGGCGGGTGCCCGGCGCGGCATCGGTTTGGAGCTCCCAGATGCCTTCCCCATCCTGCCCCAGCCCCAACTCCCGCGCGGAACAAAGCATTCCCTGCGAGGTCTCACCCCGCAGCTTCCGCTCCTCGATCCGGAGACCGCCCGGCAGGGTGGCGCCCACCGGCGCGAACGGATACTTGTGCCCGGCGGTGACGTTGCTGGCTCCACACACGACGTTCCGCCGTTCCGAGGCTCCCTGGTTGACCACGCAGAGCCGCAGCCGGTCGGCGTTGGGGTGGGGACGAACCTCTTCCACCAGGCCGACCAGCACGTCGCTCAGATCGGCATGGAGCGGCTGAACCGAATCGACCGGAGCGCCGAGCATGGTGAGCCGCTCGGCGAGATCGCGCGGCTCGAGGGAGCGACGCAGAAAGTCTTCCAGCCAACGCCGAGAGACGTTCATGAGCTCTGCTGCCCCACCGCGAATTGCTCCAGGAATCTCATGTCCCCGTCGTACAACAGCCGGATGTCGGGAATGCCGTACCGCAGCATGGTGATCCGATGCGGGCCCATCCCGAATGCCCAGCCGGTATACCGCTCAGCGTCCACGCTGGTGTGCTCGAAGACGGCGGGGTGCACCATCCCGCAGCCGAGGATCTCCATCCACCCCGTCCCTTTGCAGGCAGGACAGCCGGTCCCGTGACAGAGCTGACACTCGACGTCCATTTCGGCGGACGGCTCGGTGAACGGAAAGAAGGATGGCCGGAACCGGACCTTGGTGGTGGGAGTAAAGAACCGGTGGGCAAAGTGGACCAGGGTGGCCTTCAGATCCACGAACGAGATTCCTTCGTCGACGGCCAGTCCCTCGATCTGAGAGAAGGCAGGGGCGTGGGACGGATCGAACGGATCGTTGCGGTAAACCATTCCGGGAATCACGACCCGCACCGGCGGCGGCGACTCGAGCAAGGTCCGAATCTGTACCGGCGAGGTGTGGGTTCGCAGCAGCAGACGGCCGCCTTGTTCGCCGGCAATCGGTGGCGCATCGAGGTAGAGCGTGTCGTGCATGTCCATGGCCGGGTGGTCGGCTGGAAAGTTGAGCGCGGTGAAGTTGTACCAGTCAGTCTCCACCTCGGGGCCGACCGCCACGGAGAAGCCCAGTCCCCGAAAGATCTCGACAATCTCATCTACCACCCGGGTGACCGGATGTTCGGCGCCGATCCACCGGTGCCGCGCGGGCATGGTGAGGTCCACGCCGGCCTGCTCACTCGCCCGCCGCTCGGCTTCGAGGGTCTCTCCCCGGCGGGCAAACGCCTCTTCAAAGCGGGCCTTGAGCTGGTTGACCGCCGCACCGTATGCCTTTCGCTCCTCGGAAGTGCGCGAGGGCACCGACTTGAGTGCGATGGTGATTGCGCCATTCTTCCGTCCCAGGACGGCGATGATCTCCGCCGCAAGGGCGTCGGAGCTCAACCGCGGAACGGCGGCGAGCCGGGGAAGCAACGCGTCGAGGTCAGGGTAGCCGGTCGAATCAGGCATGGGGCTCGAGAGTACCAGTCAGTTACTACGTTGATGGGGCCGCCCGCCCAGTGCGAACGGCCCCATGCGGGCTACAGATATGGGCCGCACCGCGGTGCGGGCGCCGCGCGGCCGCCATTATTTGCTATCGGCGTCCTTTGCCATCTCGGCGATGCGGGCAAAGGCGTCCAGATCGTGCACCGCCAGATCCGCCAGGATCTTCCGGTTGATGTCGACGCCCGCCTTCCGGAGCCCGGCCATGAAGCGGCTGTAGCTCATGCCCTGGGTGCGCGCCGCGGCGTTGATGCGGGTGATCCAGAGCGAGCGGAACTCGCCCTTCTTCTTCCGGCGATCGCGATAGGCATAGCGCATGGCGCGCTCGGCCGTCTCCTTGGCCGCCTTGTATAGCTTGCTGCGGCCGCCTCGAGCGCCCTTGGCGGCCTGCATGATCTTCTTCTTCCGGGCGTGGTGGGCGACACCGTTTTTAACGCGGGGCATGGGCTGTCCTTACGCCTGAAGGAGACGGCTGACGCGGGGAAAATCGGCCGAGCTGACGAGATCGCCCTTCTTGAGCCGGTTCTTCCGCTTGCGCGTCTTCTTGGTCAGGATGTGACTGTGGTTCGCGTGCCAGCGCTTGAGCTTCCCGCTGCCGGTGATCTTGAAGCGCTTCATGGCGGCGCGTTTGGTCTTTTGTTTCGGCATCTCGATTCCTGTTCGGCCTATTTGGGGGCGATCACCATCGTCATGTTGCGGCCTTCGAGCTTGGCCTCGGACTCGATCTTGCCGACGTCCGCCAGGCTGGCCGCCACCCGATCGAGCACCGCCTTGCCCAGCTCGAGGTGGGCCATTTGCCGGCCACGGAACATCATGGTGACCTTGACCTTGTTGCCGTCGCCCAGAAACTCTCGAGCGTGTCGGGTCTTGAAATCGAAGTCATGGTCGTCGATGCCCGGGCGGTACTTCACTTCCTTGAGCTGAATGATGTGCTGCTTTTTCTTGGCCGCCCGCGCGGCCTTGGCCTCTTCGAATTTGTACTTCCCGTAGTCCATGATCTTGACGACGGGGGGCCGAGCGGTCGGCGCTACCTCCACGAGATCCAATCCGCGTTCCACTGCGGCCGCCAGGGCCTCCTCGATCGGCAGGACCCCGAGTTGCTCTCCGGCGGCGGTGATGACCCGCACGGGGCTGATCCGGATCATGCGGTTGACGCGGATTCGCTTTTCACGATCGTTCGTGGACAGTTCGTGCCTCCGACGCGCTAAAAGAAAAAAGGGCACCCGGCAATGACCGGGTGCCCACGACCGAAGCACGGCGGCAGATGGCCACCGACAGGCTTCGAAGCCAGGACCCGGCTGCGCTGCGGCATCGGGCCGACAGGCTCAGGGTGGGGGAGGTGAATTCCCCGCTTTCACAAGGCCGGGAAGCTAGTCACCGGCCCGACGAGAGTCAACCAGAAAAGTGGGCTGCCGGCTCGGGGGCGGCGGTCACGTCCTCCAGCACCACGCCCCTTCCCTGCTGGACCGGCGTTCCCATCACCACTCTCGGATCGTGCTCAAAGATCAGGCGCCACCCGCCGGCGGTCGCCTCTGCCAGCAGGGCGCGCTTGCTCTCCAGGGTACGGAGCGGCTCCAGGTCGTAGCCCATGATCCAGGGCAGCGGCAGATGCGCGGTGGTGGGAAAGAGATCGCCGACGAAGACCGCGGTCTCGCCCCGGTCCCGGAGAATCACGACTTGATGAAAGGGAACGTGCCCCGGGGTCACCCGTACCGAGATCCCGGGGAGCAGCTCCTGGTCTCCATTCAGCAGACGCCAGCGGTCGGCCGCCGCCACGGGCTCGAAATTGTGCGGCAGATAGCTGGCGCGGGTGCGCTCGTTGGTGTGCCGGGCGAATTCCAGGTCGCCTCTCTGCACGACGTAGGTGGCGTTGGGGAAGGCCGGCCGGATGTGCCGCCGGGGATCGTTTTCCAGGTCGGGGTCCATGGTCGTGTTCCCGCCGGCGTGATCGAAGTGAAGGTGGGTGTTGATCACCCACTTCACATCGCGGGGAAGATATCCTGCCGAGGCCAGCGCATCTTCCAGTTGGGTGGCGCCCTCCAGACCCTGGTTCTCCACCCCGTAGATGTCCAGGAACTTCGCGTCCTCCTTGTTGCCCAGCGCGGTGTCGATCAGCACCAATCCATCGGAGTGCTCGATCAGGAGACAGCGCATGGCCAGGGGAATCCGGTTCCTGTCATCCGGCTCGATCCGCGTCTTCCACAGGGTCTTGGGCACCACCCCGAACATGGCTCCGCCGTCGAGCCGCTGCCGGCCACCCTCGAGCGCGTGGCAGCGGAGCCCCCCGACCTGAAACGTGTGCTGTAAGGTCACATCAGCTCCTCAGGGCAGGAATCCGCCCGGGGCTCGGTGGGCATGGCCTGCCGCTTCCGCCGCCGCGATCGAGCTCGGCGGCGGGACTCGATCGTGGTCAGATCCTGGAGTGTGCGGGCCCCTTCCTCCCGCGCCAGTCCTAGCAGGCGGGACAGCAGCTCGGCGGTGACCAGGGCATCCCCGGCAGCCCGGTGCCGGGCCCGGTTCTGAAAGCCGAAGAACCGGCACAGATTGTCCAGCCCGCAGGAGCGGACGCCTCGCACCAGCCGGCGGGCCAAGCGGACGGTGCAGAGCCGGGTGCCTCCGAGGGTGAGGGCGCGAGAGCGCTGCAATTCCGCGCTCACGAAATTCCAGTCGAACCGGGCGTTGTGGGCCACGAATACCCGGCCCGCGAGCGCGGCGAGGAGGCGTTCCGCCAGCTCCGAGAACCGGGGAGCATGGCGCACCATCTCGTCGGTGATGTTGGTGATGGTACAGATTGCCCGAGGGATGGGGCGCTCCGGATTGACCAACGAATCGAATACGACTTCGCACCGGCCGCCGTGGACCACCGCCACCGCGATCTCGGTTATCCGGTCTCCGAATCCGGCCCGCATCCCGGTGGTCTCGACGTCCACCACGGCAAAGGCGCAGTCGTCCAGCAGGGGGGAGCCTTGGGCCTCGGGGATCAGAGACCAGCGTCCGTCCTCCAACAGGCGTACCCGGGGATCGGCGCCGAGGAGGGCGTAGGCCACCCGGTCGCAGATCGCGGCGGGGGCACCCAAGAGTCCCAGGATTTCCTGGCAGAGGATCGAGGGCGTATGAGGCCCCAGGCGCAGGTGGCCCAGCACCCGATCGAGGAGTGTGCTCTCCGGATAGGCCGCGGTGCCGATCACAGCGCCGCCCGGCGGAGCGGGAGCGACATGCAGCGGGGGCCGCCGCCGCCCCGGGCGAGCTCACTCCCCTCGATGGTGATGACGGTACGATGCTTGGCCTCGCTCCAGTCGTCGAAGGCGAGGAAGTTGACCGCCGGCACCACTCGGAATCCCACCCGCATCAGCTCACACAGCGTCTCATCGTTCCGGCGATAGCTCACCAGCGTGCCGGGCCGCACTGCCAGGAAGTTGCAGGCAGAGCTCCACTGCTCCCGCTCCTGGGTAATGCGGCGCTCGCCGCCGGCAAAGATCGGCTCCAGCGGCAGGCCGACCGCGCGGAGAGCGGCGAAAAAGTTGGGCATCTCCTGCACCGATTCGGTCCCTTTCCGCCGGTGCAACACCGGCAAACGCTCGGGGCCCACAAAGAATGGAGGGTACACCACCCCGAGGTCATGGTCGATCTGGCTGAAGATCATGTCCAGATGAATGGCGGTCGGCACCTTGGGCATGACCACCACGAGCACGTCGGTGACCTGACCCCGCTCGAAAACCGTCTCGCAGAGTTGATCCAGCGCGGCTGGTGAAGTTCGCTCGCTGAACCCGAGGACCAGCAGGTCCGGCCGCAGATAGTGAACGTCGCCACCCTCCAGGGTGTAGGTGTCGCGCCGCTCCTCCGAGCCATCGTAGAGGAAACCGGCGTTGGCCAGCTCGGGATGGAAATGGAACAGGGCCTTGATCAGGAGCTCCTCGGTCCAGCGAACGCCGTAGCGCATCGAGCCGACCACGGCGTGCTCGCCGATCACCATGCCGATATCCCGGGGGAAGAACAGATTGGGCAGCGGCGGAAAGGCGAATCCCACTTCATTGAGCGAACGGGAGATCGGGCCGCTCTCCTCCTCCGTTCCTTCGATGAGCATGGTGACGATCTCTTCGGCCGGAAGGGCCTCGAGCCGCCGGGCCAATGCGTCCTGGGGCACCACGTCCATGGTCTTGGTGATCAGGTAGTCGCGCGCATCGGGTTGCTGCAGGATCTCGGTGAGCAGGTCCCGGACCTGATGTACCCGGGCAAACCGCTTCAACACCGAGACGAATTGGCGATGCTCGCGCTGCGCGATCTCCAGGTCGATGATGTCGTCGTAGAGGTAGTCCTCGCGGTTGCCCGGCGTCACCGCCTCAAGCTCGCGGCCCGGGGTGTGAACGAGGACGGATTGGAGTGACCCGATCTCAGAGGTGACGTGAACGGACATACAACAAACTATTCGGGGTCATAGACTAAGGGCCAGTGGCTCTGCGTAGTCTAATGCTGGCAACCTCGCGGAGGGTGGGCAGCGAGCCCGCTCAGCGCCGCTACGAAGCCCCGCCGGAGGCACCTGGTCCGCGGAGGACCTTGCCCGGTAGCGCGCCCGTCGCTTTGCCCTCGGCGATCACAGGCACCCCATTCACCAGCACCCAGTCCATCCCCTCGCTGAGTTGATTTGGCTTCGCGAACGTGGCCAGGTCGCGCACCCTCGCCGGATCGAAGACCACGACGTCGGCCCAGGCGCCAGCCTTGAGCACCCCCCGATCGCCCAGTCGCATGCGCTGAGCCGGCAACGAGGTGAACTTCCGGATGGCATCCTCCAGCGTCAGCGCCTTCTCCTCGCGCACGTACTTCCGAAGAATTCGAGGAAAGGTTCCATACGCCCGGGGATGCGGGTGCTCCTGGCCGAGGATGCCGTCGGGAGCGGTGCCCTGCGAGTCGTTGTTGATGGAGACCCACGGCTGCTTGAGCGCCAGGACGACGTCCTTCTCGGCCATGCCGAACACCGCCACCGAGGTGTACCCCTGATCCTCAATCAGCAGGTCCAGCAGGGCGTCGATGGGATCGGCCTTCTTCTCCTTGGCCACTTGTGCCAGCGTCTTTCCCTGGAGCCCGAGCAGAGCCGGGTTCTGGACCGCACCGATCAGAATGGCCTCGGGTCCGGAGATTTCCTGCCAGGAGTTGTTCTCCCATGAGCCCGGCGTCTCCATGTCCTTGCGGATGCGCCGGCGGGCGGCGGGATCGCCGAGCCGCTCGAGCAGCTTGGCGGTGCCGCCGTCGTGGGCCCAGGGAGGCACCATGGCCGAGAGGGAGTTGAACCAGGCAGTATAGGCGTAGGTATCCGCGGCGATGTCGACCCCACTCCGGCGCGCGGACTCGATCTTGGCCACGATCTCCGGCATGCGCCCCCAGTTGCGCTTGCCGGCGACTTTCAAGTGCCAGATCTCGACCGGGATCCTTGCCTCCCGGCCGATCCGAATGGCCTCGTCGAGCGCGGGAATGATCTCGTCCGACTCCGACCGCATGTGGGTGGCGTAGACTCCGCCGTACCGCGCGGCCGCCGCCGCGAGGGCGATGAGCTCTTCGGTCTTGGCGTAGGGGGCGGGAGGATATTGAAGCGACGTGGAAACGCCGACTGCCCCGTCCCGCATGGCCTGCCGCACCAGCTCCCGCATCTGCTCCAGCTCGGCCGCAGTCGGCGCGCGGTCCACATCACCCAGCACCATGCGACGCACCTGCGTGGCCCCCACGTAGTCCGCGACGTTGATCCCGATGCCCTGCCGCTCGAGCCGGGCAAAGTACTCGCCGAGGGTCCGCCAATCCGGCGTGATCTTGTAGTGGTCGTATCCCACCCGATCGGCCGCGATGATGCTGTCGTTCAGCGGGGCGGCACTGCTGCCCTCACCGGTGATCTCGGTCGTGATACCCTGAAAGATCTTGGAGGGCAGCCGGGGGTTCACCAGAATGCTGAGGTCCGATTGACCCAGCATGTCGATGAAGCCTGGGGCCACCACCATGCCGGCGGCATCGATCGTCTTCTCCGCTTTGGCATCGACCAGAGCGCCAACTGCGGCGATCCGGCCATCGCGAATCGCGAGGTCCCCGGAGTACCAGGGCGAGCCCGTGCCATCGATGATGTGGCCGTTGCGGATGAGGAGACCGTACTGCTGTTGCTCAGCGAAGAGAGCGCCAGGGATGCAGGTCAGCAGGAGCAATATGAGGAGACGAGCCATAGCACACTGGTGTTTTCGTGATTGTTTTGCTGTTAGCGACTCGCCAGCGCGTAGCTCAGCGTCTCCAGCTCCAACGCCAGATTCACCGTCTTCACCACGACGTCGTCGGGAACCGCGAGCTGCACCGGAGCGAAGTTGAGGATGGCCTTGACTCGGAGGGAGATGAGCCGGTCGGTCACCGCCTGTGCCACATCGGCGGGCACCACGAGCACGGCCATGTCGAGCGGGCGGTGCGCCAGCTCCTTTTCCAGGGTGGCGATGTCGAGCACCGTGAGCCCATTCCACTGCCGGCCGATCTTCCCCGGATCGCTGTCGAAGATGGCCACGATGTCGAAGCCCCGCTGCTTGAAGCCCCGATACTGCACCAGCGCGCTGCCGATCTTGCCGGCCCCGATCATCCCCACCCGGTACCGCCGCTTGAGACCGAGGATCTCCCGCAAACGGTCGGCTAGCTCCGGCACTGGATAACCCAGGCCCCGCTTGCCGAACGACCCAAAGAACGAAAGGTCCTTCCGCACCTGGGCCGAGGTGGTGCCACCGCGGGAGGCGAGGGCCCCGGAGCTGACAGTCTCGATTCCCTGCCCTTCGAACTCCTCCAGAAATCGCAGGTAGAGAGAGAGACGACGAACGGTGGACTCGGCGACTTTGCGCATGCAGCCTGATTTATGTGAAATGTTTCACAAAGCTACCGCGCCCGCCATCCTCCGTCAACGAGTGCACGATGGAGTTGCACGAACTGCGCCGGGCTGAGCACCTCGGGCCGCACGGTGGGTGAGACCGCGGCCCGCTCGAGCAGCTCACCCGCCCGCGCCGCCTCCCACCCGGTCAGCTCGCGAATGCCCCGGAGCAGCTGCTTCCGCCGATAGCTGAAGAGACCTACGACCGCCGCCCGAAAGCTCTCGCGATCGGCATCGTTCACCAGGGGGTGCGCCAGCGGCGTCAGCCGCAGGACGGCCGAGTCGACCTTGGGCCGCGGCTGGAACGCTCCGGCGGCCACAGTAAAGAGCCGCTCGGCGCGGGCCACCGACTGAAGTCCAACGCTCAGCGCTCCGTACTCCGATGTGCCCGGGCCCGCGGTGACCCGGTCAGCCACCTCCTTCTGCACCAGAAACACAATGCGGCGAGGAAGCGGCGGAAGGAGCGCTTTGTCGAGCAGCGGTGACGTGATGTTGTAGGGAATGTTTCCGGCGAGCAGAAAGGGACCGGGGAGCAGACCGTGCCAATCGAGATCGAGCGCGTCGCCTTCGATCACATTTACGCCAGGGAATCTGGCCCGAAGCGAGGGAATCAGCTCGCGATCTTTCTCAATCGCTACCACCCGCCCTGCCCGTTCCACCAGTGCGCCGGTGAGGCCGCCATGGCCGGGTCCGATCTCCAGCACGGTGTCGTCCGGTCCCGCCTCGAGCCCATCGGCGATTCGCGCCAGGATTCTGGGATCGGTAAGAAAGTGCTGTCCCAGCCGGCGCTTGGCCCGGGGCACGCTAAATCCGAAGGACCAGCAGCGTGCGATCGTCGATGGGACGGGACCCGAACTCCTCGGCGTTCTGCAGCACCGCATTCACCACCGCCTCGGGCGGCTCTCCCCGGTGGTCGCTGACCTCGTCGAGAAGCCGCTGTTCGCCGTAAGGCTCTCCCGCGTCGTTCTTCGCATCCACCAGACCGTCGGTCCACAGGACCAGCAAGTCGGTGCCCGTCGCCCAGGGAACCTGGCGCCGCTGGATGCTGCCCATGGCGGCGAGACCGAGCGGAGGCGCGGTGGCCTCCAGTCGTTGAGGCGGTCCAATCCGAGGCACCCGGAAGGCGTGAGGGTGTCCCGCGCTGGCGTAGGAAAGCCTGCCGGCAATGGGGTCGAGCACTCCGTAGAAGACGCTGAAATGCATCTCCGTCTTGGCCAGCTCGGTCGAAAGGCTGTCGAGCAGTGCGGTGAGAGTTTCGTCGGGTGTGGCAGACGCGCCGGCGTGGATACCGGCCGCGGCCATGACGAGCGCCATGACCAGGGCCGCCGAGAAACCGTGCGAGGCGACGTCACCGAGCATGACGCCCACCCGTCCCCGCCCCAGACGGCTGAAGGTGTAGAAGTCGCCTCCCACCGAATCGGCCGGCAAGCATCGGGCAGCCACTTCGGCATCGCCCTGAAGCACGGCGGGCGAGGGCAACAGCTTGAGCTGGAGATCGTGGGCCAACTCCAGCTCCCGTTGCAGCCGTTGCTGTTGGAGATCGCGTTCGACCAGGCGGGCGTTTTCCACCGCGCCGCCGATCTGATTGGCCACCGCGCTCACCAGCTTCCGATCGTCGAGGGTGAAGCGGTCGCCACCGATCCGGTCGGTCAGATTGATGACGCCGACGCAGCGGAGCTCGGTGCCCGGCGCCGCATAACAGATGGGCACGCTGATGAAGGAGCTGCCCCGATAGCCGCGGTCATCGCCGCCGGATTGGATCGCGCCGGCAGCCGTCGGATCGAACGTGAGAATTCGCTGCTCGCGGAAGACCCGGGCGGCGACCGAGCTCCCGTCATCCACGTTGACCGGCACCAACCCCTCGGGAGCGAAGCCCCGCGCGGCAACGGTGCGCAACGTGCGGGTGGCCTCGTCGTACACCATGATCGACGCCCGGCGGGCTCCGACCACGGCGCTCACCTCGCGGACGATGATCTGGGCCGCTTCCTCCAGCCGCACGGTACGACCCAGGATCTCGCTGATGGCATAGAGGAGGTCGATCTCCTCGTAACGGCCGGCCAGCTCCTCCGCCACCAGAGCCCGCTGCCGCTCGGCTTCCAACAGCGCCGCCACAATAGGTAGCACTCGAGGCGCAGCCTGCCCCAACTCCTCCGGTCGGTCACTGGCTATCTCGAGCCAGAATCCGTTGGCGCCGGCTACCGGCTCCAGCCAGGCCGGCCCCCCCGGTGTGGCCACGAGCCCCGGCCCGCCCGGCAATGGGAGCGACCAGGATGCATCGGTGCCCCCGACCAGATGGAGATTCTGGTCGTCGGAACGCCACAGGCGCAGACGCCCGCCGACGAGCGAGCCGAGCCCATGGAGCACGTGATCGAGCCGTCCTACGGACGGCGCAGTATCATGCAGATGGAGTTTCCTTGCTCGTTGAACTGCACGGCATCGACGAGCTTGCGGATCAGAAAGAGGCCCCGCCCGCGGGCCTCGTCGAGCTGCTCCGGCCGGATCGGCTCGGGCACAGCGGTGGGGTCGAAGCCGGGGCCCTCATCGGTCACGTTCACTCTGATCGAATCGGGGACCAGCTCGACGCGCACATCAACCCACTTGGTCCGGTCTTCGCCGTTCCCCCGCACGATGGCGTTGCTGAGCGCCTCCGAGAGCACCACGCGCAGGCGGAACCGGATGGTCCGAGTCGCGTCGTGCCCGGCGAGGCAGTGGAAGGTGACCAGCTCCACCGCCTCCTCGATGCAGTTTACATCGCTGGGAAGCCGCAGGGTTACCAGCGTCGCCGCGCCGCGTGCCCCCGAGGCCGGGGTCCGGCGGACGCAGAAGCGAAGCGGCGAAGTCATCCGATTGCCGGCTAGAAGCTGGCCAGCGCCTGCTCGGGGGTCTCCGTGATGGCGAACAGAGTGTCGAGCTTGGTCAGCTCGAAGAGAGAACGGAGATCGTCGTTGAGCCCCGAGAGCCGGAGCTCGCCTCCCGCTTCGCGGATGCGCTTGGAGATGGACACGAGCGCGCCCAGCCCGGAGGAGTCGATATAACCGGTGCGGGAAAAGTCCACCAGCAACCGTTTCTCACCCCGATCCAGGGCTGCCTGGACCAGGTCCTTGAGTTCGTGCCGGTTCCCGATGATCAGCTGTCCGTCCACCTGCACCACCGTGACCCCGCCCTGCCCCTTGGTCTGGCTGAACCCCATCTGGTCTCTCCCTCAAGTCATTGGCGCATCGGTCTGCAGGGCCACCATCGCCGCCACCTCGACAATATCATCGGGGGTGGCGCCGCGCGACAGGTCGGCCATCGGGCGCGCCAGTCCCTGAAGAATAGGGCCGATGGCCATCGCTCCGGCCAGCCGCTGGACCAGCTTGTAGCCGATATTGCCGGCGTCGAGATCGGGAAAGACCAGCACGTTGGCGCGGCCCCCCACCGGCGATCCGGGTGCTTTCCGCTCGGCCACTTCGACGTTGAGCGCGGCATCGGCCTGGAGCTCGCCGTCGGACGCGATATTGGGAGCGAGCTGCTGGAAGTGAGTTGCCGCCTCCTGGACCCGGGTCACGGGAGGACCGCTCGCACTCCCCTTGCTGCTGTAGGACAGAAAGGCGACCCGGGGAGAGTCACCCACCAGCCGCGCCCGGTCACGCGCCGCGGCGAGCGCAATCTCGGCCAGCTGCCCGGGGGTTGGCTCGGGAACTACCGCGCAGTCGGTGAAGGTGAGCACCGTATCTCCCGGCAGAACCATATAGAAGGACGAGCTCACCAGACTCACCCCCGGCGCGGTGCCGATCGCCCAGAGGGCCGCCCGCACGACATCCCCAGTTGTATGAGCGGCGCCGGCCACGCAGCCATCGGCCTCACCCAGCGCCACCAGGGCGGCGCCGAAGTTGATCGGATCGGCCGCGACATCGAGCGCGTGCACCCCATCTCGAATCCGGTCGGGCCGGCGTTCCCGCAGGAACTTGGCGATCCGTCCCAGACGCGGGTCTTTCGCCGGGTCGATTCCGTCCCCGCCGAGCACGATCGGGGCCACCACCTTCTTGGCCCGGATCAGCTCGACCGCCGCCCGAACCCGCTCGTCCGCACCCTCGCACAGTACGACGCGGGCTCCCCGACGCGCGGCCCGCTCCAGCAGCTGAGCCCGGAAACTCATCCGCGGAACCGCCGGGCCAGCGCCTGGGCAACCGCCGGGTGCACCAGCGGACTCACGTCACCGCCGAACCGGGCGACCTCACGCACCAGGCTGGAGCTGAGATAGGTCAGGTCCACGGCGGGGACGAGAAACACGGTCTCCAGCGAGGGATGCAGCTGCCGGTTCATCAGAGCCATCTGGAACTCGTACTCGAAATCGCTGACTGCCCGCAGCCCGCGCACGATGATCGTGGCCCCGACCCGCTTGGCAAACTCGGCCAGCAGACCCTCGAACGAATGGAACGAGACCCGAGAGTCGTCACCCACTGCCGCGCGAAGCATGTCCAGCCGCTCTTCGACGGAGAAGAGCGGCTGCTTCCCTACGTTCACTGCCACCGCGACGATGAGCCGGTCGGCCAGGGCAAGGCTCCGGCGGACTAGGTCCTCGTGGCCCTTCGTCGGCGGATCGAACGAGCCGGGGTACACCGCGATGCGGGTCATGGCGCGAAGCAGAAGGTGATAGCTGTGTCGCCGTAGCGGCGGGTGCTGTCGCCGTCGAGCTCGAGCCCGGATGGATGCTCGACCGAAAGAATGCGTCCGAACGGGGTCCGGCGGAAGAGCGCCACCAGCCGGACCGCATGATCAGTGGTATAGGGCGGATCGGCGAGCACGATGTCGAACGCCCGCTCCGGCAATCGCTCGGCGTAGCGCATGGCATCTCCCCGACGCACCGTGACGGCGTTCTCCGCGCTGAGCGCGGCGATGTTCTGGTCCAGAGCGCGGAGCGACGGGGGATTCAGCTCGACGAAGGTGGCCGAGGCGGCGCCACGCGATAAGGCCTCCAGGCCAAGGGCTCCACTGCCGGCGAAGAGATCGAGCACCCGCGCGCCGTTCAGCTCCTCACCGAGGATGCTCATCCAGGCTTCGCGCACGCGGTCGGCTGTTGGCCGGACCCGGGCATCCTTCGGCATGACCAGCCGACGCCCACCGAACCGACCGGCCACGATGCGCATTGAACTGCAATCACGGAAACACGGAAAGAAACGAAGGCACGAAAGACCACGTTTCAGTGATTGCTTTTCCTGGCGAACCCCTCATGGAGACGTGTGCGGCGATAAAGCGCAGAGCCGCGCCTGCAGGCTGCTGAATCCGTTCCACTCGTCGCACTCGATGCGAAACGCGGCGTCCACCAAGCCGTCGCCCAGCCACGGTACCCGGTCGGCCCATTGGAAGCCGATGGCCCACAGCCGCGAGGTTCCGTCGTCCAGCACGCCCTTCAGATGGCCGTTCCCGACCACGCTGCGATTGAGGAACCGGACCCCACGCACGCCGAACACCGGGCTCGAGTTACCCTGCCCGCAGGGCTCGAGGTGCCGGCACAGCCGCTCCAGATCGGGGGTGACCTCGGGGAGATTGATCTCCAGATCCACCCGCTGCTCGGGACCGAGGTCGTCCGGGCCGAGGGCCTGGCGGGCGCAGTCGCCGAAGCGCTCGCGGAAAGCCTCCAGCCGGCCTCGCCGGATGGTCAGTCCAGCGGCCATATGATGCCCACCGTATCGCTCGAGCAGGTCGCCGCAGGAAAGCAGCGCGGAGTGCAGGTTGAATCTGGAGGTGCTGCGGCCGGAGCCCTTGCCGATGTCGCCGTCGAAGGCAATGAGAAAAGTGGGGCGGCCGTAGCGCTCGACCACCCGGGACGCGACGATGCCCACGACGCCCGGGTGCCACCCATCGCCCACCAGGACGAAGCCGGCATCGCGATCCAGATCGGCGGTGCGCTCGACCTGCTCCAGGGCCTCGTCGAGCATGCGCTGGTCCAGCGCCTGGCGCTCGACATTGAGCCCTTCCAGTTTCTGGGCGAGCGCAGCCGACTCGACCGGGTCATCGCTCAAGAGGAGGCAGAGACCGTCGGACGCGTCGCCCACCCGGCCGGCGGCATTGAGGCGAGGCCCCAGCACAAAGCCGACATGGCGGGCACGGATCTCTTTCCCGCCGAGACCGGTGGCCTCGACCAACGCGCGCACCCCGGGCCACCGGCTGTTGGCCAGAAGCTTGAGACCGTGCTTGACCAGGATCCGATTCTCGCCTTGCAGTGGGACCACGTCCGCCACGGTGGCCAGCGCGACCAGGTCAAGGAGGTGGAAGGAGAGGTTGGCCGGTAAGCCCAGTGCGGGGACCAGCGCCTGCACCAGCTTGAAGGCAATGCCGGTTCCACAAAGGAATCCGGCTCCCGAGCTGTCGTCAGCGCGCTGGGGATCTACCACGGCGAGCGCCGGCGGCAGCTCGGAGCCGGGAAGGTGGTGGTCGGTGACCACCACCCCGATGCCGGCCGCATTTGCCGCGAGCACCGTCTCGTTGGCGGTGATGCCGCAGTCGCAGGTGATGACCAGCGACGCGCCGGCCGCCTGCGCGGCCTCCAGACCGGCGGGACCGAAGTCGTAGCCGTCGCGGAGACGATGGGGCACGAAGGGCAGCACATCGGCTCCGGCTTCCCGCAACACCCGGGTCAGGAGCGCCGAGGCACACTGGCCGTCCACGTCGTAATCGCCGTGCACCATGATCCGGCCGCCGGATCGCACCGTGGCGACAATGACCTCGACCGCCTCGGCCATGCCGGCCAGCGCGTTCGGATCCGAGAGATCGGCGAGCGCCGGCCGGAGGAAGCGGCGCGCGGCCTCCTCGGTGTCGTGGCCCCGCTGCACCAGCAACGCTGCGAGGGCGGCCGGTAAATGGAGCGAAGCGGCCAAGGCCTGGACCACCGAGGCATCGGGCTGAGGGACCACCACCCAGCGCAGCACCGGCGGAGGGGAGACGCTCACCATGGGAACGTATCGTACCGGGGGATCGTCATGCCGACCCGTCCGACTCGGGCGGGTACAGAATCGCTCCACAGACCTCGCAGCTCTCGATAACGGTGCCGGCACGGATCTGACCGCGGCGGTTGAGCGGGATGGAGGTGTGACAGCCGCCGCACGCCCCACCGACCACCGGCACGACGACATCGCTGGAACGGGTCCGGCGCAACCGCTCGTAACGAGTGCGGAGCAGCTTATCGATCAGCGCAGCGCTACCCTCCCGCTCACGCAACGCGGCATCGCGCTCGCCTTCCAGAGCGGCCCTCCTCTCCGCCAGCTTAGCCCGCTCGGGAGCTTGAGACGCCTCGACCGCCTTGAGGTTCAGTTCTTCGCCTTGAACCTTGAGCTCGAGCTGGATGACCGCATCGGCACTCCGGACCCAGTCTCCCTCCTCCTTGGCCATGACCGATTTCGCCAGATCCAGCTCAGCCATCAGCGTTGATGCCTCTTTCGGGTTCCGCACATGCTCCAGCCGCTGGCTGCGGCGGTTCTGGAGCGTTCGGTAGCTCTCGATCTTGACCTCCAGCTCGTCCCTTCGCCGCTGGCCGTCGGCCACGGCGCGGCGGGCAGCCTCCAGACTTTCGCGGGCGCGCGCGTGCGCCTGATCCAACCCACGGGTGTCTTCCTCCAGCGCCGTCAACCGCCCCTCGGCCTCGGCCAAAGCGGCGTCTTTGGACTGGAGATCGAGCAGCTTCACCAGGTCAGCGAGCATCATGCTCCTCGGATGCCGCGGGCTTGTCTACGCATTTCCTTGAAAGCGGCCTTCTGATACTCGTACCAGGCATCCGCCGCGGGAAATTCGGTCCGCAGCTCGGCTCGCCGGCGTTGCTTTTCTCCCGGATCGGTGAGCGCGTCCATCTCCCGATACCCCGGCCGGGCCAGAAGAATCTGAGCGGCACCATCGTAGATCTTGCCAACCTCCTGCCGATTGAGATCCTGAGCGGCCTCTTTCAGGCGAGACCATGCCGTGGCGGCTTCGTCCGAAAGACCCGGGGGAAGCTGTTCCCCCGCGTCCTTACCGGCTCGCAACAGCGCCTCGAACAGTTCCCGATTGCGGGCACTCCGAAAGAGGGCCGGATCGATATCGGCTCGCGCCCGCTCCAACCAGTCTGGCGACGCGAGCATGACCTGGAGCAGCTGGGTTTCGGGATTGTTGCGCGCGCGACCGGCCGCACGGGGTGCCGCGGGCTGATTGCGGTCGGTTGTGACGCTCGCCCCACCGCTCACCCGCCCCGCTGCCCTGCCCTCGATCAGCTCCCGCTCCAGTACCTCCTTGCTGACCCCGGCCCTTCCGGCGGCGAGCGAAAGATACAACTCACGGGTGATCGGATCAGCCGCCGCTCGGATAGTCGGCAACAGGCGATCGACCGCGTCGCGGCGATGCTCGACTCCCTCAAACCAGCCGTGCCGCTCCAGTAACTGGATCTTTCTCTCGAACAGATCGACGGCATCGCGCAGGACCGCGTCCAGTGCCGGCACGCCACCCTTCCGGACCAGGGTGTCGGGATCTTCTCCCGGCGGCAGAGTGGCGACTCGAACCCGGAGGCTCTGCCGCAGCAGCTCGTCGCCGGAGCGGAAGGTGGCACGGAGCCCGGCCTGATCGCTGTCGTAGAGCAGCGTGGCTGCGGGGGTGAACCGCCGAAGGAGGGCGGCCTGATCGGGGGTCAACGCGGTGCCGAGCGGCGCCACCACGTGCTCGACGCCGGCGAGCACCAGTCGCAGAACATCGAAGTAGCCTTCGACCAGGATGACCGACTCCTCTTTCCGGATCGGACCCTTGGCCTGGTGCAGGTTGTACAGCTGCCTCCCCTTGTGAAAGATCTCGGTCTCGGGCGAGTTGAGATACTTCGGCTCACCGGGGCCGAGCAGCCGGCCGCCGAAGCCCACCAGGCGGCCCCGCAGGTCATGAATGGGAAAGAGGAGGCGGCCACGGAATCGGGCAATCACCTCGCCGTCTTCCCGTTGCGCCGCCAGACCGGCCCGGAGAAGAATGTCGGGCTCGATGCCGAGCTGCGCCATCGCGGTGAGGAACGATTTGCCTGGTGGCGCGAACCCGAGTCCGAGCATGCCCGCAGTCTCCAGCGGGATCGCGCGATTCTCGAGATACTCCCGGGCCGGCTTGGCCTCGGGCAGTTCCAGCAGCTGGCGGGTGAACCAGTCATGGGCCGCGGCGGCCGCGCCGTAGAGCGGCTCGAGCGGATCGGGCCCCGCACGTTCGGCTCTCTCAGGAATGGTGATCCCGGTGCGCCGCGCGGTCTCTCGCACCGCGTCGGGATAGCTCATGCCGTGCCGCTTCATGAACCAGGAGAACACATCGCCCGATTCATGGCAGACGAAGCAGTAGTATCTGCCCTTCTTGGGAATAACAGCAAAATTCCGGTTGGTGCCCCCGTGGAAGGGACAGGCTCCGCGGTAGTCGGACCCAGTGCGCTTGAGCGCCACCGACTCGCCGATGAGCCCCACCAGGTCTACGCTGTCGCGGACCTGCTCGATGGTCTCCTCCGGGATCATGCTCACGCGGAGAACTCCACGATGGTGACCCCGGTGCCGCCCTGGTTGCGCGGCGCAAAGGCGTAGCGCGCTATCCGGCGATCCCGGGAGACGATCCGACGCACCCGCTCGCGCACTACTCCTGTCCCCATACCATGAATGATGCGAAGATAGGGCTGTTCGGCCAGCACGGCCGCATCCACCGCCGCAACCGTCGCTGTCTCGGCCTCGTCCCCAGTCATGCCCCGGAGGTCGATCTCGAGGGGAGACGGAGAGGACGGAGAGGACGGAGAGGACGGGCGGACAGATGGACGGGCGGACGGGCGGATGGAGCTCACAGCGTCAGGCTCGACAACCATCCGAACTGCTCCGGCACCGATCACCAGCTTTCCATCTGAACGGATCTCCAGCACCTGACCGGTGGCACCAGCAGACAATTTTACCGGATCACCAGGTTGAAAGCCGACCGCCTGTCCGCCTGTCCGCCCGTCCGCCTGTTCCGCCTTCTCCAACGCCTCTCCCTCCGCGACGATTCCTTCCTCAACCAACCGCCGAGCCTCCCGGGCCGCCGCCTCGTCCACCGCTCCCCGCGCAGCGGCCAGTGCTTCCTCCACCCGTTGGCGTGCTTCCAGCAGGTAGACCCTCGCCTGCTTCCGGCCCTCGCGTTCCGCTTCCTTTTCGCGACGCTTGAGCTCGGCCTCCCGGGCGGTCTGGGTCTCCTGCTGGACGTTCAGCCGCGCGGTGAGCGAATCGAGCTCCACCACCCGCTCCTCCAGCGCGCGCTGGGCCAGCCGCATCTCGCCCTCCCGCTCTTCGACCGCGGCGAGCAGCGCGTCGAGCCGGCGTTCGGCGTCGGGCACCCGCGATTCCGCATCCGCCAGGATCTCACCGGCGACACCGAGCCGCCGAGCGATGGCCAGGCCGTAGGAGCGGCCCGGCACGCCTTTGAGCAGCCGGTAAGTGGGAGTGAGCGTCGCCGCGTCGAACTGGAGCGAAGCATTCACCACCCCACCGGTCTGGCTGGCGAGCTCCTTCAACGCTCCGAGGTGAGTGGTCGCAAGCGTGACCGAGCCCCGTCCGGTGAGCGACACCAGCGTAGCAGAGGCGAGCGCCGCGCCCTCGACCGGATCGGTTCCGCTGCCGATCTCGTCGAGGAGGACCAGACTCTCGTCGTCGGCCTCCTCCAACACCCGCCGTACCATGCGCACGTGAGCGCTGAAGGTCGAGAGGCTCGCCGCGATGGACTGCCGGTCACCGATGTCGGCAAAGAACCGCCGAAAGATCGGGAGTCGGCTTCCCTCCCCGACCGGAGGAATGATCCCACTCCCCGCCAGGGCGCACGCAAGCCCGACGGCCTTCAACAGAACCGTCTTCCCTCCGGTGTTGGGACCGCTGACCAACAAGGTGCGCTCGTTCTCCGCCAGCTCGAGATCGAACGGAACGACTGGGCTTGTGCCCGCCAGCAGCAGCGGATGGCGGCCGTGGACCATCCTGAGCCCGGCAGGCGCCAGCGCAACCTCGGGCATCTCCCCCGAGGTGGCAACCGCGTACCGTGCCCGGGCGACGAGATCGTCCACCGCCACGCACATCTCGACCGCATCGCGCAGCAGACTCAAACGGGGACGGAGCAAGTCGGTGAGCTCGCGCAACACCCGCAGCGTCTCCCGTTCCTCCTCCACCTGCGCCTCCCGCAGCGCATTGCCCAGCTCGATGGTCTCGGAGGGCTCGATGAACAAGGTTCCGGCGCTGCCGGACTCGTCATGGATGATCCCCGGCGGCCGGCTGCGGGAGTCGCGCCGTACCGGGATCACGTACCGGTTCCCTCGTACTGTCACCGTCGCATCGGAAGGGGCGGAGCCAGACTCGAGCCCTCGGAGCAGCGTATCCAGCCGTCGAAGCAAGCGCTGCCGGGCGGCCTGCACCTCTCGGCGTGCGGCAGCCAGACGCGGACTGGCGGAGTCCAGCAGGTTGCCGTCGGAATCGACCGACTGCTCCAGCCGGCGCTCGATGGCCCGGTCGGGGAGCGGCCGCGCCAGCGAGGCCGCGGCGGGAGCCGATTCCGCCACCCGGCGCAGATCGGCGTGGATCGCCCGGGCGGCGGCCAGTGCCCGCTGCAGGGCGGCGAGCTCCACTCCTTCGAGCACGCTGCCCTCGATCCGGAGCCGCCCCAGGGTGCGGGTCACGTCGGGGATGGGCTCCGCCAAGAGTCCGTCGCTCCGGCGGAACAGTCCGGCGACTTCTCCCACCCGGCCCAGCTCCGCGCGGATCCAGACCAGGTCATCGGTGGGGCGGCGGCCTCGCACCCGCGCGGCGCCCAAGGGACCGACCGCGTGGGCCGCGACCAGTTCGAGCACGGGGCCGAACTCGATGGTGTCGAGCGCGTCGGCGGTCTGCTCCGCTGGCAACGGCAACGGGGTGCCGCCCTGCGTCTGGGCCGGCACCCCGTCGGGAGAAGGTGATTGCACCTGCGTCATCAGCCGGCCTGAAGCTCCTCGCGGGCGATCTGGTTGATCAGCTTGCCGTCGGCCCGGCCCTTGTACTTCGGTAACACCTGCGACATCACCTTTCCGATATCCTTGGCGCCAGCTCCGATGGCGCTGCGCACCGCGGCCCGGATCTCTTCCGGATCCACGGCCGGGGGCAGGAACTCCTCCAGCACCTTGATCTGCGCCGATTCTGCAGCGGCGAGATCCTGCCGGGCCCCCGCGGTGTACTGCTCGATGGCCTCGCGCCGGATCTTGATGCCTTTGCGCAGCACGTCAGCGACTTCTTCGTCGGTGGTGGGCCGCCGGAGCTCGATCTCGCGATTCTTGAGATTGGCGAGGATGGTGCCGAGGACGAGGGTGCGCTCTTTGTCCTGCGCCTTGCGGGCCGCGTTGAGAGCGGCGCGCAAGGTCGACGCGAGGTTAGGCTCGGGGGACACGGGGGCCACGACGAGTTTTACGGACCGCGGCATTCATCTTCCGCTTCCGCTTCTCACTTGGCTTCTCGAAATGCCGGTGCTTGCGAAGGTCCGAGAGAATTCCGGCTTTCTCGCACTTCTTTTTGAACCGTTTTAGCGCCCGCTCGAAGCTCTCGTCATCGTGAATGATGACTTCTGGCATTCGCTTACTCACCCCTCTCATGCCCGGTAAGGGCAGGAACCTGAATAAGTTGAGGAATTTATTCGGGGGTCGCTTTAAGCGGAAGGGCGACGACGGACGGACAGGCGGACAGGCGGACAGGCGGACAGAAAAGCTAGGGCGACCTAGTCGGCGAAAGTGAAGCGTAAAGGCCCCAGGTGACCTTGCCGGCGCGATCTCTGAGCTCGTCTAGGTGTACGAAGGTCTTGTCATCCAGGATGCCACAATCCTTGCTGAAGAGAAGGAGATAGGAGAGCTCAGACAGTGAACCCCTCGCTATGTCAAGATATCTGCGAAATTCACGCTGACCTCGCTTTGATGCACCTTCCGCAATGTTGGTCGGAACGGATAACGCGGCCCTACGGGTCTGTGCGGTCAACTGGTATCGCTCAGACCCAGGCCACCTATCGGTTATCTGGTAAACCTCCAGTGCAAGCTGGTGGCAGACCTTCCAAGCCTCGAATCTTTCATATGGCATCATCTCCGAGATGTTAGCGCTTACCCTCGCTCTGCCCGGACCTAATCAGCGCGAGCGGCAGCATTCCGCTTCCGTCCGCCTGTCCGCCTGTCCGCCCGACCTCACCCTGGCGGCCACGTCATCTTACGTCCACCGAGCACGTGGAAATGCAGATGATCCACGCTCTGACCCGCATTCTTCCCCGTATTCGTCACTACCCTATACCCATCGCCGTCCAGCCCCAGCTCGCTCGCCACTTCCGCGGCAAAGGCGAGCAGCCTGCCCAGTAGTCGCTCACCGTCCTGAGCTTTGGCATCCCGGACCGCCGGAACATGCCGGGTGGGGATCACCAGCACGTGTACCGGCGCCTTGGCATCGATGTCCCGGAAAGCCAGCGCGTCGGCCGAGCGCTTGACCACCTGCGCCGGAATATCGCCCGCCACGATCTTGCAGAAGAGACAGTCAGCCATTCGATCCCCGCATTCTTGCCTGAGCCACCGCCGCGGCCGCCGCGAGCGCCGCGGTCTCGAATCTGAGAATGTACCGGCCGAGCGCCACCGGCCGATACCCGGCCGTGAGGAGTGCCTGGCGCTCGCGGTCGGTAAGACCGCCCTCCGGACCGATGACCGCCGAAACTGAGGTCTGATCCAACCGCGCGGGGGGTGCAGCACCGGCGATGTCGGCCAGCCATCCAGCGCCCTCGAGCGGCAGCCGAGCGTACTCCTCCAGAGAGACCAGCTCCTCCACCGCAGGCGCCCACGCCGCACCGCATTGCTTGATGGCCTCGGAGGCGGCTCGGCGCAGCTTCCCGAGATGAGCTTCCTTCAGTCGGGTGGCAACCCCCGCGGTATGCGCCGTTTCCAGGGGAACGATGCGGGTGACGCCGAGCTCGGCGGCCTTCTCCACTACCCAGGCAAACCGCTCCCGGTCGCCTGCCGCCACCGCCAGCGTCAGCTCGGCGGGAGGCTCCTCGCGATCCAGCGACTCAATTTCCACCGTCCAATGCTTCCCCGCCTGCACCAGGCGACCGCCCCCCCGCACTCCCGCTCCATCCAGGATCTCAACTGGTTCCCCGTCCTTGGCGCGCCGCACCCGGAGGTGATGCTGCTCGTCTTCCTCTAGGCTTACCCGCCTACCCGCCTCCCCGCTTCCCCGCTTTATCAACACCCTCATCGGGGGCGCTTGGCCGCCACTCCCCACCAGCCCGCATCCAGAGCTTCCTGCACCAGGGAAAAGCCCGCATCGCTCAACGAACGGCGGAACTCCTCTGCCTCCGCGTGCTCCATGCCGGAGAAGATCGCCACGCCGCGAGGGTGGAGGGTCTGGAAGATGACCGGCAGGAGCGTGGTATTGACCGAGCGGAGGATATTGGAGAGGAGGAGATCGGCCGGGCCCAGCAGCGGCGCCAACGCGCCGGCGTCGCCCTCGAGAAATTCGATCCGGTCGGCGACGCCGTTGCGCATCGCGTTCCGGTTCGCGACTTCATTGGCCTCGGGGTCGGTGTCGATCCCGATGGCGCGAGCGGCGCCGAGCTTGATGGCCGCGATGGCGAGAATCCCGCTGCCGCTGCCCAGATCCAGCACCCGGTCGCCCCAGCGGAGCATGCGAGCCAGGAGGGTCAGCGCAACCCGAGTGGAGCCGTGCTCGCCGCTGCCGAATGCGGTCTCCGGGTCGAGCACGATCGTGAGCGGGTCGGGGTCGGAAGCTTCGGGAAGCCAGGAAGGAATGACGGTCAGCTGCTCGATCCGCCTCGCCCCCAGCCCGTCCCGCCAGCGGGTGGACCAGTCGGTGGCATCGACCGGCCGGCGTTGGGTCTCGACCGGCTGATCCGCCTGGCGACCCAATTCGGCCTCCAACACCTCGGCCGACCGCTCGTCGGGGGCAAAGGCCACCAGGGTTCCGTCGTCCCGCTCCTCCACCGCATGTCCGGTCTGGGCCACCAGCCACGCTCCCATCGAGTCCCTCTGCTCGGCGGGCGTCCGGACGTCGATGGCCCACCAGCTCATGCCCCCAACGCCTCCTTGAGCTTGGACCAGAAGCCCGGGGACCGCTTGGGCGGCTCTCCCTCGATTTTTGCCAGCTCGCGAAAGAGACGCTCCTGCTCATCGCTGAGCCGCTCGGGGGTCCAGACGTGGACCCGCACCAGCAGGTCGCCCTTGTTGTCCTGCCCCAGGATCGGCAGACCCCGGCCGCGGATGCGGAGAACCGTCTCGGGCTGGGTTCCCGCCGGTATCCGAAGGCTCTCGTCGCCGTAAGGAGTGGGCACCGGGTGCTCGCCGCCCAGTGCGGCCTGGGAGAAGGAGAGCGGCAGATCGTAGATCAGATCGTCGCCCTGCCGCTCGAACCGCTCGTCCTCCTTGATGTCGAGCATCACCAGCAGGTCGCCTTTGGGGCCGTTGCGGGGGCCGACCGCTCCCTCGCCTCGTAGGGTGAGATAGTTGTTGGTGGACACGCCCGCGGGAATGTCCACGCTCACGGTGCGCTCCCCCCGAACCCGGCCCTCGCCCCGACACACCTCACAGGGATGACTGATGACGGTTCCTTCGCCTCCGCAGGTGGGGCACGGTGCCACCGAGATGAACTGGCCGAACATGCTTCTGGCCGCTCGGCGGACCTCCCCGCCCCCGCTGCAGGTGCTGCAGGTGACCGGCCGGGTGCCCGGCTTTGCGCCGCTCCCCTTGCAGGTGGTGCACTGCTCGAGACTCTTGATTTTGATGGCCCGCTTCACTCCCAGTGCGACCTCGGTCAGCGTCAGCCGAACCGTGACCCGGATGTCCTGGCCCCGGCGCTCGTCCGCTCGCGACCGCCGGCTCCCGCCGAAGAGCGACTCGAATCCGCCGAAATCCCGCATGAAGATGTTGAGCGCTTCGCTGAGATCGACGTGGTGGAACCCAAACCCGCCTCCGCCGGCACCGACCCCGGCCTTGCCGTAGCGATCGTAGGCGGCCCGCTTCTGCGGGTCGCGCAGCACCTCGTAGGCCTCGGTGATTTCCTTGAACCGCGCCTCGGCCTGGGGCGACGGGTTCCGGTCGGGGTGAAGCTCCATGGCCAGCTTCCGATAGGCCTTCTTGACCTCGGCCTCCGAAGCCTCGCGAGAAATACCGAGCAGGACGTAGAAATCGCTCACTCCAGCAATCCTTCCACCAGGCGGCTGGTGTGCTCCACCAGTCCGATGATCTTGTCGTATGGCATCCGGGTCGGCCCCATGACTCCGATGACGCCCTTCAGGCCACCGGCCTCGTAAGAGGAGGTGACCAGGGTGAAATCGCTGAGCCGCGCATCCGGGTTCTCTCCCCCAATGGTGATCGAGAGCCCCCGCTGACGGCGGGATTCGAGGGCCTGCTTGAGCAGGTCCCGGCCTTCCGTCAGCCGCAGCAGATCCCGCATCCGGGATTTGGATGCGAACTCGGGCTGCTCCGCCAGCATCTGGGCGCTGCCTATCACCACCGCATTCTCCTCGCTGGAGAGATCGAACAGCCCGTCTCCCTCGGCGATGAAGATATTGAGCAGCTCGCGTCCCTCCGCGGTAGCGCCGGCATCACGCAGCCGTTCGGGCAGTTTAGTGCGGATCTCCTTCAGCGTCAGTCCCGAGAGCCGTTCATTGAGGGTCTGCGCCACCTGCTGAACCGACGCGGCTCCCAACAGGCCGGGAACCTCGACAAAGATGGTCCGCACCACCCCGCTGCGCAGGTTGAAGACCAGCAACAGCCGCTCGGAGGATACCTGGACCAGCTCCAGTCGCTCCAGGATGACCTGATCCAGAGCCGGAGCTACGGCCACGCCGAGCTCCTGGGTCAGCACCCCGAGCACCTGGGCGGCCCGGCGGAGAATCTCCTCCACCGCGCTCCGGGTTCCCGTCAGCTCCGAGCGCAGGGTGCGCCGCTCCTGGTGACTGGGTGGCGACAGCCGCATGATGGCGTCCACGTAGACCCGATAGGCCCGATCGGTGGGAATCCGGCCGGCCGACGTGTGGGGGTGGAACAGATACCCCTTGTCCTCCAGCTCGCTCATCGTGCTCCGGATGGTAGCCGGGGAGACGCCAAGCCCGAACTTCCGGGCAATGGTCTGACTCCCGGCGGGCTCCGCGGTCTCGATGTAGGTCTGGACTACGGCCTCGAGCACCCGCAGCTCCCGCTCACTCAATTGGTCTGAGGTTGGCATGGCCGAAATCTAGAACCGGGCGAGGGAACGGAGAAGTGAAACCGATGGCACGACTACGCTTTGATGGATGCTACCAGCCCGTCGAGCCGGAGCCAGCCTTCGGGAGATAGCCGGATCCGATCCTCGGTCGCGCTGGCCCAGCCGGCCTGCTTCCATTCGAGGCGGACTGCCGGGGGAACCCGGTCGAGATCCGCCCCCTCGCTGGTGCGAAGCGAGAGATATAGATCCTCCAGCGCGATGGCGGCATCGTCCAGCAGCTCGCGTCCCTCCATTGGAGACTTTCCCGCGGCGACGACCCGCTCGTAGGCCGCCCACTCCCGGACATTCCACCGCCGCTCGGTGGCAAACCCGCTGTGGGCCGACGGGCCCAGCCCGATGAACGGCGCCCGCCGCCAGTACGCGGAGTTGTGCCGGGCGCGATGGCCCCGCCGGGCCGCGTTGGACACCTCGTAGTGCTCGAACCCGTGCGCCGCGAGCGCGTGGTCTGCCGCCAGGAACTCTGCGGCATAGGTCTCCTCGTCCACCGGCGTGACCTCACCTCTTCCGGTCCATCGCCCCAGCGGGGTGTGAGCCTCGACCGTGAGACCGTACAGCGAGACGTGTTCCGGCTCGAGGGCAAAGACCTGTTCGAGATCCCGGGGCCAGTCTCGCTCCAGCGCCGAAGGCAGGCCAAAGATCAGGTCGACCGAAAGGTCCTCAATCCCGGCGCAGCGAAGCGCCTCTACCGCGCGGGGCAC
>JBGQLP010000004.1:0-114995 GCA_041500125.1 Gemmatimonadota bacterium
CGCCGCGCTCCCGCTCCAGATCGGCTCGCTCGGTGTCGGCTTGAGAGCTGACCGAGACGTACTCGCCGGCGGCCATGGACATGGCGCCGGCGACCAGCCCGGCGACACCCGCCACCAGAACGGCCGAGCGACTGGCCTCCGCTGTGGCGACGCCGAGCACCAGACTCGCGGTGGACACAATCCCATCGTTGGCGCCGAGGACGGCGGCTCGGAGCCAGCCAATGCGCTCGGTGCGATGCTGCTCTAGATGTCGCGGGCGCGTAGAGCGACTCTCCTGCAGTGGGGTGCCAGGAAGATGCACCTCGTCTATGCGACAGTCGAGTGGTGATGGTAGTATCGGGAATGCTGGTGCGTACAGCGGGTCCCGACGATATTGACCGACCCTGGCCGATAGTCGGCCAGGCGTCCTGAGATCGCAGTCTAGAAGAGGTGGGTTTTGACAGACTCTCGAATCAAGCCAGCGCGTCGCCGTACGATGCAATGCTGCATGGTGGCGACAGCATTGGTGGCAACCGCATTGGTGGCAACCGCATTGGTGGCAGTCGCCGGCAGCGCCTCGGCCCAGACCCCATCGGCGCCCAGCGCCGCTCTCGGTCGCGAACCCCAGTCCATCCAGGTCAAGCCGGAAAACGTCGGGCTCAACAACTACCTGCACGATCTCGTCGGTCCCGGCGCCTTCGTCGGCGTCATCGGGGGTGGAGTGCTGGACCAGCTCCGGCACAAGAGCGATGTCCCCGACGACCTGGCAGGCAAGATCGGCGCGCGCGCCGCGCAGGCGGCCGTGGAGGTGAGCGTCCACCACGGCCTGGCCGCCGCGATGCACGTGAGCACCAGCCACCAGCCCTGCCACTGCCACGGATTCGGCAACAAGGTCGGCCACGCCCTGCTGGAGAGCTTCACCGATCGCCGGGACGACGGCAGCCGGGCGCTCGCGATTCCCCGCTTCGCGGGCTCCTACGCCAGCAGCTTCACCGAGCTCGCCTGGAACCACAATCGCAACGCGGGCGACGTCCTGCGCGGCACCACCATGTCCTTTGGTGTCTCCGCGCTCTTCAACGTCGGTAAAGAGCTCACCGGCCTGGCGCGCTAGGGATCGCTCCGCAGCCCGCCAAAAGCCGCTGGGCCTCCCCTCAGTCGAGCGGAATCGGCTGGTGGCCGCTCACATGGTCGCCAGCACGTGCTCCGCGACCTGCTTGCCCAACACGTCGCCAGCTTCGAGGTCAAATCGGTAGTGCAGCCCCTCGACATTCGCCTCGAGTCAAAACGCACAATTCCCCGGTGCCGGCGCATCAATACGTGTTGCACTACCCGCAGGTACGAAGAAGGTGGCTACTACAGTATCCACACCCGCGGTTTCGTTGCGCGCGATCCCCACCATCCCGCCTTCCTCAATGAATGCGCTGCCGGCGGCGTAATGCGTCGGGGTGCAGGTGGGATCGTCCCCATGGTAGAACGTGATCGTTCCGACCTTTACGATGACCAGCACGGGACCGGGATGGAAGTGCCAGCCTGAATGCCCACCGGGTGCTACACCTATGGTCGCGACTGCGATGTCGGTCTTATCGTGCGACTTGAGCTCGACGTCATAACCATCGGCTTTGGATTGAACGTGAAACGTGCCGAGGTTGCCGCGCCCGACAGTTGTGCCGACAAATCCAACTGCGGCCGTGAGGCTCGGCTCAGTGATTCCCGGGGCGCCGTTGCCACCAGATGAGGTCGCGTTGGGCCCGGCGGGACGGTCGGCGCATGCGGCGAGCACGAGTGCGGCGCTCGCGGCGTACAGAATCTTCGACAGATGTTTGCGGTGATTCATTGGGTGGCTCCTGACTGCGGAAGGGCCCTGGGTGGGTACCGGCTGAATTCCCTCCTTCAGGGTACTGGCCCCAAGTTAGAGTCACCCCGTAGGAAGCCAGTCAGAGACTCGTCAGACGGGACAACCTGTTCCACCTCATGACATTCGGCCGCTCGGTCGAAAGCGACGGCACGTATCCCACCGCCGAAGAATCATGCTGATGATCAGAATCACGCGCTGAACGCTGCGTCGAGGTCAGGGCGCCCGAACCGAAAGGGCGTGGCGGAACACATTCAGCGGGTCCCACCGCGCCTTGATCCGCTGCAGCCGAGCATAGCCTGCCCCGTAATACAGCGTGTGCCAGGGCACGCCCGAGGTATTTAGGGCCGGGTCCGCGAGGTCGGTGTCGGGATGATTGATGAATGCCCCACCATACGCCTCGCCCGGGACCGGCACTCCCCCGCTCTCCGCGAACAAATCTCGATAGAACCCCCGCACCCAGGTCAGATTCTTCGCCTCTTCGCCCGGGTCCAGCCAGCCGGTAGTGCAGGCGATGTCGAGAATGGAATCGCGCTGGGCGGAGGCGGTCGCATCGGGTGCTGTGGTATTTATCCGCCCGCCATAGGTCGCGAGCCCCAGCATCCCGCCCATGACGTTGTGGTCGGTGCGGGTGAGGTACTCGTACGCCACGCCGATCTGGCGGTCGGTGAACCGTTTCTTCAGTAACGCATCCTTTACCTTGGTACTGACTCCACCTGGCGGCATCGCGAAGAGGTCGGGAAGCGAGTTCAGGGCGAACTCGAGCCAGGACATCCGGGCCAGCTCCCGACCCTTCGGCGCGCCGACCCCTTCGCCCAGCGCCGCCAGATGGTCCTCCATCTGCCGCTCGGCGGCGGCGCCGGCCGTGCTCACGCCGCGGACGATGATCTTCCCGAACTGCTGGCGATGGATTTCCAGGAGAGCCCAGAGCGAGGCGTTGGGCGAATCGGCGTCGCTGTTCCGCTCGCACCAGTTCCCGTGGTTCCGGAGGAGTTTGAGGAAGGATGGCTGACCGATGTCGCTCCAGTCCCATTCCGCCTTGAAGGTGGTGATCGACTCCGGTGCCGGGGGCAACAGCCGGGCGGGATCGTCGCCGGATGCACCGGGCGATCGGAACCAGTACCGGGTGACGACGCCGTAGTTGCCGCCGCCCCCGCCGGTGTGCGCCCACCAGAGATCGCGATGCGGATCAGGCGTCTCTCGGCTCGCCACGACACTCCTCGCCCGTCCACCCTGATCCACGGTGACCACCTCGACGGCATGCAGATAATCCGCGGCGAGGCCGAGCTGGCGGCAGAGGAAGCCGAAGGCGCCACCGGACACGTGCCCGCCCATGCCGATCGCCGGATACTCGCCCAGCGGGAGCACGGCTCCCCACCTCTCGAACAGCGCCCGGAACGTCTCGCCCACCGTGGCGCCGGCCTCGACCGCCACGGCGCCCATATCTGCGTCGTAGTACACCCGCTTCATCGGCGAGACGTCGAGGATCACCCGCACCTCGGGATCGGAGACGAATCCCTCGAGGCAGTGCCCGCCGCTGGTCACGACGAGACGGCGTCCTTCCCTCACCGCCTCGTCTACCGCCGATACCACCTGGTCGGTCGAGCTGACCAGCCGGACGTAGTCCGGCCTCGCGCGGAACCGCTTATTGAAGCGCTTCTCGACCACCGCGAGATAGCGCGAATCGTCGGGGCCAATTCTGCTGGATTCGATCCGCGGGTCCTCGGTCGCTTGACGTGTCAACCTCATCTCCTCTGGATACCGGCGCGGTTCAGGGCAGTGCCGTCACCGTCCCCAGCCCGGCGTAGACGTAGCGCGGTCCAAAGAGTCGCTTCAACGCGGCGAATGCCGGCTCTCCGGTGCAGTGTCCCGGGGCGATCCCATCGATCCGCCAATGGTCGTGGAGCGCCGTCGCAATCCGGGTGATGGCGGTGTCTGGAGTAGCCACCAGATGCAACCCGCCAAAGATGAGGTGCACATGATCGCCCCACGATCGGGATGCCTCCACGATCGTCTCGATGCCGGGATGGGAGCAACCTACCACCAGCACCATGCCCTCCGGTGTCCGAATGGCCAGGGAGAGCTCCCGGAGCTCCAGCGTTCCTGGGGTCTTCGAGATGGTCGAGATGATGGCCACCCCGGGCGCCACTTCGGTGAGACTATCCACCCAGCTGAAGTTTGCCTCCGGCCAGGGCGTCCCCGATCTCAGCTCAGCCGGCTCGGCCGCGTCGAAGTACCGCATCGAATCCGGCAGGGTGGAGTCCCGGCGATAAAAAGTGCCGGGAAGGGTCGAGCCAAAGACGCCGAAGTTCTCCCTGGGGGCATAGATCTTCACGTGCGGATTGACCCGGAGCAGATAATTGAGCCCCGCCACATGGTCGCCGTGGCGGTGAGATACGACGACGAAGTCGAGCCGCCGTAGATCGACGCCGAGCGCCCGGACGTTGCGACCGAAGATGGCGGCGTTATTGCCGGTGTCGAAGAGGATGCGTTTGCCCCCGTACTCCACCAGGGCGGCAAAGCCCCAGTCGCGGGTGAGGCCTCGGCGAGTCCCGAATGCATCGTAGAGGATGGTGACCCGCTTGGGAGTTGGCGCGGGGGAGGCACTTGCCGTGGGAGACAGGAAGGAAAAGACGAGGATGGGAAACAGGACTTTGGAGATCAGCATGGTTGGCCTCCCCATCGTTAGGCTGCACCCGGCTTCGGCGGCAGCTGGCCCAGCGCGGCGCGCAGCGATGGCGCGTGTTCCACCAGCGCCTGACAGCCCTTGTTCGCGCCATGGTTCGCCAGCGCCCGGTCCATCGCGGCGCTGAACTCACCCGTCGCCACCAGCTCGGCCATGCGCATGACCACGTACTCGTCGGCGACTTTCTGGCGCACGGAGACTCCACTGGGGCGACCGAAGGCGGCCGAGCGGCGGTCGCTGGGCGCTTCGAAGCCTTGGGTCCAGGTCGATTCGTCCCAGCCGTCGTAGCCTTCCGCCGACCAGATGTGGACGTGCGTGGCATCCACCCAGACATATTGTCGGCCGAGTATGTATGACACAGAGATACGGTCCTTTCAGCGGGTCAGACGGGAGCCGACCGGCGCCGGGGTCGCCAGGCCCAGAGGCATAGCGCCGCAGCCAGGAGGGTGATCAGAACATACCAGGGGTCCATCGCCAGGTGCGCCAGTCGCGCCGTCACGTCGGGGAAGAGCCACCCCGGGCCCTCCACCCCGTACAGCCCCTCGAGGATAAGCCCCGCGCCCTCAGCGAGGCGCGGGCACGATCTCCGGCCTCGGTCAGGTGATAGAGCGGGCCCACCAGGAGGACGATGTCGGCGCTCTGAGCCGGGAAGTCCAGCGCCCGAGCGTCACCGATTCGGCAGGAGGCGAGCGGCCGGGGCCGGGCGGCGTCCTTCGAATGACCATCATTTCGTTACTGCCGGCTGGTGCGTCACCCACCAGTCCCGCGCCCGCTCCTGGGTCCAGGCGCTCGCGCCCTCCACCTCGGCCAGCCGACGCGACAGTTCTCTGGCGGACTGCGGGCGCTTCGCGGGGTCCTTGGCGAGACAGGACAGCACCAAGTCATCGAGGGCTGGGGGAATCGGCCGGTCGGTTCGGGCCGACGGGCGGGTCGGTGACGCCTGCGCGTGCTTCAGGAGCAGTCCCATGGGGGTATCGGCGGTGAACACGAGCTTCCCGGTCAGAAGCCAGTAGGCCACACAGCCGGTGGCATAGATGTCTGCGCGCCAATCCACCTCACCTCCCATCGCCTGCTCGGGAGCAATGAACGCCGGCGTACCCCGGACCGCGTTCCCCCGGGTGTGCATCGGGCCGGTGTCCCCGGAGTCGCGGACTGCCCGGACAATACCGAAATCCAGCACCTTCACGAAGTCGTACTCCTCGCCGTAGCGGCAGAGGAAAATGTTCGCCGGTTTGATGTCGCGATGCACCAGACCGCAGGACTGGGCCTCTGACAGCGAGTGGCACACCTGGCGAAGCAGGTAGATCGCCCGCTCGGGCGGGGTTGGCCCGAAGCGCCGGAGGAGCGAGTCGGCATCCAGGCCATCGAGCAGTTCCATGACGTAGTAGAAGGCGCCATCGGCGGCCATCCCGAAATCGAAGAGCTCCACCGTATGGGGGGAGCGGAGCCGGGCGATCACCTGGGCTTCGCGCTCGAATCGGCGGATCGCTTCTTCGGACACTCCGGCACGCCCATCCCCGCCTAAGGAGGGCCGGATGAGCTTGATGGCGGCAGGCCTGCTCAGCATGCGATGCCGGGCTCGCCACACCTCCCCCATTCCTCCCTCTCCTAGCTTCTCCTCCAGGCGGTAGCTCCCCAGCTCGCGCGCGCGCTTGACCTCGGTGCCGAGGTTGTAGACCACGCGGGCACCCACATAGGCCATGCCGACCACCAGGAGATAGGGAAACACGAGCCCGAAGAAGAATTCTGCCGGGCCGAGCCGGGCTGAGGTGGCCCCGGACGCGATGATGAGCCCGATGATAACGGGCACCGAGCTGACCGATGCCAGCGCGGCTAGCACCGCCCGACGCGGTGCGGTTGGCACGACCACTGTGCACAGGACGACCCAGACGGCGACCCACGAGAGCCCCAGCATGCCCCGGTGCATCTCGAGCGCCATCGGATCGCCGAATTCGGCCGCGGCGATGGCATAGCTGCTGGTGATCTCGAATGCCAGGCCGAGGTTCATCACCGTGGGAAGGGGAAGGCGGTCGCTCCGGATCACCGCAGCGACGAGCAACGCCACCACGATCCCGATTACGCCGGGGCCCCACTGCACGAAGCTGCCGAGGAAGTGGGACCGATCGAAGAGGAGCGCCGGGAAGATGCCGGCCATGAAGAAGACGAACGCGTACAGCAGGGCGAGGATGCGGAGCCGTCCGGCGGACTGACGCAGCAGATCAGTCGGAAAGCCCGACGAGATCCCTCGAGCGGTGGGGTCGCCCGCGTCGGGGTGCATGAGAGTGACATGCTCGGGCATGCCGAGGCTATCCATGCCCTAATTTACGCCCGCCGGCAGTCTTGGGCGCTAGACGGCCCGGCCCCCCTGCAGCGCCAGACGATCGAACGGCATCAAGATGCTTCGGCCGAGCGGTACAGCCCCGGACGCACGATTTCCATGATGCGCCCGGGGTTCTCCGCCACGCTGAATCCCGCCCCCTCGTATAAGCGGTGCGCATCCCGGGTCACCAGCATCCACCGGCGCAGCCCTTGGAGCTGCGGACTGCCCATCACGCACTCCATCAACCAGCGGCCGAGCCCCTGGCCTTGATAGGCCGGCAGCACGTAGACGTCGCAGAGATAGGCAAAGGTGGCCCGATCGGTGATGACGCGGACCAGCCCGATCTGGCCCTCGGGGGCATACAACCCGAAACAGAGCGAGGCGGCGAGCGACCGGCGGACGAGGTCAATGTGGCCGGGGCGGGCACCGCCAGTGTGGGCAACCGCCCCGACACCTTCAGCAGCGACGACTCGTCGGGATACAGGTCCAGCACCAATTCAGCATCCACCACTCAACCCGAACCTATGACAACGATGACCCATAGGGCCCGACGCATCCGTGCCGGCATGGCGGGCCTCCTCGCCGGGCTGGCTCCGACCGTCGCCGCCACGCAGACCGCGAGCGTCGCGCTTACACCCGAGGCCTGGACCGCCACCGACAGCATACGATCCGTGTCATTCCTGGGCCGCCCTGCCCTCTACATCAACCGGGGCATCGCCCTCGCGCGGGGGGCAGCGATGGAGAACGGCACGCTCGACCTCGACCTGGCCGCGAGCGATACCACGACGTTTCTGGGCGTTGCGTTCCGAGCGGCGACGCCGCGGTTCACCAACGTCCTGTTCCTGCGGCCGGTGGCCAGCGGAACGGAAGAAGCCGTCCAGTACGGACCGGCGTTCAACAGCCTGGGCGTGGCGTGGCAGGTCTACCATGGCGAGGGTGCCAACGCGGTCGCGGCGGTGCCGCGCAATCGCTGGATTCACCTCCGGGTCGAGCTGGATGGTCCGGTGGCCCGGCTGTACGTCGATACCGCGACGGCGCCGACGCTCGTGGTGCCGCGGGTGGTGGCGTCGGGCGGCGCGGGCCTGGGTGTCTGGGCCGGCGCGTTCGGCCGCGGCGCGTACTTCTCCAACATCCGCTACGCCGCCGCGCCAAGATCCGCCGCCGTACCACCCGCACCGGCCCCGCCGGCGGGTACGATGCTCAGCTGGGAGATTTCCAGCTCGATCGAGGCCGCGGACTTCACCCCGGCAGCCCTTCCCGACCTCGGCCGGCTTACCTGGCAGCACGTCGAAGCGGAGCCCGAAGGATTCGTCCTGATCAATCGTTACCGGGAGGCGCCGGTGGGCGGCGTGCCGAGGGACAGCGCCGGTGCCGTGTTGATCGACAGCGTGATGACGGGCAAGATCGCGGGCTCGCGGATCGTGTACGCGCGAACCACCATAAGAGCGGCGCACGATGAGACCCGACGGCTGCAGTATGCCTACAGCAACGGCGTCGTCATCTACCTGAACGGCCGGCCGCTCGCCTTCGCGATGAATCCGGGCGGGCTCAGAAGCAACCTTGGGGTCATGGCCAAAGCCGGCGACGCGGTCTACCTGCCGCTCAGGCGAGGACGGAATCAGATCGTCTTTGCCGTCATCGAGTGCACCGGCGGATGGGCCTTCTCGGCCAAGCTGGAGTCGGGCGGTCAGGCAGTCAGTCTTACAGGTCCTTGCTGTACACAATGAAGCCTAAGTGCGTTGCCACCTTGTCGTACAAGAGACGGCCGGCCTCGTTGGATACGTGCGTCTGCCAGTAGACGCGGCGGAGGCCGGCGCGCCTTGCCTGCTCGTACACGCCCTCGATCAGTGCCCTCCCGATGCCCCGGCCGCGCTCTGCTGGTGCCGTGAACAGGTCCTGCAGGTAGCAGGTCAGTTCGATCCGCGTGGTGCTCCGATGGAAGAGATAATGCGTAAGGCCTACCAACCTGCCCCCGGTTTCTGCTACCAGCGCGAAGACCGGCTCAGCGGGATCGAAGAAGCGCTGCCACGTAGCCTCGGTCACCTTGGATGGAAGCGCGGTTGCTTCGCTGCGACCGTAGAAGGCATTGTATCCGTCCCACAGCGGCTTCCAGGCTGCGAAATCATCCTGCTCGATGGGACGAATCCGGACCGAATGGGGCATGGTTACTGAACCCCTGTCGCATGCGACCAGACCACCTGCCACCTTCCATCGCGCCGTTCATAAAGATCGGTGTGCCAATAACGCTGGCGGGGGATGTGCCTGCCCTGCACGACGATCTCGAGCTGCGACTGGTACCGGATAACCGCCGCGTCCCCGTAAAGACGGACGGCGATCGAGTCGGGTTGCCAGAAGAGGTAATCGATCTGGCCGGAGGCGATGCCCCCGAGGTACTGATCCTTCGAGACCACCCCGCCAAGGGGGTTGATCAGTTGAAAGTCATCGGCATGCAGCTGGCGCGCCCGCGCCACATCACCGGTGACCAACGCATGCACTCGCGCCCGTTCCGTCGCTCGAAGACTGTCCGCCTCCGCTCGACCCTCACCCACGTCCGCACTTCGCACCCAAGAGCGGGCCGGCCGGCCGCAAGCGGCCCCGATCGCGACCAGCGCTCCGAGAGCCGCAGCCTGAACTCGACCTGACCTGATCATGTTGGCTCTCCTCGGGCTGGATGGTGAGTCGGAATACTAGAGCTTCGCGATCAAGGATGGGAACCAGGGATCGTGCCGATTGTTGTCAGATTGATCGGGCGGCCTCTAGGACCGGCCATAGGATCCCACCTTCAGATAATGAGAGTAGCGATGTCGCTCCGCCCAGTTAAGGAGATCATTCACACCACGCCGACCATCGAGGGCGCCGGCGTGAAACTCCAGCGCGCCTTCGGGTTTGGCAAGACCAGAGAGTTCGATCCCTTCCTGTTGCTGGATGATTTCCGCAATGAGAACCCATGGGACTATCTGGCCGGATTCCCCTGGCACCCGCACCGCGGGATCGAGACCATCACCTACGTGCTCGCCGGCTCGGTAGAGCATGGTGACAGTCTCGGCAACCGGGGCAAGATGACGGCCGGAGACGTACAGTGGATGACGGCGGGCAGCGGGATCCTGCACCAGGAGATGCCCAAGGGCGACGCCCAGGGACGGATGCACGGCTTTCAGCTGTGGGCCAACCTGCCCTCGACGCTCAAGATGACCGACCCGCGCTACCAGGACATCCCGGCGAGCGCGATTCCCGAGGTCACGGACGACGACGGCACCCGGGTGCGGGTGATCTCGGGTGAGTTCTGGGGAAAGCGGGGGCCGGTGGAAGGCGTGGCCGCCGATCCGAGCTACCTTGACATCTCGGTCCCGCCCGGCAAGCGGAAGCAGCTCAAGGTCGAGACCACCCGCAACGCGTTCGCCTACGTGTTCGCCGGCTCGGGCACGTTCCGCGACGCCTCGGATCCGCAGGCAGTGCTGACCGAATCAGGAGCCGACCCGAATGCGCCGGCCCGGTACGACGCCAGCAATCACTCGCTGGTGCTGTTTGACCGGGGCGACGAGGTCGTGGTGCGGGCCGGTGCCGAGGGGATCCGCTTCCTGCTGGTCTCGGGGAAGCCAATCGAGGAGCCGGTCGCCTGGCACGGCCCCATCGTGATGAACACGCAGGACGAGCTGGAGCAGGCGGTCACCGAGCTTAGGGCCGGCACCTTCATCAAACGGCGCCCGCCCTCACGGAAAGATCCCTAGCTGCTCGTAACTCAGCGCGACCTTATCGATCGCCACGATCATGGCCGCGATCCGAAGGTCCATCTTGTCTCGCTGCTGCTTCCACACCTCCCGGATCGGATGATAGGCGCCAATCATGGTCTCCTCCAGGCCGGAGTTCACCAGGTCCTCTTCGCTTGCGCCGTGGGTCACCTGCGCGACCTGCTCGGTGGTGAACCGGTGGCCCGTCACCCCCTCCACCGCCTGAAGCAGGCGAGTGTAGGCGCCTTGCTCGTTCCGCTTCTGCATCCTGCCGAAGCGGACGTGACCCAGGTTCTTCACCCACTCGAAGTAGGACACGGTGACGCCGCCGGCATTGATATAGGCGTCCGGAATGACCATGACGTTGCGGCGGTCGAGGATCTCGTCCGCCTCCGGAGTGGTAGGGCCATTGGCCGCCTCGACCACGAGCTTGGCCTTGACCCGCGCCGCATTCTCCGCCGTGATCTGCCGTTCCAACGCCGCCGGGATGAGGATGTCGCACTCGAGCTCCAGAGCATCTTCCCGGCGGGGCAGGTTGCTGGCGCCGGGAAAGTCTGCGATGCTCTTACGGTCCCGCCGGTGGGCCATCACCTTCTGCAGGTCGAGACCCTTGGGATTGGCGATGGCGCCCTCGGACTCCGCCAATCCCACCAGTACCGCCCCGGCCTCCTGGAAGAACTTGGCCGCGAAGTACCCCACGTTCCCCAGCCCCTGCACCACGACCCGCTTGCCCTCGATGCCCGGACCGAGCCCCAGCGCCTTCATGTCTTCGGCGACGCTGCAGATCTCGCGAACCCCGTAGAAGACGCCGCGCCCCGTGGCCTCGGTCCGCCCCCGGATGCCGCCGGCGCCCACCGGCTTGGCGGTGACACAGCCGAGGGCGTCCAGCTCGCCCGGGCGGAGCTGGGAGTAGGTGTCGGCGATCCAGGCCATCTCCCGCGGTCCGGTCCCCACGTCCGGAGCCGGGACGTCGAGCCCGGGGCCCATGAAGTTCTTGCGGACCAGCTCGAAGACATAGCGCCGGGTGATGCGCTCCAGCTCCTCCACGGAGTACCGCTTGGGGTTGAGGCGGATCCCGCCCTTGGCTCCGCCGAAGGGGACGTCGACCAGAGCGCACTTGTAGGTCATGAGCGCCGCCAGCGCCTGCACTTCCTCAGCGTCCACGTTCTCGGCGTAGCGGATGCCGCCCTTGCAGGGGAGCTTGTGATGGCTGTGCTCCGCCCGCCAGGCGTGCATCACCTCGATGCGGCCGTCATCGCGCTTGATGGGGAAGCTGGTGTAGAAAAGGTTCTTGCACGCCTTGATGTTGGCGAGCAAGGTGGGGTCATGGGGGGTGAACGCGGCCGCCTGATCGAAGGCCCGGTTTACCTGGTCGAGAAAGCTGGCGCCCACAGACAACCGGCACGCTCCTGAAGGTGGGATTGGCAGAGTGATAGTGTCTGCGGGCCCGTCTCGCCAGGGGGGTGCTATCTGATGCCGTACTCGTCATGCCGGCGCCACCACACGTACGGCGGGGTCTGGGGCCAGCCTTCGGGCGAATCCTCCCAGTCTTCCTGCCGTCCGAGCGGCGTCAGATCGAGGAAGACGCCCGGCATGGCCTTCCTGTCTTTGGTTTTCATGATGCAGGTTCCCCGTCTAATGGGTACGAGTGCTAGGCGGGCGGACGGCGCCGGATCATCTCCGCCACCACCACCCGCAGCCCGGCGACGTCATCCGGGCTTGGCTCGCTGGGAGTCGATTCCCGCTCTGGTTCCTCGTCGCCTACGGAGTCAACGGTGATCGAGTGCCAGCGGGTTCCGCGGAAGCTGCCGTCCGGCTCGAACCGTCCACCGACGCTCTCTTGACGAATCATGACCGGCGCATCGCACTCGGATGGCGGAAGACCTCGGCTCAGCCCCATGCGGTAGAGCACGGCATCGGATGCGCTGAGTAGCGCTCCCTCGCCGTCGAGGATCACCAGGATCATGCGTGAGCCGGTCAGGCCGGCCGAGAGGTAGAGAGCCAGTTGCTCCCAGCCTGCCACGGCCCAGCCGGTTGGACTCGCCAGCACCTCAGGCGGAGCAACTGGTTGCCGCCGAGGCACGGCATCCGCCGGGAGTGGTCCCAGCAGCACGTGCCAGGGAGGCCGCGATGGCGTATCGGAGCTCTGATCTACCATGGTCTTTCGTTGAATGTCGCGGCGTCACTCGGCTGGTGCCATCTCGCTAGTCCGGATCCTCCTTGCACATTGCCCGGGCGGGGCACCCGGTCTGCCCAAGCATGACCTCACGGAGGGGATGAGGTCGAGGCTCCATGTTGTTGGTAAATAACTGATTGTCAGCGATGGTCGCGAGACGACATCAACCGCGTAGCTGTTTCACGATCCTTGCTCAGTTCGGTCCTCCCGCCACCATCAAAACCAGGAGTCGAGGGAGGTCTGAACCATATGAGCCAGCCATTTTCCGGGATCCCCGATCCAGGCGCCCCGCGTCCGTTCAAGAGGCGCTTTCAACCGAGTGTCGTGCAGGACATGCTGCGGGCGGCGCTGCACGGTGCGCAGCGGCATTGCGATGGAGCGCTTCGCGGAGCGAAGCGGTACGGCCAGGAGCTGTGGTACCGGGGCAGGCGCCATCCGCGCACCGTCGGCATCATTGGCGGAGCCGTCGCAGTGACGCTGGTCGGCGCGTACGCCCTCAGCGCCTCCGGAGCCGGGCGATCGCTGTGCCCTACGGGTGGCCCGAAGGCGCCGCAGTTTCTCCTGCTGATGGACCCAGTGCTCAATCCGACAGCGGGATCGGAGCTGGACATCCATTACGATGTGTGTGGATTGACCTCGGGGACGCCTTATCGCGGTCGGGTGCAACTCTCCCAGCAGAAGCCGGGCGGAAAGAGCGGAAAGAAACGGTCACCCAAGCCCAAGCCGCTGGTGGCCGCATTCCACGGTAAGGTCGATGGCGTCGCTACCCGCCTGAGCCAGCAGCTGGATCTCGCTTACACCAAACCAGGCACCTACGCCCTCGAGCTTTCCGTGGTGGATAATCAGGGGCGGGAGCGCAAGCGAGTACAGAAGGTTGTGATCACGGCGAAGTAATCTCCTCACCGCCGGGTGTCGGCGGTGGGGCCGTACAGCGAAGGTAGCGGCACGTTGCGCAGCCGGAGGTACACCGAGAGCTGGCCGCGGTGATGGATCAGGTGGCTCAGGATGAAACCGCGCAGGACCGCGGCGCGCGGCATCGAGAATATCGTGGTCCCCCGATTCTTCAGTGTCCAGGTCACGCCCATGGCGCCGTCGGCTACCGAGCCGAGTGCGGCGCGGGCCTCGCGCACGTGCCGGTCGAACCGCTCGAGCAGCTCCGGAACAGTCGTGAACGGCTCCTGGGCGATCGAGGCGTTCGCCGGCGAGCCGAGGTCGAGCTCGGGCTGCTCTAGAACGCACTTGGCCCAGAGGGGCAGCGTCGCAATGTGGGCGGCGAGCTCGCCCAGCGGGGATGACTTGGGATGCGGCTTCCACGCCGCATCGGCTGCGGGCACGACTTCGAGCAGTTTCCGCGTGTTCGCCATCTCATGATCGAACTCGGGCAGCAGGGTCTGAGCGATGGACATTGTAGCCTCCGTACTGCGACAAGGGCGATGGCCCGAGCGCCCGTTTTCCGCTCCAGGCGAGCCGCCCGCGTTTCGGCCGCCGCGGACGAATGGTGCGGCTCGCGAGCAGATCCCCTATAGTAGCATCTCCCTCAGGGTGACGTGTAGGCTGGAGACTACCGCCCTATCGCTAACCCAGGCGAAGGTCTGGTCGGTACTGGTGCTACCGGACTCTTCGGCCCCCTCGGCAGCAGCTCGGGCAGGTTCGCCAGCTCCCACCTGCAGGTTCCGCATTACTTCGGAGCGGTTCATCGCCTGATCGACCAGCCGCCCGACACCCGCGGTGTCAACGACGGGCTGGGGCGCGGCAGTTTGGGCGGCCACAGGAGCGGTGCCGGCCAGGGTCAGTAGCAAGCACAAGAGCCGCATGGGCCAGATGCCTTCATGTTCAGGTGGAGGTAAATGCGCCATGGGTTTTATACCGGTGGAACGCCGCCGTGCAAGTGGCTTCCTTGAGTCCCGCCATCCCTCTATAGTTGGAGATGACCACCGAACTCCGAAAGCCTCCACCACTGAGGACCCCGCTCGTGGCCAAGGAAAGCCTCACACTCACCGACAACCGCACCGGCAAATCCTACGAGGTGCCGATCGCGGACGGTACCATCAAGGCCACCGATCTGCGCCAGATCAAGGTGTCGGAGGACGACTTCGGCATGATGACCTACGACCCCGCGTTCATGAACACCGCCGCCTGCCGCAGCGCCATCACCTTCATCGACGGCGACAAGGGAATCCTGCGCTATCGCGGATACCCGATCGAGCAGCTGGCCGAGCGGGCGTCGTTCCTGGAGGTGGCGTATCTGCTGTGCGAAGGCGAGCTGCCCAATCGGGAGCAGCTGACGAAGTGGGAAGAGGAGATCAAGTTCCACACCTACGTCCACACCAATATCACCAAGTTCCTCGAGGGCTTCCGCTACGACGCCCACCCCATGGGCATGCTGCTCGGCGTGGTCGGCGCGCTCTCCACCTTCTATCCCGACGCGAAGAACATCCACGATCCGGCCAACCGCTACCTCCAGAGGGTCCGGCTCCTGGCCAAGCTGCCCACCATCGCGGCGTTCGCCTTCCGCCACTCTCGCGGGCTGCCCTACGAGTTCCCCCGGAACGACCTGGATTACATCGGGAACTTCGTGAACATGACATTCAGCATCGGGGGGCGGCACCAGCCCAACAAGGTGCTGCAGCGCGCGCTGGAGATTCTACTCATCCTTCACGCCGACCACGAGCAAAACTGCTCCACCAGCGCGGTGCGCGCCGTCGGCTCGTCTCACGTAGACCCCTTCTCCGCGGTGAGCGCGGGGATTGCCGCGCTGTACGGCCCGCTGCACGGGGGAGCCAACGAGGCCGTGCTCCAGATGCTGGACGAGATCGGCGAGGTGAAGAACATCCCGGCCTTCATCGAGAAGGTGAAAGGCGGCTCCGACCGGCTGATGGGGTTCGGGCACCGGGTGTACAAGTCGTACGATCCCCGGGCCAAGCTCATAAAAAAGGTAGCCTACGACGTCTTCGAGCAGACCGGGCTCAGTCCCAAGCTGGAGATCGCGCTCGAGCTGGAGCGCATCGCGCTGGAAGATGAGTACTTCATCAAGCGGAAGCTCTATCCCAACGTGGATTTTTATTCGGGCTTGATCTACCAGGCCATGGGATACCCGACCGACTACTTCACCGTGCTCTTTGCCATCGGGCGGGCGCCCGGCTGGCTGGCGCAGTGGGAGGAGATGCTGCTGGACAAGGACCAGAAGATCGCGCGCCCCCGGCAGATCTACGTGGGGTCGGAGGAACGGCCGTATCTACCGGTCGAGAAACGAGGAGATAGACGCAAAGTCGAGAGGGAGAGAGTCAGCAAACGGTGAGAAGTGAGAGGTAAGAAGTGAGAGGGGAGAACCAGCCGCGTCTCCCTCTTACCTCTTACCTCTTACCTCTTACCCTTTTCTCTCCCCGCTCACGCTCTCTTCTACCGGAACATCGCCTTCCAAGTAGGTGTAGCCTTCGAGTCCTGCGACATAATCCGCGATAAAGCTGTTGGCCTCCTGCCGGCTCAGATCCTTGGCGTTACCGACCTTGCGGCGGAATGTCGCCAGGAGATCGGAGGCGCTGAACTGCACGTAGTTGAGCACCTCGGTCACCGTGTCCCCATGGACCAGATCGGTGACTTCGTAGCCGTGCTCGGTGAGCCGGACGTGCACCGCATTGGTGTCGCCGAAGAGGTTGTGCAGGTCGCCCAGAATCTCCTGGTAGGCGCCGGTGAGGAAGATGCCGAGGATGTACGGCTGGCCTTCATCCACCGGATGCAGCTCCAGCGAGGGCTTGCCCTTGCGGCCGCCGGTGAAGCGATCGATGACTCCGTCCGAGTCGCAGGTGACGTCCTGGAGCGTGCCCCGGCGGGTGGGAGGCTCGTTCAGCCGGTGGATGGGCATGATGGGAAAGAGCTGATCGATGGCCCAGTTGTCCGGCAGCGACTGGAAGACCGAGAAGTTGCAGAAGTAGCGGTCCACCAGGGCCGACTCGATGTGGTTCACGATCTCGGGGAACGAGGTCTTGTCCTCGCCCATGGCGTTGGAAATGGCGTTCAAGGTGACCAGGTAGAACTGATCCGCGTCCGCCTTGTCCCGGAGGGAGAAGACCCCGCTGGCGAAATATTCCTGGGCCCGCTCCTTGGCGAACACGACGTCGTGGAAGACCTCCTCGATCCGGTCCTGGGTGAGACCCTCCAGATTCTCCGCCATCTCGACCAGGAGTGGGTGGGGCTCTTCCCGTAACTTCGGCGCTATGGGCTCGACCTGGGACTCGACGTCGATGACGTTGATCAGCAGCAGCGAATGGTGGGCGGTCAGCGCGCGGCCCGATTCCGAGATGATGTGCGGCATCGGCAGCTCCTCGGTCCGGCACACCGAGCCGAGGGTGTACACCACGTCGTTGGCGTATTCCCGCATCGAATAGTTCACGCTGGCGGGACGGGTCGAGCGGGAACCCTCGTAGTCCACGCCCAGTCCTCCACCGACGTCCACATGGGTGATGTCGAATCCCATGTTCCGGAGCTCGGCGTAGTAGCGGCCGATCTCTTCCAGCCCCGCCTTGACGTAGCGGATGTCGGTGATCTGGCTGCCCAGGTGGAAGTGAACCAGCTTGAGGATGTCCTTCCGGTCCAGACGGTCGAGCCGGTCGAGGAGCTTCATCAGTTCGACCGAGTCCAGTCCGAACTTGGACCGTTCCCCGCCGCTCTTGGCCCAGCGGCCCGAGCCTTCGGTTGCCAGTTTGATGCGCACCCCAGCGGTCGGCTTGACGTTCATCTCGTCGGCCACCTTGAGCAGGACCTCCAGCTCGCTGAGCTGCTCCAGGACGATCATCACGGTGTGCCCCAGCTTCTGGCCCATCAGGGCCAGCCGCATGAACTCCTCGTCCTTGTATCCGTTGCAGACGATGAGATGGTTGGTTCCCTCGTTGAGGCCAAGCACGGCCTGCAGCTCCGGCTTGCTCCCGCACTCGAGGCCCACCCCGTGCGGGGCGCCGAACTCCACGATCTCCTGCATCACGTGCCGCTGCTGGTTCACCTTCACCGGGTACACCGTGGTGTAGGTGCCCTCATAGCCGAACTCCTTGATGGCGTTGCTGAACTCGGTGGCGAGCGCCTGGATCCGGGAGCGGAGGATGTCGGAGAAGCGGAGCAGGAGCGGCAGTCCGACTCCCTGGGCATGGAGGTCCATGGCCAGGTGGTAGAGATCGAGGCCGCGCTTCCGGTTCGCGTCGGGATGAACGGTGACGTGACCCTCGGGGTTGACCCGGAAATAGCCCAGGCCCCACCCGCTCATGTTGTAGAGCTTCTCGGCGTCCTTGGTGGTCCAAGTGGGCGGGGCAACGGTCGTGGCGATGGTGGATCTCCTGGAGGGAAGGCGAAGGGGCAATTGTAATTAGATCGAGAGGCCGAGGAAAGCGGGTTTCGCGCCCCAGTCCCAGTAGCGGGCGCGCTACAGGAGCGGTCTGTCAGGCCCACGCCTCACTCGGGAGCGGCCCACTAAATCATTCCGGTACAAGCTCTTCGGCTGAGTCAGCCCGGCCCATTCTCCCCGGCAGCATCGGCACAAAGATCGCATTCCTGAAGGGGCGTAAGTGCAAGAATCACCACTGCCAAGCTGCTAATCCGCAATCGAGGATTGAATGAAACGGTTTTCCGCTGCCACCCAACTCCGGGTTCAACTGGTCTTTGCGCGGGCGCTGGAGGCGCTGGCGGAGACCTATCAACTGCAGGCGGCCGAGTTCGTCCGCCGACTCAAGTCCCGCCTCACGGTGGACGAAGCGCTCCAGCGTTACTTCCGCGAGGTCGGCGTGCCCGCGGCCCTGGAGGAGACGGTTCGGGCGCGCGCGTTGATCTCGTTGTCCGGGCTGATCGAAAACGGCTCCCGGCAGGAGACCCGGGCAACGAACTGGACCATCCTTCGGCCGGACCAGCTGCTGATGGCGCTGCGCCGGCGGGTGCAGTACGTCGAGGAGACCAATCTCGATTGCCGGCTGGCGGCATCGATCTCGGGCGAGGCCGTGGCCGCGACCCACGTCCGGATGGCGCTGGAGACCGCCGAGGTGCTGGCTGATGAGGTGGCGCCAAACGAGGCCATCATGCTCTACATCCGCAGCTTCAATCTGCCTTCCATCGATGCCCAGGTGGTCTACCGCACGGCGATGGCGCAGTGGGCCGAGCTGCACCCGCTTCCGGGTGAAGCCCAGGCACCGGGACGGCTGCCGGCTCCTCCGATCACGGCGGGACGCCCCCGGCTCGAGCTGCGTTCCCGTCCTGAGTTCGGCTTGCGGGTGATCGTGTAGAGGGAGCGGGGAAGCGGGAAAGCGGGGAGGCAACAACGAGGTAGCGCAGCGCGGCGCCGTGCCCGGCCGGCTCCCGGTTATGTTTCTCCGGAGCGGACCGAGCGAGGGCGCGGCAATGAAATGGTCGTATAGGATCGGACAGATCGCAGGCACCGACATCAAGGTGCACGTGACGTTCGTGCTGTTGGTGGTTTGGTGGGGGGTGATGGGCTACCAGGAGGGCGGGCCGGGCGGCGCGCTCACGGGCGCTTTGTCCCTGCTCGCCCTTTTTGCGTGCATTCTCCTCCATGAGTTCGGCCACATTCTGATGGCACGCCGCTTCGGGGTGCGCACTCCCGACGTCATCCTGCTTCCCATCGGCGGCGTGGCCCGGCTGGAGCGAATCCCGGACGAGCCCAAGCAAGAGCTGCTGATCGCCCTGGCGGGCCCAGCCGTGACGCTGGCGATCATCGTCCTGCTCTACCTCATCCTTCAGCTCGGTGGTGGCCCGGTCACGATCGGCGAGTTGACTCCGGACACGCCTTTTCTGGCGCAGCTGATGGCCGTCAACATCTACCTGCTGCTCTTCAATCTGATTCCGGCGTTTCCTATGGATGGTGGCCGAGTGCTGCGGGCCATATTGTCGAGCCGGCTGGGTCTGGTCCGGGGCACCCGGGTGGCGGCGAAATTGGGGCAGATGCTCGCGGTCGTGGGTGGGCTGTACGGGATCACCAAGCCCGCACCGCTCCTGGTGCTGGTGGCCTTCTTCGTGTTTCTGGGCGCCAATGCCGAGGCGACCTCGGTGGAGACCCGTGTGGCTGGTGAGGGGCTGCAGGTGCGGCAGATGATGGTGACCAATTTCCGCACCGTCCCGGTGCACGCGACGCTCAATCAGGCGGTGGAGCTGTTGCTGAGCGGGGAGCAGCGGGAATTCCCGGTGGTCGACAATCTGGGCCGCACCGAGGGAATTCTCACCCGCGACAATCTGATTCGGGGCCTGGCACAGCGAGGGGCCGACTCGACGGTGGCGGACGCCATGACCGCTGGGGTTCCAAGCGTGGCGCCCACGTTGAGCTTTCAGGAGGCGCTCGAGCGGCTGCGCTCCAGCCGGTTGCCGGCCTTGCCGGTGATCGACAGCGCCGGGTCGCTGGTGGGTCTCTTGACGCTGGACAACATCACCGATTTGCTGCTGGTCCGGCGTGCGCGAGGCTGACCCGCCCCGATCCTCCCCGAGCGAATTATCAGTAGTTGGGCCGGGGGTGGAGCAGGCGGCACGGCCATGGGTTCGAAGGCAGGCTCCCAGGGGAGTGGTGAGGTGGTTGTCGAGGAGCCTGCCGGAGAGCCCATGTCCGTGACTGCCTGCGCGGGGTGGGGGCCTGCCTTCGGGATAGCTCCACCCCACCCATCCCCCACCGGTGGACTCTAATGTGACCGCTCGTTATTGGAGCGATCCACGTCCGGCAGCGCCCGCCGCGGATCCACCACCACCTTTGTGACCGATTTTCCCTCCCGAATCCGATAGGCAAAGCGGGGCCCCAGGTTCCACATCTCGACCGGGAGCTTGATCCGCTCGGTCGATCCGTCCCCGTAGGTGAGCTCCATCTCCAGCGGCAGCGTCATGGTCCCCCGGTTGGCCAGAAAGATCTTCTCCCCACCGATCGAGTCGACGGCCTGATCCAATCGAGCCGTGGAGTAGATCCAGTCGCGCCAGAACCAATCGAGATCGACCCCAGACGCATCGCGCATCACCCGAAAGAAGTCGGCCGGCGTCGGGTGCTTGAACGCCCAGGCCTTGATGTACTCCCGGAAGGCGTGATCGAAGCGAGGCTTGCCCAGCACCTCATAGCGCAGGGTCTGCAGCATGAGCGCGGGCTTCTGGTAGCCAGTCCAGAATAGATCCTTCGACTCGACCGGCCGGCTGATCAGCGGCTGCTCCTGCCCCGGGGCGGTGTGATCCGGATACAGGTGCAGCGGGTGGACCTCGATGGTATCGCCGTACTGGGTGCCATCAAAGTAGTGCGCCGCCCCCGCCAGATCGATGAAGGTGTTGAAGCCTTCGTCCATCCAGGGGTAGAGCCGCTCGTTGGAGCCCACCACCATGGGGAACCACTCATGTCCGAACTCGTGGGAGAGCACCCACTGTTGCTCCTCCCGGGACGGGCTGTTGGGCACGAAGGTGAGCATGGGATACTCCATGCCCTCGATCGGACCCTCGACCGTGGTGGCCTGGGGATAAGGATAGCGGTACCACTGCTCGCTGAAGTACTTGATCGCCTCGTGCGCCATCCGGTTGGCCTCTTCCCAGCGGTTGGCCTTCGGGCGATAGAAGGTCTGGATCAGGATTCCGTCATACGAGCTCGCATCCCAGCGCAGCTCCGGTCCGGCGGCAAACGCAAAGTCGCGGACATTGTCCGCGGTGAACCGCCAGGTGAGCTGTCCCTTGCCCGAGGGCCGGGTTCGCTCCGCGTGCCCCGCCTCATCCGCGGTGATGATTGCCACCGGGTGGGTGGAAGTCCGCGCGATGGCCAGCCGGCTCCGCTGCCCTGCGGTGAGGACCTGCTCCGGGTTCCGCAGGACGCCGGTGGCAGCGACTACATAGCCCATGGGCACGGTGAGAGTCACATCGAAGCTGCCGTACTCCAGGTAGAACTCCCCCGCCCCGATATAGGGCTCGTGGTTCCATCCCCGGACGTCGTCATACACCACGAGACGAGGGTACCACTGGGCGATCTCATAGAGCGACCCGTCGTGGCCCATGCGGCCCGCGCCGTAGTCGGGCACCGGAAAGTGCCACGCCAGCTCGAGGTCCAGGGCTCCGCCGGGCGGAAGGGGCCGGGGAAGATCGACCCGCATGGTGGTCCCGTAGACCACCGGGCGCACTGGGCGCCGGAGCACGGTCACCCGCTCGAGCGTCACGCCGCCGTTGAATCCCTTACAGGAGAAGTCGAAGGTCGAGCCGAGGAAGACCAGCGCAGGCTGATCGAGCTGATTGGTGACACTGGTGGGAGCGCAGATGTTCTGCTCTACGAACATCCAGAGATAGGAGAGCGTGTCGGGCGAGTTGTTGGTGTAATGAATGGTCTCCCGCGCTTGCAGCCGGCGTTGCGCGGTGTCGAGCGTGGCCGCAATTCGGTAATCGGCCCGCTGCTGCCAGTAGCGTGGCCCGGGACGGCCGGAGCCGGAGCGGTATTCGTTCGGAGCGGGCAACGGGAGCGGCCGGAACGGAGAGAGCGGAGCAGCTACCGTGTCGCCGGAAGGCCGCGTCTGCGCCTGGACCGAGCCCTGGAGGGCGGCGACGAGAATGAGCACTCCGAGAACGGCACGCGCCATGAGAGCCCCAGTGGGTGATTGATCGCGAGAACATACCAGAGGTGGGCGGGCGGGCAAGCGGCCCAAGTCGCCCCTGGCGCAGCGGGCTCTGCGTGCGCATTCTTGGCGCGCTCAGTTTTTCACCCCTCAACAGGAGATCGTATGCGCCGTTCGGGTAGCCTATCTGGCCTGGCAATGGTCGCCGCCTGCACCCTGGTCGCTTGCAGGTCTGACCGCCCCACTCCTCAGGTTGCCGACTCGACCACGACCTCGACCGTCACCCCGCGCTCGGAAACAGTAACTGTCACCGCTACCGATTACGCCTTCGATGCCCCGGCGCAGGTGCCGGCCGGAGCCACGACGCTACGCCTGGTCAACCGGGGGAAGCAGCTGCACCACGCCCAGCTCATCAAAATGGAAGAAGGAAAGACGGTAGAGGATGTGCTCAAGGCGATGCGGACTCCCGGTCCGCTACCCGGCTGGATCAAGTTCGTGGGCGGGCCGAACGCCGTCGTGCCCGGGCAGGAAGCGGTGGCGACCTCAGGTCTCGCTCCCGGTCACTATGCGTACCTGTGCTTCATTCCCGGAGCGGACGGAGTGCCCCATATGGCCAAGGGGATGATCCGGCCCTTCGAGGTCACCGGCACCGCCGCCGAGTCCGCGGAGGAGCTTCCCGCCGCTGACGTGACCATCACGCTGGCGGACTATGATTTCCGAACCTCCGGGCCGCTCACTTCCAGTACCCACACCATCAGGGTCGAGAACGCCGGGCCGCAGTTACACGAGTTGGTCCTGCTCAGGCTGGCCCCGGGGAAGAAGGTCGAGGACTTTGCCCACTGGGCCGAAACCGGGATGAAGGGGCCGCCCCCGGCGGAGCCGGTCGGAGGCGTAGCGGGTCTGGATAAAGGAGGCCGCGGATCTTTCACGGCAAACCTGACCCCCGGCGACTACGGCCTCATCTGCTTCGTTCCGGACGCCAAGGACGGAAAGCCGCACCTGGCACATGGGATGATGAAAACGATCAAGGTGGGCTGAGGCAGCGTTTTCGGCGAAAATCACCGGGCAGGCACTCGAAGCCCGACCCAGACCACAGGCCCGTGCGCCGCGCGCGGGCCTCTTTTTGCGCCCGTTCCAGACGCTCGGCATACTTGACGTTGGGAGGCACGGTGTACAGCACCGCCCAGCCGTCTTGCACCATGGCCTCGTTGACCAGCGTCGAGCCGATCCACACGTAGGCCAGTACCCGGCCGTAGCGGTCGGTGGGGGCGACATCGCGTTGGAGCACGACGGTGGTCCCAGGAGGCAGAAGTTTGAGCAGAGCTCGGCGGGCCTGGTCCCCGAACGGACGCTGCTGGCGTTCAGGGCTATCCACGCCGATCAGGCGAACCTTTTGCCCATCCCGGCAGTAAAAGGTGTCGCCGTCGACCACGTGGCTCACCACGCAGCCAGCCTCTTGCGGTGGTAACCGCGGAGGTGCCGCGCAGGCCAAGGGTTTGACGCTGAGGGCGAGCCCGCAGAGGACGGCGGTTCGAGTCAACACGGCCGGAATGTAGAGAGCCCAGAGCACAATGGCATCATCTTTCGAGCGCGAAGGCCCCGGATTCCACATCGCGGTGACGGGCGGCAGCGGTCTCATCGGCGCCGCACTCATCCACCATTTGATGCCGGATCAACACCACCGCATCACCCGCCTGGTCCGGCGCCCGGCTGGCCCGGGTGAGCTTACCTGGGATCCTGTGGGGCGCAAACTGGATCCAACCGCGCTCGAGGGGCTCGATGCCGTGATCCACCTGGCAGGAGAGAACGTGGGGGCGCGCTGGACCGCTGCCCGCAAGCGGCGGATCAGGGAGAGCCGGGTGACCGGTACGAAACTGATCAGTGAGACCATCGCCCGTTTGCGGCGACCTCCCGGAGTGCTGATCTCCGCCTCGGCGGTGGGCATCTACGGAGACCGGGGTGACGAGACTCTCACTGAAGCCAGCACCGTCGGAGACCCAAGCAGCGATTTTCTGGTCTCAGTGTGCCAGGAGTGGGAGGCGGCGGCCGACGCGGCGCGGGCGGCCGGGGTTCGAGTGGTGCACCCCCGGTTCGGGGTGGTGCTGAGCCCGGCCGGCGGAGCGTTGGGAAAGATGCTGCTCCCGTTCCGGCTCGGTCTCGGCACGCAGATGGGCCGAGGCACTCAATGGGCGAGCTGGATCTCGATCGACGACGCGGTGGGAGCGATCCATCACGCGCTGAAGACCGACGGGTTGCGCGGGCCGGTGAACGCCACCGCCCCCAATCCGGTGACCAACCGCGATTTCACCCGAACCCTCGGCCGAGTGCTCCGGCGCCCGACTCCACTCAGGCTGCCGGCAGCGGCGCTTCGGCTGGCTCTGGGAGAAATGGCGGAGGAAACCCTCCTGGCCAGCGCGCGGGTGTTGCCGGCCGGGCTGCTGCGGTCAGGGTATGAGTTTCGCCATCCCGATCTGGAGACGGCGCTGCGCCATGTGCTGAGGAAGGAGCCCGGGAGTAAGTTTCCAGTATGACCCAGCAGCCGAAAGCCGTGGTTCTTCTGAGTGGAGGGATGGACTCGGCCACCACGGCGGCCATTGCCCTGAGCCGCAGTTTCGACGTGCATGCCCTGACCTTCCAGTACGGCCAGCGCCACGCAGCCGAGCTGGAGGCGGCGCGCCGGGTCGCGAGCCACCTGGGAATTCGCCGGCACATCGTGTTGGATATCGACCTCCGCCCTTTCGGAGGATCCGCGCTCACCGGCGAGCTGGAGGTACCCAAGGACACGCCGATGGAGCAGATCGGACAGCGGATCCCGGCCACCTACGTCCCGGCCCGGAATACCATCTTCCTGTCGTTTGCCCTGGGCTGGGCCGAAGTGCTCGGCGCCTCCGACATCTTTATCGGGGCGAACGCGATGGACTACAGCGGCTACCCTGACTGCCGGCTGGAATACATTCAGGCGTTTCAGCGTATGGCGGACCTGGCCACGCGCGCCGGGGTGGAAGAGGGGCGGCGGCTTACCATCCACACCCCCCTCATCGAGCTGTCGAAGCGAGAGATCGTGGAGCGCGGGCTGGCGCTGGGCATCGATTACGCGATCACCCTCACCTGCTACGATCCCGCGCCCGACGGCGCCGCGTGCGGCCGCTGCGAGGCCTGCCTGATCCGGCTCAAAGGGTTCCGGGAGGCGGGCCTGGAAGATCCCGCTCCGTATCAGACGGTGAGCGGGGAAGCAATATGACTTATGCGGTGAAGGAGATCTTCTATACCCTCCAGGGAGAGGGCGCCAACACCGGACGCGCGGCGGTGTTCTGCCGCTTTGCCGGTTGCAACCTGTGGACCGGCCGGGAAGAGGATCGCGCGGAGGCAACCTGTCAGTTCTGCGACACTGACTTCGTGGGCACCGACGGTCCGGGCGGGGGCAAGTTCGCCTCGGCGGAAGCGCTGGCCACGGCCGTTGCCGCAGCCTGGCCCGACACCAATCCGGCGCGACGCTTTGTGGTCTGCACCGGCGGGGAGCCGCTCCTCCAGCTCGATGCCCTGCTCATCAGTGCACTCCACGCCGAGGGGTTCGAGGTGGCGGTGGAAACCAACGGGACGTTGCCGCCGCTCGACGATATCGATTGGCTCTGTGTGAGCCCCAAGGCCGCGGCCCCGTTGGTCCTTCGGGCGGGCGACGAGCTCAAGCTGGTGTTCCCGCAGCAAGGGGTAGATCCCGCGCAATTCGAGCAGCTCGGGTTCGAGCACTTCTTCCTTCAGCCGATGGATGGCCCTGAGCTGGAGGCCAACACCACTTCGGCGCTCCAGTACTGCCTGGCGCATCCGCGCTGGCGGCTCAGCCTGCAGACGCATAAGCTTCTCGGGATTCCGTAGGCGGGGCAGACGGGCAGCGGGGCAGTTCGCCCTGTTGAGCGCTGTCTTTGTGTGCGCTATTGCCGCCCCGCCGCCCCGCTGCCTCCTCTGCCCCGCTGAGAATGAACGGCTACTCCGACCGCATCAATCACGCGTTCGCCTTTGCCGCGAAATATCACGGTGCCGTTGCTCCAGCCGGAGCCGGCATGGATTACCTGGCGCACCCGGCCAACGTCGCCATCATCCTGTCCCGGTACGACTGCGACCAGATCACGATCGTCGCGGGGATCCTGCACCACGTCTTGGAGGACGCCGTCCCTGCCCAGCGGGCGGTCCTGGAACGCAAGATCGCGAACAAGTTCGGGCCGGTGGTCCTGGCGGTGGCCAAGGATGCGCTCGAGCCCAGGTTCGACCCCCGAGGTAGCGAGCGCGCGTGGCAGGCTCGGAAGCAGGAATACCTGACCCAGCTCTCCATTGCAGAGCCCCGAGCGCTGGACATCTGCGTGGCCGACGAGATCCATGCCTGCGGATCCACCATGACGGCCCTGCGCCGTCTGGGAGTCGAGTACCTCCGGGCCGTGTCCCGGGCCGGCTCGGAGCAGACCATCTGGTGGTACCGCTCGATGCTGGAAATTCTGGCGGCGCGCTCGGACTGGCCCCAGCGGGAAATGATCTCGGAATTGAGACTGATGAGCGCAGACCTGGTGCGCAGCCTGCGGCAACGAGAGGTGGATCTGTGAGGCGGTTCCGAACGCTGGCGTGGGTGATCGCGGTCGCGGGGTGCGCGGGCAACGCGCCGCCCCCCATTCCGCTCAACCCGGTTCGTTTCTTATCCATCAACGATGTGTACGTCGCCGACACTCTGGCCGACGATCGCGGCGGGCTGGCACGGGTCGCGACGGTCAGAAAGCGCCTGGCCGATCAGGGGCCGATCGTATTCGTGCTCGCCGGCGACGTACTCAGTCCCAGCCTTACCAGTAAGTATTATCGGGGCCGGCAGATGATCGAGGCGCTGAACGCGGCTAAGCTCAACTACGCCACGTTCGGCAACCACGAGTTCGACTTCGACGCCGACACCCTCCTCGCGCGGATCGCCGAGTCCGATTTCAAGTGGATCTCCAGCAACTGTACCCGGCCTGACGGCACGCCCTTTCCCAAGGTGCTCCCCTGGGACACGCTGAGAGTCTCGGGGCACAAGGTGGGATTGTTCGGGCTAACCCTGGAGGACACCTACCCGAGCTATGTGCGGTGCTCCAATCCCGATACCGCGGCGCACCGGGTCATCGAGACGCTGAGCTCGGAAGGCGCCGATCTCATCGTGGGTCTGACCCACCAAACCATGGACGCGGACCGCAACCTGCTGGGCCGAGAATCGAAGCTCGATCTGATCCTCGGCGGCCACGAGCACGAGGCCCAGGACTCCGTCGTGTCCGGTCGTCACGCGGTCAAGGCTGACGCCGACGCCAAAACCGCCCAGTTCGTCACCCTGTGGGGCGGCAAGGGCAACTGGCGCCAGGCCGTTGGCCTGGTCGTGATCAACGGCGCGCTCCCTGCGGATACTGCCGTGGCCAAAGTGGTGGCCCAGTGGGGCGACAGCCTGCAGCGTCAGCTGGGCCCGGCACGCCCGGTCGGCCGAACAGCGGTCTGGATCGGTCCCTCGAACGGAGTGTCCCGGCGCAAGGAGTCGGTGCTGGGTGACCTGGTCACCGACGCCATGCGAGCGGGCACCGGCGCCGATGTCGCGCTGCTCAACTCGGGCACGCTCCGGCTGGATCATCCCATTCAGCCGGGCCCCATCACCAATCATGAGCTGGAGGCGATCTTTCCCTTTGCCGACCAGACCCGGGTGATCACCTTCCCGCTGACCGGTGCCCGGCTGAGGCATCTGTTGGAGCATGGGGTTTCGGAGACAACCCTCGGCACGGGAGGATTTCTCCAGGTGTCGGGCCTGACGTTCACGTACGACCCTCACCGTCCCTCGGGGACCCGGGTCGTGGGCGATCTCCACCGGGCCAACGGCAAGGTGGTCGCCCCGGGAGATACCGTCACCGCGGCGTTCGGCGTCTACATGGCGTGCGAGGGGGGAGATGGGTATTCGGTGCCCGAGGCGGAATCTGCCTGCGGCCAGAGGCTCTCTGCCCCCAGGGCGGTGGACCTGCTCACCCGATACATCACCGACTCATTGGCAGGGCGGATCGACGCACCCAAGGATGCCCGGGTGGTGGAGGCCAAAACGACAAATCCCGGCTGAGCTGAGTGCTCGCCGGGACCGGAGCTTTAGCAGTTTTAATCACCCAGGCTGCAAAGCCAAAATCCCTGGGGCCCCAAAGGGCTATGTCCCTCAATTGCTTGCTGAAGGAATGTAATCGGCACCCGGCTGCGGCACAACCCACCTAAACGCCTCCCCCCAGCCTCGGGGTGCGAGTATTATAGCACATGGGTTTAACTCCTCACCCATCGCTCGCCACACTACCCAGCGCCTTTGCAGCCGCCTGCCGGCTCTCCCGGACCGAGGGGGAGCTGTTCGAGCGCTGCCGGATCGCGCTGGTTCGTCGATTCCAGAGCGAACGGATCTGGCTCAACCTGGTCTCCCCGGCCGATTCCGTCCGCCGGGTGGGCCCGGGGACGGGGTACGAGGACGCCGTCGAGGTAGCCCGTCTGGCCAGCGGCCAGACCGAGGTCATCATCCACGCCGACCCTTTGGTCGCCCAGGAGATGCGCCCGGTGGCCATGTCGCTGGCCCTGGGCCTGAGCGTGGTCCTGGAGCTACGCAGCATCCTCCTGGAGCGACAGGCGGCGCTGGATGATGCCGTCTTCCAGCTCCGAGCTCTCCGGCAAGTGGCTCGCCTGCTCTCATCGGTGCATTCGACCGAAGAGACCGAGCAGCTCATCCTGGATTTCATGGCCGAGGTCTTCTTTGCCTGGTGGGCCTGCCTCTATCGGCCGCAAGGCGAAAGCTACACCCCCAGCGTGTTTCGCTCGCTCAACGACCGGCTGCGGCCGGCGCCGATTGACCGCATCACCCTGGACCAGGCGCTACCGCCGGGGAGCACTGCCATCGGCGGTGACGATGTCTCGGTGGCGGATCTGGTCGGGCCGGGGGCCGAGCTGGTGGTCCCGCTCGACGCGGGGCCCGAGCGAATGGCCGTGCTGGTGCTGGGATCGCGCATCAGCGACAAGCTGTATGGCCGGGCCGAATCGGAGCTCGCCGGGACTCTCTCCTTTGCGGCGGCGATCGCGCTCAAGAACTCCGAGCTGGTCGAGCAGCTCCACAGCGCCGCCACCACCGACGAGCTGACCGGGCTGTGCAATCGACGAGCCCTGGAAGACCGGCTCGCCGCGGAAATCTCCCGCAGCCTGAGGCATCAGCTCCACACCAGTGTGCTCCTCCTCGATCTCGACCGTTTCAAGGTGGTCAACGACACCATGGGTCACGCCGCCGGCGACCGCCTCCTGGTGCAGGTGGGCCAGGTGCTGCGGCGGCAGTGCCGGGCGCTCGACGTGGTTGGACGGCTGGGTGGGGATGAGTTTCTGGTGATTCTGCCGATGACCAAGCCCGCGGAAGCCCGGGTGTTCGTGGCGCGAGTGCAGGCCAGCCTGCGGGAGATCGAGAAGACCAACCCGGAATTCGGCGCCTGCACCCTGAGCATGGGAATTGCCGAATCGCCCCAGCACGGTACCACGGTCAGCAGCGTCCTGGCGGCGGCGGACAACGCCCTCTATCGCGCCAAGCGCGGCGGCAGGAACACAGTCGAGGTCGCGGAGGCCTAGCCGACAATGTCGCAATCGGAGTTTACCCTGCTGGGTGACGCGCTCTGGCTGGACTTCGTGAACACCGCCCGGGGCCGCACGCCTCTCCCGCCTGACCTCCTGCCCGACGGGGCCGCGATGGAGCGCTGGGCGCTGGCCCAGAGTCTCCATACCAACGGTGATTCCCTCCTCCTGCTGGATGTTCTGCGACTGCGGGACCGGCTCACGCTCTTGGCCGAGGCGCTGCACGGAGGACTGCAGCCTCCCGCGGGTTCGATTGCAGCCATCAACGAACAGCTCGCCCGGGGTGACGGGTGCCACCAGCTCACCCGAGTGGGAGGCGGGTGGCAGCTGCGGTTTGCCCCCATCCGGCGACCGGGGCTGCTGGAGGCAATCGCGCAATCTGCGGCGTCCAGCCTGGCCAATCCCTTGCTCTTCGTCCGCCGCTGCGCCGGCGACGGCTGCTCCCTCTTTTTCGCCGACGACTCCCCCAATCAGAGCCGGCGCTGGTGCAGCGCGACGGTCTGCGGCCGGGAGGTCAGAGTCGAGCGACGCCGCGGGCTCCTGCGCTGACCGCGACGGAGCCGCTTCGCTACTTCCAACGCACCCAGGACGCGTTGGGCGCCCGCTATCGGCTGGAGCGGACCGTGGCCGCGACGTCCGAGCAGGTTCTCTTCGAGGCCCACGACCAGATCCTGAAGCGCCGGGTCAGCCTCCGGGTGAACTTCTACTCCGAGGCCGCCACCCGCGCCTGGTTTCTCCGGGAAGCGGAAGCACTGGGCCGGCTGGATCACCCCGCCATCCGCCATGTCTACGATGCGGGCATCATCGGCGATCTGGCCTACCGGGTGGGCAACTGGATTGACGGGGAAGGCCTGCAACAGGCGCTGCATCGGGGGCCGCGTCCCATCCCCATGGTGCACAGCCTTGCCCGGGACATCCTGAGCGCGCTGGAGCACGCGCATGGCTACGGCATCATCGTCCGGCGCATCGTTCCACCTTCGGTGCTGCTGAGCACGGCAGGCCGGGGGACGGTGACCGATCTGCGCTTCTGCAGTTATGTGCTGCCCGCCATCCCCCCCGGCATCGTGCCGGCGGCACTGAGCTATATGGCCCCCGAGGTGCGGAATGGGGCGCCCGGCGACGCCACCAGCGACGTGTACACCGCAGGGGCCTTGCTCTACGTCGCGGTCACTGGACAGGAGCCGGCCCTCGATCCGAGCGCCGTTCGACGGCCAACCGAACTGAGGCCGGCCTGTCCCCGCGCGCTCGAGCGCATCATTCTCCGGGCGCTGCAGCCGGCTCAGGACGACCGCTACCTCACCGCAGCGGAGATGCTGGAGGACTTCCTGTCCGATGCAGGCACCTTCGAGACCCCGGCCGTGGCGGTGAGCCCGGGCTCGCTGGCAGACGCGGAGGATAATGCCCGCTGGGAAAAACGGCTGCGCCGGGCGCTGGGCGACGACTACGAGCTGCTCAGCCTGCTCGGCACCGGCGGATTCGGCCGGGTGTACCGGGTGCGGGACCTCCAGCTGGAACGAATGGTGGCGCTCAAGGTGCTGCAGCCGCTCCTGACCCGCGATCCCGAGGTCGTCGAACGATTCCGGCGGGAAGCTCAGCTGGCGGCGGGGTTGAGCCATCCCAACATCGTGAACATCTACGACATCGCCGGGCGCTCCGGACTGCTCTGGTACACGATGGAACTGATCAACGGGCCGAGCCTGGCCCAGCTGGTCGAGCGGGAAGGACCGCTTCCTCTCGATCGGGTGCTGCGGCTGCTGCGGGAGGCGCTCTCCGCCCTGGCTCACGCGCACGGGTCGGGCCTCGTGCACCGCGATATCAAACCGGAGAATATGCTCATCGACCAGACCGGGAGCCTGCAGATCACGGACTTTGGGCTCGCCCTCGCGCTCCGGGGAAAGTACGGCGGCGCCACCAGCCAGAGCGGGACGCCCCAGTTCGCCAGCCCGGAGCAGCTCCTGGGAGAGCGGGTGGATCAGCGGTCCGATCTCTACAGCCTGGCCGCGGTGGCATACTACGCCCTGCTGGGAACCGCGCCGTTCCCAGGGATGACGGTAGAGCAGGTGTTGGCCAAGCAAACTACCAACCAGTTTCCCACCTCGCGGGGGCAGCGGGACGACGTGAGCGAGGCGCTGGAGCAGGTGCTCGACCGGGCCCTGAGCGCGGACGTGGATCAGCGCTACTCCTCGGCGGCGGAATTCCTCCAGGCGGTGAACCAGGCGACGGGCAGTCCAGCACGAGAGCCCGTGGCCGATTGGGCTCGGGCGGCGGCCCGCTGGTTCCGCGGCTCCCCCCTTGACTAAAAACGGTCGCTATACAGATTTGTCCCCGCGATTTGGTCACTACCTGAAGGCTGACCTACCGGTGTAACGGCACTCAGAGACCCGGCTGCATCGCGGCGGGTCTTTTCATTTTTTATGACGCAGGACGGGCCTGCGCTCATAAAAACTCGGCGTTCCGGACAGCCCGGCGCCGGCGCAGGCAATAAACATGGAGTAGGCGCAATGGCTCGCACCATCGGCACGGTGAAGTGGTTCAACGACGCAAAGGGTTTTGGTTTCATCACCCCGGAGAATGGGGACAAGGACTGTTTTGTCCATCACACCGCCATCAAGGCGGAAGGCTTCCGCAGCCTTTCCGAGGGCGACCGGGTTGAGTTCGACATCGTGCAGGGTGCGAAGGGCCCCGCCGCAGAGAACGTGACCAAGGTGAAATAGGGCGCACCTCCTCGTGCGCCTGGTCTAAAACCAAACGGGCCGCTCTCAACGAGCGGCCCATTTGGTTTGGTCTAGGGTCTAGCCGTCTAGGGCCTAGCAGTAGTAGACGTCTTTATTTAGACGTCCTTCCTAGACGTTTGACCTAGACCCTATTTGTGTCTATAAATCACCCGTCCTCGCGTCAGATCATACGGCGACAACACCACGCTCACCCGGTCGCCCTCCAATACCCGAATCTTGAACTTGCTCATCTTTCCGGCCGCATAGGCCAGAATCTCGTGCCCGTTCTCCAACATCACCCGGTAGTTCCGGTCAGGCAAGACCTCGGTCACCACCCCTTCCATCTCGATTCCTTCTTCTTTGGCCATCCAGTATCTCCACAAGAATTACCGGGAATCCTGGTACCCGGAGGGCCAGGAGGAAGGAAGCGCTTCAATCTTGCCGCACCAGCGGCGGGAATCAACTGCGGGGGAGCTCCGCCCGGACTTGCGCGATGTGGCTCTCCACCAGCTGGACCAGCTCTCCGATGGCATCGGCGTCGAAGGTGAGCTGGGCACCGGCGGTGCGGTAGATCTCCGGAAGGCTGTGAACGGCACCCAGTCCCAGCGCTCTGCGGTAGCGGGCGACGGCACCCCGAGGATCCTTCAGGCTGTTGCGCCAGATTTGCAGTGCACCGATCTGGGCAATGCCGTACTCGATATAGTAGAAAGGGTACATGAAGATGTGGAGCTGCCGGTACCAGCGGGCCACCCGCTCCTGCTCCAGCCCACTCCAGTCCACTCCTCGCTCGAACCGGCTCCTCAGCCGGAGCCAGGCCTGGTCTCTCGCGGAGGGATCGTCGCCCTGACCGCTGGTGTAGATCCAGGTCTGGAACGCATCAACCGACGCGATATGGGCCAGGCTGATGAGCACATCTTCGAGGTGTTCGAGCCAGGCCCGTCGGGCATCGTCCGAGCTGAAGTATCCGGTCGGCTCCGCCAGATAAGGCGCCGCGAGAAACTCCATGGACATGGAGGCCAGCTCGGCGGCCTCGGACCCGGGGTGACGTTGCCAGATGAGAGGAAGGGGGTGGGAAGCAAAGGCGTGGAAGGCGTGCCCCGCCTCGTGAAGCAAGGTCATGACGTCTTCCACCAGCCCTACCGCGTTCATGAAGATGAAAGGCCTGCCGTGAAAGTGCAGGGTCTCGCAGTATCCCCCCGGCGCCTTGCCCTTCCGGCTCTCCAGATCCAGCAGACCCTCGTCGATCATGGTCTGGAATTCGCCCCCGAATGCGGGGTCCACCCGCTCGAACACCTGCTTGGCTTTGTTGACCAGCTCGCCGGCGTCGGCGAAGGCCCGCAGCGGCTTGTCCCGGTAAGGATCCACCGAAAGATCCCAAGGGCGGAGCACATCCACACCGAGCTGTCGGCGCCGGGCCTCCAGTACCCGTTCGACCGCCGGAGCGACCCAGCGCTCGATGGCCTCGTGAAAGCGCTCACAGTCCGCCGGCGTGTAGTCGAAGCGGAACTTGGCGGGAAAGACGTAGTCCCTGAAGTTGGCAAAGCCCGCGTTCCGGGCGGCCTGGGTACGAAGCTCGTACATCCGGTTGAAGAGACCGGCCAGCTCTCCACGCTTCTGAACGTACGGCTGGCTGCCGGCGCGGAACGCTCGCTCCCGAACCGCCCGGTCGGGGCTCTTGAGAAAAGGCTGCAGCTGGGGCAGCGGCCGTTCCACCCCATCCCACTCGACGGTCATCGATCCGGTGATGCGCTGGTACCGGGTGCTGTGCTCCTCCAGCTCCGCGAAGATGGGGACGTTCTCATCGCGGAAGATCTCGATCTGAGTGCGGAAGCGCGCCAGCGTGGTGGACAGCGCCGGCGTGGAATAGCCCGACTCCACCAGCCTCCGAGCCAATTCCACGCTTCGCTCCTCCATCCGAGGGAGAACCTCGGTGGAGAATCGAAGGTGATCGGCCTCCTTTTCCTGGTTCCCGGTCTCGACCGTGTAGGCGATCATGGCCCGCGCGGCGGCTTCGGTAACCAGCTCCTCCAGCCGGGACCACTCGCGCAGCCATCCAGGGATCGTGGCGGGCTCCAGTGGCCGCGCGGCGAGATCGTCGAAGTAGGGGGCAACGTCTCCCCAGGTCGCCTTGGCAAAGGCTGCAGGAGACGGGGGCAAAAGAGACACGGTCACGATGACTCCTCGTTTCTGGAACTTTGACCGACAAGTCCCAGATATAACGACGGTCCGGCGGCGGTCACAATCCCGGCGGCCGCAGCCGGTGAAATCCAGTGCGCTCCTGATAGCGGATTCCGATCGCAAGCAGGGTCTCCTCCGACAGGGCCCGGCCGGTGAGCTGGAGGCTGGTCGGTAATCCTGCCTCTCCCACGCCGTTCATCAGAAAGAGTCCCGGCACCCCACAGAGATTGGCCGCCCCCCCGATGCTGGCGCCGCCCGGGTGGTTGGGATACACCTTGTCGAACGCGCTGTCGAGGGGCCATGCGACGGTAGGAAGTGACGGAGCGGCGATGGCGTCGACTCGGCTCAGCAATCGATCCAGCGCCTCCGCGCCCAGCCGGCGGACCCGGAGCGCCCGGAGGTAGTCCTTGGCCAGGATCACCTGTCCAGGATAGCCGCCCAGCCGATCCTCCGGAGCGGTGAGCTCGGTGATGCGGCCGCTCTCGAATAGCGGCTCGAACGCGCTGGCAGCCTCCGCGTCGATGATGAGGCTGGCGGCCGGGTCGAAGGGGAGCTCGGGAAGCTCGAGATCCTCGATCAGATCGCCTTCCTCCCGCAAGATCTCGATCGAGGCCTCGAAGTTCCGCAACACCTCCGGCTGAGTCTTGTCCCGGGTGCCACGAAGAATTCCCAGACGATATGTGCGGGAGCGACCCTTGCCCGGAGCCACGAACCTGGCCGCGATAGCGGTGGGATCCTGCGGGTCGGGTCCCGCAATCGCGGCAAGGATAAGCCCACAGTCATGGGCGGTGTGCGCCAGCGGACCCAGCTTGTCCATGGTCCAGCTCAGTGCCATGGCGCCATGGCGACTCACCCGGCCGTAGGTGGGCCGCAGTCCGGTCACGCCACAAAACGCCGCTGGAAACTGGATCGAGCCCCAGGTCTCCGATCCAATGGCAAACGGCACCAGCCCGGCCCCCACCGCCGACCCGGGCCCACTGGAAGAGCCGCCCGACCATCGCGCCGTATTCCAGGGAGACTTGCCCGGACCGGTGAAGCTGGCAAACGCCTGGTTGTATCCCATCCCGCCCGCGAGCTCGACCATGCTCAGCTTGGCACACAGCACGGCCCCGGCCTGCCGAAGCCGGTGAACCACCGTGGCATCGCCCTGGAGCATCTGGTTGCGATACGGCTGCGCCCCCCAGGTGGTGGGTGCGCCCTGGGTCGCGAGCAGATCCTTGACGCCGTACGGAATGCCGTGCAGGGGGCCGCGAATCTTGCCGCCGTGCATCTCGCGGTCGCGCTGGCCCGCCTCAGCCAACGCCGACTGCCGGAGCACCGTGACCACCGCGTTGTACCGAGGACCGAGCAGCTCCAGCCGCTCGAGAAAATGACGGGTCAGCTCGGTGGCGGAGACGCGCCCGGAGCGCAACAGCGCACCGAGCTCCGATATTGATAGGAATGAGGGATCGGTCACGGACGCGGGGTCCGGCGGGGAGCCATGAGGAGAAAGTCGGGCTCATCCCCATTGGTCAGCTCCACCTTCTTGAGCTGGTCCACCCGCTCCAGTCCGGACTGAATCTGGCGGGCAATGCCGGCGAGATCTTCCGACGACAGCCGCGACCCGTACTGAGCCCGAATCACCTCGGTCAGAGACTTGGCGAGCGCACCGGGGTCTGCTCTGACTGCTTCGGCTCCGCCGGTCCAGAGAGGCAGGCGGATGGACTCCGGTGGCGAGCCGATCAGAGGAGCAAGCGCCGCCGCAGCGAGCGATTCGGCGAAGGCGCGGCGGGAGATATCGCTCATGAAATGGTCTCGCCCTGCCCCGCCGACCCGGCGCGGCCTTGCCGATGGTAGAGGTACGCCAGCAGCAGAAAGACCAGACCGAGAATGAAGACGGAGCCCACCCGATAGAGCGCGTCGAGCGACGAAAGGTCGAAGACGAGGACCTTCACCACAGCGAGTCCGGCCACCCCGAGTCCGGCAACCCGGGCCGGCTTGAGCTCACGGCGGAAGCCCACCACGACGAGCGCGGCCGCGAACACCAGCCACCAGGCGCTCACCGCCAGACCCGCGGAAAGGCTGGCGGTCTGGGCCGAGAGGGACCGCAGCACGAAGTAGCGCTGGATCTCGCCGGTGACGCCGAAGAGCACCATCGCACCGGCCACCACCCACAGGATGGCCTGCACCACGGGGCCAGGACCGGATTCCGAGGTCACCTTCCAGAGTTTTCCAGCCAACGCGACGGTCACCGCTGCCGCGCCCCAGAGCGCCAGCGCCCAGGATCCCACGAAGGCGGGATCGGCGGGCGTCCGCTGCGCGACCGCGCCGGTGAAGAGCTGGTCGAGGGCGGCCCACAGCGTGGCGACCGCGTACCAGCGGCCATCCTCTCGATTGAGCCGGTGATCGAGCGCCGCCCAGAGCACGGCGAGCGCCAGCAGCGCCCACACCCGTTCGATGCCGTCCCAGTGCCGCCACACGGCAATGCCCAGCGCGGCCGCCGCGACGACCGCGAAGATCGGGCGGGGCCGCTGGTATCCCGCAATCAGGTACGGCACGGCCACGATCAGCGAAACCATGCCCTCATGCCCGTCGAACCATGGCGGCGCCAGGCCATGCACCGCCCATCCGAGCAGAAATGGCGTCAAGAAAAAGTAGACCGCCTCACCCAGGGACCAAGTCGGCACACTGGAATTCGGCAGTCGGAAGATCGGCAGGGTCAAATCGGAGCGCAGCGCGAACCACCAGACCGGCGCGGCCAGCACGATCCCGCCGAGCAGGACGGCCCAGGGGCTTCCGAGCTGGTGACTAGCGGCGCTCACGAAAGTCCAGCCACCGGCAAACGACAGGAACCTGGTCTCCGGCCAGCGCTCCCGGAGGCCGACGTGGATGCCGGCACTCCCCCCGAGCACGCCGTACAGCAGAACCCCCCAGGCGGAGCCACGGTCCGCCGCGCCGACGTAGGCCACGCCGAAGAAGCTCAGCGCGACGATGAACATGGCCAGGCGCCAGCGGCGGCGTGCGGCCACGAAGCCGAGCCCAGCGGCCATGCACGCGAGGTAGAGAAGAAGCAGATCGGCGTCGGCCTGGTTCCGGCCCAGCAGCAGCGGAGCGAAGAACGCGCCCAGGGCTGCCGTGGTCCCCAGCGCCTCGACGTCGATGGCATAGGCGATCATTGCCAGGGCGACGGAGACCAACGCCAATCCGATGATGCCGGTGGTGGGCGGCAGGACCCCGTACAAGCGCGCCGCGGCCCAGACACTCAGATAGATGATGGCGGCGCCGCAGCCGATCAGGGCCGCGCCATAAGTGCGGTAGCGCGGATGGAGCCGCCAGCCGACCGCTCCCACGATGAAGCCGGAGATGGCTCCGCCGATACAGCGCATCAGGGGTGAGATCCAGCCCCGATCGAACGACAGCCGGAGGAGATAGCCGGCGGCGAGGATGAGGGCGATCACGCCGACAGCCAGGAGGACGCGCTGGCCGATCCATTGTTCGGAGGAGAGAAGCGGGGCCGCGGGGCGGAGGGGCGGCGGGGCAGATGTGGGCGGAGCGACGGAACGGGGTGGCGGGGCAGGTGACGACGGAATTGGCGTTGCTGTTTGCGTCACCGCTCCCCGGCTTTCCTGCGGCGCCGCATGCTGCCCCACCACCCCGCTGCCCCGCTGCCCCACCAGCGCCCCCACCAATTCCTCGAGCTGGGTCACGCGCCTCTCAAGGCGCTCGATCCGGGCGTCCTCGCTCATCAGGCTTCAGCTCCTTCCGCCGCCGGCTTGGCGACTCTGGGATGCACGTCCACCTGGAACGCCATGATGCCTACCAGCGCCACAACGCCGCCCGCCACGTAAAAGGGCCAGCCATGGCCCAGCCGCTGGAAAGTGATGGTCGCGAGGATGGGGGCCAGCACCCGGGCCAGACCAGCGAAGGTCTGGGCCACGCCCATGGTGGTTCCCAATTCTCCCGGCTCAGAATATCGCGACATCAGCGAGGTCGTGGCCGGAAACAGGAGTGCCGTACCGATGGGTACCAGCGGAATGACGACTGCGAGTGTCCAGAGATCGCGAGGAAGCGGATATAAAGCAAGCCCGAGTACCAGAAGAACGGTGCCGATGCGCATCGCCCAGGTCTCGCCGATCTGATCCACGATCGGGCCCAGCAGCAGGCTTCGCATGACGAAGGAAAGGACCCCGACGTAGAGAAAGATGTACCCGATGCTCTTCTCGTCGATCCCGAACTCGGCCCCCAGGTAAAGGGCGAGGACTGACGTCATGGACGCGAATGCGATCATGCCAACGCCATAGATCCACAGCAGCCTGGCGATGGGTGTACCCGGATGCCGCAATGCCATCCAGGCCGGATGCCAGATCGGCTTCCGGCCTCTGGCCGGCAAGGCGCTGGGCTCCGTATGCGACTCGGGCAGCCATTTCCAGGCAAAGAAGACATTGATGAGGCACAGCGCCGCGGCGATCATCCCCGGAGCCGCCTGACCGAAGTGGGCCGCAAACGATCCGATCGCTGGTCCCAACATGACGCCGGCGGACGTCGCGGCCGAGAGCCAACCGAGCGCCCGGGCTCGATCGGCCGGGTCGACGGTATCGGCCACATACGCCTGGGCCACCCCCGTGGTTCCTCCGCCCGCGCCCTGCACCAGGCGGGAGACAAAGAGCAGCCAGACCGAGTGGGCCAGTCCGAACACGACGTACGCCGCGGCCGACGCGCTCAGTCCGATCAGCAGCGCAGGCCGCCGGCCATAGCGGTCGGACACCCGTCCCCAGATGGGTGCGGACACCAACTGCGCCACGGAAAATGATGCGATGAGCCGCCCGATGGTCTCGGGCGTGGCATGGAGTTTCAGCGCGTAGAACGGAAGCAGTGGCAGCACGATCATGAACCCGATCATGTCCACGAAATTCACGGCGATCAACACGGCGAGCCGGCGGAACTGACCGCCCGTACGACGAGCCTCGCTCATCCGGCGTTCCTTCGCTCGGCACCGACGGCAAACACCGCCGCGCTCACCGCCATCAGCACGACCCCATACGCCGCCGCCACGCCGACGTCGGACTGCCGGAGGCTGGACAGAATCTCCATCGAGATCGGCCTGGTGTCATAGGTATAGAGCATGACGGAAGTCACGAAATCGCCGAAGGCGGTCACAAAGGCCAGGCTCGCTCCCGCAACCAGCGCGGGCCGGAGGAGGGGAAGCGTCACCCGCCGGAGCGTGCGCCAGCGTCCGGCTCCCAGCGTTGCGGCGGCTTCGTCGAGCGAAGGATCCAGCGCCCGGAATCCGGCGAGCACAGCCCGGCTGGTGATCGGCAGATTCCTTACGAGATAGGCCAGGGGAAGGATCCAGAGCGTTCCCACCAGGATGAACCGCCCGGCCAGGGGCGCATGAACGCTGAATGCGGTTGCCAGGGCGATGGCAAACACGGTACCCGGGACCGCCCAGGGGAGAGCGAGCAGCCCCTGAATGGCACCTCCAACCCGCTCCCGGCGGCGAACCGATACGATACCGGCGACCACCGCGATGAGCACCGCGGCAATCGTGGCGGCGCTGGCCAGCCAGAGACTGTTGAGCAGCGGGCGGGCTCGCACCGGGTCTTGGATCAGGGTGAGATAGTTGCGCCAGGTGTACGCCGGAGGTACCGGCTCAGTGGTCCAGGTTCCGGCCGGCACAAAAGAAACCAGCAGCAGGGTGAGATGGGGAAGCAGAAGCACCAGGGCCAGACTCCACCCTACCACGGCAATGGTCACGCGCACGGCGGGGCGCCGAATGGGCACCAGCGCCGGAGCCACGCCCTTCCGTCCTCCTGCCGGGCTCTCCACCACCCGGGATCCCCGCAGCAACCAGAGGGATGCGAGCGCTACGAGCGTGAGGGAGACGGTTTCAATCATCGCGAGCTGGTCGTCGCCATTCAGCCGGGTGGCCACGATCTGAGTGGTCATGACGCGGAAGCCGCCGCCGAAGATGTAAGGAGCGCTGAACGAGGCGAGCGCGGTCATGAAGGTGAGGAGGGCGCCCGCTCCGAGCGAAGGATACAAGAGCGGGAGCACCACCCGCCGGAGCGTCCGTATGCGACCCGCGCCGAGGCTGGCGGCGGCCTCGAACACGGCGGCGTCGAGCGAAGCCAGCCCGGCGCGGGTGAAGAGATAGAAATACACGTACATCGAATAAGCGTGTACCAGGAGGATGGCACCGGCGCCCTGCAGCCGCCACGGCGGCTGCTCGAGGCCGAGGAGCCGTTGAACCAGCAGCGACGCGAAACCGCTCTCGCCGTAGAGAAACAGAAAGGCGATCACCCCGACCAGCGGCGGGAGCACCGCGGGAAGTGCGACCAGGGCCCCCAGGATCCTGCGGCCGGCAAAGTCGTAGCGCCAGAACAGGAAGGCGAGGGGAATACCGATGGCGCCGGCCAGCGCCACGGTGGCCAACGAGATCCACAGACTGCCCCAGAGCGCGTAGGCCTCGTTGCGCCGGTGCAAGAAGAGCCGAACGAAGTCGAGGGTCCATCCCTCGGGGCCGCGAAAGCCGCCTACCAGGACGAGGACGAGAGGGTAGACGATGAGCCACACCAGGAGCACGAGGAGCGCCCCGCCCAACCATCCAACCCGCCGGCCGCGGATCATGCCGGGCGTCCGGGAAAGAGATGGATACCACCGCCCGCTCTCCGGCTCGGCATCACCCCGACGCGGTCGCCGGCCTTTACCGATCGGGGTGGGCCGCTCACCTCCAGCGACGCGCCGCCATCGGTCACTACGGTATAGAGACTGGCGGAACCGGTAAACCGACGTTCTACGACTCTCCCCATCAAGGCCCCGGGTGTGGGCGCCAACAGACGAAGCGCCTCTGGCCGGATCAGCATGAGCGCCGGACCCTGCAGCGGACTGGGCGTCACTCCCTCGGTGAGGTCCCATTCGACCCCCTCGACCGAGACGCGCATGCCGCGATCACTCGGGCCCAGCACCGTCACTGGAATGCTGCTCGACCGCCCCACGAACTCCGCGACAAACTCGTTGGCGGGCGCGGCGTACAGATCCTCGGGCGTGCCAGCCTGCTCCAGCCGGCCGGCCCGAAGGACCGCGACACGATGACCGAGATCGAAGGCCTCGTCCTGCTCGTGGGTGACGAACACCGTCGTGATTCCCACCCGGCGGATGAGCTCGCGAATCTCCCGCCGGGTCCGTTCCCTGAGCGCGGGGTCGAGATTGGAGAGTGGCTCGTCCAGCAACAGGACCCGCGGCTCTGGGGCGAGCGCCCGGGCCAGTGCCACCCGCTGCTGCTGCCCGCCCGACAGCTGGCCGATCCGCCTGCGCTCGAAGCCGGCGAGGTCGACCAATGCCAGAGCCCGCGCCACTCGTCGCGCGAGCTCGTCGCCCCGCACACCCAGTGACTCCAGGCCAAAGGCCACATTCTCTCCCACATCGAGGTGGGGGAACAAGGCATAGTGTTGGAAGACCATGCCGAAGCGGCGGGCCACCGGCTCGACGCCGGTCACATCGTCCCCCTCCACCCAGACCCGGCCTTCGTCCGGAATCTCGAAACCGGCGAGCAGTCGCAAGGTTGTCGTCTTGCCGCTGCCGCTGGGCCCCAGCAACGCGAGCATTTCCCCTCTTTCGATCGAGAGGGAGAGGTCATCGACCGCGGTGATGCCGTCGAAGCGTTTGGTCAGGTTTTCCAGGCGGAGGAAGGTCAAGGACGCTCGAGGAGCTAGAGTCTAAGGCCTACCAGTTCCGCGCACGTGCTGATCCCAGTAGCTCATCCATGCCGGTCCCAAGCGTGATAGGAGGTCCCAGTCCATGTCGGCGACCACCATCTCGCGCTCGACATTGGCCACCCAGGCTGGAACCGAGTCCAGTGGCAGATCGGTCCGGGCGGGGAGGCGGAACACTTCCCGTGCTGCCAGCAGCTGCGCTTCTCTGCTCCCGACGTAATCAATGAAGGCTCGGGCTGCTCCAGGGTGTCTGCTTCCCCGCACCAGCCCGATGGCATCATCGATCACAACGGTCCCGCTGCGAGGAAAGACGTAACCCAGCGGCATGCCTTTGGCCTGGCTAATGAGGATGTCCTGCAGGTCCCACAGACTCACCAGGCCCTCCTGCCGCGCGAGCTTCTCGTACAGGAGCGCCGGGCTGACGGTGTAGGTCTTCGTCTGAGCGTCGAGACGCCGCAGCCACTCCATCGCCCGGGTTGTGTCGCCGGTCTCCCGCAGGCTGCGCAGAATGATGAGACCCCAGATGGCCCGCATAGTTCCGCTCGCCATCGGGTCACGAATGATGACTTTGTCCTTCCAGCGAGGGGCGAGAACGTCGTCCCAATCCTGAGGTGCCTCGGCCCGCGGCACCGCGCGGCTGTTGAAGGCAATGACCGCCGGGGTTCGATACGCTGGGTAGTAGAACCCAGTCCGCCGTTCGGCGTTTGCGGCCAGGTGGTCGGCCCAGTCTGGACGGTACGGCTCGAGCACCGAGTCATGAACTCCGCGATCGAAGATGGTGGATGGTCCACCAAACCAGACATCGGCCTGCGGATTCACCCGTTCGAAGCGCAAGCGGTCCAGTATTTCCTGGGAGCCCATGTCGAGCCACCGCACGTCGATGTCCGGATGGCGCCGCTCGAAGGCATGCTCCAAGAGCTCCAACTGATCGCGACCATGCGGCGAGTAGAGCACGAGGGGGGTGCGGGTGTCGTGAGTGCAAGCCGTCAGGAGGGCGAGGGCGGAGAGGACGGCGAGGACCCTCTCCGTCATTTCCTAAGCGCCAACAGATTCGCAAACAACCGGTAGGCCCCCGGCACCCCCGCCGGCAGCTGACGGAAGAAGCTCAGGCCGGTGTAGACGTAGGTTCCCTTCCCCACCGGCGCGATCAGCAGTCCGCCCTCGAGCGGCGCTTCCCCAGGATCATGAGTCTCCAACACTGGCCGATAGTGCCGGTCCCAGCTTCGGGCGAAATAGAGTCCCCGCTCCTGCACCCAGCCCTGCCAGTCGGCGTTCGTCAGCCGATTGGGGAATCGTACGGCGAGATGGTCTGCCGCGAGGATGTGCACCGGCGCGTTCTCGTCCACCACCCGGTCGTGACTGACCGGAGGACCAGGCCGGGACGGCGCGGTCCCCCCGGTCCGGCCGCCGGGGCCTTCATCCAGACGGAGCGGCTGCCCGCCGACCTTCATCGGGTAGGGCGCGAATCGTCCATTGAAGAATGGATGCTGCTGATACTGTACGATGACGAGACCGCCCCTCCGGGCGTAGCTCAGGAGGCGGTCGTTGTTCTCGACCAAGGCCGAATCGGTTTCATATGCCCGCGGTCCCACGATGATGGCGTCGAACCGGTTCAGATTCCCCCGCTCCAGGGTCCCCCGGTCCAGCAGCACCACGGGCACGCCGACACTCTTCAAAGCCTCGGGCACCAGGTCGGCTGCACCGCGGATGTAGCCCACTCGCGCCAACCGCGGCAGGAGCAGGGACCCTACTCGGATGGTGGCCAGGGCCGGCTTGGTGTAGGACCGGGGACGGATGTGCGGGTAGTCGACGGTAAACACGCCGACATCGTACGTCTCCCCGCTCTTGTCCTGCGCGACTGCCCGGATCTGGGCGCTGGCGCTCGCAAGCTTTGCGGGCGGTCTCACATCGAAGCTGAACGTGCCCCGCTCGTCCTCCCGATCGAACCGGAACTGCTGCGGCGCCACCGCCGGCCAGCCTCGGGGCATCTTGAGGGTGACGGTGCCGGAGGTCGAATCCCTGGCGCCGTGGGTCAGCGTGACGGTAAAGCGATGCGGAGCGGTGGAGCTCACCGGCCAGAGCTCGGTCGCCGGATCGATTTTCACATCCACGCGTGGCACCACCGTCACCGGCCGGCGCACCTCGCCGCGCGCCTGGTCGTTGAATCGAAATACCGCCTCTTCCAGTCGGGCCGCGCCGAGGCTGTCGGATTCCCCGGAGTTCACCTCGACCGAGCCGAGAAAGGTGGGCGACTCGAACGGCTCTCCATAGGGCAGGCTGCCGGTGAGATGACCCTGATCCTGGGCTTCGGGCCAGCGATAGAGATCTCCATCGCGGGGCAACATGAGGAAGTACGGAGTGGACGGCGGCTGCTCGAGAACGGTGTAATCGACCGCGACGGTCCCCACCTGGCCAGGCGGGATAGTCTGCGGACTGGGATCGTGCTCCGGGCTATCACAGTCGCCCAACGGGATGCACTCGGCCGCACGCATGTCGGCGATGCGAGTCTGATCCGAGGCATTCCACGAAGAGAGCGTCCAGGCCAGCTTCTGCCCGGTCACCACCCGGTCATCGTCTACCACCACATCGAAGACCACCCGACCCAGATGCCATGCGGCCGCGTTGAGGTGGCCGAGCTGGTCCTCCAGCTCGATGCCACGGGTGTAAAGGACGCCTCGCTGAGCCGATGACGCCTGGGGAGGGGCTGATACGGCCCGGTCCAGATCGCGGGCGGCCCGGGCCAACAGGCTTCGCTGGCGCGACAGATCGCCTCGAGCCGCGACCACCGAATCGATCCGCACCGCGTAGCGGCCCAGCTCCGGCACTGGCTCCGTGGCATGGACCAGCTCGGCGGATTGGGCAGTCCGCCGCTCACCCAGCGGCATGGCCGCAATAGTGGTGTCGATGCCGGCAAACAACCCAGCGGCGCCGGCGCCGGTGCGATCTTCGATCAGCGCCAGCCGGACGTTGGATGGTCCGATCCGCTGTAGCTGCCCCATGTCCTGCGAACGGTGCAGACTCCGCCCCGCCATTGCGATCTGATGATAGGACTTACCGACGGCCGGGTCGAGCACGCCACCGTTCAGCGTCAGAGTGGTGGCCGTCGTGTCGAAGCGAGTGCTCCGGTACAGCTTCGAGGGACTCCAGGGAACTAGCCCCTCCTCGCTGAACAGCTCCCGAAAGCGAGTGGAATCTCCGGCCACCCGGAATGCTTCCTGGGCGGCCCAGCCGGCGGCCTGGTGCTGTCCGTGCCCATCTCGCGGCGTTCCGCTGAAGATTGACACGATGATCTGGGGACGAAATCGCCGAACGATACGTACCACATCCTTGAGGATCGTGTCCCGGGGCCAGTGTTGCCAGGTCTCTTCCAGGGTCTTGGAGTAGCCGAAATCGTAGGCCCGGGTGAAGTACTGGCGAGCGCCATCCAGCCGGCGTGCGGCCAGCAACTCCTCGGTCCGAAGCAGCCCGAGCGCCTCACCCAGCTCCGGGCCAATGAGGTTCTGGCCCCCCTCTCCCCGGTTGAGCGAGAGGTACCCCGCCTCGGCCCCCATTCCTCGGACCAGAATGGTCAGGAGCTCGGTGTCCTCGTCATCCGGGTGCGCGCCAATCATCAGCACCCGCTTGTAGTGCCCCAGCATCCGGAGCTCCTGATCCAGCGCCACGGCTCCGCCGCTCGACGGCGGCTCGAGTTGCCCCGGGAGAGGTGGTGTCAGGTAAAAGAGCAGAGCGAAGAAGGAGAAACCGACGGAGAGCGATCGGCGACGCACAGACCCCAACCGTAAGAGTTGAGGCTGGAAGCTAATGGGTCCGGGGCGCCTCGGGCGGGATGATCCCGGTCCGGCCTTGGCTACTGTGGGGCGTCGCCCAAGGGGGTATTCCGGCAGGCGGTCCGGAAGTCCGGATGGCGGAGCCAGAGATAGAGTCCCATGCAGAGCGCCGCGAGCGTGTTGGCGATCACGACTGCCCAGAAGGGGAAGAGCTCGTTGGTGCGCTCGGAGAACACCTCGAGCAGGCCATAGAACAGCACCTCGAACACCAGAAACACGGGCAGCAGGGCGTAGCGAACGACCGGGTCGCGGACCCCCCAGTGGATCAGGATGACCAGGCCCATGCCGAGCAGCGCGAAGACGGCAAAGTGAAAGGCGGTATAAACCAGGATCGCGCCAAACACGAGGTGGCTGGTGTCCGGCGTCGAGTCGCCGAACAGGACCACCTGTCCCAGCAGGCTGGGGGTCTGGAAGGGATGGCCGGCAATCGTATCGAGGATCAGAAACCAGATGGCGACCGAGAGACCGCCGATGATCCCGACGTCGGTACCCTCCGACAGGGTCGAGTGGGAGTTATCCAGCATGGCTACCCTCCGGAGCAGCCCCTCGAATCAGTGACGTGCAATAACTGGGTTTGCATCACATTGGGGCGGGCGGGTCCAGAACGCAAGGCATCGGGGGAGCGTTACCTGGGCTTAGCCGCGGCGCAGCGATCGCAGAGGCAGAGGCGAAGCAGCTGCTCAAAAGTGTAGATGCCGGTCCCGTGGCCGTCGCTCCAGTTCACCCGGAGCCCATAGGCGCCAACCAACTGGAGCGACAGTGGACGGATGTCGGATGGCACGGCTGCGGGATCGAGGAGGGGGCGGCCGCTCATTTCTTCCACACAGCCGGCGCAGGGGCACGCCAGGCGGAGCCCGCGGGCTGGGAAGAAGCCCTCGTGCTCCTGCTGATCCCATTCGATGAGGATGCCGTCGTCCCGGCGGTTGATGGCGTGGGGGATGGGGTTGTTCATGGCTATGGGCTATTGGCTATGGGCAAATCAAAACAAGAAACCCCCCGGATCACCGGAGGGTTTCCGACCATCGGAGCAGCCAACAGCGAATAGCCAAGAGACCTTTAAGCCACCAGATCCCGGAGCCGGTCCCCAGTTTCGCCCTCTCGCAGCCGAAGCAATGCCCGGTCGCGTAGCTGGCGGATCCGTTCACGGGTGACTCCCATCATCCGGCCGATCTCTTCGAGCGTGCGGCTATTCCCGTCATCCAGGCCAAAATACAGTCGCAGCACCTTGGCGTCCCGGGGCGGGAGGGCGGCGAGGGCCGCTTCGATGTCCCGCGTCTGGCTGTTAGCCATGGTCGTCATGTCGGTGCTTTCCTGCTCCCCGCTGGTGAACCGCTCGATCCGTTCGTTGCCCTCGCCATCCCGGGTGGGATGGTCGAGCCGCACCGCTTCGGAGTTGAGGGCGCTCAACGAGCGTACCGCCTCCACCGTGAGACCGGTGGCGCGGGCGAGCTCCTCGGTTGTCGGCATCCGACCCAGACGATCCTTCAGCAGAGTCGTGGTCCGGCCGAGCCGGCTGAGGTCGGCAGTACGGTTGAGCGGTACCCGGACCGGCCGGCCGTGGCGGGCAATGGCTGCCTGGACCGCCTGGCGAATCCACCATACGGCATACGAGATGAACTTGACGCCACGATCGGGGTCGAACTTCCGCGCGGCAGTCATCAGTCCGAGGTTTCCTTCGCCGATCAAGTCGACCAGGGGCACCCCACGATTTTGGAACTTCTTGGCCACCGAGACCACGAACCGGACGTTGTGCCGCGCCAGCTTTTCCTGGGCTGTCACGTTGCCCTTGAACGCCCGGCGGGCGAGCTCCATCTCCTCCTCGCGATTGAGGAGGGGAACGCGGCTGATCTCGTCGAGATAGAGATCGAGGCTCTCCCGGCCTTCATCGATTGCACGGGCGATCTGCGCCGGTCGTACGGGGCGACGCTTGCTACGCGCCTTGATTGTCACGCTACTAGCCTCCCTAAGGGACCCTGTCCCCCTGCTCGGTTACCAGCCACGACTGAGGCCGAGCCAAATTCGAAGTCGGCCAATATAGCACCTAAGATGCGAGAAATCAACACCTTAGATAAACCGTGGCGGGACGGATAGTTGCGGCGACTCCGGGAAGGAAACCGGCCACACGAGTCTTACGACGTCGCTGTATGCAACTTTGGCAGGACGACGGTAGTGGCGCGAGCTGCTTCGTGCCAGTCTGAAACGATGGACTAGGTGAGAGTATTCCCCGCTATTTCGAAGGTCCTCCCATTCCGGGCATCTCCTGAGGCTTCTCGGTGATCGAGGACTTGGCCCCATTTCCCTGCGATGTCAGCTCCATCTGATGGTTCTCGCCCACTGACTTGACCAGCGAGAAGGGCACCCCGGGAGAGATCCAACTATCGGAACCGTACTTGGCGCTGTGATAATGCTGGGCCTGGAAACGGCCGGCCGGGACCGTAACGGCTTCCTTGCCGACCAGGGTCACGTCCTGACAGATGTCACTATACAGGTTCTGCTTTTCCATCTGGCCCCGAATCATCTTCATCATCATGCCGTTCATCTTCATGGCCGGTTTGTCGCCGGCCTTGAACACGATTTCCTCGACATCCCCCATCTGCATTAGCGAGCCGGGGACCAGCATTTGATAGACTATGTTGCGCTCTTTGTTGTCTCCCTTCATCCGAAGCTCGACCCAATCCATGGTCTTGCCACCCCGCTGCTCGGCTCCGATGACCGCGTAGCGCACGGTGTAGGGGTCCTTCTTGTTGTACAGGGCCTTGTACTCGGCCCAGCGGCCGACCGCGGGAAACTTGATCTGGTCCAGGCAGTTGGCCTGGGCGAGAGCCGGGAGGTTCACTCCCGCCGCCAGGGCCAGTGAGAGGGTAAGCGCTCGCATACTGCGTCCTCAGTGTAGGTGTGACCTAATGCATGCCCGAGCCGGAGAGCTGCTTGACCAGCTCACCGACCACGTTCTTGGCGTCACCGAATAGCATCCAGGTTCGATCGGAAAAGTATAGCTCGTTATCGATCCCGGCGAACCCGGGATTCTTGCTCCGCTTGATGGCGAACACCGTCCGTGCCTTGTCGGCGTCGATGATGGGCATCCCGAAGATGGGACTGGTCTTGTCGGTGCGAGCCGCGGGATTGACGACGTCGTTGGCCCCCACCACCAGAGCCACGTCGCACTGAGGCATCTCCGAGTTGATCTCGTCCATTTCCACCAGATCAGTGTATGGAATATTGGCCTCGGCGAGCAGCACATTCATGTGACCAGGCATGCGCCCAGCCACCGGGTGGATGGCAAACTTGACCGTCACTCCCCGCTTCTTGAGCTGGTCGTAGAGCTCGCGGACTTTGTGTTGCGCCTGGGCCACCGCCATGCCGTAGCCGGGCACAATGACGACTAGGTTCGCTTCCTCCAGAACCTGAGCAGCCCCCTCGATCGTCTCCGACTTGTAGGTCTTCTGTTCGCCACCTGCGGCAACCTGCTTCGTCTGGCCGAACGCGCCGAACAGCACGTTGGTGAACGACCGGTTCATGGCCCGGCACATAATGATGGCCAGGATCAGGCCGCTGGAGCCGTCGAGGGCGCCGGCCGTGATCAGCAGCTTGTTGTCCAGCACGAATCCCATCGCCACCGCCGACAGGCCGGCGTAGGAGTTCAGGATGGCGATGACCGTCGGCATATCCGCCCCGCCGATGGGGATGATCAGCAGGACCCCGAACAGGAGGGCAAGGACGATGATGACGGGAAAGACCATGGGGGCCCAGGACGCGGCCGGGTTCAGCGTGAGCGCGGCGCCCACCAGCAGGGCGCAAGCCAGCAGGCCGAGGTTGGTCAGATTCTGGAGCGGGTAGGTGACCGGACGCTGGGGAATCCATTTCACTTCCTGCAGCTTGCCCGCTGCCATCAGGCTGCCGGTAAAGGTGAGATACCCCAGCAGGATCTCCACGATGATGGCAACCATCCGGAAGGTGGTGAGGTTCTCCGGTCCTTCCGACACCCAGAGGTAATACTTGGCGGTGCCGACGAGACCCGCGGCCAACCCGCCGAAGGCGTGGGACAAGGCGGTTCGCTGCGGCACCGCGGTGAGCGGCACCCGCGAGAGCGGCACCCCCACGATGAATCCGGCGATGATGGCCAGCGCGATCCAGCCGTGGTGCACCACCTCGGGCTGAGCCCAGGTGGCCACGATGGCGATGGCCATCGCCGCCACGCCGGAGTAGACGGCTTTCCGGGCGGTAGCCGGCGTGTTCATCCAGTGCAGCGCGAAGATGAAGAGCACCGTCGCGACCAGATAGGCCAGCTGGACGATCCCGTGAGTCATGGGCGCTGGTCCGGCCCGGGCTTCCGCTCGGTCTTGAACATTTTGAGCATCCGGTCGGTGATCAGGAAACCGCTCACGATGTTGGTCATGGAGGCAAAGAGGGCGATGGCCCCGAGAATCCGGATCCCCCGCGGGTAGTCCGCGCCAGTCACGATGATCGAGCCGACCACGGCGATGGCCGATATGGCGTTGGTGATGGACATGAGCGGGGTATGCAGCAGGCGGGACACCCGTCGAATCACCCCAACCCCAATGAATGACGCGAGCACGAAGACGAACATCATGGACCAGAGATCGAGCGGCTGGGTCATGTTCCCACCTTCTTCAGAGCGTCCTGGGTCTTGGGGTGTCTCACCGCACCATCGTGCGTGATCACCGCGCCTTGCTGGATGTCGTCGCTGAGGTCGAGCTGAAAGGCTTTGTCTTTAGTGAAGGCCTGGACAAAGGCGGTAAGGTTTCGGGAAAACAGCAGGCTCGCGTGCAGCGGCATGGTAGCCGGGAGGTTGAGCGGGGCAAGGATGGTGATTCCATTCACCATCACGGTCTCTCCCGGGCGGGCCAGCTCACAGTTGCCTCCGCCGTCGGCCGCCAGGTCCACGATCACTGCGCCTGGCTTCATGGTCCTCACCATCTCCGCCGAGATCAGCTTCGGGGCGAACACTCCTCCGATGAGCGCAGTGGTGATCACCGCGTCCGACTGGGCGCACTGCGCCGCCAGGAGCTCCCGTTGGCGCAACCGGTCCTCCTCGGTCAGCTCCTTGGCGTACCCCCCTCCGGCTGATGCCTCCTCCTTCAGCTCGATGCCGACATACTTCCCGCCCACGCTCTCGATCTGCTCCTTCACCTCCGGTCGCACATCGGTGGCAAAGACGTTTGCTCCCAGCCGGCGCGCCGTGGCGATGGCCTGAAGGCCAGCTACACCCGCGCCAATCACGAACACTTTGGCCGGAGGGACGGTCCCGGCGGCGGTCATCAGCATGGGGAAGTACTTGTTCAGCTCGACCGCAGCGAGGAGCACGCCCTTATACCCGGCGATGTTGGCCATGGAGGAGAGTGTATCCATGGACTGGGCCCGGGTGGTCCGGGGGATCGCATCGGTGGAGAAGGCGGTAACCCGGCGTGAGGCAAGGGCCTGGACGGCACCGAGGTTTCGAAGCGGCATGAGCGAGCCGACATAGATAGCGCCAGAACGCATCCACCCCACCTCATCCCGTCCGGCTTCCCTGCCCGCCGGGGGGTTCACCTTCAGAACGATGTCGGCGCCGAGAACGGCGGCGGGATCGGATTCGATAGCCACACCGGCTTCCCGATAGGCCGAATCGGGGAAACCCGCGGCGTCGCCGGCGCCGGCCTCGACCGAGATCGCGTAGCCGGCCTGAATTAGTTTCTTTGCGGACTCGGGCACGAGCGCGACACGGCGCTCGCCCGCCGAAGTCTCCTTCGGGACTCCGATGCGCATTGGATTCCACTCTAATTGGTGATCGTTCAGTACGAAGTCTAGAGTCTAGACCCTCACAACTTAATCTTGGGCAGCTCGATCCCCGGAGCCAGTCCGCCCGTTAGGCGCTTCAGCTCGGCGTTCAGCTGCTTCTCGACCTCGTCCAGCCGCAGCTTCTCGGTCTGCACTCGTCCAGTCGCCTCCGACTGCACCGAGGCAATCTGCCGCTTGATCGGCTCCACCTTATCGCCAACCAGACTGTCGACCTTCGCCCGAGCCATCTTCTCGGCCTTCGCGATCTCTTCGCCCATGACTGCCTGAATCCGGGAAGCGACTGCTTTGTCGAGATTACTCGAGACGGAGAATGTCGGCTTGGCGAGGCTGCCGCCGAGCTCGGCCACGACCTGGAGGTCGTTCAGCCCCGAGATCACCCGCATGACCAGCCGCTCGAGGTCGTTCAGGTTTCGTCCTGCCGTGTCAGCAATCCAGCTCACCTTCTTCGACGCGATCGACCAGCGGCCGAGCAAATCGGCCGGGTGTTGGTCCAGTCGGTCCATACCGGCCGGAGAGACGGTGCCGTGAGCAGGCTCAGGCCTATTTTGTCGAACAGAGGATCCAGCAGAAACCCGATCGGCACGAACAACGCCCACCCCAGCATGCCGCCCCCGAACGACAGATTGAGCAGCACCAGGAGGGAGAAGATCACCAGGTTATGCAGATTGACCAGAGGGGTGAGCCCCAGCGCCGAGCCGAGCGCCATGCCGGCGGCCACCTGGCCGGGTGTCCCCGCCGAGTGCAGCGTCTTGATGATGGACTGGATCAGCTTGAGGAGGGCAAGCATAGGGGGAAAAGTATGGGAGCCAGGAGTCAGGAGCTAGGAGTCGGGAGCCGCCTGCTGGCTCCTAGCTGCCGACTCGCAGCTATGTTATCCTCTCGAATCTATGCCACGACCCCGCCGCGCACCGCAGGTGCATAAGTTCGGCGGCGCCTCGCTGGCCGACTCCGCCGCCGTCCGTCACGCCGTCGAGATCATTCAGAGCTACCGTCCGGAGCCCACGGTCGTGGTCGCCTCCGCAATGGCGGGCGTGACGGATGCGCTCCTCGAGGTGGCTCGGCAAGCCGGAAGCGGCGACGAGCGCACCGTCGCCTCGCTCATCTCTCAGCTGCGGTCCCGGCACGCCGAGGTGGCGCGCGCGCTGTTGCCCGCGGGCCGCTCCCGCGCGGGGATGCTGGCGCACGTGGCCGAGGTGTTCCAGGAACTGGAGGCGCTGGCGCAAGGACTGCGGCTCCTTCGAGAGCTCACGCCCCGGACCACCGACTACTTAATTGCGCGAGGCGAACGGCTCAGCGCCCGCCTGTTCGCCGAGGTCCTGGACCAGACCGGCCACAAGGCGAAGTACGTCGACGCAGCCGATCTGGTGCACACCGACGCGGCCTTCGGCCACGCCTCGCCCGACTTCGGACGGACGGACCGCAGCGCGCAGCGCCTGCTGCTGCCGCTCCTCGCTCGTGGCCTCATTCCGGTGGTTCCCGGATTCGTCGGCGTCACCCCCGGAGGAGAAGTCGCGACCCTGGGGCGGGGCGGTTCGGACCTCACTGCCACGCTCCTGGCGCGAGCACTCGGCGCCTCTCAGGTCTCCCTCTGGAAGGACGTGCCCGGTTTGCTCACCGCCGACCCGCGGGTGGTGCCCGACGCCCGGGTGATTCCCCAACTGCATGCTCGGGAAGCGGCGGAGCTAGCCTACTACGGTGCCAAGGTGCTTCACCCTCGCGCCTTGATTCCGCTGGCCGGGCGGCGCATCCCCATTTACATCCGGCCGTTCGCGGATCCCAAATCGGAGGGAACCGAAGTCTCCGAGCGGGTGGCGCCGGGACGCTTTCCGGTCAAAGCGCTGACGGCGGCTGGCGGGCAGGCCCTCATAACCGTCACCGGTAACGGGATGCTCGGGGTACCCGGCATCGCGGCTCGCACGTTCGCAGCGCTGCATACCCGCAAGATCTCGGTCTCGCTCATCTCCCAGGCATCCTCGGAGCATTCGATCTGCTTCAGCGTGCCGGAGCCTTTTGCCGAAGCCGCGCAGCAGAGCCTGCTGCGGGAGTTTCAGGGAGAGATCGGCCGACGGGAGATCGACGGCGTGGAGGTGAGCCCCGGGATGGCCACCGTCGCCGTGGTCGGACTCGGCATGCACGGCACCCCGGGAGTGGCCGCGGCGGCGTTTTCGGCGCTGGCCGCCGGAGGCATCAACGTGGTGGCAATCGCCCAGGGCTCGTCCGAGCTGAACATCTCCGTGGTGGTGGCCGCCGAGGAAGCGGCTGAAGCCCAGCGCCGCATCCACACTGCTTTTCAGCTGTCACGCATCGCTGGCGGGTCGGTGGTCCAGCCCGAGCGCATGGAGCTGGTGCTCCTCGGGTTCGGCCACATCGGACGAGCCCTCGCAGCGCTCCTGGGGCAGGTGGAGCGGCCGTCGCTTTCCCTCCGGGTGGCCGCGGTCATCGACCGCTCCGGTTTCGTGTTCGATCCCCAGGGGATCAGCACTCGGCGGCTGGTCTCTCTGGCGGCGGAGAAGAAGAAGGGACGGCCGTTGGCCGAGCTGCCCCAGGGGACTCGGGCCAGTACCGAAGAAGCGGTGGCGCACATTGCGGGTTACGCACTGACCCGTCCAGTGCTGGTGGACCTCACTGCTGACGACACCGCGCCGGCTCTGGAACAAGCCCTGACTCGGGGCATGGATCTCGTCCTGGCCAACAAGCGTCCGCTGGCAGATCGGCGCAGCGTGAGCGATGCCCTGTGGCAGACAGCGCGGGCCCGAGGCCGGCGCATCCTACACGAGGCGACGGTAGGAGCCGGGCTTCCAATCATCGACACCTACCACAAGCTGGTCGAATCGGGTGACCGGGTCGAACGGATCGAGGGACTTCTCTCCGGCACCCTGGGCTACGTCATGAGCGAGGTGTCGGCCGGAGTTCCGTTCTCGCAGGCGGTGCGCAGCGCGATGAAAAAGGGCTACACCGAGCCGGACCCCCGCGATGATTTGTCGGGAATGGACGTCGCACGGAAAGCTCTCATCCTGGCCCGGCTACTCGGCTATCCCGGAGAGTTGCGCCGCAACTCGGTGGAATCACTGGTTCCGAAGTGGGCGCGCTCCATCTCGCTGAAAGAGTTTCTCGAGCGGCTCGAGGTGATCGATCCGGTCTGGAAGCGGCGGATGGAAACCGCCGCGGACGAAGGATGCGTCCTACGCTATGTGGCGCTGGTGACCCCGGCGAGAATCGCCGTCGGAGTGCGGTCGGTTCCGACGACCAGCCCGTTTGCCGGCATCAAGGGCTCCGACAATCAGCTGGTCTTCACCACCGCGAGATATAAGTCCAACCCGCTGGTGATCACGGGGCCGGGAGCTGGCGCGGAGGTTACCGCGGCGGGCGTGCTGAACGACATTCTGAGGCTGGCGGGAGCGTGAAGCCAAAGGAGCAGAGCTTTACCGCGTTCGCCCCTGGTGGGGTGGGTAACATCGGGCCCGGACTCGACATCCTCGGACTCGCGCTCGCCGGCGAGGGCGACACGGTGCGGGCGGAGTGGAGTGGAACACCCGGCATTCAGATCCGCGACCCGGGACATCGCGATCTCCCTCGTGATCCGGCCCGTCACACCTCGGGCCTCGCCGCGCGCGCGGTCCTGGACAAGGTGGATGACCGTCGCCATCTGGAGCGCGGTATTGCGCTCACGGTGCGGAAGGGCCTGCCGCTCTCCGGTGGCCAGGGCGGAAGCGCCGCCTCTGCCGTCGCGGGCGCGGTGGCGGTGAATGCCCTGTTGGGGGAGCCGTTGGACCGGCTGGAGCTGGTCAACGCGGCTCTCGCGGCTGAAGAGAGGGTCGCTGGCCGGCACGCCGACAACATCGCGCCAGCATTATTCGGCGGCATTGTCCTCATTCGCTCGATGGAGCCGCTCGACCTGGTCCCGCTTCCGGTCCCCGCCGAGCTGCTGGTGGTGGTGGCACGGCCCAACCAGCGAATGCGAACCGCTGACGCGAGAGCAGTCCTGCCGGCAGCGGTCTCCCGTGCGGTGGCGCTCCATCAGGCCGCGCAGGTCGGCGCCCTGATTGCCGCCCTCGCCAGCAACGATTACGAGTTGCTCGGCCGCGCGATCGACGACCGCATCGCGGAGCCAGTGCGGGCCGGGCTGCTCCCCGGATTTCGCGAGGCAAAGCTGGCCGCGCTGGCGGCCGGAGCACTCGGCAGCTCGATTTCCGGCAGCGGGCCCACCGCCTTTGCCTTGGTGCGGGGACCGGATGTCGCCAAGAAGGTGGCGGAGGCTATGGCGGCAGCCTACGCCGCCTCGGGCCAGCGAAGCGAGGTACGGGTGACAACGGTGGACCGCGAAGGGGCTCGGCTGGTTCCCGACCTGGAGGGAGCACATCGGTGAGATTCCAGACCCAGCGCCCGGCGAGCTGGCAGACCTGCATCGCCTGCGGGAACGAGGTGGTGGAGACCGATCCTCATCCCCGCTGCGGCCTGTGCGGCGGCCTACTGGAGATCCATCACCGGCCTCCGGCCATCACCGCCCAGGAGCTGATCCAGCGCTTCACCGAGCGGCGCGGGGGGCCACCGGGAGCAACTGCATCCGGCGTGTGGCGCTTCCGCGAGATCGTGTTGCCCTCGGCAGACGCAGTGGTGTCGCACCCCGAGGGAAACACGCCGCTGCTGCACCGGGTGGCGCTCGACCGCTGGGTGGGGCTCGACCACCTGCTGCTCAAGCACGAGGGCCACAATCCGACCGGCTCCTTCAAAGACCGCGGCATGACGGTCGGAGTGACTCAAGCGCTCCGGATCGGCGCCACGGCAGTGGCTTGTGCCTCGACCGGTAACACCTCCGCGTCGTTGGCGGCCTATGCCTCGCAGGCAGGGCTGCCGGCGCTGGTGTTGGTGCCGCTGGAGGGAGTCGCCTCCGGCAAGCTGGCGCAGGCCCTCGCCTATCGGGCTCGAACCATTCTGGTACGGGGCGATTTCGACGATTGCCAGCGCCTGGTAGAACAGGCCAGCAACGAGCTGGGAGTCTATCTGCTGAACTCGATCAATCCGTTTCGGATCGAGGGCCAGAAGACCATCGTACTGGAGCTGTTGCAACAACTCTCCTGGGACCCGCCCGACTGGATCGTGCTCCCCGCCGGCAACCTGGGGAATACGGCCGCATTCGGGAAGGCGCTACGCGAGGCGCAGGAGTGGGGATTGATCTCGCGACGCCCCCGCCTTGCGGCGGTGCAGGCATCGGGTGCCGCTCCCTTCGTTCGCAGCTTCGAGCAGGGCTTTGCCCAGCGGCACCGGGTCAAGGCGGACACAGTGGCCACGGCGATCAAGATCGGTAACCCGGCCTCGTACGATCGAGCGGTGACCGCGATTCAGGAGACCAACGGAGTCGTGCTCTCGGTCCATGACGCCGAGCTGCTCGAGGCCAAGGCGGCGATCGATGCCTCGGGGGTGGGATGCGAGCCGGCCAGCGCGGCGGCAGTAGCCGGGGTGCGGCAGCTCGTCACCCAGGGCCTGATCCAGCCATCCGATCGAGTGGTGGCGATCCTGACCGGACACATTCTCAAGGACCCGGGTCTCCTGCTCCGGTACCATCAGGAGATGGAGCCTCCTCCGCCGGGGGCCAACCGACCCATCGAGATCGAGGCCGACCTGGCGGAGGTCGAGCGGGTGCTGCGCCATAAGGGGTGAGAAGTGAGAGGTGAGAAGTAAGAGGTTCAGCTACGAACCAGGCCGCTCACCTCTCAGCTCTCACTCTTACCTCTTACCTCTTACCTCTTACCGCTCTTTCGACACCTTCCAGATCTTCTGGTTCTGATCGGCCGAGATGTAGAGCGATCCATCGGGGGCCACAGCGAGCCCGCTGGCGCGGAGATCCGTAGGCCCCTCCTTAGATGTCGCGAAGGTCGAGTACTCCCCGGAAGGCCGTCCATCCTTGAACGGCACGAACACGACGCGGTAGCCCGCCTGGGGCAGTGGGGCGCGATTCCACGATCCATGGAACGCCACGAAGAGCCCGCCCTGGTATTGCGGCCCGAACTGATCGCCGTTGTAGAACGCGAGCGCCAGAGGGGCCCAGTGGCCGGGGAAGGCCAGCAGCGGGTTCTTGGCTGAGGCGCAACGACCGACCTTCTGTCCGTCGCCGCCGTACTCGGGGGCGAGCACCTTCTTCTTGTAGTCGTTGCTGTAGTAGCAGTAGGGCCACCCGAAATCATCGCCTCCGCCCACCTTCACCAGCTCCTCCGCCGGATTGTCGGCGTTAGCCTTGTCGCTGAAGCCCCAGTTGTCCCCCAGCTGATCGCGGCCGTGCACTGCGGCGTACAGGTCTTCACTCCCGGTATTGGTCGTGAGCGCCAGCGGATTCCTCAGCCCCGTGGCAAACCGACGTCCGTCTTCGAACCGCTGGCCCACCCGGTCGGCAGAGAACTGCCAGATCCCCGCCCGCCGCTCCAGCTCTCGACACGGGTCCAGGCCGGGTGAGTGATCCCGGCGATCGGACCTCTGACAGCTGTTGCTGGCCGATCCGACGCTCACGTACATCTCCCCACCGGGACGAAAGGCCAGACTCTTGGCCTTGTGGTTGCCATCGTCGGGAAGACCGCTGACCACTGTTTCGCCCTGGCCTTCCGGTACCAGCTTACCGGGTGTGAGTCGATATCGCAGGATCCGATCGTTCAACGCGAGATAGAGATACCCGTTCCGAAGCTGCACGTCGTTGGCCCCGCCGGGTCCAAAGCTCGCGCGCTGGTCGGGCTTCCCGTCGCCATTGGTGTCGCGCAGTGCGAGCACACCATTCGCGCCGCTGGCAATGGCCGCGTAGAGATCGCCGTTGGGAGCCACCGTCAGCTGACGCACCGCGCCGATGCCGCTCGCCACCACCGTCGCGCAAGCGCCTTGGGGGAGCACCAGCCCGCCGTTATCAGGATCGCATCCCGAGGGAGTCTGAGAGGGAGAAATCGTCATCCAGCCGAGGATCAGCGGCGTCATTGCTAGTGTCGCGGCTCGGAGAATGGGATATGAAGACGCCATGAAGAGAACCGTTCTTGGAGTTATGAGAGGGAGCCGGAGCCCCGGACCACCGCTGGAAGATACAGTGGCCCGGCCTTTGCCAGAGGGGCCGCGGAACCCCCCGCAGGGGTTTTCAGAGGGGAAATGTGGTTTTGCCTATTGCAACTGGGCGGCGTCTGTTTACTGTTGGACACGGTAGTTCTGCTAGTTCCCGAGGCACCACACGGTTCTCACCCATTTTTGGGAGACTCGCGATGGCCACCAAGAGGAGAAAGACTGCCGGTAGGAAATCAGCCAAGAAGCGCGCGAAGCGGCCAGCTGCACGGAAGAAGACCGCGAAGAGAGCCAAGAGGAAGTCCACCACCAAGCGCAAACCGAATCCCGCGTTCATGAGGCCGTTACAACCCAGCTCGACGCTCGCCAACGTAATCGGCAGCAGCCCCATGCCCCGGACCCAGGTCATCAGCAAGCTCTGGGCGTACATCAAGAGAAACGGACTGCAGGACTCGAAGAATCGCCGGGCCATCAATGCCGACGAGAAGCTCCGCCCGTTGTTCGGGGGCCGGAGTCAGGTCACCATGTTCGACCTGGCAAAGATCGCGAACAAGAACCTCAGCTAGACCCGGCACTGCCGGCGCAGTACCGAGGGCGCTCCCGCTGGGGCGCCCTTTTTATTTGAAGGAGGCCCCCTCTATCTTCCTCGCCCTATGGCCGGCGAATACATCTTCACCATGCGCGACCTCAGAAAGGTCGTGCCCCCCTCCCGTGAAATTCTCAAGGGCATTCACCTCGCGTTCTATCCCGGGGCCAAGATCGGCGTGCTGGGGTCGAACGGCGCCGGGAAGTCCACCCTCCTCCGGATCATGGCGGGAGTGGACAAAGATTTTCTCGGCGAGGCCCGCCCGCTGCCGGGAATCAAGATCGGGTACCTGCCCCAGGAGCCCACGCTGGACGCCACGAAGGATGTTCGCGGCAACGTTCTCCAGGGGGTGAAGGAGCAGCAGGCGTTGCTCGACCAGTTCAACGAGATCAGCGCCCGGTTCGCCGAGCCGATGGCGGACGACGAGATGAACCGGCTGCTGGAGAAGCAAGGCAACCTCCAGGAGCGGATCGATGCGCTCGGCCTATGGGAGCTGGACCACAAGATCGATATGGCCATGGATGCGCTGCGGCTTCCCCCGGGAGATGCCGACGTTTCCAAAATTTCCGGCGGAGAGCGGCGCCGAGTGGCGTTGTGCCGCCTGCTGCTGGAGCAGCCCGACATGCTCTTGCTCGACGAGCCCACCAATCACCTCGACGCAGAGAGCGTGTGGTGGCTCGAGCGATACCTCGCCGAGTTCAAGGGCACCGTCGTCGCGGTCACCCATGACCGCTATTTCCTCGACAACGTGGCCGGCTGGATTCTGGAGCTGTACCAGGGGGCTGGTATACCCTGGGAGGGGAATTACTCCTCCTGGCTGGAGCAGAAGGAGCGCCGGTTGGCGCAGGACGAGAAGCAAGCGTCGGCCCGGCAGAAAACCTTGCAGCGGGAGCTGGAATGGATCCGGATGTCGCCCCGGGCGCGCCAGGCCAAGAGCAAGGCAAGGATCACCGCCTTTGAGGAGCTTCGCGCCGAGAGCGAGCGGCAGCAGGAGGGAACCACCGAGATCCTGATTCCGGTCCCGGCCCGCCTGGGTGACGAGGTCGTGGTGACCGAAGGTCTCGCCAAGGGATTCGGTGACCGGCTCCTGATCGATGATCTCAGCTTTTCGCTTCCCCGGGGCGGCATCGTGGGTGTGATCGGCCCCAACGGCGCGGGCAAGACCACGCTCTTTCGCATGATCACCGGCCGGGAGCAGCCGGACGGCGGACTACTGAAGGTCGGCTCCACGGTCGAGATCGCGTATGTCGACCAGAGCCGCGAAGCGCTCCATCCCGACAACACGGTGTATCAGGAGATCTCGGGGGGGCAGGACCAGCTGCAGTTCGGCCGCCGGACGGTCAACGCCCGGGCGTACTGTGCCGGGTTCAACTTCCGGGGAGCCGATCAGCAGAAGAAGGTGGGCACCCTCTCCGGCGGCGAACGGAACCGGCTCCACCTGGCCAAGCTCCTCAAGAGCGGCGGCAACCTGCTCCTGTTGGACGAGCCCACCAACGATCTCGATGTCGATACGCTGCGGGCACTCGAGGAGGCCCTGCTTGGGTTTGCCGGCTGCGCCGTGGTGATCAGCCACGACCGATGGTTCCTCGATCGAGTCGCGACTCACATGCTGGCCTTCGAGGGCAACAGCGAGGTCGTGTGGTACGAGGGGAACTACCAGGACTACGCCGCCGACTACCACAAGCGGAAAGGCGCGTCGGTGGACCAGCCGCATCGAATCCGGTATAAAAAGCTGGTTCATTAGGCGGGGCAGCGGGGCGGCGGGGCAGGTTCCTTCTGAGCCAAGCACCTGTCATCCCGAGCTTAGCGGGACCACTTCGAGGCTCTCACTGTCTTGGTGTGCACCGTCTACCGCCCCGCTGCCCCGCTGCCCACCTGCGCCGCTATTATTGGCCATGATTAACCCACAGAGCAGCATCCCTTACCTGCCTGCCCGAGTCGAGGGACTGGCAGAGATCGCGATGAACTTGTGGTGGAGTTGGAGCCGCGAAGCCCGCGCTCTCTTCCACTCCATCGACGAGGCCCTCTGGCATCGCACCCGCCACAATCCGCTCGAGCTGCTCTGTCGGGTCGATCCGGCCCGGATCGCCGCCTGCGCCAGCGACAGCGAGTTCCTCCGCCGTTACGACGAAGTCATGGAACGGATGGCGCAGGAGGGGGACCACGGCAACACCTGGTTTGCCCGCAATTACCCGAATCTGAACGGCCGGCCGGTGGCGTACTTCTGCGCCGAGTTCGGGCTGCATAACTCGGTACCCATCTACTCCGGCGGTCTGGGCGTGCTGGCCGGCGACCACTGCAAGTCGGCCAGCGATCTGGGGGTGCCGATGGTGGGCGTGGGGCTCTTCTATCGTAAGGGCTACTTCGACCAGCGTCTGAGCCTGGAAGGGTGGCAGGAGGACAGCGACGAGGAGTACGATGTCAGCTCCACTCCTCTGGTGCCGGTCAGCGGACCGAACCGCCAGCCCTGGCTCACCACCGTTCAGACTTCGGGTCGTCCGGTCCATGTGCGGGCATGGCGCATGATGGTTGGACGGGTACCGATCTACCTGCTCGACACCAATCTGGAAACCAACCACCCGGAAGATCGGGGACTGATGAACAAGCTCTATGCCGGCGGGCCCGAGCTCCGCGTCCGCCAGGAGTGGATTCTCGGAGTCGGTGGTGTCCGCGTGCTCCGGGCCATGGACATCAATCCCGGGGTGTGGCACGCCAATGAGGGCCACGCGGCCTTCATGCTGGTCGAGCGAGTCCGGGAATTGGTCTCCGGCAGGACGCCGTACCAGGAGGCGCTGCATCAGGTCCGCCAGCAAAGTGTCTTTACCACCCATACCCCGGTTCCCGCCGGGCATGACGCGTTTCCCGCCGATCAGTTGGAAGCCTGCACCGGGCCGATCTGGGAAGAGATGGGCATCGATCGCAAGACGCTCTTCGCCCTGGGCGCGCACCCCTCCCTTCCCGGACAGTTTCACATGACAGTGGTGGCCATGCGGCTCTCCGGCCGGGTCAACGGGGTTTCCCGCCGGCACGGCCAGGTGAGCCGGAATCTCTGGCGCGATCTCTGGCCTAATCGCCCGTGGGAAACGGTGCCGATCGGCCACGTGACCAACGGAGTGCACCTGGCAACCTGGATGGCGAGCCCGATCATGGCGCTGCTGGACGAGCACCTGGGTCCGGATTGGGGAGATCGAATGGAGGAGCCGGGTTTTTGGGATCAGGTGCTCACCTTGAACCACGGCAAGCTCTGGGAGGCGCATCTGCGGCAGAAGCGAGCGCTCGCCAACTTCATCCGGGAGGACGCGCGGCGCCGCTTTGCCGGACAGCTGAAGGAAGCATCCCAGGTCGTCGGTGCCGGAACTCTGCTCGATCCGATGGCGTTCACCATCGGCTTCGCCCGCCGGTTCGCCACCTATAAGCGGGCCAACCTGATCTTCCGGGACATCGAGCGGCTGCGTCGCATCCTGGCCGATCCCTGGCGGCCGATTCAGATCATCTTCGCCGGCAAAGCGCATCCCGCGGACAACCCGGGCAAGGAGGTGCTGCAGAGCGTGTATCAGTTCACCCGGGACCCCACGTTCGAAGGGAGGGTGGCCTTTCTCGAGGACTACGACATGCACCTGGCCCATCTGCTGGTGCAGGGCGTGGACCTCTGGCTCAACCTACCGAGGGTTCCGCTGGAAGCGTCGGGGACCAGCGGCATGAAGGCGGCGCTGAACGGCGTCCCCCAGCTGAGCACGCTCGACGGCTGGTGGCAGGAGGGCTACGATGGGCTGAGCGGATGGGCCATCTCACCTGCGGGGGAAGGCGCGGATGCCGACGCGGCCGACGCGGAAGACTTCTACCGCCTCCTGGAGGAACAGGTCGTTCCGCTCTATTACACCCGGAACGCGCAAGGAGTGCCGCTGGGCTTCGTAGAGAAGATGCGCCACGCGCTCCGTCTGGCGGGAAGCCGGTTCACCGCGCGGCGGATGATGCGAGAGTACGTACAGGAATACTATGCCCCAGCGATGGGCGGGGAGACGTCAGGCGACGACCCACCCACGGCGTGAAGGATGAGGATGGCAACCCTGCATCAGCCGGCGCGCGAGCCAGCGAGCTCATCGCCGCCGCTCAGAACCGCCGGAGGCCAACCGGTCTCGGTCGTTCATGTGACCGCGGAGTACTACCCTTACGCCCGGACCGGTGGCCTGGCTGAAGCGGTGAGCGGTCTCGCCAGGTTCCAGCGGGCTGCCGGGCTCAACGTTGCCGCCATTCTCCCGCTCTACCGTACCGTTCGTGATGTCGACCCCGACCTGGAGCCGGTCGGACAGCCCTTCATGGTGCCGATGGGATCGCACAATGAAGAGGCCCGGGTCTTTCGGGTGGCCGGTGCCCCCGCCGGGCCGCAGGTCTTCTTCATCGAGCACCTCGACTACTTCAACCGGCCCGGCATCTACGGCGAGAACGCGGTCGACTATCCCGACAACGCCCGACGGTTCGCCTTCTTTGCGCTGGCCGCGGCCACTGTGCTCCCCCGTCTGGTCCCTGGCCCGGTCCTGCTCCACGCCCACGACTGGCACACCGCGCTGACACTGGTCTATCTCCGGACGCTGATGGCGGAGCACTCCAACGGGGTGACCGCGGTCCTCTCGGTTCACAACCCCGGCTATCAAGGCCATTTTCCACCGGACGTGATGACCCAGATCGGATTGCCGTGGGGGCTCTACAACTGGCGGCAGCTCGAGTGGTACGGGAAGGTGAACTTCCTCAAGGGCGGGCTGGCCTTTGCCGATTTCGTCACCACGGTGAGTCCGACCCAGGCCGAGGAGCTGCGCACAGCCGGGGGAGGATTCGGCTTGCACGACGTCTTCATCTGGCTGGCGGACCGGCTGGTCGGCGTGCTGAACGGGATCGACCAGAAGACCTGGAATCCCGCCACCGACAACCAGATCACCGCTCAGTATTCGGCGGAGGCTCTCGAAGGAAAGCGACGATGCAAGGCGGCGCTGCAGCGCTCGTTCGGCCTTCCCCAGCGTCGGAAGGTCCCTCTCTTCGGAATGACCGGACGGATGGTTACCCAGAAGGGATTGGACCTGATCCTCCAGAGCAGCGACCTGCTGGCCATGGATGCCCAATTCGTGTTTCTGGGCAGCGGCGAACAGAAATACGAGAGCGCCCTGGTCGAGCTGGCTTCGTCCGCTCCGGACCGCTTCGGCGTGCAGCTGGACTTCACCTACCGCCTGGAGCACCGGCTCATGGCCGGCGCAGACCTTTTTCTCATGCCGTCGCTGTACGAGCCGTGTGGGCTCACCCAGATGCGGGCGCAGCGATACGGCTCACCCCCGATCGTGCGCCACGTCGGCGGACTGGCCGATACCGTGGAAGACGCGCTGACCGGTTTTGCCTTCGATCCCTACACGCCGGAGGCCTTTCAGGAGGCAACTTTCCGAGCGCTCGATACTTTTCATCATCCCTCGAGGTGGCACACCATCATGCGGCAGGGCATGGCCCGCGACTTTAGTTGGGAACGGTCGGTCGCCACTTACCTGGACGTCTACCGCCGGGCCGTAGCCCGGTCGGGCGCAGCCCGGTGAGCGCGCGCTCGATGGACTTCGTGTTCACCTTGCACAGTCATTTGCCCTATGTCCTGAACCACGGCCGCTGGCCCCACGGGAGCGACTGGCTCTGCGAAGCGGCGCTCGATACCTACCTGCCGCTGCTCGAAGTGTTCCGCGGACTGGCATCCGATGCGGTACCGGCGCCAGTGACCATCGGCTTCACCCCAGTGCTCGCCAACCAGCTCACCAATCCGACCTTCGTCACTGAAATGGAGGCTTTCTTCGATCAACGGATCAAGGCCTGCGATGAGGCGCCGGGCTCGCTCTCTGCCACCGGGGAAAGTCACCTGCTTCCCCTGGTCGGCTTCTGGCGGGAACGGCTGGTCCGGCTCCGCCGGCTGTTCGACGATATCGATCGAGACTTGATCGGAGCGTTCCGTGCCCTCGAAGCGGCAGGTCGCATCGAGATCATCGGGTCGGCCGCCACTCACGGCTATCTCCCACTGCTCGCCCGGGATGAGAGCATCCGGCTCCAGCTGGCCGTCGGGGTCTCGGAACACCGCCGCATTTTCGGCCGCTCGCCCAGCGGATGCTGGCTGCCGGAGTGTGCCTACCGCCCGCGCGGCGCCTGGGAACCCTGGCCGACAGCTCCTCGCACCGGGATCCGGCGGGGCATCGAGGAACATCTGGCCGATGCGGGGTTCCAGTTCTTCTTCGTCGATGCCCATCTGGCGGCGGCCGGCCGGCCTCTCGGTCTCTCCGGCGATCCTGCGGGCGATCCCATCGTCCACGCGCCGGCGTCTCCTGGAATTCCCACCGAGCCGCTGCGGTCTCCGTACCGCGCGTACCGAGTCGCCCATGGACCCGTGGCCGCCTACGTGCGCGATCCCCGCGCCTCGATGCAGGTCTGGAGCCGCTTCGAGGGCTATCCCGGGGACGCGTGGTATCTCGAATTCCATAAGATGCGCTGGCCCGGCGGGCTCAAGTTGTGGCGGGTGAGCGGTCCCGGCGTCGACCTCGGCGACAAACAACCGTACAACCCCGAGGCCGCGGCCGACCGGGCCCGAGGCCACGCCGAGCATTTCGCTCATCTGCTGGCGGGAATCTCCGCCGGTCAGTCGCAGAACCGCGAGGGGGTGGTGGTCGCGCCGTTCGATACCGAGCTCTTCGGGCATTGGTGGTTCGAGGGTCCGGACTTTCTGGGAGATACCTACCGAGCCCTGAACCAACACCTGCATGCGATTCACCCCACTACCGGCTCGCGCCACCTGCAACAGCATCCCCCGCGGGCAGCGATCCGGCTGCCCTGGGGATCCTGGGGCGCCAACGGTGACAGCAGCATGTGGCTGAGCGAGCAGACGGCGTGGACCTGGGAGCGACTCTGGCCGCTGGAGCAGTCGTTCTGGGATGTCGCGCCCAGCGCCCTCGCCTCTCCAGCTGCCGGCCCGGTGCTGGCTCAGGCCGCCCGGGAGTTGTTGCTGGCTCAGTCATCGGATTGGCAGTTCATCATCTCTACCGGCGCGGCAGCGGACTATGCTGAGCGGCGGTTTCGGGAGCATTGTGCGGACGCCGAGCAGCTGATCGCGGCCCTGAGTCCGGGTCGAGAGCAGGATCTGGAGTCAGCGCAACGGCGCGCGGAGGAGTTGGGACAGCGGGACCAGGTCTTCCCCAATGTCCTGCCGGCGATTGCAGCGGCGCTCGGCGGCTCCCGCTCGCTGGTCGTCAGCTGACGCATGGCCCCAATCCGCTTCGTCTTCGGCGTTCACCTGCACCAACCGGTCGGCAACTTCGACCACGTCTTCGAGCAACACGTCCGCGACGTCTACCGCCCGATCCTCGAACATCTTCCCGAGCGCGGATTTTTTCCCATCGTGCTGCACCTCTCGGGGCCGCTGCTCGAGTGGCTGGAGGCGCACGACACCGTCTACCTCGACTGGCTGGGCCGCCTGGTAGCTGACCGTCAGGTGGAGCTGCTGCTGGCCGGCTTCTACGAGCCGGTGCTCGCCTCCCTGCCCCGGGCGGATCGGGTGGAGCAAATCCAGTGGATGCGCGAGGCTATCCGGGGCCGCTTCGGGGTCGACGCTCAGGGTCTCTGGCTTACCGAGCGGGTCTGGGAACCGGAGCTCGCCGCCGATCTCGCCGATGCCGGAGTTCGCTACGCATTGGTGGACGACCGTCACTTCCTGGTATCCGGTTTTGCCGCCGAGCGGCTACACGCCCCCTTCTATACCGAAAGCGACGGCAAGCGGGTGGCGCTCTTCCCCATCGACGAGCGGCTGCGGTACCTGATCCCGTTCCGTCCACCGGAGGAGACGGCCTCCTACCTGCGCGAGCTCCGGGGCGCGGGCCAGCGACTCGCCGTTCTGGCCGACGACGGCGAGAAGTTCGGCGGATGGCCGGGCACCAAGGAGTGGGTCTATGAGCGGGGATGGCTGGATCGTTTCGTGGCAACCATGGGTGAGCTGGTCGAGCGGGAAGAAGTCCAGCTCAGCACCTTGACCGATGCCCTCGACCAGGTACCGAGCGGCGGTCTCGCGTACCTGCCGACGGCATCGTACCGCGAAATGGAAGGCTGGTCCCTCCCACCCGACGCGGCGCTCAGGTTGATCCGGCTCGAGCGCGATCTGGGCGAGGCCCGCCTTGCCGGCCCCGATGGAGCGCTGATCCGCGGGGCTCACTGGCGCAATTTCCTGGTGAAGTACTCCGAGTCCAATCGGATGCACAAGAAGATGCAGGCGCTCTCCCTGATGTGCCGGGCCGCGGGAGATCCGCCCAGGGCTCGGCGCGCAATTGGCCGGGCGCAATGCAACGACGCCTACTGGCACGGCGTATTCGGAGGGCTGTATCTGCCTCACCTCCGGGAAGCCATCTGGCGAAACTTGGCCCAGGCCGAGCGGGAGCTGCGCCAAGAGGAGCAACTGAGAGTGGAGGTCGTGGACATCGATGGCGACGGACACGATGAGATCTGGGTGCACTCGGACCAGTTCTCTGCCACCGTGAGTCCCCGGCGAGGCGGTGCAGTCGAGGAGTACACCCTCTTTGCTACGGAGACCAACTATGCCAACACCCTGACTCGCCGCCGGGAGGCTTATCACGACACCGCGCTCGAAAACCAAGCCGAGGCGACGCGTGACTCGGACTCCGGGATGTCCAGCATTCACGACATCGAGGAAGGACTCCGGCTGGACCAACGGCCGCCGCTCGACGCAGAGGATCGCGCGCTCTTCCTGGATCGGGTACTGCCGGGCGCACTCCCCCTCGACTCCTACTCATCCGGAGACTACTGGCCGGTTCGATCCTGGGCCCAGTCGCCCTGCCAGTTCACCATCGAGCGCTCAGCCGACGCGGTCGAGATCCGCTGTTCCTTCGCGGGTCCCGATGGAAGTCATGAGGCTTTGAGCAAACGGTTCCGGTTCGAAGCCGATGGCGCCCTGACGGTGAGCTATCGTTGGAACCCCGCCATCGGCCACCCGGACGACCGCTTCGCGCCCGAGCTCTCGCTCTTCGCGCCGCTCGAGCTGCGGACGGAGCCGGACGCAGAGATCTGGACCTTCGCGATCGAGACGGTGGCAAAGTCGGAGCGTGGGTTGGATCGCACCAGGCAGGGAGAGTCGGTGACGCTGCGGTGGCCGGTCCACCTGGGAGAGGCAGTGGTGGAGCTCGGGCCCGCAAGCCGCACGATCGCCGTGCATGCGGAGGCCGGGAAGGCAGCGGACTGAGATCCTCAGGCTGAGCGAGGGGCCCGAGCCGGGTCCGGGGCGCGGCGCCACCCGAGATAGAGGAAAACCACCGCGATGGTCTGCACCAGGTGGTACACCGCGTTGTGGTCGAAGTAGACCGGATGGAGAGTCACCCGCGCCTGCTGCAGCACCGCCGCCCCGGCGGAGAGGAGTAGACCCGCGAGAATTAACCTCCACCCTACGCTGTGGCTGCGCACCGATTGCCACGCTGAGGCCAGGAGCAGCAGGATAAGACTCGGGACGTAGAAGCGCACGATGCTGGTGAACGAGTCGTCCAGGAGAATCACAACCACGGCAAAAGCTGCCGCATAGGCGAGCACGACCGACCGGCGGAGCCGTGGCGCCAGCTGCGGCAGCAACAGACCGAGACCGAGGTCGAGCATGGTGGCCCCGGCGACCACGATGGAGAGCGCCACCGGCTTCCACGCAAGCGACCCGGGCAGAGTGGTCGTCCCGGCGGGGAAGAAGGCGTGGAAGACCGCGCCCCAGGCGGCCGCGCTGGCTAGAGCTGCCAACAGGACCGCGCCGGTTCGCTGCAACCTCCGCCCGGCGGCGTCCCTCCAGAGTCGCCACCCCAAGTAGGCCGCCAGGAGAGCCAGCGCGACGTCGGTACCAGCGACATCGGGATCGTGGATCACTGATCCCGCAGCTGCTTGGCTAGAATGGGCCGATCCGTGATCACCCCGTAGGGATTCTTCGCCAACGCGCGCCGGATGTCGCTCTCGTTGTCAGGGGTCCAGATGAAGCTGGGCCAGCCTTTCGCGATGAGCCGGTTGATCACCTTCTCGTCCACCTCGTGGTTGATGCTCAGCATATCGGGCTTCACGATCTTGCGCAGCGCACGGCGGATGAACTCCTGCCGCAAGATCCAGGGAAGATTCACCAGGTCTCCCTCCTTGATCTCCGCCCGCAGCTGGGGATTCCAATTGGTATCCATGAAGATGAAAGCCGTGCGTACGAACGGATCGAGGCGCTTCACCCGGTAGAGCACCAACGGGTTGAACGAGCTGAGTACGACGCTCAGGTGGGCATCGTATCGCTCGATGATCTCGACCGCTCGCTGCTCGATGCCGGTAGGCGCCAGGCCGGGCACCTTCAGCTCGACCATGAGGGTGCCACGTCCCTTCACCGCGCGCACGAAATCCGCGAATGTGTGCACGTTGGCTCCCGTCAGTCCAGCCTGATACTTGGGGCCCAGATCGAGGGCGAGCATCTCCTTCAGCGTCTTGTCGGCCACCCGTCCGGTGCCTGAAGTCAGCCGGTCGACGCTCAGGTCATGGAAGATGACCAGCTCGCCGTCCTGGGTGAGCTGCCCATCCAGATCTACTCCATCCATGTCCACGTCCAGCGCGTGCTCGACGGCAAAGAGGCTGTTGTCCGGGCCATGATCGCCGAAGCCGCGATGGGCAAAGATGAGTGGGTGGGGTGTCGGCACCACCAGGGTGCCGTGATAGGCCGGCTCACACCCGAAGAAGTAGATGGCCACCAGCGCCAGCAACCCGCCGACGGCCCGAACGACGTGACGCCGGCGCAGGCGATACCGCGGCGGAGGCGGCTTAGCGCGCCCGGTTACGACCGTAAAGGGCGTAGAACTGGTTGCTGAAGGTTTCATCGGGGTCATAGAACCTCTTCCGTTCGAAGGCTGCTCGTGCCGTGGGGTAGGCGCGATTGAGCTGCTCGGCGGTGGGATAGAGCTGGTAAGTGAGGTAGTAGGTTCCGTCTTGTTCGATCGCGGCATCGACCAGCTGCCGGGTGACGGCTGCCGCGTGATCCTGAGCGGCGCGGTCCAGCCCGACGTTGCTCATCTGGATGATGGCGAAGGCTGCACGCCGCGGTGCGTAGGCCAGGGCCGGCGTGGCATTGGGAGACACGTAGCGCACCGTCGAGCTCAGGACGTTCATCTTGCCGGCCACCAGGATGTTCCTGAAGCGATCCATGAAGAGGACGAAGTTCTCGACCGGCACGTAGTATTCCTGGATGATGTCGGTGTTCCGCGGCGACCGGTAATCCAGCAGCTCCAGGGGCGCGAGCGGAGGACGCATCGAATTGTTGCGGGACATGATGCGAGCGTCTCCCGACCCCAGTTCGACTCGCTTCTGAAGCTTCCACCGCAGTGACTTGGCCCACTCGAAGCGGCGGGAGAGACCGAAGAAGAACTTGTCCCGCCAGACGTTGGTCTCCTCGGTGAGCTCAAAGCTGCCGGCCTGGCCAGGCCGGGCCCGCCGCCAGCTCACCACCACCATCTCTCGCAGGAAGGAAGCGGGGCTGGGATCGATCGAAGGACGGGCCAGCATCAGCACCACTGCAGAGTCAGCTTTGATGTGCTGCGCGAAGTAGGCTGGAAACTCGGTGTAGTCCATGGAGGTCGCCCGCTGCTCATAGAGCTCGTCGCGGGTAACCCTGAGGGTCACATCCAGGATCACGCCATACATACCGTACCCGCCAATGACGAGCGAGAAGAGCTCGGGGTTCTCGCTCCGGCTCACCGAGACCACCCGGCCGTCGGCCAGGAGCAGCCGGAAACTCTCGACCACCTCCACGAACTGGGTGACGTCGATATCGCGGCCGTGCGCGTTGGCGCTCAGTGTGCCCCCGACGGTGAAGATGTTCGACGACTGCATCACCTTGAGGGCCAGACCCCGAGGGGCGATCGCGCGTTGCACTTCATCCCAGGTGGCTCCGCTCTCGACCGTGATGGTCATCGCCACCGGATCGATGTCCCGAATCCGGTTGAAGCCGCGCATGTCGAGCACAATGCCGCCGGGCGTGTAGGTGTGGCCTCCTTGGCTATGCCGGCTGCCGGAGATCGACACCTTGAGCCTGCGCTGCCGTGCCTCCCGCAGAACAGCGCGCAGCTGCTCCAGCTCCCGGACCCGGTCCACTCGCTGCACCCGGGCCGGCGCCAGGCGGGCAACGTCGCTCCGAACCAGGGGATCATGCTTCCGGAAGATCTCGCCGTAGTCAATGACGAAGCTGCTGGAGTAGATGACCAGCAGGAGCAGAGTGCCGCCGAGAACGGCCGCCAGCCGTCCCGGAGAAAGGCGGCGGGTTGCTCGCCTCAGCATGGGTCACCCGAGATGGTCGACATGGACTTCAGTATCGGAGGGGGTACAGCGGGTCTTAACGAAAACGGGGCGGCGGCCTTGGGGTTGCTGTCGCCCTACTTCCCCAGCTCCCGGGCACGCGCATCCACTGCATCCTTCGCGGTCTTGAGGTCGACCCCGTGCAGCTGCCGGTACGCTTTGATAGCGGCGATCTTCTGGCCGGTCTGAAGCAGACCATCGATCCCTTCCGGACTTGGTGGGGCCGCGCCCAGACTGGGCCGCCCGGCAGTACCGGCGCGCTCACCCCGCCGGCTCAGCGCCCCCAGCAAGAGAACCAGCGCGATGGCGCCCAACCAATACCAGCTCATTGACTCGTCTCCATCTCAGCCGGCTGACTCGGTTGGGAGCGGGACTGCGGCCTGGGGGCCGACTACCGTCGTCCAGGGCCGCACTCGCCATCGAGTCACCAGCCCCTGTTTGACGTACGGGTCACCCGCCGCGAATTCCTCGGCCACCGCCGGCGTCTCGCTCTCGAACAACAACACCGCGCCGTCAACCGGCTCCGCCAGCGCCCCGGCCAGCACCAACTCACCCCGCTCGACGAAGGGATGCGCGTACTGCAGATGGGCCCTTCGGTACGGCTGCCGGCGGGCCACATAGTCGTTCGCAACCTCATAGAAGAGCAAATAGTGCATGCAGCCCTCCATCCCCGCAAACCCCCGGGGAGAACGAGTTTCACCGATGGCGCGTGTCTTGCCTTTCGCACCGCTATCCCCAACCGATGCGGCCCCGATGCTCAGGAACAGTGCCAATCATCATGTCCGATTGCAATACGCGCTCGCGGTTTGCGGGACGCTGGTGCTGGCAGCCTGCGCCTCCAAGTACTCCCAGGTTCCGGCTCGCCTGGAACTGGCGCCCTACGGTCGCGTCGCGCTGGTCACCTTCACAGCCGATCAACCCAACACTGGAATGAGCTCGCTCGCCACCCAGCGATTTGCCGAAGCGCTCCTGGCGAGCCAGACCGGCTTCGAGCTGCTCGAGCTGGGCGGCGCCGATTCATCGCTGAAGGATCTGTCCCCGAGCACCGATGCCGCTGAGCTGGCCCAGGCGCTGGGCAAGAGGAAGAACGTGCCCGCGGTATTCGTGGGCTTCCTCAAGGTGTCGAACATGAAGCCGAGCGGACATATCGATGGCTCGGGAATGAACGTCCGGGCCGGTGTCTCTGCCGAGCTCACGGTACGCTTGCTGTCCACCAGCACCGGTGGAACGGTGTGGCGGTCCAGCGCGGCCGCGAATGGAACCGTAGGCCGCATCAACATAACCGACCGGCTTCCCTCCTTCGCCATACGGGATAAGGAAGAGGCCTATGGCGAGGTGGTCAGCGAGCTGGTGGCGCAGGTGACGCGCGATCTCCGGCCCACCTGGATCAAGCATTAACCAACGGCAACCGTCGTCACCGAGGCCCGCCGAGTTAGTCGGCGGGCCTTCTTCTTTGCAGGCGACTCCTCCCGCAACCGCTACCAGAAACAATCCCCACGCGATGGAGTGAGGCAACGCCAAAGGATAGAAGGTGTAGGGGATGGTGAGGTCCATATCGCGTTCAGACCGCACGGCCTCGGGTGAGCCGAATCCAGACCCGCAGGGCCGTCCACTGCGCCGTGCCGATTGCGATCCCGGTCAGGCCGGCGCTGAGCAGCTCGCGGGTGACCAGAAACTGCGCGTTGATCAGCTCGCCGATGGCTCCGGCGGTGAACCCCGCGACGACAAAGGGCCACCACGCAATGCCGTTGGGATCCGACCTGCGGCCGAACGTCATGAGACCGACGATGTAGACGAGAACCGCGCTGGCGATGGTGATCGTCAGACGCTGACCACGGACCGCCGCCTCGGACCACAGCATCAGGCTTCCGATGAGGAGCACGACGAGCGTGGTCCCCAGCGTCTCGATCCGCAACAGCCACGCCGGCCCCCTCATCGAAGAGTCATAATCAGCGTCGTGCCGGATCCGGGACGAAGCGCGCCTCTGCGTGATCGGCAAATGGGATACATGCGGCCCCGCGCCCGGCTGGCGCCGGACTCAACATGCGCTGGCTCGCAGGCTGGCCGCTCCCGTACCCGTCGTCCGATGGGCGTACACGACGGGCCTCCATGACCGGGTCAGGGTCTGACCCTGAAGATCGGCCCCAGCGCCTCCCCCCAGGACCAGGAGCAGGGCGAGCCCCGCAGTCCGAGAACTGTACAAGTCAGTGGCTCCCAACGCCCAATAGAATAAATTTCCCTGGAGATGGCTTTAACCCTAACCCTGAGAACACGCGAATATGAAAGTCTTCCTGACTGGCGCGACCGGGTACATCGGCACTGCGGTCGCCGACCGGCTGCGGTCCGCAGGCCATAAGCTCACCGGTTTAGCTCGGAGCGATGCGGCAGCCGCCCGGCTGAAGGCGGCGGGCATCACCCCGGTGCGGGGTGATTTTTCCGATGCCGCGAGCGTGGGCTCGGCCGCTCGCCAGGCCGATGGCGTGATCAGTATGGCCACGACCTACAACCCTGCCGTCGATGGCCCCGCCATCGATTCGATTCTCGATGCGCTGGCAGGGAGCGACAAGCCCTTCGTTTATACCAGCGGCATATGGTCGCACGGGGATACCGGCGGGGCCATAGTGGACGAGAGCACTCCACCTCGCCCGGCCGCGCTGGTCGCGTGGCGTCAGGCGGTGGAGGATCGGGTTCGCGATGGCGCGCGCCGCGGCATCCGCACGGTGGTGATCAGGCCGGCCATCGTCTACGGCCGGGGCGGCGGTATTCCCGCCGGGTTCGTGCAATCGGCCCGAGGCGAGGGGGCGGCCCGCTATGTTGGCACCGGCAAGAACCGCTGGCCCTTCGTCCATGTGGACGACCTGGCCGATCTGTATCTCCTGGCGTTGGAGCGGGCGCCTGCCGGCTCAGTGCTCCTGGGAGTGGCCGGTCCCTCGCGCGCGGTGGCCGAAGTAGCCGCCGCAGCGAGCCGGGGCGCCGGCGCGGGGGGCCGCACTGTGGCCTGGCCGCTGGAAGAGGCCAGGCAGAAGCTGGGCCCCTACGCTGATGCGCTGGTCCTCGACCAGCAGGCATCCGGCCGACGGGCTCAGGAGTTGTTGGGCTGGCACCCGCACCGGCCCGACGTGCTGGAGGACATCGAACGCGGCTCCTATGCCGGTGCCGGCGGGTGACTGACACCCTCGTTCGCTCTGCGCGCGGTCTCTTCGTCTAGACGCGCCCGCAGGGCGGACAGCAGCGGATCCGCGGAGGTGTACTGCAGCCCGTACCCAAGATTGAACGCGTAGTCGAAGTCGTCCGGGTTCATGCCCTGGGTGTGCTGCAGAATCGTCTCCAGCTTGTCGAGCCCCTTGGCCAGTCTGGCTACAGTGGAGTCCGCCGCTTCGTACTCGTCCCAGAGCTCCAGGATCTCCTGCTGCATTCCCGACGGCAATGAGTCCGTCAGCTGCAAGAGATCAGTCCGTTCCTGCTCGGCCTTGCCCGCTCCAGCCCCCTGCGCCGGGGCCGGAACGTCCCCCCGGATGGCCTCACCCAGATCATGAATGAGGCACATCTTGAGCAAACGTGCGAGGTCGATCCCCGCGGTGCCCCCGTAAAGCAGCATCGCCATCAGACAAAGCCGCCAGGTATGCTCTGCCACGCTCTCCCGCTGGCCGGCCGAGGTCCACCCGCTCCGGGTGACCGTCTTGAGGCGCTCCGCTGCCCGGAGAAATGTCAGCACCCCTTCGAGTTCATCGACCTGCATACGCTCCTCCGCCCGGATGCCTATCGCGCTGCCGGGAGTGCGGAATCATCCACCGGCACTCCTCCCGCGCACACCGGGCATGAGTGGCTAGCTGTCAATGAATTGGTTTGGAACAACATCACGCGGCACCCGCGCCGCCCAGCCGCTTCCGGTACACGTGTTGCGATTTCACCCGGTCGTAGCCGAGCTGCTCGTAGAAGGGGTGCGACTCGGCGCGGCTCACCGCACTCCGGACCGACATTTCGGGCAGGCCTCGAGCCCGGGCCCACCGCTCCACCGCTTCAACCAGCCGACGCCCGATGCCGCCGCGGCGCACCGCCTCATCTACCACGAGCCCCAGGATCTCACAGCGGGTCCCCGACTCCACCAGCACTTGTTCGGCCCCATGGATCCAGCCGACCACTTCGCCCTGCACGTCAGTGGCCACATAGACCGCCTGCTCCTCGGATGCCACCAGGCCTCGCAGACGCGTGGCCAGAGCCTGCGCCGCCACCGGATAGCCGAGCTGGCCACTGAGCCGGGCAACCGCGGCAGCATCACCCGGAACTGCCGATCGGACTCGCACCTGGTGTTTCCTTGGAAGGAGCGCCCGGTCGTCTACCCGGGCCACGTTCCCAGCGCACGCCGCACGACCACGAGCTCGCCGAGGTGGTAGGCGGTATGATCCGCGACGAGTAGGAGCTCGCGCAAGTAGGTCTGGCCGTCTCCCGCCGGAACTCTCGCCAGCAGATCTATGCCCGGGTTCAGGGCCAGCTTCTTGAGTGCCTCGCGATCCTGGCGGACGGCTGCCACACTCTTGTCCCAGGCCTCCGCCGAGGGCGGTGAGGGGCTCTTGGGCCAGTAGTCGGCGGGCCAGTCGAGCTCCTCGTAGGCCGGATTCCGACAGAACTCCAGGATGTCGTGCTGGGTCAGACGGATGTGCTCCAGCAACTGCCAGGGCGAGTAGGGCAAGCCGTTCGGCGCCTGCCCTCGGAGGGCTGGCGGAAGTCCGGCGACGACTTTTTCCAAGTCCGCGTGGGCATCCTCCCAATCCAGGAAGCGCGCGATCGTGGCGCGCATTGGGTCAGCCTGGGCCATCCGCTCCGCTCCTCGGTTCAGAGACTTCAATAGCCGGTACGGTGAAATGCCACCAGTCGAGCCTCCAGATCGGTGGGCTCGGTCCGAATGACCTCGCCGGTGGGTCCCACGTAGATCGTAACTCTGGTCGCCCCCGGGATCACGGTAGGCCCATAAGCGAACTGCCACATCAGCGGATGTTTTTCCTGATGGGCCACACCATTCCACACGAGACGCGTGGTTTGTGCGCCCATTTTTGGAGGAGGAGCGCCCAGGATGCTTCCTACGCTGTTGTAAGCTATGGCCCACGATGCTCCCGCCAGGAGCGCCGCCACAAAGGCGAGCACGAGGATCAGCCAGAAGAGGCGTGCCATACTGCCTCCAGGTTCAAGTGCCTGTGCTTGGAATCGAGTTTACAAACTTACTGCTTTGGGCAGTCGTGCGGACGGCTCGCTTCTGATTCACAGGAATTGCGCAAGCGCGGGACGGGCGCTAAGCGCCCGGGCAGCGGAAGGCTGATCGGCCGCGAGCACGAAGTCGCCGAAGTCGAACCCCGGGCCCACGGTGCAGCCTACGAGGGTGTAGGCACCAGTGGAGCGTGCCGCTTGCCACCAGCCGCCGGGTACCGTCCACACCGGCCGTTGGGTGCCGTCGAAGGGCCCGAGTCGGTATTGCTCGACCGCGTCCGCTCCGGGGGACGCGAGCCAGAGTTCCAGCGGCGCACCCTCATAGAAATGCCACACCTCGTCCGATTGCACCCGGTGCCAGCGGCTCACTGTATCACCCGTCAGGAGAAAGTAGATCGTGGTGATTGCCGAACGGGGCCCGCGCCCATCCGCGGGATGGACGACTGCATCGGAGCGGTAGAGCTCGCCGTAATAGCCACCTTCGGGATGTGGGATCAGGCTGAGCGCTGTAATGAGGGAGGCTGCACGGTCGGTCATTCGGCTCGGTCCTCCGAGCGCCACGCGCATCAATGGTGGATTCCTCGATCCCCTTCGCTTCGCCGCCGCTGGCGGATCGCCATGACGACCGGCAGAACAGCGAGGAGTAACAGCCAACGGGAGTGCTTCACCAGATCCATACTCACCCGAAAGAAGGTTTGTCGGGTGACCAGTTCCTGTGCTATTGTATCATTTGCGTGGGTCGCGGCCGCCACGCCACCGAGGGCGATGTCGCGCGCGAGAGCCAGGCCCCCGACCGCGGCCCACCACGCCACTGCCGCGCCGCCCACCGCCGCCACTCCAATCGCCAATCCACCCAGGGCAAACACTCCGATCGAAACCCCAGCGAACGCCAGGCCGCCCAGGGCTAAGCCGCCGATACTGATGCCGCCGACCGCGAGGCCTCCGACCGCGAGGAGAACGCCGAATGCGACATCGCCCACCGCGATCCACCCGCGCGCGACGCCACGGCGAAAGCGGCCGTCCACCAGTTGGCCGGTTGCCACGTGTATCAGAGGGAGTCCAAAGAGGTGGAGCGAGGATTTCATCGTCTTCTGTACCTCCGTGACGATGGGGGAGGGGCGTGAAATCTATAGCAAACAGCCCCCCGCGTGTGGCGGGGGGCTGATTCATGGCCCCGCGGTGACGCCCGCCAGCATTTACCCTCCTGACTTCACCGCCGGGCGACCCGGATGGATCTTCGAGTCGCTGCGTCCTTTTACGTAGGAGTAGATCTGATTGATCTTGTCCATGTCGAGGCCCAGAGCGCACCACGCCGGCATTCCCTTGGCCGGCCGACCGGCGCACACTGTCTGCACAAAGAGCTCTTTGGTATTGATCGTTCCGTCGGGCCTCAGGGAAACAATAAGATGGGGTGCGATCGTGGTGCCCTGCACGTCTTCTCCGTGGCACCGGGCGCAGTTGAGGTTGAACTGTTTCCAGCCTTGGTATACCTCCTGCGAGACCGTATCCAACGGCGCCCGATGGTACTCATCCCGGAGCGGCGCGGCCGCGTCGCTGGTCTGAACCGGCGCGGCCCCGGTGCTCTCGGGGACTGCCGTCACCCTGCTGGTATCGGCGGGCGTAGTCGGAGCCGCGGCCTTGGCCGGAGGAGCAGGCTTGGCAGCCCTCGGCTTGAGAGCCGGCTTCACCGGAGGCTTCGGCTGAGCGACCGTGGATGCAGTGTCTTGCTGCTTCGAAGCCGAGTCAGGGCGTACGACCGCACGGCTAGTGCCCGCTGTGGCTGCGGGGGTGCTGTCACTCGTGGCGGCCGTACGATCCGGCGCCGACGGCTGGCCGCTGTCAGCCGCGGGCAGGGCGCCGGATCGACGATCGCCCCCGCATCCCAGAGCCACTGTGAGACAGAGAACGCACGACGTCCAGATCAAGCCGCCTTTCATATCGAATCATCCCTCCGTGAATAGGGCCCCTCGGATGCCTGCTGGCTGTGCTAAAGAACTGGCTGTGCTAAAGATCGTCTCGATCACTGCAGTCCTAGGTGACGCAGGTCACCGTCCTTTCGCTGATGACTCTCCGGTCCCGCCGAATTATTATCCTCGCATGACGCCGCCGGAATCATCTACCGTTACGCTCGGCCTGGTGCAGATGCGCTGCACCCCGGAACCCACGGAGAATATGCGCAAGGCCGTGCAAGGTGTCCGCGAGGCCGCCGGTCGCGGGGCCCAGATCATCTGCCTGCAGGAGCTCTTCCGCAGTCAGTACTTCTGTCAGACCGAAGATCACAAGTTCTTCGACCTGGCAGAGTCGATACCGGGTCCCTCGACCGAGGTACTGGCCCAGCTGGCCGGCGAGCTGGGCGTCGTGATCATCGGTTCGCTCTTCGAGAAGCGCGCCGAAGGCCTCTACCACAATACGGCGGTCATTCTCGACGCGGATGGCCGGTATCTGGGCAAGTACCGGAAGATGCATATTCCCGACGATCCCCAGTACTACGAGAAATTCTACTTCACCCCTGGTGATCTCGGCTTTCGTGCCTGGGACACCCGCTTCGGCCGGATCGGCGTGCTAGTGTGTTGGGACCAGTGGTACCCCGAGGCAGCCCGCCTCACTGCCATGTCCGGTGCTCAGATTCTCTTCTATCCCACTGCCATCGGTTGGCTGCCGGCCGAGAAGCAGGAGCATGGAGCCCAGCAGCAAGCCGCTTGGGAAACCATCCAGCGGAGCCATGCCATTGCCAACGGGGTGTACGTCTGCGCGGTGAACCGGGTCGGCCACGAGGGCGATCCCAAGGGCGGCATCGAGTTCTGGGGCGGCAGCTTCGTCTCCGACCCGGGCGGCCGTCTCGTGGTCAAGGGCGGTACCGGCGAAGAGGTGCTGATCGCCCAATGCGATCTGGCGAAAGTGGACGCGAGCCGCACCCACTGGCCCTTCCTTCGAGACCGACGGATCGACGCCTACGGCGATCTGACCAAACGCTACCTCGACTGACGTGAGGAAACGGCAGCCCGTCCTGAGCGCAAGCGAAGGACACGGTGTCCCTCAGGGTGACACCGCCACTCCAGCCCAACTTGGCTACAGAATGCCGGCGGAGTGGGAGCCCCATCGCGGTACCTGGCTCAGTTGGCCGCACAAGGAAGCCTCCTGGCCCGGCAAGTTCGGGCCGGTGCCCGCCATATTCGCCCGGATGGTCCGCCACCTCGCCGATCACGAGGAGGTGCACATCAACGTCGCCGGGCCGGCCATGGAGCACGAGGTCCGGATGCTCCTGGCCGACACCGGCGCCGACAGCGGCAACGTCTTCTTCCACTACCATCCGACCAACGATGCCTGGTGCCGGGACCACGGACCCATCTTCCTCCAGCGGCAGGAGCCCGGCCGCTTTGGCGAAGCCATCGTCGATTGGAACTACAATGCCTGGGGCGGCAAGTATCCGCCCTTCGATCTGGATGACGTGATTCCAACTCTCGTGGCCCAGGAGCTCGGCCTGCCGGTATTCCATCCCGGCATCGTGCTGGAAGGCGGCTCCATCGACGTCAACGGCCAGGGTGCCCTGCTTACGACCGAGGCGTGTCTTCTCAATCCGAATCGGAATCCGGGACTGGACCGTTCCGAGATCGAGCAGTACCTCCGGTCCTATCTGGGCGTTTCCCATATCCTGTGGCTGGGTGAGGGAATCGCCGGGGACGATACCGACGGACACGTGGATGATCTCACTCGATTCGTCGATCCGACCACGGTCGTCACCGTGGTCGAGGATGATCCGGCCGACGAAAACTATGAACCGCTCCAGAGCAACCTGGAGCGGCTCACCCGAATGACCGACCAGGACGGCCGGCCACTTCGTGTCGTCACCCTCCCGATGCCCCAGCCGCTGTGGCACCAGGGCCAACGGCTTCCGGCCAGCTACGCCAACTTCTATATCGCGAACGGGCTGGTGCTGCTGCCCACCTACGATCACTCGCGCGACGACCAGGCCCGAGCCACTCTACAATCGGTGTTCCCCAATCGGGAGATCATCGGGATCGACTGCACCGATCTGGTCTGGGGCCTCGGCGGCTTTCACTGCGTCACGCAACAGTGGCCGGCCATACCAAAGGCGTGAGCCCTTTCGTTCTACGACTTCTGCCAGGTCCCCACTAAGGCTGCCCGCCGGCCGCCGCAGTTATCCAGGCCCAGCCCCGCGATGTGCAGCTGGTCTTCGTTTCGGCTTACCACATATCGGGCGTCATTGGTCTGGCAGGCGCTGGCGGCGGTGTCCGCCTTGAACACCAGGGTGTCGCCCTTGAACCGGCCCCGCCCCTTCATGTCCACCGAGTCGGGCCAGCGGGGCGACGGCAACATCAGCTCGACACCACCATTCGAGGCCAGCTTCATGTGGACCTCGCCCTCGCCGTACAGGTCTCGCTTCCAGGTGCCGGCGTACTTTCCGCCTCCTCCGCCGCAGCCGGCCGCGAGCGGGACAAGAGCTGCAAGCAGTCCGAGATACCGCATCCCAATCATCGTCGTGTCCTCCATAGGTGCTGCGCCAAGGCGATCACTGCCGTGGTAAGACCTCGGCCGTCGGAATAGGCAAGGTCGAGAAGATCACGTCTGGCGGAGTGTTGGCCGGCCGATCGATCGGCAGGCTCGCCAGCCGATTGTAATGTCGCATGTCGATCCAGCGATGGCCGCCCTCGTACAGCAGGGAGTAGCGCTTGTTGTAGAGGAGCTCGTCCAGGGCCGCAGTCGGAGTCGCTAACACCGGGATGCTGGCCAGCCTTCCCGAGACGGTCCGCACCACGTTGATGTCATCCGTTGCTGGCAGCAAGTTGCTCAGCCCGATGTTGGCCTCAGCCCGAAGCAGGATGAGCTCTTCGTTCCGTATGATCGGAATCGGTGTGATCGGCGTTGCATACCGGATCCAGCCTAGGTGGGAGCTAAGCTGACCGGCGCCACTCCCCACCGAGCGCTCGGGCCGGGGCACCACCTTATCCAGAAAGCGCTGATCCTTGGCTCCGCCTGGCTGGAGCTGGGCATCCGTCTCCAAGGAGGGGTGGGCGAAGTTTTCGCCCACTTGGGGGTTCTGCGCCAGCGGATTGGCGAAATCTCCCGGCCCGGTCCCGTGATCGATATACACGCCGAGGGACATGGGCGCCGCCACATCGAGGAACGATTCGCTCAACGCGGTGAGTGCACCGGCGAAATCGTTCAGGTACACGGCCACTCTTGCCCGAAGCGCACGGTTGAACTTGATGAAGTTCGTCGGGGTGTTGAATCCGGTGAACCCGCTGGGCAAGGTGAACGGGAATGCGGTGCCCCCGCCCTGCAGGTCGGTCTTACCCTGATCCAGCAACGCGACGATCTCCGCCATGGCGTCGGCGTGCGATCGAAACGGGGCCGGCGGCGCAGCCGCATCGGGCAAGACATCGATGGGGATGGAATCCTGGGTGTGACCATTCACCACATTGAGGAATTCGAGCGCCTCGAGGGTGCGGGCAAAGCCGCTCACCGCGCTATGTTCCTCGGCCGTGAGACTCTGGGCGGTGCCGATCACTGCGAGTAGAGCCTTGGCGCCACGAATGTTGGCATACGGCTCGATCCAGTGGTCGCCCCCAAACGCGTTCCCGCCAGCATCCAGCGGGCCCTGCAGCAGTTCACCGGTAAAGCGAGGATCGGAGCCGTCAAAGCGATAGGCCTCGCGTCCCAGAATCGCTGCATCCAGGACCCAGTCCGCCTGGTCCACCCGGGTGCCGACCAGCAGCCCGTTTGCGGCGCCGGATACAGCTAACCGACTGGGGTTCTGTCCCAGGGGTTCGGGCGAGTTGGGATTCGCGATATCGAAGTTACAGGCTCCGGTGGCAAGGACACCCACCAGGAGCGTCAGATTCCATGGCTTCAGTATGGGTGTCATGATCAGAACCCCAGGTCGATCGAGAGGAAGAAACTGCGACTCGGCGGGAAGGGAGCCACGTCGACATTCCGGACGATGGCCTGATTACCGAAGTTGCTGACCTCAGGATCGAGTCCGCGATAACCGGTAAACCGCAGTAGGTTGCGGCCGCTGAGGCTGAGCCGCGCGTAGCGCATGTTTGATCCGAAGAGCGAGGAAGTGATGTGACTGGGCAGCGTGTAGGCGAGGGTCACCTCGCGCAGCTTCAAGTAAGAACCATCCTGCACGTATACTCCCGTCTTCGAGGCGAAATCGATCTGGCGCTGTTTGCCCGCCGTCTCGAAGTCCTTGCTGTTCTGCCCCGCGTCGTACAGGAACTCAGTCAGATTGATGATGTCTCCCCCCTGCTTCCAGTCGAACAGGAAACCGAGGCTCAACGCCTTGTAGTCGATGTCATTGGTAAACGACATCTGGAACTTGGGGTACACATCGCCCACCACGCCTTCCCGACCTGCGATCTGGGTGGCCGACTTGCCCTCCTCGATCTGGAAGGTGCCCAATGAGGTGCCGAAGCCGCCGGTCTGGAACGTTGGCACGGACAGATGGGTGATCTTGCTGCGATTCAACGCAAACGTAGTACGGAAGAGCCAGCTCGCGTCCCGGGTGCGAATCGGCTGCACCCCGAGGGAGGCCTCCACACCCCGGTTTCGCAGCGTGCTGGTGGAGCTGAAGGCGTGGAACTGCTGGCCGATCGAGGGGGCAATCGTCTGCACCAGGATCAGGTCGCTGATATTGCGCTGGTAGAGGGTCAAGCTCAGATCGACTCTCCCGCTGCCCAGGGTCGCATCAATCCCGCCCTCATACTCCTTTTGTCGCTCGGGCTTGATGTTGGGGTCTCCGGCCTGGATGCTGGGCAAGGTGGCGAAGTTGCCGCCAATTGTTGCGGTACTATCTGATAGATACTTGGTACCGAATACCGGCCGGTTGCCGGTCTGCCCGTACGCGGCCCGGAGCTTCATCTCGTCTACTCCTCCAAACGGCTTGACTAGACGATAGGAAGCGGCGGCCTTGGGGTAGAAGAAATACTTGCCGGTATTGCCGTTGGAGCTGCTGCGATCGGCCCGAATTCCGGCGGTCAACAACAGCTTGCGATCGAGCAGAAGGACTTCCTCCTGGCCGAAGATACCCAGGTCCCGGACCGGCTCGATCTGTTGGAACGGTGCCACGCTGGCGGCGAGGTCGGGACTGGTGCCCGCAAGCAAGGTGCGGCCCAGTATTTGAGTCGAGTTCAGCTCGCGGTCCTCGTACTGGACCCCAGCCGAAGTCGTTGCCTGCCAGCTTGCAGAACCGGGCGCGTAGGTGTGCGTCGCGTTTACCGCGAGATTCAGATTCCGGTTCTGAGCCTTGGTGAGGACCACCGTGCCCGGTTGGCCGTCGTTGGGCTCGTACTGAAGCGTCGGAGGCGAGACGAAATTGTTGCGCTGGTCGAAGTAGTCGGCCCCGCCGATCCCGATCAGCTGAAGATGGCTGTGCTCCGAGCTGAACACCGACCACCGCGCGGTCACCGTCCCCAGGACCCGCCAGACGTCCTCATCGTTCTGCAACAGGGCAAATGTCTGCAGCGGGTTGCTGCGCTCGAAGGGGTTATTGGGGAAAACACCATTGCTGGCCTGGAGATTGACAAAGCCCGGCGTGGCGGGAAAAACCAGATAGGGGCTGGTGCCGGCATTGTCGTTGTTCGAAAGGCCGCGCTTTGACTTGCTGTGGATTACGTTGGTGTTGACCGCGAGCTGGATCCCGCTTCCCAGATCCTGATCGATGTTCGCTCGCACCGCTTGCTTCTTGTAGCCGGTGTTGGTGGCGATTCCGCCGTCGTCCTTGACCAGGCCCGAGATGAAGTACTGAGTTCCCTCGGTGCCGCCGCTCACACTGGCCGAGGTCTCGGTGGACAGCGGCTTCCGGCCGTACAGCTCGTCCTCGAAATTGAAGTTCTGCCCGCCCGACTGATTCCACAGTGAAGTCACCAGCGCAGCGTCGGATGAGAACGTCAGCGCATCCGCCAAGCTGGCAAACTGCCGCTGGCCGAGCAGGTGAGCTGCCTCGAAGAAACCGAATCGCTGGCTCACACTGAACTGCGGCTTCCCCTGCTGACCTCGCTTGGTGGTGATGATTACGACGCCGTTCGTCGCCTTGGAACCGTAGATCGCTGCCGCCGAACCGCCTTTCAGGACCTCGATCTTCTCGATGTCCGCCGGGTTGAGGTCGGCCAACCGGTTGACCGGGTTGTCCTGGTTGCGCGGATTCCCCCCCGACTGCGCCAGGGTCACCGCGTTCGCGCCATTGGGAATGGCGGCATTGCTGACCACGATCCCGTCGACCACAAAGAGCGGATCAACGCTGGCGTTGATGGTGGACACCCCACGGAGGTTGAGCTGAATGCCGCCGCCGGGCGCGCCTGAGTTGGCCTGGATCAACGCGCCGGGAATCTTGCCCTGCAGCGCACTCTCGAGGGTCGGAGTGGGAGCCCGGCTGATGTCAGCCGCATCGACCGTCGCGACCGCATTGGGAAGGTTCTGCCGCTCCACGCCGGTGGCCTGACCGGTGATGACGATCTCCTCCAGCTTGAACACGTCCGGATCGAGCGCCACATCGGCCGTCCCTTGAGAAGCAGGTACCGCCACTTCCCGGCGCTTGTACCCGATGGCCCTGACGACCAGGGTCAGATCGCCGTCCGGAGCATTGAGGACATAGTTCCCCTCGTTGCCGGTCTGGGCCAGGATTCGCGTTCCATTCACGGAAACGGTGGCTTCCGCAAGTCCCTGACCGGTCTCGGCGTTGGTCACCTTGCCGGTGATCTGACGCACTTGTGCCGCGGCCAGCTGGACGCTGAGGAAGCAGCACGAGAAGAAGATGCCCCACACGCGCAGTGTCATGGCGCCTCCAAAATCGTTGCTCAGGGAATGCTTCTGGATTTGGCACTACAGTGCACCGCCCCTGCGGGACGCGCAAGGCGGTTCCAGCTAGAGCCGTTCGGCTCGCCCGCGGAGGATCTGCCACACGGTGAGTGCTGCCAGTCGGGCCGTCTGACCGTCGCGGTCCACCCGGGGATTGAGCTCGACCACATCGGCCGATGTCACGGCGCTACAGCGCCCCGCCAAGTACGCGGCCGATAGCCATAGATCGCTACTGAGGCCGCCGGCGGTCGGGGCACTCACCCCTGGCGCTTCCGCCTGATCCACGGCATCCAAGTCGAAGGAGGCGAGCATCGGGCTGGATTGCCCGCGGTACAGCGAGTGGATGGTCTCGGGCACCACCTCGTCCCGCCAGACCGCCATCCCGTGCCGCTTGACGAACTCGAGGTGAGCCCGCGCCACAAGGTGGGGCTGGAGCCCGGCGACGGTGTAGCCTCGGCAGCTACCCGAGCGATCCTCGATCGCCTGCCGGAAGGGCGACCCGGAGTGGGCCTTCCCATCCTTGAGCTCACGCACGTCGGTGTGGGCATCCCAGTTGATGATTCCTACCCGGTGCCCCGCCTGCTTGTACCCCAGGAAATGGCCGTAGGACGTCTCATGACCCCCGCCGAGCACGATCGCAAAGGTGCCGCTCTCGAGGTAGGGAGCGAGTGCTTCGCCGAGCTTCCGCTGGTCCGACTCTACATCGCCGGAGACCTCGAGGTCCCCCAGATCGCGGGTGTGCCGGAGCAGATCTTCGAAGCGCGCGAACCGGGCGTCGGGAACCAGATGGTAGAGCGCCGTACGCAGAGCCTCAGGGCCGCCGGCTGCTCCGACTCTCCCGCCATTCCGCTTTACGCCTTCGTCGGAAGGAAAGCCGAGCAGGATGGCCCGAGGAACATCGCCTTCCTGCAGCTCGGTCCCGAGCAGGTGACCAACTCGGGGATCGTCTGGCGCGGTGTCACGGAGCGTAACGCTAGGCGGGTTGATGCGCGCCATCTGCCGCCGACCAGCGAGTGATTCCACCGACAGTGGTCATGATGCAGGCGTTGGATCGGAAGTGATAAAGCCAGTGATTCACGTCCGGAGCATCGATGAGCGCGAAGTCTGCCGCCTTCCCCGGCTCCAGGGACCCCAACGATCGCTCCAGACCCACGGCGCGCGCGGCGTACAAGGTGGCGCCCTTGAGAGATTCCGCCGGCGTCATCCGTTGCAGGGTACAGGCCAGCATGAGCGCGAGGGGCAGGTGATAGCTCGGGGCTGTTCCCGGATTGAAGTCGGTGGCCACTGCGACGGCAACGCCGGCCTCGATCAGCCGTCGCGCCGGCAGCGGCGCTTGTCCCAGGAAGAGCGAGGCCAGCGGCAAACTCACCGCGACGACCCCCGCCCGGGCCATGGCGAGAACGCCTCGCTCGGAAATGTGTTCGAGATGATCGGCCGACAGCGCTCCCAGCTCCGCGGCCAGCTCGGCCCCGCCATTGCCGGTCAACTGGTCGGCATGCAGCTTGGCCGCAAGCCCTGCTTCCTGGCCGGCTCGGAGAATGCGTCGCGCTTCGCCCACGCTGAACGCCGATTCCTCCACGAAGACATCGCAGCAGGCGGCCAGCTTTTCCCGGGCAACTGCCGGAATCAAGCGGTTTACCAGCAGATCTACATACGCCGCGCGGTTGTCCCTGAATTCGGCCGGCACCATGTGGGCGCCGAGAAAGGTCGGCACCAACCGCACCGGCTGCTCCGCCGCCAGCCGGCGATACACCCGAAGGAGCTTGAGCTCGGCCTCTTCGTTGAGCCCGTAACCACTCTTGCACTCGACCGTCGTCACACCGAGCGCCAGCATCCCTTCGAGAAATTGCCCCGCCCGCTCGACCAGCTGCTGTTCGGTGGCCTGCCGCGTCTGCCGCACCGTGGAGGCTATGCCGCCGCCCGCCTGTGCGATCTCCAGGTAGCTCCGCCCCCGAATGCGCTGCTCGAACTCCTCAGCGCGCCAGCCGCCGAAGGCCAGATGGGTATGGCAGTCGATCAGACCGGGGATGACGAGACGGCCTCCCGCGTCGATCCGGTCGGTGCTGCGGTACTCCTTCGGCAGCTCACTCCCTTGCCCGGCCCAGACGATCACCCCCTCGTCCCACACCAAGGCGGCGTCGGAGACGGCGTGGATGTCCCCCTGACCGCCCTCGCCGCGGCAGGTGGCGAGTTGGCTGATGTTCGCGAGCACTTTCATGCGGAGCCGATCAATCGATCATCGGAAGGTCGATCCCGCGCTCCTTTGCCGTTTGAATCGCGAGGTCATACCCCGCATCCGCGTGGCGCATGACGCCGGTCCCCGGATCCGCGGTGAGCACCCGCTGGAGCCGCCGCTCGGCCATGGCGCTCCCGTCCGCCACCGCCACCATGCCGGCGTGAATCGAGTACCCGATTCCCACCCCGCCACCGTGGTGCAGGGAGACCCAGCTTGCCCCACAGGCAGTGTTGAGCAGCGCGTTTAACAGCGGCCAATCGGCGATGGCATCGGAGCCGTCCCGCATCGCTTCCGTCTCCCGGTTGGGCGAGGCCACCGACCCGGTGTCCAGGTGGTCCCGGCCGATGACGATGGGAGCTCCCACCTTCCCCTTCTGCACCAGCCAGTTGAAGCGGGCGCCCATTTCCGCCCGTTCCCCATACTCCAGCCAACAGATTCGGGCCGGCAGACCCTGGAAGGCGACCCGCTCCTGCGCCTGCCGGATCCATCGGGCTAGCGTCGCGTTGCCGGGAAAGGTGTCCAGCACCGCGCGGTCGGTGACCGCGATGTCCGCGGGATCGCCGGAGAGCGCGGCCCAGCGAAACGGACCCGCCCCCTTGCAGAAGAGCGGCCGGATAAAGGCGGGCACGAATCCGGGGATCTCGAATGCCTCGCGCATGCCTCGGTGGTCGGCCACCTGACCGCGGAGGTTATTCCCGTAGTCGAAGACCACCGCACCCTTACCCTGGAGATCGAGCATGGCTCTGACGTGAGTCACCATCGAATCCAGCACTCTACGCTCGTACCCGGCGGAATCGGCCTCCCGCAGGCGGGCGGCCTCGGCCAGCGTCAGTCCGGCCGGGATATATCCCACCCGAAGATCGTGGGCCGAGGTCTGGTCGGTGACCACATCAGGCACGATGCCCCGGCGAGCCAGCTCGGGCAGCACCTCGGCGATGTTGCCGACCAGCCCAACCGATAGCGCTCGACGCCCGGCTCGCGCCTCGTCCACCAGCCGCAACGCGGTATCGAGATCGGTCTCCAACCGGTCGCAGTAGCGAGTATCCACCCGCCGCCGGATCCGCTGCTCGTCGACATCCACTCCGAGAAAGGCCGCTCCGTTCATCGTGGCCGCGAGGGGCTGGGCCCCACCCATGCCACCGAGACCCCCGGTGACTACCAGCCTGCCTTCCAGGGTACCGCCGAAGTGCTGCCGGGCGCATTCGGCAAAGGTTTCGTAGGTGCCCTGCAGGATCCCTTGGGTCCCGATGTAGATCCAGGAGCCCGCCGTCATCTGCCCGTACATCGTGAGCCCGAGCGCATCCAGCCGTCGAAACTCGTCCCAGGTCGCCCAGCGCGGGACCAGGTGGCCGTTGGCGATGAGTACCCGGGGCGCCTCCTCGTGGGTCTGGAACACGCCCACCGGCTTGCCGCTCTGGACCAGCAGCGTCTCATCATTCTTCAGCCGCTTCAGAGTGGCGACGATGCGCTCGTAGCACTCCCAATTCCGCGCCGCCTTCCCGCCGCCACCGTAGACGATCAGCTCCTCGGGCCGCTCCGCCACCGCCGGATCGAGGTTGTTCATCAGCATCCGCATCGCGGCTTCCTGGTGCCAGCCCAGGCAGGAGATGGCGGGGCCGGTGGGCGCGGTAATGGATTTAGGATGAGTGAGGGTAGTCACGAATCCAAGGCTAGCCTTCTCTCGAAGAGCCTGCAACCTTTTGGGCCACCGGACGATCCAATCCCACCGCGATGAACCAACTCGGCCCTGGAGTGGCGACACTGGAGCACGAACAGACCGGTAGGACCGATCCGGACGCAGTGGACGCAACCCTGGCCGCAAGCGGCGATGCCAGCGCGTTCGAGCGGCTCTATCGGACCCATGTGCCCCGGGTGTACGGGCTGATCCGCCGGATGCTCAACGATGATGACGTGGACGAAGTGGCCCAGGACATCTTCGTCCGGGCGTGGCAGAAGTTGGGGACCTTTCGCGGCGAAGCCGCCTTTGGAACCTGGCTCCACCGGCTGGCGGTCAACGTGATTCTCGCGCGACGGGAGACCCTGGGCATCCGGCGGAAGCGATACCTCGACAGTGATGCGGCGCTGGAAACCCTTCCCGCCCGCCGGCCGGGTCCCGAGATGGCGATGGACTTCGAGGCCGCCATGGAGCGGCTGCCCGATGGGGCGCGGGAAGTGTTCGTGCTGCATGATGTGGAGGGATACCGGCACGAGGAAATCGCCCAGATGCTGGGACTGGCCACCGGGACTTCCAAATCGCAGCTGCACCGGGCCCGAATGGCGCTGCGCCAGCACCTCGAGCGGTAGGAGCGAGACCATGAGCGACCAATGGACTGAGCGGCTGTCGGAGTACGTGGACGGAGAGCTGGAAGATGGAGAGCGCGTAGCGCTGGAAGCTCATCTCCAGAGCTGCACCGAATGCTCGAGGATCGTCGGGGATCTCCGCCGGGTGGTCCGGCGCGCGCGCACCCTGCAACAGCCAGGTCCCCAGCGAGATCTCTGGCCCGGGATCGCCAGCCGCATTGGGGCGACACCGCCTCAGGCCGGCGGAGTTGTGGATCTGACCTCACGGCGGAGCCCCCGTCAGTGGAGCTTCTCCCTGCCCCAGCTCGCCGCCGCCGGCATTGCCCTGATGACCCTCTCGGGTGGAACCGTGTGGATGCTCCGCACCGGGTCCCCGCAGCCGGCGATCGCACCGGTGGCCAGCGTTTCTCCTGCCCACCCCACCGTGGTCAATGCCGCAGCCCGGCCCAGTGCGACTCAGAGCTACGCCGCGGCCATGGCCGACCTGGAGCGGGTGCTGGCCGACGGGCGCGGACAACTGGACAGCAGCACCGTGCGGGTGATCGAGCAGAACCTTCAGGCAATCGATCGGGCCATCGCCCAAGCCCAGCGGGCGCTCGAAGCGGATCCGGCAAACCTGTACCTCAATACCCACCTGGCCGAGACCATGCGGCGCAAGCTTGATCTCCTGCGTCAAGCCGCCGCCCTCGTGCCGGTGAGCTGAAAGGAATCGTTACCGTGCTACTCACCCTGGTGACCGGTGCTCTGGCGCTCGCTGCCGCCCAACAGGTCGACACGACCCTCAACGTCGGGCGCGGCCAGCGCCTCGATGTCAACGCCTACGGTGGCGAAGTCACCGTCCGCGCCTGGAATCGAAATGCGGTACGGGTGGAGGCCACCGCATCAGGTCGCGACCGGGTCGAAGTCTCCAGCTCGGCCATAGCCGTGAGCGTACGCACCCAGGGTCGGCACGGGCCGCCAGCGGAGATCGATCTCAAGATCACGGCCCCACCCTGGATTAGTCTCAAGGTGTCCGGGGTCCATACCAACGCGAAGGTCGAAGGCATTCGAGCCCCCATCACGGTGGAAACGGTCGAGGGCGAGGTGAACGTGAACGGCGGCGACGGCCTGGTCTCTTTGCGGTCAGTCCAGGGTTCGGTGTCCCTCCGGAACGCCAAGGGACGGATCAGCGTCAATTCGGTGAACGAGGATGTGGATGTGGTCAACAGCTCGGGTGAGGTGGTGGCCGAGACGGTCAATGGAGAGATCAAGCTGCGGATCATCGAAGCGGCCACCGTCGACGCGAACACCGTCAACGGCGATATCTCCTACGCCGGGCCCATCCGAGACGGCGGGCGGTACTCTTTTTCTACCCACAACGGCGATATCACCTTGACCGTCGCCGAGGGGACCAACGCGAGCGTGGCGGTCTCCACCTACACCGGCGAGTTCGAGTCCGAGTTTCCGGTGCCGCTGCAGGGCACTCGCAAGGGCAAGGGCTTCAACTTCACCTTGGGCTCGGGCAGTGCTCAGGTAACCCTGGAGTCGTTCCAGGGTACTATCCAACTCGTGCGTCCCGGGAGTATCCGCGATGACCATTCCCAGGGAGCGGATCGGCGGGAGCACGACAAGGACGAATAGTGCGCCTCGGGCTGCATTCGACTGTCGCATTTTGACGGAAAACGCCTCATTCGTGCCAAGATCGGCACTTTGGAAGAGAATCCGACAGGGATTGTAACGAACACGATACAAACCACGCTGGCAGAAAGATTTAGCGCTTATATATAGCTGCCTGCCCGGGGCCAGCACCTGCTTTCGCGCCGTCGCATAAATGATTGCGGCCTGTTCCTTTAACCCAAATGGCCTGATTCGCAGCCAACCTGGTCGCATTCGCTAAGTGATCCTCGAGAGGCACTACCTGCAAGTTCCTTCCTTTCACATGCTCTCCCCCCATTTCGATGTAAAGAATCTCGCTCTTCGGACTGTGTAACGGCCGGGCACGCGTCTTGTACTTAGGGGTTACGAGACACGCACTTCAGCTAGCAACGCGGTAGTCCGAACCTTAGCCCGGAGTCGAGAATGTACGTCATCAGCAAGAAGGCCCTGACTTGCGTCGCCGCGCTGCTGTTGGTTGGCGCGACCGATGGGTTCGCTCAGGCCGGCCTGACTTCGAACGTGGCCACGGTGGCGCTGACGGCCACGAAGGCCGCGACGCTGACGGTCAGCCCCAATGCATCGACGGCGACCCTGGCGAGCATCACCGATAACTCCAACGTGAACAACTTCACGCCGGTGAGCCTCACCACCGCGTGGAACCTGACCGGTGGCGCGTCGGTGCGGCTCATCGGCTGGTTTGCCACTCCCGCGCAGGCCCTGGCCAACGGGGCGGACTTCATCCCGTCGTCCAAGGTGGAAGGTCGGGTAAATGCGACCGCCTACGCCCCGTTCAGCGCCAACGCGGTTGGTGGCGTGGGTGTGGCCGGTGGAAGCCTTCAGCTCTTCAGCCAGAGTGTCGCGGGCCTCTTGTTCGGCTCGCGGACCGATCAGCTCGATCTGCGGCTGAATCTGGCCGGCACCACCACGCTCGCGGGTGATTATACCGGCACGCTCAACCTTCAGGCGATCGTCCAGTAGCCTCGGACCTCGCTAGCCTCTCGGAAACCCAATGCGGTTCCGCAAGCATTGATTGATCCCCCTCGCCCTGTGCGTGATCATCGCGCCCAGGGCGCGGGAGCTTTCCGCCCAGGCTCAGGTCATCTCCCTGGCCGCAGCCTCGCTCAGCAATCTGAGTGTGCTGGTCACTTCCGGGGCGGCGCAGAACATTCCCGCCGTCGTCGACAATGCGGTGAACAACTTTTCTTCGCCGGTGGTGATCCAGACGACTTGGAGCGTCAACCCGGGACAAACCAACACGGTGGACCTGATGGCGTACTTCTCGATCCCTGCACAAGCGCTGGTGGGTGGCACCCAGATTCCTTCCAGCCGGGTCGAGGCACGCATGGCTACCGGGATCCCCACCACGTTCACCGCGATCAGTCAGAACGCCATCGGCGGGGTCGGTACCGCAGGTGGCAGCCTCCATCTTTTTGCGGTGAACATCGGCGGCGGAAACAAGAACGCCTCGCGCACGGACAACCTGGACCTGCGGTTGAATCTGGTGGGATTTCCCACTCTGCCTGCGGGTAGCTATGTCGGGGTGCTCAACCTGCGCGCGGTGACCCAGTGAGCTGGCTCCGCCCCGGGATCCGCGTACTCGGTCTCGGGGCTGGGTGGATATTGTGGGTTGGGGGAGTCGCTGCCCAATCGGTAAGCCCTCCGATCGCCGAATATCAGGAGCGGGCCCGCTCGAGCTTCCAGCTTCAGAATGCTTCGATCTTCCCCATCACCGTGGTGCTCGAAGTCCGCGGCTTTACCATCACCGATCACGGCGATGTGGTCGACGTGCCGCTCGACACCAGCCGGATTCGGGTGAAGCTCTCCGAACTGAGCTTCCGGCTCGCGCCCCGCGCCTCCCACACGGTCTTCTACGAAGCCACCAGCGACAGCCTGCCGAGCTGGTTCAACATCCTGAGCGCCCTCAGCGGAGCCCGCACCTCGAACGGGCTGAATGTCCGCATCCTGCTGCCGCACGTCGTCTACCTCAATCAGAAACAGCCACTGCGCAAGGACGAGGTGGCCATCAGGGCGTTCGGGTACGACCCAGCGGCAAAGAAGGCGTGGGTGCAGCTCGAGAACCTGGGTCCCCACCTGGGACGGGTGCAGCAACTCACCATCTCGGACGGCCGGAACCCGAGCGCGACCGCCGGCGGGTTTCCTCTGCTGCCTCACCGCGTCCGTCGTGCCACGGTGAACTGGGATGCCACGACACCGCCGAGCCGCCTGAGCCTCCGATTCTCTCGCTTTAACATCGACACCACTCTTACCCCCGTTCTGGCCTCACTCGCCGCCGACTCCGCGGCGGGCACCCCTCGTCCCTGATGTCCGCCGTTGGGAAGGCGGGACTCTTCCGCTTCGCCATCCTCGGCGTCGTGGCGATGGGGCTCCCGCACCACTCGAGCGCCCAGACCGTGGTCGAGGTGCAGGGCGGTGGCTCGTCGCTGGTAGACGGTTATGGCGTCACCGCCAATTTCTGGCGCTCCGGGGTGGACGGCTGGATCGGCTTGGGATACTTGAATGGACTCCGGGCCGGGGCGTTTCTTCGAACGGCCGTCAATAAAGACACCCTCCGCCTCGGCAATGATGCGTTGGTCATGCGCTTGCCCACCGATGTCTTCACCCCCGGCTATAACGTGCTGGTTCAAGGTGTGAGCTATGCCGGTGGTAGCGACCGCACTTCCTTTCTTGCGTTTGGGGGGGCCAGCTCGGCGGGCGTGGGTGCACCGTCCTTTCAGCCGGTGAACATCGAGAAGCCCATGGGGGCCATCTTCTTTCAACACCGGGCCGCGCCGACGGTCCGGGTCACCACCAGCGCCATCTTTGCCCGCAACCAGACAGTGCTGCCGGGTCTGGAGTGGCAGCCAGCTCGTGATGTCACTGCCGGCTTCGTCGCCGGAGTGGGCTCGGGACGACCATATGCCGCCTCCAGCCTCTCATTGCGCCAAGGAAGGCTTGGTGTGATCGGCTCCTACGTGTGGAACCCCGATCGCTTCCACCGGGTGCCGGTTCCGACTCCCAATCAGACTGAGGTCGATCGGGAGAATGCATCCATCACGTATGACCTGACCCCTGCGTTTACCGTCGGGGTCGGCCGGCAGAACTACGTCCAGGATTCCGCCGATTCGAAACCGCCACTCCGAGCGACGGGCAATACCGCCTTCATTGGTGGACGCTTGCGTGAGGTCAGACTCACCGCTGGCGTCTACGATTCCCGCTCGCAAGGAATCAGGAATATCAGCTCCTATTACGCGGTGGGCCGGGAGCTGACCGGGTGGCTCGACGCGGAGGTGTTCGTGCTCCAGAGCCGGCCGGAAGGTCAGCCTACGGCGACGACCCCACTGCTGAACCTGCGGTGGCGGCTGTCGCCCCGAGTCGGCCTGAGCCAGCAGATTTCCGTGCACAATGGACATCCGACGGTGCTGTTCGGAGCGAATCTGGTCACACCCATCGGCGAGTTCGGCGTGGACTACCAGATCGTGCATCAGCCGCTCCAGCCATTTAACCCCTTCCGTAGCGCTCTCAACCTGACTGCCCGACTGCAGCTGGGTAACTACTCCACCAGCCTCGGCACCTACGTCAGGCCCGACGGTACCGTGGACTACGCGGCAACCGGGAGCACTTTCCTCTACATGGGCTCGTTTGGCGGGGTGCAGCCACAGCAACTCGGCGGCGGCATTGCCCGCTACGTTGTCCGGGGCATCGTGCGAGATGAACAGGGGAACCGGATTGAGGGCGCGGCCGTGGACCTGGGTGGTGAGGTGGTGTTTACCAACTCGAGCGGGGAGTTCCTCCTTCGCAGCAAGAGTCCCCGGCGCTACACTCTCACGGTCCGAACCGGGGACTTTCTGCTCCCTGGGCTCTGGACAGTCTTGAGCGCGCCGGCCGAGGTCATGTCTTCGGAGGAAAGCCGTCCGGGGCAGGTCGAGATCATCCTGCGTCCGGCTGCGCCCGACGCTCCGTGATCACGCAGGCGCCGGATCAGCGGACGTCGAGTAGCTCCACATCGAAAACCAGCGTGGCACCGGGAGGAATGTCCGGAGGAGCGCCTGCGGTGCCGTAGCCGAGATCGGGGGGAATCACCAGCTTCCGCCGCCCGCCGACCTTCATTCCGGCTACGCCCTCGTCCCACCCGGCTATGACCTGTCCCGCTCCCAGCGTGAATCCAAAGGGCTGATCGCGGTCGCGGCTGCTGTCGAACTTCTCCCCGTTGGGAAGCCAGCCGGTATAGTGAACCGACACGTTTCGTCCCGCGGTGGCCTCCCCCCCCTGCCCCTTCTCCAGGTCCTGATAACGCAGACCGGAGGGAGTCTTGGTCATTGCCGCGGTGTCGACGCCCAGGGAAGGACTGAAGCTGGCCGGCTTGCGCTCGGCTTTCTGGTCGGCGGTTCCGCCACACGCGAACAAGCCGGCCAGTGCAAGCGCGCCCAGGAGTCGGTACAGGATCGTCTCCCCGGTGAAGGAGTGTCGCAAATGAAGAGGACGAGACCGACCACTCGGACGGCCTCGCCTAGTCGGGACGGCGGGATTTGAACCCGCGACCCCTGCAACCCCATTGCAGTGCGCTACCGGACTGCGCTACGTCCCGGAACTACTGAGGAGGCGGAATTGTAGCCACCGCACCGACGCGACGCTACCCCTCACCATGGATTAGCTTTACTGGATGAGACGTCGCGATTTCATGATCCGCGCCGCCCAGGGCGCCGGCGCCTTTGGCATCCTCCGCCAGCTCGGCGCGTGCCGGCCCCCCGGCGGTGCCGGCAGCTCCAGTTCGTTTGTCTCCATCCGCGAGCGCTACTTCGTCCAATTTCTTCAGCTCAACCCCGTGGTGTCGACCTACCTCGGGGGCGACGGGTACAGTCCCTCCCTCGCCGGGATCAATGGCAAGCTGAGAGACTTTCACCCAGAGGCGCTGGACACCGAGAGGGCGTTCTACCGAAAGGTGCGAGATGAGCTGAGCGGGGTGAAGCGCAACGGCCTCTCAGCCGGCGATCGCATCGACTACGATGTCGTCCAAGCCCAGCTCGCCTTTTTGTTGCATCAGCTCGAGGACCTGCGGCACTACGAGCGGGCAATCGACACCTATGTCGCAGAGCCGTTTCGAGGGGTGGACTGGCAGATCCAGCAGCTGCAGGAATTCCCCGGTGGGCTTCGGGGAAGCGCGGATGAATGGGAGCTGGTGGTGAGCCGTCTGGCTGCCGTGCCGGCGTATGTGCGCGGGGCAGAGAGCAACCTCCAAGCCGGCAAGCGTAGAGGTAACCTGCCCGACTGGCGGCTGGTGCGGCGGGACGGGATTGAAGGCGCCCAAGCCAACGTGGAGTACTTCCGTTCCACCGTTCCGACCACCGCTGCCAAGTACCTCGGTGCTCGGCCATTTGCCCGAACGCTCAAAACAGAGCTTCAAAAGGCGGCGAATGGCGCGGCCGGCGCATACTCTGAGCTGGGTGAGTTCCTGGGCCGGACGTACGGGAACGACAGCACCAATCGGTTTGCCATTGGCGAGCAGGAGTACGACTGGCGCCTTCGGCACTGTCTTAATGTGAGCCGCAAGGCAGCGGAGCTCTTCGACTATGGAGCCGAGCAGACAGCCCTCTATCAGTCGAAGATCTATGCAGTGGCTCAGGAAGTGGCTGGCGAAGCCAGGCTCGACCTACGCTTCGGTACTCCGGCGGAGAAGCTCGGCTCGGTCCGGAAGGTCATGGACCACCTCTCCGCCGATTCCCCCAGGAATGATGATGAGCTCTTTCGCTGGTACCGGGAGGTTGGGGAGCGCGCTGTGGCCTACGGCAGGGAGCAGCACCTGTTCGACATACCCGACACGTACCGCCTCGACGTGGTGCCTACGCCGCCGGTCCTGAGAAGCACCATTGATGCGGCCTACTACCCGGCGCCTCCATTCAAACGCTCTGGAGTGGGGCGGTTCTATCTGACGCCGACCGGTAACGATCCCGGCGCCCTGCGGCTCAACAACCATGCATCGGTGGCCGACACCGCAGTCCACGAGGGTTTTCCCGGCCACGACTGGCACTACAAGTTCATGAGCCAGCACGCCTCAGAAATTTCCAACATCCGATGGCTGACGCCGGGCTCGGTCGAGGACTCCTCGTCCATGTGGGAGGACTCGATGGCGGCGGAAGGCTGGGCACTGTACAGCGAAGAGCTGATGGGAGAACCGACTCCCGGCCGACGGCATGGTTTCTACACCCCGGCCGAGCATCTGTATGAACTGCAAGGCCAGCTTCTCCGTGCGGTGCGAGTCCGGGTGGATGTCGGCATCCATACCGGGAGGATGACGTTTGACGACGCCATCGACTACTTCACCGAGAACGTTTCCTTCCTGCCCAAGGCGTGCGCGAAGGCGAGATCGGAGTCCACCGCCCACGCCATCTGCGAGGGAGCACAGCGCGCGCTCTACCGCTACTCGAAGTGGCCGACCCAGGCTATCACCTACAACCTGGGCAAGAATGCGATCGTCGAGCTGCGCGAAGCGTATCGGCGGCAAAAAGGATCGGCGTTTTCCGCCAAACAGTTCCATGAGAAGCTCATGGGGATGGGTACCATACCAGCAGGGTATTTCCGCGATCGGTTCCTGCAACAGGATTGATTGGCCCCCTAGCCGGCACCGCTCGTGACTAGGCCCACCTCGTAAGTCGCCAGCTCCGAGAATAGTTGTAACACCTTGCAGGGCCGCGACGTCGGCTAGGCCCGCGACTTGCGATTACAGGCGATAAGGGGCGAAACCCCGTGCCCCGGCAGGGCATTTCGGGGTAGGTGCCGCATGGTGCGGTGCCACCAGCGAGGGACCTCTATGAGCCAACATGACGGGCTGCCATGGGAAAGTGGGGGAGATCTCCCGTGGGCGACGCCGGATGACGAGGGGGAGGCCGAAAGCGAGGCCTGGAGGGGAGATCTCCATTTCGATGACTGGCCGGAGAACCTGGCCGGACCCGAGTACTGGCTCTACAAGAAGCAGCGCGATGAATAGTCGCGATCCAATTCTGGTACTCTAGCGGGGGCCTCGGTAAGTGGGGCCCCCGACTCTATTTAGGATTCTCCACCGCCCCCGGAATTATTTCCCCGAACAAATGGCGAAAGCCGACCACTGTTGGCACCGCAAACCCTTATTTCCCAAGAGCTTAACAGCTGTTGACTTGAGGATAGGTGGGGCTATTTTTCGACACCATTAAAGGAGGACGGACCGACTGAGTCCGTCCCTATACATAGATCGGAGAACGCCATGTCGGATTCGAATCCGAGGCCCGTCGAAACGCCCGCCGAGCCCAAGCCTTGGGATCCCTTTCAACTGATGGACCGGATGGATGAAGATTCATTCCGCAAGGAGCTGGAAGGCGTGGCCACCACCGACCTAGTGTACGTGGTCCGGGAGAGTGGGCAGGAAGTGGTCGGCCTTTCCAAGAGCGGGGTGGACGAGTGCTGCATGGCGCTGGTCTCCCAGGGCCAGGTCATTCGCGAGGAGGACCTCCAGTACGAAGTGATCGGAGATGGCGAGGACCGGGAAGCGCTCTTTAAGGTCAAGGCGGCTCGATTCGCTGTTTCCCCCAACGGACAGGACGTCCGACTCGATCAGGTCATTGGTGTCAAACGCCAGCCGTTGTACTACGACCCCGTCCAGCTCGACCTGGATGCAAGAGTTCCGAGCAAGAAGTACCGGGGGAAGACCTACCGGGAACTGCTGGCCAGCGCCGAGGGCCGGGATTACCTCGCGTGGATGGCCGAAAACTTCAACGAGCCCGCAATCCGGGATTTCGTACGCCAGATCCTGGCGGGGGAGGAAGTGGTCGGCCAGCGGGGCCGCCAGCTGAACCCCTATTGGTACGAGCACGGAGCCATGAAAGCGGCGCGCAACGCCCGCTTCCGGCTGATTCCAGGCAACGTACGGTCCCAGATCATCGCCGCAGCCCGGCAGTCGGGACAGACGCGGGTGATCGAGACCCAGCGCGTTGCGGCCGTGGGAGTGGCTGGGCGGAGCGAAGCGGTGGGCCGCCCCGGACCGTACGCTCCCACGGAGAAGCAGGTCGCTTTCTATCAGCGTCTGGCCGATTCGCCGGTCTTCACCGAAGACGAGCGGAATCGAGCGCTCGACTGGCTGGCAACCAAGGCAACTCGGCAGACCATCAAGGATCAGATCGACTGGCTCAAGCGGCAGGTGGAGACCCGAAAGCCGCGTCGGGCGGGAGAGTCAGCTGCGTAACGGGGTGAGAGGTGAGAGGAGAGAGGTGAGAGGTGCAACGCCCTCTTACCTCACCTCTTGCTTCTCACCTCGTTCACCCGCAACACCGCCAGCGCAACGCCGGCAATGATGGCGCCCCCGCCGACGGCCGTGTGCCATCCGACCGGCTCGCCTGCAAACAGCACTCCGATCACCACCGCGACAAACGGCGTTACCAGCGGGATCATCAGGACGCCGGTCACCTCCATGTGGCGGATCAGCCAGTAGTACATGAGAAACGCCACAACCGACCCGAGGATCGTCAGATAGGCCAGGCTCGCGAACGCTAGCGGGGTCCAGTGGAACCGGAGCGGATTCCCCTCGAGCGCAATACCACTGACCAGGAGGGGAATGCAGCCACCCGCCATCTGAATCCCGGCAAGCACCACCGGCTCGATGTGGGTGCCTCGAGCCTTCACCAGGACGCCGGCGTGCGCGGCGGCGAGCGCCGCCCCCATGATGCCAACGCTGGCCCAGAGCGCCCGCGGGCCGCCGATCCCCAACTGACCCGAAAAGATGATGGCGATCCCGACCATGCCCAGGAGCACGCCGGCCACTCTGCGCCAGGTCATTGGCTCAGCGGCGAGGTATCGGTGGGCCAAGGGAAGACCAAAGAGTGGCACGCTGGCACTGAGCAACGCGGCCAGCCCGGAGGTGATGTACTGCTCGCCCCAGAAGACCAGACCATAATTGATCGTGATGGTCAGGAACCCAGTGTAGGCCAGAAGCCTCCAATCCCGCGCCGCCCAGGGCAAGCGCACCCGGCGGATGGCGATGATGGCTCCGAGCACCATTGCGGCGAGCGCGAAGCGGATTCCGGCAAAGGTGAGCGGGGGCAGATCGCGGAGACCGAGCTTGATCCCCAGCCAGGTCGAGCCCCAGATCCCGCACAGGCAAAGCCATACCAGGAGAGCAATCCGTGGGTTAGCCCGCTTGGGAGGGACCGATTCTACCGAGAGATGCGGAGCACCGGCTGGGTTTGACCCCGAGGGAGCGAGGCGGATTTCGGAAACCGAACGGGTGCGGAGGATGGCCATAATTTCATCAATATCAATGTTGACACAATTCGTGTCAAACGGCAGATTGTCACTATGACAATCTGGTCTCCCAACATCTCGCCCGAGGTCGAGCCCAAGTACCAGGCCCTGCTGGTTGCGCTCCGAGCCGATATCGACGCGGGGCTTCTCGCCCCTGGCGCGCGGCTTCCCACCCAACGGGAGCTAGCCTCCCGGCTGGGCATCGCGATTGGCACCGTGAGCCGCGCGTACGCGCTCGCCGAGGAACTGGGCATGGTAAGCGGTGAAGTCGGCCGCGGGACATTCGTGCGGCGGAAGACGGAGGTCGAGGAGGACGCCGTCGATGAGGGCGATGACCCGGAGCTGATCGATCTCAGCAAGGGACGCCTGGTGCGCGACCGCCGCGATCCCGCGCCGGCCCACACTCTTCAGGCGCTCTCTCAGCGAAGCGACCTCGACCAGCTGCTGGATTTCTACCAGCCGGCGGCCGGCATGGCCCGCCACCGGACCGCTGGGGCCGCGTGGCTGCGAAATGCCGGCGTGTTCGTCGAACCCGAGCGGGTGGTGATTACGAGTGGGGCACAACACGGCGCTGCCACGGTGCTCGGCGCAATCACCCGACCGGGGGATCTGATCCTTACCGAAGAGGTGACCTACTCCGGTATCAAAGCGCTCGCCAGCTTGCTGCATCTCGAGCTGCGGGGCCTGCCCATGGATGAGCAGGGCCTTACTCCCACCGGGTTCGAGGCCGCCTGCAGCTCCGGCTCTCCGCGCGCCCTCTTTTGCATGGCGACCCTGCAGAATCCCACCGGCCGCACCATGCCGCTCGCTCGCCGCCGGGAGATTGCGGCGATTGCCGAAGCCCACGATGTCGCGATTCTGGAAGACGATGTCAACGGGTTTCTTCCCTCCCAGCCACTCACTCCGATCGCGGCCCTGGCCCCGGCGCACACCTACTACATCACCGGCACATCCAAGAGTCTCGCGCCCGGCCTCAGGATCGGGTACGTAGTGCCGCCCGCTCATCGGGTGGACCGGGTAGCTGCCACGATCCGGGCTACTACCTGGCTCACCGCCCCCATGCTGGCGGAGATCACGACCGCCTGGATCGAAAGCGGGAAGGCCACCGCGATGGCGGACTGGAAGCGGAACGAAATAGCCGCGCGATTCGCGATGGCGAGGGAGATTCTGGGGCCCTGGCTCCACCCGTCGCTGGAGCCATGCTTCCATCTTTGGATTTCCCTGCCCGAGCCTTGGCGTACCGAGACCTTCGTGGCCCGTGCCCGTGATCGCGGTGTGGTGGTGAACAGCTCGGAGGAGTTCATGGTGGGGCGGCAGAGCACGCCTCACGCAGTGCGAGTCTGCTTAGGCGCGACATTGAGCAGGGAAAGACTCGAGGTCGGGCTCGAGCGACTCGCCGAGCTATTGAACGAGGTACCGGAGCCCAGCCTGACGGTGTACTAGCGAATCTCTCTCAGCCGCCGAAGCGACGGCACCTTCATCGCCGTCACCGCAACTACCACCAGCGTCAACGCTCCCCCCAGCACAACCGACGGCACCGTTCCGATCAAGCGCGCTGCAGTTCCCGACTCGAATGCTCCCAGCTCGTTCGAGCTTCCAATGAAAATGGCGTTGACCGAAGCCACCCTGCCCAACAGATGATCGGGTGTCAGGACCTGGAGCAGGGTCGAGCGCACCACGACGCTGACCGTGTCCACCATGCCACTCAGGGCGAGCAAGGCGGTCGAAAGGAAAAAGTCGCGCGAGAGGCCAAAGCCGATCATCGACAGGCCAAAGAGCGCCACGCTGACGAGCAGTGTGCGGCCGGCTCGCCGGAGCGGCGGACGGTGCGCCATCAGCAGGGATATGAAGACCGCTCCGACCGCCGGCGAGGCTCGGAGGATTCCAAGTCCTTCCGGACCGACGTGCAGGATCTCCGCCGCAAAGACCGGCAGGAGAGCCACGGCTCCGCCGAAAAGCACCGAGAACAGATCCAGGGTGAGCGCCCCCAGGATTACCGGCTGACCGCGTACGAACCGCACCCCGGTAGCCAGGCTGTCCCGAAACGATTCCCCCGACAGGGTGCCCGCTCGGGGGGAGTGCCGCATCCGCGTCAAGGACACCACCCCAACCGCCATCAGCGCAGCATCCACTCCGTACGCCGCTCGGGCGCTGCCGAAGCCATAGACTAGTCCGCCGATGGCCGGCCCGACCACCTCCGCCAGCTGCCAGGCGGAACTGCGCCAGGTCACCGCATTGGGGTAGAGAGTTCGGGGCACCACTTCGGCGCCGAGGGCAGACCGGGCGGGCTGGAGAAAGCTTCGGGCAATGCCGCTGATAAAAATCACGGCATAGAACGGCCAGACCCGGTGTACCGCAATGATCCCGGGACGCAGGGTGAAGCCAAAGAGTGCGAGGGAACAGGCCAGGAGCACCGCCAATGCCACCAGCGATATCCGCAGGCGATTGACCCGATCGGCTAGGTGCCCCGCAAAGAGTGCGAACCCAATGAACGGCACCGCCTCGGCCAATCCGATCAGTCCCAGGGACAGAGGATCATGCGTCAGCTCATAGATCTGCCAGGACACGACCACGGCTTGGATCTGGGTCGCAACCGTCATCGCCAACAGGCTGGTGACGAACCATCGGAAATTGGGAATGCGGAGCGCGGCGTACGGATCGTGGCGGGTGGGCTGGCTCATCGGGCGCGGAAAGTAACCGAGGCAAAGACGCGCCGCTAACGATAGCCGGCTGCGTTTTGCCGGGCGGACCGACTTTTGCCTGTCTAGTCCCTGGTCATGCGGTGAATCCCAATCTCTAAGTGTTTGCCTGCAAAGCCTTGTCGCGTTCCAACTTGCGCGGCCCGATTTGTGCGGAGAAGACCACCCCTAACTGGTCATATTTCCCGCACTTACTCCCTGGCAGGCATGCGTCGGCTCATTCTCTGGACCAACCTCGTGGCCCTTGCCGGCTGCGCGCGGGCACTTCCGCCGGCCCCCAATGGCATAGCACCCGTCTCCGCGATTCCCGGCGTCCGCATGCCGGATGTCAGCGTCCCGCCACCCAACCGTGAGTTGGCCGCGGCCGCGACGCTCAACGATCTGGCGGACGCCACGCCGGATTCGCGGGTGGTGCCCGCGTTCGGCCCCAATGAAATCAGTTGGGACATCGATGTGCGGACCTTCGCGGACCATCCCCGGGTGCAGTACTACCTGGACTACTTCCGCAGCGTCTCCCGCACCGGGATGGCCGTATTCCTCGAGCGCGGCGCCCGCTACGAGCCGATGATCCGCCGGCGGTTCGAAGCCGAAGGCCTTCCGGGAGATCTCGGATACCTGGCGCTGATCGAGAGCGGCTATTCCAACGATGCGGTGAGCCGGTCGCACGCGGTCGGGATGTGGCAGTTCATGAAGGGAACGGCGCGCGGATACGGGATGCGGGTCGACAGCTGGGTCGACGAGCGCCGCGATCCGGTCAAGGCGACGGACGCCGCCGCGCGCCACCTGCGCCACTTGAAGGAGCGGTTCGGCTCGCTCTATCTGGCAGCGGCAGCGTATAACGCAGGCGCGGGCAAGGTGTCGCGGAGCCTGGGGCGGTTGCAGTGGGATCCCGTAGCCGACACCACGGCGGTGGCCGATACGTTGATCCAGGCCGAGGAAGCCGACTCCGCGGCGCTGGAGGAAGATTCGCCGGAGACCGCAGATTCTTCGAGCGATGAGCCGGAGACCCTGGCGTATAGTACCGACGTCACCAGCGACGCTGCCTTCTTTCGTCTGGCCGGCACCGACCTGCTCACCGCCGAGACCCAGGATTACGTCCCCAAGCTGATCGCGGCCGCGGTGGTCGCCAAGCAGCCGGAGCGGTTCGGGATCACGCCACCGGTACCCACCCCGTTCGAGTACGACTCGCTGGTGGTTTCCGGGGTCAACGGCTTGGATGTGATCGCCCGGCTGGCTGGAGTGAGTCTGGCCGAAATCCGGGAGCTCAACCCGCAGTACCTCCGGCTGGCGACTCCGCCTCGCTCTCAATCGATAATCCGGCTTCCGGCTGGAAGCGGCGAGAAGGTCGCCGAGGCCTATGCCGATCTCAGGCCTTCGGCGCGAGTCCACTTCCTCACTCACGTGGTGCGGCGGGGCGAGCGTTTGACCCGGATCGCGGCCCGCTATCATCTGCCGGTCAGCGACATCCGAGCCGCCAACAGGAGCGCCTCGACCGCTCACCTGCCGGCGGGGACGCGTCTGGTCATCCCCACTGTCGCGGTTCCTTCGGCACTGGCCATGCGGGCGGTGACCAGTCCCGCCTGGGGCAGACATCACCGGATGCGCGTGGCCACTCATCAGGTGCGTTCCGGTGAAACGTTGATCGGTATAGCCCGCCGGTACCGGGTCTCGCTCCGAGCCCTGCGACGGGTAAATGCGCTGCCTATCGAATACACGCTCCGTCCCGGGAAGCGTCTTCGGATCCCCAGCTAACTCAACCATCACCTTCAGCCTCGCGGGAACACCACCGTGCCAGCCGAGCCCAGCGTAGCCCCCGCCGCTTCTGTTGCGTCCGCCGGTTCCCCCGAATTCGGCCGGACCGCCATGGCCATCCTGGTGACCATGGTAGTGCTCATCGTTGCCCTCACGGGAATCCTGGTCGAGACCACCTGGCACCATCCAGCGGGGTCGCTCGAGGTGCTGCCACCGGATCCGGGGAGCTTCGCCCGGCGTTGAACCGGGTCGCGCTTCACTGCCTGATTGCGCTGGGCGCCCTGACATCCGGTGGGGCGCCCTCGGTTGGCGTATCGGGCTATGCGCCGGCGCTTCCTTCGGTCTTGGACGACACCCTGCGTCTCAAGCGGACCGAGCTCGAGGCTCGAGCCCGAACATCCTCTCTCACATCGGGCGCCGTAATCCCCGGCTATCTCTCCGCGCGCGGTTTGCCGCCGGTGCGGGGACAATTCACCGTGACCGACACCGGTCTCGTCTTCCACGCTGCGGACGGGTCCGCCACGATTTTCCCGCTGGTGGGTCCTCTTCGGACGAACGGGCAGCAGCAATGGCGGCCATCGACGGTCTCGCTGGCCTACGTGGACGAGGCTCGCGGCCGCCCGGTGTATCTCTTCCGGATTGATGCTGGGGTGTTCGAGACCGATGATCCGGGTCCGCTGCTGGAAGTAGCGGCGCACCCGGCCTGGCTGGACAGCCTGAAGCCTACGGAGTGGACGAGAGAGCGGCCGCTGGTCAGTGGCGCCGACTCTGCTGCGCTCTGGAAGACAGCCCAGGCGATCGCCACCGGCGCCTTCGCCGATTCACTCTATGCCTTGTTCGGCCAGCCCCGGTCCGCAATCGGGTTGGTTGGCCGGCGGGGACGCACCGCTGGGCGGCTGGGTGAGTATATCGCGTCGCGGGATTCCTTGGCGCTGGATCCGGCGCGGATGATCGGCCAGACCCAGCTGCGTCACACGCTGGCCCACGAGCTGGGACATCGCTGGCAGAGAAGGTCTAGGACTCAGCTGAGGATGCTCTGGAACGGCGTGCCTCCGATCAGGGATCCGAAGCGCTATGGCTACGGTGATCCCACGGAGCAGCAGGCAGAAGCCATCGCCTTTGCCATCAACTTCCTTCAGACCACGGCGAGCACGTCCGAGACGTCGGAGAGCTCGCTCATCCTGCTGGATCGCTACGAGCTCTTGGTGCCGGGGACCCGGGCCATGGTCCGCTATCTCTCCCTCCAGCCGCTGTACCGCAACCATCCGCTGCATTCCCTGTTGAGCACCGGCCGGATCTAAGTCTCAATTGTCGAGGGCTGCGACATCCCCGCGGCCTCGAGCACCCGCTGGCGCTGGCCGGGGGTGAGCATGTCTTGCGCAATTACCTGGCGTACGATTCGGGCGACGAAGGTGTACCCCCGAGGGTCGTACACCAGCCAGCGGTGCCATTCGAGCTCATCCAGGGCCTTGGCGACCTCCTCCGGTAGGGAGCCCAGCACCCGGGCGAGCATATCCAGCGAGACTCGGTCTCCCAGCACTGCCGCTGCCGACAAAGCGCGCTGAGCGGGGGAGCTCAAACGTCGGAAGTCCACCCGAATCGCTGCGAGTACGGTGTCGGGCAGGTCGCCGGGAAGGGTCTGATCCAGCGTCTTGTATGGGTCCGGCCAAGCCCCGGCGTCGCCGCGCAGGTCGAGCCCCAGAGCCACCGCGCGCAGCAGCTCAACTGCCAGGAGCGGAAGACCTGCCGAGTCGGTGGCAACCCGCCGCACTACCCGCTCGATCTCGAGCTCGCTGAATCCGGGCAACATCCGTCTCGCCAGGACCCTGAGCGCGGCCCAATCGAGCGGCCGGAGCCGCACCACCGCGCCCCGCACGTTGCGGCCGAGCCGGCTGCGCAGATCGTCGAGCTCGATCCGGGGCGGGACCGAGTCGGTAGCGAAGATCAGGATGAACGGGGCAGACTCGAGATCACGGAGCGCAGCGAGGAGGGCCAGCATCGACGCCTGGTCCAGCCACTGAGAGTCGTCCACGGCGAGCGCCACCGGCTGTTCGTCCGCCGCAGCTCGCAGGATCTCGCTCAGGGCTCGCCCAAGTGACAGCGGCGCGCCGTCTCGGGGCAGATTGGGAAAGCGGTCTCCCCACTCGGGACTCGCATCGGCGAACACGGCAAGGGCTCGCGCGGGGGCGGCCGCCAGTCCGCCCGCCTGGAGCAGTCCGCTCCGGGCGAGCCCGACCAGCCCACTCCACTCCTCCTCCTGATCAGCTTCGACCGCGCGCACTGCCGCGACCGTGACTCCATCCAGACGCAGCCGCGCCAGGAGCTCCTCGGTCAGGCGGGTCTTCCCTACTCCGCTCTCTCCCTCGATTACCAGTGCGCAAGACGCCCGCTCCCGACACGCCGCACCCGCGGCATCCATGAGCACGGAGAGCTCCGCCTGCCGTCCCACGAGCGAGACCCGGGACTCGCTCTCCTTTTGCTCGCCGGCCTTGGTCCGGATCGGAGGCCGGATCGAGCGCTCGTGCCGGACTCGTTCGGCCAGAGCCTGAGTCGCCGCGGTCGGCGCAGTCCCGACCTCACGCTTGAGCCGGTTGGCGAAGGCGTCGTACCGCTCCAGGGCGCTGGTCCGATCACCGGCGAGCACGAGGCTTCGCATGGTCGCCTGGAGCGCGTGCTCCGACAACGGGTCCAGCGTCAGCGCGCGGTGCGCTACCACGGCCGCCTCGGAGGCCTGCCCGGCTCTGACCAACTCGTCGCTGTGGTGGACCAGCACGTCAACCGAACGATGCCGGACCGTCGAGCGCTCGGTCGCCAGCCAGTCCTCGAACTCGGACGCGCCGGCGATGGCGAAACCTTCGAGAAAGTCGCCGGCGACGAGTCCCGCGGCCGCTTCCCAGTCGCCGACGCCGGCCAGCTCCTCGAGCCGTTCGACGTCGAGGCTGACCCCGTCGGGTGCCAGCCGAACTTGCCCGCCGGTGGTGTCAACGCTGGTATCGCCCAGATAGCGACGCAGTACCCGGATGGCCTCGTTGAGCGAATGGCGGGCGGCGGGCTCAGGCTTCTCCGGCCACAACAACCCCACCAGATGCTCGCGGGTGCGTCCGCGAGGCGAGCGCGCGAGATAGATCAGCAGCGCCAGATGCTTGCGCCACATCAGCTCCGGCGGCGCGGGGCCACCGTCCATGCTCAGCCCCACCGGGCCGAGAGTTTGGCAAGAGATCATCGCAGCCTCAATGTCCTGTGGCTGGCCAGGCCAGCCCAGCTAAGATGCAGTCCAGGACCGAGGGTGAGAAGTGTGAGGCCGAGGCGATCCGGGGTGTGGCGCCGAACACGGCAGGCTGAGGGCGGACGTGCCATGCTGGTGCAGCGTTCTCAGGAGAGCCCAGGTGACGGTCACCCTACGATGCTTGAACTGTGGATTCAGCTTTACCGTGACAGCCCTCACCACCGACCCGACGGATGAAAACACCCGGCCGGTGGCTTGTGGCCACTGTCGCTCGACGCACTGGTCCTCACAGGCCGGCTAGCCCATCGGGGATGGAATTCGACGTTCGAGCCGAAGGCCATCGGCATTGGGTTCCTCGGCGGCGGCGTCATTTTCGTCGACAAGAGCCGGGAGCACGTGTTGGGACTCACGACGGCGGCCTCGATATGGGCCACGGCTGCCATCGGAATCGCGGCCGGACTGGGACACTTGGTTGTGGCAGTCGGGAGCGCGGTGATACTGCTGATTGTCTTGCGGGGGATGGCGCGGTTCGAGCGGGACGATCGGGACGATCGGTAGTGCGGGACTGAGAGACTCGGAGAGCCACTGGTCGGATTCGAACCGACGACCGCTCGATTACGAATCGAGAGCTCTACCCCTGAGCTACAGTGGCGAGACGTCGGATGCCCTGGCGCGGATTCGAACCGCGACGCCTTTCGGCACTACCCCCTCAAGATAGCGTGTCTACCAGTTTCACCACCAGGGCGCAACAAGGCGGAGCAAGATACTCTTGAGCGACCGGGGCGTCAACCCTGCTGACTACTCGTAAGTGATTAGGACAGCGTAACTAAGCAGTACTTTACGGCGTCGTATATGGACTGCCTTGAATGGGACTGTCGTTAAGCGTAATTGCTACCGTATGGTTGGGAGAAAAGCTGATAAACTCCGCCGAATACGTGCCGTTTCCGTTGTCCGCCGCAGCGGCGGGCGGGGCGCCGTCAATAGCCAACTGCACTCGATCGCCACCTACGCCTGTCGGGTTCCCCTGGGCATCGCGAGCAGTGACCACAATTCTGATCGTGAAGTAGAAAACAGTTGGGGTCGCCGTCACTTCGGCAGTGCTGTGGGCCGGATCGCTCGGGCCCGGAACCACCATGCTGGTGAAGGGGCTGCCTGCAAGGGTCAGTCCATTCACTTGAATACCGACCTCATCGTTGCCGCCGTGGACCGGGACATACAGGGCCGAGTACAATCCGCCTCCCACCTCGGTTGCCGCGAGCCCACCAGATGGATTAGCGCCTGCCACCGTGATCGAGATACCGGCCGCCGCGCCCGCCACCGGGTTTCCGAATTGATCGGCGACCTGAATTTGAATCGTCGTCGGCGCGCCGGCCGTGCCGTTCGGCACCGTGGCCGAGCTCGCTCCGGCGGCCGGTGGTCCTGCCGTAACAGTTATCGGACTGGACGTGACCGGGGTGAATCCATCGGCGGCGAAGATGAGGGTCCTGGTCCCGACGGGCCCCCGAAGCTCCAAATCGGAGAAGCGAACCCGGCCGTTGGCGTCGCTGGTGGCCGTGGTCCTCCCGCCCAGCGAGCCGTCGCTACCGGCTATCTGGACGGTAACGTTGACGTCGGCCCGATGGAGCGGAGCACCGAGCGGGTCTTGAAGCTGGAGCTCGGGCTGCTGCTCGAAGGCAATGCCGGCAGCCGCGGTAGCCGATGGCGGCGTCACCAGGCTGAGCTCGGGACCGACTGCCGTGACGGTAAAGGAGAGGGGTGAGCCTTCGAGCCCTTGGACCATCGCGGCGGGCCGGTAGGCACCCGGCCGGTCGCCTAGCGTCAGTTGGGTAGCGGCGCGCCCGTCGGCTCCGGTGGTGACTGACCGAGGGCTGACGGATCCGCCGCCGCTCGCCTGCCAGGTTACCTCGACACCGGCAACGCCATTGCCAAAGTGATCGACAGCGCGAACCGCGAGCGACTCAGCCAGGACAGCAGACACCTGGCCGCTCTGCCCGTCTCCGCTCGCGGTGACGAGCCCTTCGGCGGCGCCCGCCTGGGCGATGGCCTTGAACGTCGTGCTAGACGAGGATGTCGGAGTGATGGCGGCAGCCCGGGCTTCGATCAGTTGCTCACCTGCGGAAGTGCTCAGAGTATATCGAACCGCTGCCTCACCGTTCGGTCCGGTACGAACCGAGCCAGCCGGCGATACCTCGGCCCCGGCCGGAGGGACGAAGACCACCTCCACATCGGCCACTGGACGGTCGGTCGGATCGGTGACTCTCACCACCAGTGAATCGGGTAAGGGCTGGCCCACCGCAGCCTGCTGGCTATCGCCTCGATAGGCTGCGATGTGGGCGGGCTCGCCGTCTTTAGGAAGGAGGAGGTCCCCGCCACCGCAGGCAGCGAGAAGCGCGAGACCCCAGGCCAGGGCGATTCGGCGCTTAGTCGCCGCCCCCGGGTTTGGAGTTAACGTCGAAGCGACCGCTGTCGGCTGCTTGGAGTCCCTCGGCAGTGGCATGAAGGCGATACGTCCCCCGGCGGCCTACGCTCAAATCGGAGAAGGTCGCGACCCCTGATCTGGTGCGCTCGGTCTTGTCGCCACCGAGGCGCCCGTCATGATCGCCGGTCAACTCAAGCTTAACCTCGATCTCCCTCTCGGTGAACCGGTTCCCCTGAGCATCCCGGATCACCACCTCGACCGGAGGGGAGATCTTCCTGCCTTCCCGAGTCCCCGACGGTTGCGCGCGGAATCCCAGCCGGGTAGCCTGCCCAGAGCGGTGCCGAAGCTTCCGAGACAACGAGAAAGCCGATGGCCTGGATCACAGGTCTTCATTTGATGCTGATGCGGAAAGTTTGCGAACGGCTGGTATCGGCTCCGCCGTTGGCGGTGCCGCCATTGTCCCGGAGCACGACCGTGATGTCGGCGGAGTCCTTCTGGTCCCCGGCCGGGGTAAAGGTCAGAGTAGCCGTGTCCCCCTGACCATCTCGGGTGATGGTCGGACCCGACGCAAAGAGCCCTGGGTTGGAGTTGGCGATCACCTCGAAGGTGAGGACCTGATCGCTCTCGTTGTCGGCACCGGGGCTGACGTTCACGGCAAAGCGGCTAATCGTGTGCGGTGTCTGCCCCCGCCCCACTTTCACATCGTGGACTTTGATGCTGAATCGAGGCGAGTCGTTGACCGGCAGCACGTGAATGGTCACCGTGGCCGTGCTGGAGCTTCCCGATGGATCGTTGGCCTGGTAGGTGAAGTGATCATCGCCAAAGAAGCCGGATGCAGGGGTGTAGTTGAACGATCCGTCCCGGTTGAGCGAGACCTTGCCGTTGGGTGGGTCGCTGGCGTCCGACGCGGTAAGGCTACCGCCCTCCGGGTCGCGATCGTTCTGCAGCACCCCGTCCGCCGAGCCGACGGCGAGGACGTGGTCGCCACCTTCCAGGGTGGTGTACTCATCGCTCACTGCCGTGGGCGGCTGATTACCTCCACCGGGCTGAGCGGTCGCCGAAAAGCGGACTTGAAGCTGATCGCCACCGACTACCTGGACGACCACCTCCTGAGTGGCGCTGGCTGTACCCAAGACCCAGACCGCGCCGGCCAGGCCGTTGGCGTCGGTGCTCACCGTCTGCGGCGTGACCTGCGCCCCCGAGCTCATCGGCGTAAAGGCGACTGACCGACCGGCCACCGGGTTGCCCTGACTGTCGACGACCTTCACCACTATCTGCGCCGGCAACGGCGCGCCGGGCGCGGCGGTCTGGTGGTCGCCTGCAAAGATCGAGATCGCCGCCGGGGTGCCGGCATCATTGGGGGAGGACGGGCCGGGGAGCACCAGATCACTCCCCCCACACGCGGCCGTGAGGGTCAGGAGCACTCGAAGGAAAGGTCTCGTCGCATTGCGGGACGGGTGCATGTGAGCCGGAGCCTCCGGTATTAAAACGAGTTGCCGGACCAAGTTAGGCCCGGCAGGCTCCGACCGATATGTCGTGGATCACACGCCCCACGATGAGGAGAAGCTGGGGCTGTGCTCCTAAGGCGTGATGTTGATCGTTACAGTTGCGGGCGCGGAGGTCAGACTCCCATCGCTCGCTGTGTAGGTAAACGAATCCTGACCGGAGGCTCCTAGGTTCGGCGTATATGTGAATGATCCGTCCGAACTGAGAGCAAGAGCACCTTGAACAGGCTGAGTCGCCGCTTGGGCAGTTAGAGGACTGGCGTCGGTGTCGTTTACGAGCACGCCCGGAGCGGGAACAGTCAGCGCCTGACCCGCACCAGGTGTCGAGTAAACATCAGAATTTGCAACCGGAGCCTGATTCGTCGCTGGCAGGACTTGGTGGGTGTCGGTATCGTCGCTGCTATCAAAACGTGCGTCACCCACGTAGTGCGCAAGCAAGGTGTAGTTACCGGATTCGTTAAGAGTCATGCTGCAGGATCCTTGTCCCTGCGTCAAAGAGCCGTTGCAGGAAGCGACCTGTAAGGAATTACGAATCGCGGTTACCGACACATCCCCGCTAGGAGTTCCACCATCACCGGATACAGTGAAATTGACGGTGATCGGTTGTCCGACAGTCGATGGATTGTCATGCGTCATGATTCTGATACTCGAGTTCGCCTTCACCACGGTAACGGTCGGCTTCTGATCGAGCGTCACCCCGCCGGCCACAGCCGTGATGGTCTTGAGCTCGGCGACGGTAGATCCGAAGGTGAACGTCGCCACGCCATTGTCATCAGTGGTTACAGCTGTGGCCGGATCGAACTGATTCCCGGTACCGCTCGAACTCACCGAAACAGAGACGCCGCTCACGGCGGTGCCGTTAGCGTCCTTGACCCGTACGGTGATGGTGCTTAACCCGACCCCAGCGATCAAGGACGCCGGCTGCGCCTTCACGGTGGACTTCGAAGCGCTCACGCTTCCCGCGGTAGCGGTGGCAGTGAAGGTGACCGTCTCAACTCCAGATACAACCGCATTGACCGTGTTGTTGCCGACCGATGGGCCAAGTGTCCAGCGGGTGGTCGCCTTCCCTTGACCGTCGGTCGTAGTATTTACTGGCGCCACGCTTCCACCTCCGGCGCCGATCACCCAAGTCACCGCCCGTCCCACAACGGCATTGCCCTGACCGTCGAGCACCTGCACCACCAGCGCCGTAGGCAACTCCGTGCCGGCGAGACCGCTCTGACCATCGCCATCCACCTTCTGCACGTGGCTAGCGCTGCCCGCAGTAGCCGTGTGGGTGAAGGTCACCGACGGCGCGCCAGGGAGCGCTTCCGCCGTCGCCTTCGTAGTCTGGGGCCCTGCGGTGCCGCCGAGTACGCGGGTGACCGAGGTCAGTCCGTCTTGGCCAGTCTGAGTGGACGACTGGCTCACGCTGCCACCGCCAGTGAAGCTCCAGGTAACCGCGACGCCCGCGATAGGGTTGCCGAATGCATCGGCGACCTTGACCACGAGAGGCTGGGCGAGCGTGGAACCGACCTGGCCCGTCTGCCCATCGCCCGTCACCGCCTCGATACCAGCGGCATCGGCGGGCAATGCGGTGGCGCTGAACGCGATCTGGACCGGTGACGCACCCTGAGGTACAGTGACCGTTGCGTGCCCGTTCACCGCGCCGACCTGATCTCCCAGCGTGATCGTGGCGCTTGCCTGTCCATCTGCATCGGTTGTGGCGGAGGAAGGGAGTATCGTGCTGCCGCCGGCGGCATCGTCAAACGCAAACCCCACCTCGGCTCCGGCGACCGGACGGTCTTTGGTATCGGTGACCCGAACGACAAGCGGCGAGAGTTGTGAGCCGACCCGGGCA